>NZ_NSFZ01000023.1:0-20074 GCF_002294915.1 Mesorhizobium sp. WSM3879 | reverse complement strand
ACATTGCATTGGGCAGGATCTCGCGAAAAATGATCCAGCCAAGACCCTCTCCCCGCAACTTGGCTGCTTCTACGAAGATGGGGCGATCCATTGCGCAAAAAGCGCACAGATGACTGCCAGGGCCTTCACCTTGCCGTCGATCTTCTCTTCGCACATCCGCGACACCTGGCTCTTGGAGATGCCGCTCATGGCCATCGCCTTAACCAGGTCGTCGACCGAGCGGGTCGAGATACCCTGGAACCGGGATGACTGCCGTCAGCGCCTTCTCGGCGATGCGGCGAGGCTCCAGGAAGCTGGTGAAGTGGGAGCCCTTTGAGCTTGGGAATGCGCAGGTCGCCGGTTCCCGCTCGCATTTGCCAATCCCCGCTCGCGGTAGCCGTTGCGCTGGGCGGTCCGTCACGCGTTCTTCTCGCCGTAGCCGGCGCCCGTCGCGGCACCCACCTCCAGTTCCATCAGCGGCTCGGCGGCAAAGCCGATCGTCTCGCGCAGGAGATCGGCATTGGGGGTCTCATCCACGCGCAGGGTCACCATGTCGTCGGTCATCAGTGGTTCCTTCGAATCAGGTTGGTGTCAGCAACTCGACCCTAACGGAAGAACATCGATGACCACCGCCGCGCCGCTCACTCGCTACGGCGCTGTTGAGGGCGCGCTCCCGAGCGGCTTCGCTACCGCTGAGCTACACCACCTCGCGGGACACGACCCTTTCATCTTCGTCGAAGAATGGGACAAAGACGCAGAGTTCCTGCGCCAACAGGCTAGGATTTATCCCAAACCGTAGCCGCTGAGCGCGCATATTGGAATAGCGCGATGACTGGTATCGACGCCCGATTTGGAACAAGGGGTGTCGCATGAACGAACGAAGACCGTCAAATGGAGCGTGAAAGGGCAGGAGCTGCAAACTGACTGGTCGTTCACGATACGTGATTATCGGTTGACCCACCGAAAGGAATGCTCGTTCACGCGTCGACGGACTAGAAAATTCGCCATACAAGGACACCAATGCAAACAACTCAGCGCTTGGGATCTGAAACATTGTCTAAGCCGCGGGCACGCGACCTGGGGCTGCCGTTTTCTGGAAGGACGGGTGCCTTCAATGCCATAACCGATGTTGCCGGTATTGAGGTAGGATATTCCACCGTGATCAGCGACGCGCCCGCGCTAGGCGGAGGACCGGCGCGCACCGGTATCACTGCCATCCTTCCCCGAGGCCAGACCGGGCCTATTCGGGCGCCCGTCTGGGCGGGATTCCACTCTCTTAATGGAAATGGCGAAATGACCGGAACACACTGGATTGAAGAGGCTGGTTACTTCACGGGACCGATTGGCATTACCAACACCCACAGCGTGGGAACGGTTCATCAGTCCATTCTGGAATGGATGATCGATAAACCCGACACCGGCGTCGGACCGTATAAGTTCATGCTGCCTGTGGTCGGCGAGACATGTGATGCTTACCTTAATGATATGAACGCCTTTCACGTTACAACCACGCATGTTAAGAATGCGTTGGATAGTGCTTCCAGCGGGCCGCTAGCTGAGGGCAATGTCGGCGGTGGGACGGGAATGATCTGCTTCGAGTTCAAGGGCGGGACGGGGACCTCATCTAGGGTCTTTGACCTGCTCGGCTCGCGCTATACTGTCGGCTGCCTCGTGCAGGCGAACTTTGGAATTCGACCGCTTCTCAAAATTCTTGGCGTTCCAATCGGAGAACACATCACAACCGACCGGCTCTGGGCCGGTGAGCAGGGTTCGATCATCGCCGTGGTGGCGACCGATGCCCCTCTCATACCGACCCAGTTGGAGCGGGTTGCACGACGGGCGGGACTAGGCATCGGCCGCACGGGTACGTCGGCTGGAGACGGTTCCGGCGACCTTTGCCTTGCCTTCTCCACAGCAAACCTGACCATCAGCGAGTCGGCCACAGCCCCCGCTGTCGGCGAGCTCGCTTTCCTGCCGAACAACAGACTTGATTCTCTGTTCGAGGCGACGGCTCAGGCGGTGGAGGAAGCGATCATCAACGCGATGGTCGCGGCCGAATCCATGGTGGGCCGCGAGGAAAGGTTTGTCGCCGCGATCGATCACGATGCGGTAAAGGCGGTTATGCGCAGCTACGGTCGATTGAACGCATGGGCCGGAAGCTAACGCCCGAGCCTGCGCCTGCCTGCTTTCCCTTAGTTCGGTAGGCGACATTCTCAAAGCGGAAAGCGCCATGCCCGCCTCTCGTCACGAATGTCTGCGACATGAGACTGCGTATTTCAGGTGATGGTGTGCACGGATTTCATGAGATCATGAGGAACAAATCAGATGATCGTGAGCACCTTTTTGGAGGTGCGGGAGGTTCGGCCGACAACTCAGCTACAGGTTATAACTAGGAAGCCTGATGCCAACAGCAGAGATTGTCGATGCGCCGGATCAGAGAAGTTTTACGTCTAAGGCATGTCCGGGGCCCGGGCAAAAGCATGGTGCATGGTTATCTGCGGCGCGCCCGTCTTGCCGGGCTGAGCTGCCGCTGCCCGAGGGGACAATGACGAAGGCCTTTAGCTGCTGCTCTTTCCGGCGCCGAAGGCAACGTCGCAAAGGCATCGGCGGCCGGGTGCCGAGCTATGTGGAGAAGGAGTTGCGTTGCGCAATAGTAACGTTGATGCTGCTATTGGAAGAGTATCGCGCTGCCAATTCCGACGGCTTTGCTTTTATACGACATTCGAGGCCTAGAAAGGGCGCGCGCGCGCCAGACGATGCGCCAGAAGCACTTGATCGACGAGAACGTGTTTGTCGAGTTCGTGGGCGACAGCATCGACGTCTTCGACCCCATCACCGTTGTGTTCCCGAAGGCGATCGTTCAGACCTGCAACGCCTTTGCCGCCGCCCAGGCGGCTTCGACCAGCATGGCGCGGGCATGGGAACGCCCATGTTTGCTGATCCGGCCATATGGCGCCAAGCCAAGACCGGATTGGCGCACACGAGGGTTGATGCCGAAGTAGCTCACCAGCTTCTGCGGTTCACGGAACCGCCGGATGTCGCCGACGGGGCGATGATACGGCTCGCGACGATGGCGTTGACGCCGGTGATGGTCCGAAGCCCGCCGGACTTGCACATCATCAACCGCTTCCCGGGCGATCTCCTGATCCGAGGTCAGCCAGATCTTCGGCCAGGCGGTCGATCTCGCCGATGTGGCGGGCATAGCAGCCCGCTCGTCGTCGGGAAGCACCTGCGCTCGAGCCGGGCGCGACCCCGACGGTTGAACAGATCGGCTTGCGGGCACTTCGGCACGAGGTGCGCCTGCAAGATGCCATGCACCTCGTTCTCCACGCGCGTGCAATGCCGAACGACCTGGTTGCGCCGCGCGACGAGGCGGCGAAGCCGCTCAGTCGTCGAGCAGCCTCAGGCTATGCCGTTGCGGATGGAAATCGATCGCGGCGCAAAAGCCGCCACATGTGTCATTCAAGGTCCTCATTCAGGTCTTAATTGGACCCCTCGAGATTGAAATCACATTTTGGGTCCAGAGCTCAATCCTCGAAGAAAAAGGTCGTCTTTCAGCATATTTGAGGCACAAACGCTGACATCCTGCGTTCGTTGCCTTACTGCCAGCGCACGGCGGCCCGCGAACGCTGCTACTGTGACCGAAACAAGAGGCTGAATATGCCCAATAGGGAACAGATTAGAGAGGAGCATTCCAATGTCTCAGGAACTGGACTATCTCAGCAGCCAAATCGGGGCGAGACGCCTGAGCCGGCGTGAATTTCTCAGCCGCGCGACGGCGCTCGGCGTCAGCGCGACCTTGGCCAACTCGCTTCTTGCCGCCGCCGCGAAGGCGCAAGTGCCGCAAAGGGGCGGCATTCTGAAAGCAGGCCTCGCGGGCGGTCAGTCGACAGACAGCCTTGACCCGGCGATCGCTGGAGGCCTGGTCCCGGCCATGTTCGGCCAATGCTGGGGCGAGATGCTAGCGGAGGTGAGGCCCGATAATAGTATTGAATACCGCATTGCCGAAGAAATCAGCTCGTCGAAAGACGCCAAGACCTGGACGATGAAGATCCGCAAAGGAGTCGAGTTCCACAACGGCAAAACTTTGACGGCAGAAGATGTGGTGGCGACGCTCGAGCGCCATTCCGATGCCAAGTCAAACTCCGGCGCGTTGGGCGTGCTGAAAAGCATCGATGCCATTAAGGCGAATGGTGGCGAGGTCGTGGTGACGCTGAAGGAGGCCAATGCTGACTTCCCTTATCTGATGACCGATTATCATCTCATCATTCAACCGAACGGGGGCAAGGACAATCCGGCCGCCGGTATTAGCGCGGGCCCCTATAAGGTGACCGTCGACGAGCCCGGCATCCGCCACGGAGGCGAGCGCTCAGCCAACTATTGGCAGGCGGACAAGAGGGGCTTTGCCGATCAGGTTGAGATCATTGTCATCAATGACACCACGGCCCGCATCTCCGCGCTGCAAGCCAACCAGGTCCACATGATCAATCGGGTCGAGCCGAAGGTGGTTGACTTGGTCAAGCGTGTCCCCCGGGTTACCATCCAGAACGTGTCGGGGCTCGGCTTCTATGACTTCAACATGCTTTGCGACACTGCACCATTCAACAACAACGACCTCCGAATGGCGTTGAAGCTCGCCATGGACCGCGAGGAAATGCTGGACAAGATCCTGCGCGGCTATGGTTCGGTGGGCAACGACATCCCAATCAACGATGCCTACCCGCTATTCTCCGACGATATCGAGCAGCGCACCTTCGATCCAGAAAAAGCCAAATTCCACTATAAGAAATCCGGCCATGACGGTCCGATCGTGCTCCGGACCTCCGAGGCTGCCTTCCCCGGCGCCGTGGACGCCGCGCAACTCTATCAACAGAGCTGTGCCAAGGCCGGCATTATGCTTGAGGTCAAGCGCGAGCCGGGCGACGGCTATTGGTCGGAGGTCTGGATAAAGCAGCCGTTCTCGACTGCCTATTGGACCGGGCGCCCGACACAGGACCAAATGTACTCGACTGCCTACCTGTCCACGGCGCCTTGGAACGACACGCACTATTCCAACGAGAAGTTCGATAAACTTCTCATAGAGGCGCGAGGCGAACTCGATCAAGACAAGCGCAAGGACCTCTATCGCGAGATGGCCATCATCGTTCGGGATAACGGCGGTGTCATCGTGCCGATGTTCAATCAGTCAATTGACGCGGTCTCTGACATGGTCGGCGGCTACGTCGGGGGCCGCGGCTCATTGATGAGCGGCTATGCGATGATTAAATGCTGGCTGACAGCCTGATCGGCCGCCCGGGATAGCGCCACTTGGGAGAGCGGTAGCCCAGCATGCGGGGCAGGCTCATTTTGCCCTCCCGCGGTTCTCATTTTGGCGGAACGCAAATCCTGGGGGTGCGTACCAGTAACAGGCACAGCTCGCACTCGCAATCAGCGCCCACAGCGAGCAGGAAGGCCGGATCCAGAAAGATTCACGTCCGTGCGAGAGGAGCCTGACTGCCATAGGTCGGGAAAGATAGACGTGGAAACGAGCACGACGCTGAAATACCCGTCCTGAGTGAGGGACTATCAGGAATCTCGTGCGTGACGCCGGTTGCCGTCATCGGCTGACGAACCTTTCGCCGAACACGACGGCCAATTGTACGGCTTTCTGCTCGGGATTGTGCATGACCGCCGGCTGATCCGGGACGCGCAGATGAATGTCGCGATTCGCTGGTTCATCGGCTACGGCCTGCACGAGGTGCTGCCCGATCATTCGAGCCTGACCCGGATACGGCACCGCTGGGGCGCGGAATGCTTCTCGCGCATTTGTGCCTGCATTACGCGAAGATCGCCAAGGCGACATCTTTCATATCGACGCTTCATCGGGCAACAGCAGCTCGATCCCGATTTTTTCCTCGAAGCCTTCCGGCACTTCGAGGAAGATCAGCGCCGGAGCAGCGCTCCTGGCGAAACGGGACCTTCAAAGTCATCGAAAAGATGACGACCGGCCTGTCGCTTGGTGAATTCAACATCGATCGAATGTGCTGGCTCGCTCGCATCAGCCGCGCGAGCTATTACCATCACTGGCTGGATTCGGCCCCGCGTCGGGCCGAGACAGGTTTGCGGGATTTCATTCAAAAAGGTGGCTCTCAGCAACGCGCACTACGGTTACCGCCGGATAGGAGCCTGTTGCGTCGGGAGGGATAGCAAGTCAACCACAAGTGCGTTCTACGCATCATGCGTGAAGACAATCTGCTATGCCCCGCCCAGCGACCCTTTGTTCCTGCAACGACGAACTCGAGGCACGGTTGGCCAGTCGTGCCGAACCTCGCCAGGGGCATGATCCTCAGTGGGGTCAACCAGCTATGGGTTGCCGATATCACGTTCCTGCATCTGGTTGAGGAGTTTGCTTTCCTTGCCTGTGCCTGATGGCCAGCCGTTGCGTGCTCGGATCTCGGGCCGAACGCGTTTCCATGGTCTGGCCTCCTCTAGATCGCGCGCGACACGCACCAGGGTTCCCTCATCGCCAAAGCGGCCGACGAGATGAATGCTAATCGGCAATCCGTCAGCGCTAAGGCCCGAGGGTAGTGACACGGAGGGTTGTCCGGTGACGTTGAACCCTCCTAGGTGAGCACAGGCTCCATATTCCGCTTCCAGAAACTCTTCCAAGGAAACAGCTTCGTTAGTCAGAGCGTAAATACCACCATGCGGTCGAGCTACAGTCGAGGTAGTGGGAGTCAGCAGTATATCGTAGCCAGAAATAGCCTCGGCCACTTGGACCAGCATTCGCCGAATGGTTTTATCTATTTCAGCCGAAACTGACAGAGAGCGGCTCCGACCTCTTTCGTAGAACTTTAGGTTGACCGGCTCCAAGCTGTCTGCGCCGAGAGTGCGGCCCAAAGCGCGTGCCGATTCTTCCAACGAGTTCGCACCAAGAGCTGAGATGTCAAGTCTAAGATTGGTGAAATCTTCGAACTTGAACGGCGGCTTGATGTCCGTCATGCAGTGTCCCATCTCTTCCAAGAGTGAGGCGGTAGATTCGACCGCCTGGAGAATCTCCGGCTCGATATCGTCCGGCCCCCACTTCGTTCTGGCAACCCCGATCCGAAGACGACCCGTGGGTTGTGACATTTCCTCCAAATAAGGACGGTTCGATTGGATAATAACGAATGGGTCGCCGAGCTCGGGACCGGAGAAGACATCCAATGCGGCTGCCATATCTCGCACAGTCCGACACAGAACAAACTCTCTGCTAAGACCAAAGCCAGAATCTTGACGGTCGGGCCCGCCTGAGATGCGACCCCGTGACGGGTTCATCCCGACGAGGCCGCACCAGCCGGCGGGCTGTCGAATGGACCCGCCTCCGTCACTGCCATGTGCAATCGGAGTGATGCCTGCCGCTACCGCTGCCGCTGCTCCTCCCGAGGAGCCCCCAGCGGATCGATTCAAATCCCACGGATTACGGGTAATGCCATTGAGTATGGTTTCAGTCATGTCGGAGGCGGCAAACTCCGGCGTTGTTGTTCTCCCGATAGTGCGCAGTCCGGCTGCTCGGGCGCGACGGAAGAAATAGCTCTCTGTATTGGAGCGGTAGCCTTTGAACAGACGGCTTCCCTTTTCCTGAAGGCGTCCAGCTTCGGTGGCTCCAATGTCCTTGCGAAGGAACGGCACGCCGTTGAAGAGACCTTCGTCGGGGCCGGCAACCCTCTCAGCGTCTTCGTAGAATTCGATGACGGCATTGATTTGTGGGTTTACCTCATCGTGAGCTTGGCGGGCCAAACGTATCAGGTCCACAGCAGTCACCTCGCCTTTCGTCACGAGAGATGCCAAACCCGTGGCGTCATACTCAACGTATTCTTCCAAGCGCATTGAGGCTATCCTAATCTCGTAATAGTCGGAATGTCTTTCCTGCGGGACTGCAGATCCCTGCCTACTAGCTACATTCGTTGTGCATCTTATGTTGCAGTGACAAGGAACACTGGCATACGGATTGTCGAGCAGATTTGACTGTTTCTTCTTTGCTAGGCTATGCCACTGTCGGATGTGACAGTTCACCGCCTCGCTCCGGTCGACTTGGATACTATCCCTGCATTGCTCAGCAGGTAGAATTCTGACCGTTTGATCAACTTCGCCAGTCCCAGCCCCCCTCCGGCGGCACGGTCGGATCGTTCTTAGACCAAATAATTAATGTCTGCGTATGAAGGCCGATCAAGGTATGGGAAGATGTACCTTTGCTGCAGCATCACATAGAGACGAGGATCTGTCTCCTCTACGGATAGACTCTGGAATATGGAGTATTGTCTTCGTGCCGCGGCCCTCCTGTAAGCCTCTCGCTCCGCCTCTTCCACATCGCCTCCGAAGACGCCGGTTGCTTCCCGCTGCGGCGAAACATGTTCCTCCTCGGTCGGCATCGGATTGGACCAGTCGTAAGCCCGCCGGCGGGCCTGCATCCAGGCTTCGTCCCGATGGTCTCCAAATGCCGGCGACGTTGAGCTCGCGGTCAGCAATATAAGGTTGGCAACAAGATCGGGGCGCACGATCGCAATCCGCGTGGCAACGAACGCTTCTTCCGAATGACCGACAAGGGTGATCTGCTTTAATCCCAGATCTTCGATAAAGCGAATCACATGGTCTACACGGCCGAGTCGGTTTATATATTTGAGATCGGGCGGGTAATCAGTTTCGCCGATGTGGAGCTGATCAACCGCGATCACCCTAAGCCGGTCGGATAAACCGTTTAGTCGCCGAACAAATGAGCTCTTTCCGTCCGCGCCGAATCCGGCACCATGCAGAAATAAGATAGGCTGCCCGCTGCCATTTTCGCAGTAAGATGTGCAGATACTGCCCACCCGTAATCTATGCCTGGTAATCATGATCGCCTTTGAGCAACTCGATGCTTCAGACCGCCTCAACTACTCAAACCCTAGCGCCGATTTCTTTGACGCGCGACCGCAACGTATTTGGATGCGCGCCCGCGACGGACGCTAACCCGGTTGGAACATAGCCCTTTGATTGACGCAATTGTACATTGCGGCGATTGATCATTTGTCGGCATTTTCACCGGGGTTTGCGCAGGTTTTCTGCGAAGTCGGACGTCTTACGGCTGGTGAAAGGGAGAGAGGCCGGCCCGGCAGGGCATGTCCCTCCCCCTTTAATCTATGCCGATGGTGCGGCACCGCCGGTCGCGCCGTCGGCGCAAAATGGTTGGCTTTGGCCCCAG
Source organism: Mesorhizobium sp. WSM3879 (assembly GCF_002294915.1). Lineage (NCBI taxonomy): Bacteria > Pseudomonadati > Pseudomonadota > Alphaproteobacteria > Hyphomicrobiales > Phyllobacteriaceae > Mesorhizobium > Mesorhizobium sp. WSM3879. The sequence goes on along the minus strand of NZ_NSFZ01000023.1, from coordinate 10,896 downwards.
CGGTTGATGGATGACCGCGCCGCGTCGAGGTACTCAAAGGAGTTCGCAGGGTCGTGGTCGAGTAGCCCAGCCATTCGGCATTCGCCCTCACAGATCCGGGCGGGCCGATTTCCCGCACCCGGCTCTTCCCGAGGGTAACCCGCGTCATATCCGTGCTTGCGCCCAAGTTCGAGTGATGCGCGGTGTTGGCAGGGGGAAGCGCGTCGTCAGGGTCTCGAACTCCGACCAGCCCATGCGCCGGCTTTTCTGGCTGCGCCGTCTCAGACACCGTAGCCATATCCGGCGGCACTTGCCGACGGAATCCGTTGAGTCGTTGGATAGTTGTGCGGCCTGCCGTAGTAGCCGTAGTGTCCACGCGGAAAGGCGGCGAACCACCTGTGCTGCGCAGCCATTTGCGCGTGCCTGACCGCCAGGCATCCTCGCGCAGCGCCGTCAGCTTGCGCGTCGACGACGCCATTGGTGGGCCCAGAGATCGAGGATGTAGTGCAGGAAGATATTGGCGAGGAGCGGACTGATGCCCGGGTCTTCTCCACGAGCGTGCGCAGGCCTCATCCATGTTGTCGGTCATGGGTGGTCCTTCCGAAATGGGTTGGCGTCAACAATCAAGCCCTACCGGAAAGCGCCGATGACTACCGACACGCCGCTCACTCGCTACAGCGCTACTAACGGCGCGCTCCCGAGCGGCTTCATCACCGCCGAGCTACACCATCTAGCGGGAGTACGTCATGCCAAGCCGATGATTGCTTGTGGGTGCAAGTCCGATCCGGTCAAATCCTTAGCGGGCAGGCCGGGAACCGAGTCTGCGGGCGTCGCGACAACGCGGGGTCTGAAGTGTAGTCAGGAGCCATGCGGGGTGCGGGAATGAGCCTATCCACACTGGTCGCTACCGGCCGCAGCCAGTGCGGCGGGTCTGCATTCCCAAGATGGCGGTAAACGGCCTCTCGGGGTGCCGGCGCTGGAGACAAGATCGTCCAAAGCGCGGTGGCGGAGGTGCTGAGTGCTGTCTACGAGGCCGACTTTCCGGGGTTCTCCTACGGCATCCGGCCGGGGCGGAGCCCCACATGGCGCTTGATGCCCTGCATACGGCGATCATGAGCCAGCGTGCGAACTGGGTGCTCGATGCCGACATTCGCAGCTTCTTCGACTCGGTCGACCACGAGTGGCTGCTGCGGCTGGTGGCGCGCAGGATCGCTGATCCTCGTATTTCATTGGGCTGTGGTTGCGGGCTGGCGTCCTTGAGAGCGGCGAGAAGCAAGAGACGGACAGGGGTACCCGCCAAGGGGTGCCGATCTGCTGCGCGAGATGATCGGCTTTGCCGCCGAACGGCTGATGGAAATGGAGGTGGGCGCGGCCACCGGTGCCGGCTATGGCGAGGTTCGGGGGCGGGGATTGCTGCGATGGGGTCGGCATAATCACGACGGCCCGAGGATGTTTCATGTCGATCCATCCATTTCGTGTTCGCGTGCGGGGCCCACTTGCTCCGTTTGCGGCTGGCTTTGCCGGCGAACTCGCCCGACAGGGCTCTACGCAGATTTCCGCTCGCGAGCAGATGTGGCTGGTGGCGTGATTAAGCTGCTGGCTCAACATTGGAGGGCATGGGCATGGACGAATTTGGATGCGACCGAGGGTATCTGTCGTGCCGCTGGCTGGCAACTCCGTTCGATCAAAGCGCGTCCTGGCGCCGTGTTGGCCGGCGCGGTTTTCGCCAGGGTGCGGTCTTTAAGCTCCAGATCGGCGTGCAAATAGACGTGGGTGGTCTCGATCTGTGATAGGTATCGCGTGAGTGCCGATGTGGCCGCGGGCGTGGCGGTAGTAGGCGACCGCCGCCTTGACGAAGGCGATGGCGCTCTCCTTTTTCTCGTCGGGCAGGATTTGCGAGAAGGCGACGCGGGAGGCGTCGTCGATGCAGATATGCACGAACTCCCAGCCGGCGTGGCGCGACTTGCCCGTTTGCGAATCGCCGGTGATGCGATGGCCGACCTGGCTCAAGCGGCCGAGCTTCTTGATGTCGATATGGATCATCTCGCCGTGCTCGCGCTAGTAGCGTCGGATCGGTTCGGCCGGCTCGATGTCGCTCAGCCGCGACAGCCCGGCACACTTGAGCACCCGGCTGACCGTGGCGGGCGAGACGCCGACCTCCATGGCGACGTACTTGCCGGTCAGGGGCTGGCAGCGCAAGGCAACGATGCGCTCGGTCACGGCCTGTTCGGTCAGGCCCGGCATGAGCGTGGGCCGCGACGAGCGTTCGGCCATGCCTTTGCTGCCCTCGGCCTTGTAGCGCTCCACCCAGCCCGCTACGGTCTTGACCGAAACACCATAAGTGCGCGCCGCATGGGCTTTGGAAAACCGCCTCCTATCACCGCGAGCGCCATCTCCTCTCGACGCAGCGGCCTGAGACGGCCTTGTGATGTTCATTCGGACCCTCCAGTCTCCTCGGTTCGGTCCGAATGGACAACCTCCTGAAAACTCACACCTAAGCAACCGAATCCTACGCCAAATATCGCTTAAGCTACATCCGCCAGCCTCAAAGGTCCATCGTCGTGCATAAGACGGGCAAGAGGCAACACGAGAGCCTCCATCATGCGCGGGCCTGACATGGTTCATGTGGTTGAGATAGGCGTCGCATGTTCTCCGACGACAGGCAGCATCCAATATAGGCTCAGACCTGATGGCGTTGGCTACCTGTGCCGACACCTCCTGTCGGTTTTGTCGGGTTCGTCACTCAGGCCGGTTACACCATTCTTTTGTTTCGCATCAGGCTAAATAGCTGAAAATCAAGCGCAGAATTTTTACCTCCGCTCGATCGGACAAATTGGCACGAGTTAAGCTGCCTTCGTTACAAGTCTGAGGGAGCAGCCGACCGACAGTTAATCGTAGTGACAGCGTGATCGATGGGAGAAGGAAAGAAACATGTCAGGTCTGCGTCAGATCGCATATTACAGTCAGGGGCGCTGGCCAGCCCGGCAAATGCGTCTTGCTTCATAGCCGCCAACTTACGTGTGACTACCTTCTCCTTCTGGCGCGGGGTCGAAATCTCCATAGCGCTTCCTTCGACCCGTCATAGCAGGTCGAAGAATCCCGTACCGCGACTAAGATTGCTGCCGACACTCCTGGCGATCCACAATCGAAAGAGGTAACCTGTGATGAGAAAATTTGTCGCCGCCAAGCTTCATGGCATCACTGTGACAGACGCCGATTTGAACTATCACGGTTCAATAACGCTGGACCCAGATCATTGCGACGAGGCGCGTATCTTTCCAATGGAATTCGTCGAGATCTGGAATAAAGCTACAGGCTCGCGAATCAGCACGTATGTCATTTACGGCGAGCGGGGTACTCGATGCTGTGTTCTAAACGGAGCCGCTGCTCGCACGTGCCAGGTCGGAGATGAGATAATCGTTTGCTCCTCCGCATACATCGAGGAACATCAGATGGTAAACATCAAACCGCGAGTGCTGACATTCCACCCGGACAATTCTATCCGCGAACGCATGTTCTACGAAGGTGGAATCAACGATGATGGAACCATGAAGTTCGCGGTTTGCAAGGGCCTTCCTCGCGGCAACGCCTGACAGGTGCGGGTCTGCCAAACTCTGCGGCTCACGGTGTCGGATCAGGCACCGAGGAAAACCAAGCGAGACCAAACCTATTTAGTCCGGAGGCTGTTCTCGTTCCTAGCCCAACCATGAAGCTGACCATGCAGATCTTCGAAGGACAAATCTATGATGCAATTGGCGCTCATCTATGGCGGACGGTCCGTTGAGCACGACTGGTCTATTGCGATGTATAATCACTTCGCTGACGTCCTCAACAACGCTCCCGACGCGGACATATTACTGGTGTCCATCTATTACATCTCCCGTTTTGGGGAATTACTCAGGCTCGTGCTCGAAGGAGATCGCCTTCCCGACCACGACGAGTTCGTAGCTCGCGCTGAGACGCATCCTCTTGCTTCTCTCGCTCACTTACTCGGGAGCGATGGCCCTTTTGTCTTTTCACTTCTTCAAGGCCAGGACGGAGAGGATGGCCAAATACAGGCTCTTGCGCAATTCCACGACATTCCAGGTAGCTTTGGCGACAAGACCGCGGCTATGCTCTCAGCAGATAAATATCTGCAAGGCATAGTAGCCAATCGGCTTTGCCCTGAGTTGACTCCCATTCCGATGGTGCACGTCTCCCGGGGGAACCTCGAAGCCGGCATTGCAGAGGCCCTGCGCCATATTGATGGCCCTTGTGTTCTCAAACCGAACACGCTTGGAGGATCCTTCCTTGCCGAGTGCACAGACGAGCTTTCGGTGGACGGCCTCCGATCCTATGCCGAACGGATCTCTCCATATGATCGCTCGTTCCTGGTCCAGCAGCGAGTTGTCGGGACAGAGTACACCTGTGGCATCTTAATCGACCGGTATAAGATTAGCCCGCTCCCAGTCGCGCGGATCAACAATCCCTTGGGCTTCCTCGGGTATGATCAGAAGACGCAGAAAGGCGGCTACTCTGTTGAGTTCCAGGGCGTCGACAACACCATTCAAAGTCGTATTGCCTCGATTTCCACAAAAATTGCTCGGGAGTTCAACCTTCACACATTCGGCCGCCTCGATTTCATTGTTGACGATCAGCAACGCTGTTACTTCTTCGAAGTTAATGTGGTTCCAGGGCTGACGGCGGGGAGTATCTTTCCAAAAATGCTCACAGAGGCGGGCTTCGACCTATATCACATCATTAGGCTAGCTGCCTCCAATGAAACGTATCAACGGCACCGAGAAGAGACTCGCAAGATCGAAACGAGCCGTATCCGCTACGGACTGCCATCAACAGCGGCATCCTAGTGGATTTTCGAGACGGAAGAGGCCTTTCGGGGACGCAAACCGCCAAGGAAAGATAGTCGAGTGCTGAATGCAGCCGTTGCCGATTGTAGACATCTTCAATGAAGCTCGCGATACGACGCCGCATATCTGGTGCATCGCGATAGGCCAATCCTGCGACTTCTGCCTGCTTCAAGGTTTTCATGAAGCTTTCCGGGCGTGCGTTGTCATAAGGGTTCCCCACGTCGCGGCCGTCCGCGTGAGGTTGATTTCCGAGAGGTGGTCAAAGCCGTGCGCTACCTGCTCCGATCCGGTTGTGGTTGGCGGATGCTGCCGATCCATTTGGGCCCCTGGCAGACGTCTACGGCTGGTTCCGCAGTTGGCGCGGCGCTTTCTGTTTCAGACCCTCCCTGACGTGGCGCTGATGCTGGATCGCGAGCGAGTTGGGCGCGAGGCCAGTCCCACGGCTGGCGTGATCGACAGCCAGTCGGTGAAGGGCGCCGCAAGTTGAAAAAAGGGGTTACGACCACCGGCAAGAAGATTGTCGGCCGCAAGCGACACATTGCCGTCGAGACGGATGGGCGGCTGCTGATGGTCAACCTCACCACCGCCGATATCTCCGCCAGTCCGGCGCTCAGGGGATCCTGGATGGTTATCCGCAGCGCTGGCCCTGGGTGAGGCATCTGTTCGCCGACGGCGCCTAGGACCGGCTGAAGCTCATGGACCAAGCCACCTACCTTGAGTTTCTGTCGAGATCATCCGACAATCCGACGACCAGGGATCCTGCCCCGCTTGCTGGGTCGTCGAGCGGACCTTTGGCTGGATGACAAGATGGCGCCGCCTCGTGCGTGACTACGAGCAGCGCATCGACGTCTCGCAAGCCATGATCCTTGTCGCAACGGGAAGCAATTTCATCCGCCGAAACGCTCATCGGTGAATTTTTTGAGCAGCGAAGATGCTGCGCTCGAAGCCGAAGTGTCGCAACCTGTAGGAACCAATGGTTCCGAAGGGCGGGCGGTACGCCACCAGCGATGTTCAGATCCTCGGCGAAGCCAACTGTGGTCATTGGTGAGCGCGAAGAGATCGCACTTCTCAGGGTACAGAACCATTCCATGCAGGAGATTGGGCGCCGGCTCGGTCGGTCCGCCCCGACAATTTCCCGTGCAACTGCGGCGCAACGCAGTCACCCGCAGCGGCGGGTTGAGTATCGGGCGACGGGCCGATCAATCCGCATGCCAACTGAGCAGTCGCCCTCGGCCCAAGCCGACCAAGCTTGCGTTCCACGCAACCTTGCACACTTATATGGAGGAGAGACTTGCTGGCTTGGGCAATCTGCTCCGAGCTCCAGCCCTGGCCCATCGCCAATCCTTTCGCGGGGCAGCCGGGCCCCTTCCCGGAACGTGCAACGTCACGTGCTTGCGCTTTAGTTCGCGCCCGCCAGCAGACCACTCCCGCTCGGACTGCTTCCGGCGCACAGCTTCTTTACCGGGCGCCCCGTATGCTCTGGGAAGAGCGCATTGGTCGGGATCCAACTGGATACCGGTATTCGAAAAGGCGCTGCTACGGCTCGCTGTCGCTGATCATATCCTGTACAGGCCATGTCAGTCCTTCCCGCTGCAATCGCTTCAAAGTGTCGCGGACCGAAGTCTCCCCGACGCCTAGTTGCTTGGCAATGATGCGGTTCGAAAGATTGACATCCAGCTGCAGTTTCAATATCTCGCGCACCTAGCGCATCATGAATCACCTCGTCGGCAATTCACTTCTTCGTGGCGGTTCCACTAGGAGAAATAACCTCAACGATCGGGCACGACAGCGACTTACTGCGCGCCATCCTTTCGGAAATGGTGCGCGGATAATTGTCGGAATGGTGCGCGTCATCATTTCGGAACGATGCTAGCGATCAAATCGGAATAGTGCGCGATTACCCCGGATTCCGCACCCCATGCTTCAGGTTCTTCCTTGCAAAACGGCTGGCATCCACACAAGAACTTGACGCACACGACCGCCGGCCTGTTCAACCGAAAGCCGGCGCACGGTTCGGCTCCGCGAAGCCAACTGGCGATCGGCTGTGCTGTAGGTCGCGAGCCGGTCTCACGCCTGTCGGGATAGGCTCGCCATGCCGGTGAGCGGCGACACGCAGATGATCCGCGCGGCCGGGGTTCGAGCCGCCGGAAGTACCGATTGGTTGACATCGACGACTGGGCCCGGCGCAAAGGACAGCGCTGCGGAAGGAGGCATGTGCGATCTGGAGCGCACCGCCTGTCGGATCCCTCGGCCCGTGGCATCCACTCGACGGGGCATGAGCACGTGCGCGAAAGCAATATCGTTCTCCTATTCGCTACACGCCGGAAATGACGTAATCGACCACTCGATCAAGTCGACGGCGCGTTGAAGTATCTCCTGGGTTCGAGCAAGGGTGGGGGAAGCGGCGATGACATATCCGATCCGGTCTCGATAATCACCGTTCCTGACGATCTGCGACTTCGGTTCCACATACAATTTTACCTCGGCGACACCTGACACCGCCGCCGCCCGACGCGCACCCACAATCCAATCGAGGGTGCCATCCCGATCAGGAATTAGTAATCGCGCGGCCGCAGTTTGCGAATGCCTCCTGCGCAAATTCACTTCATCGCCGATGACAAGCTTGATGTGTTCAGCGACAAGATCGACACCGGAAGCCGCCTGAACCACTTGAGTTCCGAGCGTACCAGAGAGACGCGGATTCACTTCAATGAGGACTGGGCCGCGCTTTGTCCACCGGAATTCAATGTTCGCTGGCCCCCAGCCAAGGCCGAGAGCTCGCAAGCCGCTCAGCGAAACATCGGTGATATGCTTGCGCTCGTGATCAGTCAGCGGAGCTGGAAAGGTAAACTCGCGATAGACGAAATACGGTGCGGGACCGAAGTCAGCGGTGCCAATTCCAACGACCTCATCTCCCATCATCTCGGACCAATAATGGGGGCCTTGTGCGAATTCTTCGACCAGGATCCTCGGCGAAGACCACCAAATGTGCTCTTCGCCCATCAGATAGGTTGTATGTTCGGCCAGCTCATCGGCATTCCGGCACAATCGGACACCAATGCTGCCTATGCCTACGGCTGGCTTTAGAACCACCGGCAGGCCGATCTGCGCGGCATAATTCTCCACCTCCGCTGAATTCGTCGCCAAGCGATAAGCAGGTATTGGAACGCCCGCCTCCGCGAGGAGCTGACGTTGCAAGAATTTGTCGCAGCATCGTTCAATGGATGCGGGGTTCGGCCCAGGTAGCTCGAACTGATGGCAGAGCTTGCCGGCTGTCGCATAGAACGATTCTCTGGGGCTCGTAATGCCGCCAATGTCATAGATCTCAAGCAGCCGATAACATTCGCGCATTAGCGCCTCGAGATTGTCTGTATCGACACCGATTGCCTCAACTCCCTCCCCCGAAAGATAGTCGAGACCAGTGGGGTCGGCCGACAGAACAATTGGTCGAAGACCAAGACGCCGGGCCGCTCGGACGTATAGCGGACCATTGCCCCTTGGATGGCATTCAAGCAGGATGATCGCTCTTCTTGCCATTGTGTTGACCTCCGTATTGTGGCGTGCGGCGGTCTGAGTGTAGATCGGCACCCGCTTTCTGCGGCGCCTGCCCGCAACGTTGCGGCGAACGTAGCATTGTCAACGATTGGCGCTCGCAAAGACTCCTTAAATTTAGTTTAAAGATCTGTGGCATCGGCTGAATTAGAACGCAAGAAGGATTGGGAAGTACGCTCAGCGGCGGGAGTGGCGAACGACCTCAGCCGAGCTTGTGCGTATCGTCGCCCGGCGACGCTCTTCAGCGCCAACCCCGGCTGGCTACGGGCCGAATTCGTAGAGATCGAGCTGCTCGCGCCCGTTTGCTTCCGACACCGACGTCGCTGACCCGAGAATGGTTTGCGCGACGGTCGCCGGGCAGGATTTGAATGCCGGCAAGGATCAGGACGCGATACGGCTATGAGGAGAAGAATGCTTAGCGCGCTATAGCTTCAGCACGGGAGAGCCCATATCCACTCCGTTCAGGCTTCGAGCCAGGGGCGTTGCTCATATGACGCGGAGGATGCTTGATGAAGCCCTTCATGTCGGCCCTTGTCGTCGTCGATGAAGTGATTGAAGAACGGCACGATGGCAGCGACAGTCGCAGACCCGACAGCCTTCAAATCTGGCCGGGAATTCGCCGCCTGGCTCGTCTTACGCCGAGAGAGAGTTCTTCCGGCGGCAAGCAACGGCTGCGGAGCATCACCAAGATGAGCGACGGGTATCTTCGAACATTGCTCGTTCTCGGAGCGCCGGCGGTGATCTGCTTCGCTCGCAGGGAAGGGGCCGCCAAGACGGTGTGGATCCGGAAGCTCATGGAGAAAAGCCTGCGAGGGTCATGGCGGTTGGGCTCGCCAACAAGATGGCGCATTGCGTGGGCGCTTATGACGAGAGGAGAGATTTACCGTGCCATCCCCGCTTGATCTGGCGTGGGCTTGAACGCGACAACGAGTTGGTGAGGACGAAAGACACTTGACGAGAACCGGTCAGGGGCCAGGGGTTGGAAAGCCCGAAGGGTGCAGCGACTTAGAGCACGCTGGAGTGTTTAGAGATCCAATCCGCTTCATCAGGGCCAGCGGCTCAACACACCGCAACGAAAGGCCAACATATGACTGCAACCGAATGGTGCCACTTTCTTCTTGCCAAGGAGGCGTCCACATATGCACTGAGACAAATAAATAGGGGACAGCTTGCAGGAACTTGAAATGGTTGGAAAGCCGAGATTTAACGAACAGAGAAGCTGCTATGGTTAACGGATGCAAAACGGGGAGAACGTCAACCGATCACGCCCCGCTGAAGTCCCCGTCGGAGAAGAACTCGCCGAAATCGTCTCGTCGATTGATAGGATTGAATCGGAATCCAAGCGTTTCCCAGTGTAGGACGAGATCGGCGGAATCGCGCTGTCCGGCTCTGGATCGGATAGAATCATCTCGGTCACTACCACAGGGCGAAGGCCCAATTCTTGATATTCCCGCACGATCGCGGCCATCGCCTGCCGTGGGTCGGCAAGGAAAGGCTTGCCATCTTCGAGTGGAAGCCATAGCGGCACCATCGCACTCGGCCGCGACGTCCAACTCACCGGCAGGGCTCCTCGCCCGGTGACAACGGAAGCCGTCGCGATCGCCAGTCTGGAATATTTGATCGCTGCCCATAATATTATCGCCCAAGACATCGACTCCGACGATCGACAGAGGCATACGGATCCCTCCCCTAAAGAACCCTCGACCCTTGCTCAACGGGCGCCCTTTTGCCACGCATGATGCCGTTCAGATCGCAGATCACCGCCTGGATGGCTCTCAACCGGACCGTTCTGCTCCAGCCATTCGCTGAACCCGGAAAGACTTTCCTCTCTTGATGCTTCGTACATTGTTCCACTTTCGTTGCTATAGACTTTGGCGAGACTGCTTCCATTCTCCCGTCAAGGGCACGGCGTATGTCGGCATTGTTCTGAAGTAGAGCACCCGACATGGCTAGTGGATGTGGGGAGCGTGCTGACCGCTCCAACAAAAGTCGGCAATGACACCATGTGAACGCTCTGCAGAGCCTCAGGCCTATTCGGATCATACTTTTGCGACCCAGTGACAGTCTCGGCGTCCCCAGCCTCTCTGAATAAACTGCATGAAACAGCACCGGGCAGTTAGAGGCTATTCGGGTCACACCAACGCGTAATGTATTTTTAGGGGTGATCGCGGGGGGTAATCGCGCATTCAGGTGAAGCTCAGTTTCCCGCGCTCTCCATGCGGCGTCCTTTGATAGCGCTTTCCAGCCAGCCGACCTCCATCTCGGGAACCGAGGAGAGCAGCAGGTCGGTATAGGCATCGAAGGGCGGACGCAGCACTTGGGTTTTTGAGCCGTAGCGGACGACCTCGCCGCGATACATCACCGCGATGGAATCGGCGATAGCCTTAACGGTCGCAAGATCGTGGGTGATGAAAAGATAGGCTACATCTTCGAACTTCTGCAGGCGGAGCAACAGCTTGAGAATGCCGTCTGCGACAAGCGGGTCGAGCGCGCTGGTTACCTCGTCGCAGATGATGAG
>NZ_NSFZ01000022.1:0-43838 GCF_002294915.1 Mesorhizobium sp. WSM3879 | reverse complement strand
ACCACCGACGTGACCGGCATCGTGACGCTGCCGGCCGGCACCGAGATGGTGATGCCCGGCGACAACATCACCGTCGACGTCGAGCTGATCGTGCCGATCGCCATGGAAGAGAAGCTGCGCTTCGCCATCCGTGAAGGCGGCCGCACCGTCGGTGCCGGCATCGTCGTCACCATTAAAGAATAATTGGACGAAACGGATCTGTCGCGGGCGCGGGGCTGCCCGCGCCGCGCCAGAACAAGGAATTGACGCATGAACGGACAGAATATCCGCATCCGCCTTAAGGCGTTTGACCACCGGGTGCTCGACGCCTCGACGCGCGAAATCGTGTCGACCGCCAAGCGCACCGGCGCCAACGTCCGCGGCCCCATTCCGCTGCCGACGCGGATCGAAAAGTTCACGGTCAACCGGTCGCCTCACGTCGACAAGAAGAGCCGCGAGCAGTTCGAGATGCGCACCCACAAGCGGCTGCTCGACATCGTCGATCCGACCCCGCAGACGGTCGATGCTCTGATGAAGCTCGATCTGGCCGCCGGTGTCGACGTCGAGATCAAGCTCTAAGGAACAAGAGGGCGGGGCGACCCGGAACTCTGAAGGAACCAAGAGGCGTGGAGGGGCGTCAGCCCCGACAGGGAACTCTAAAGGAATTGAACCGATGCGTTCAGGTGTGATTGCAAAGAAGGTGGGAATGACCCGCATCTATAACGATGCCGGGGAACACGTTCCCGTCACCGTTCTCCAGATGGAGAACTGCCAGGTCGTGGCGCAGCGCACGCAGGAGAAGAACGGCTACACCGCCGTCCAGCTCGGCGTTGGCCTTGCCAAGGTGAAGAACACGTCGAAGGCGATGCGCGGCCATTTCGCTGCCGCCTCCGTCGAGCCGAAAGCGAAGCTCGCCGAGTTCCGCGTCTCCGCCGACAACATGATCGACGTCGGCGCCGAGCTCACCGTCGAGCACTTCGTCGCTGGCCAGAAGGTCGACGTGACGGGCACCTCGACCGGCAAGGGTTTCCAGGGCGTGATCAAGCGGCACAACATGGGTGGCGGCCGCGCCACGCACGGTAACTCGGTCTCGCACCGCACGCACGGCTCGACCGGTCAGCGCCAGGACCCCGGTAAGGTGTTCAAGGGCAAGAAGATGGCCGGCCACATGGGCGACGTCCGCGTCACCACCCAGAATGTCGAGGTCGTCTCGACCGATGCCGACCGCGGCCTGATCCTGATCCGCGGCGCCGTCCCGGGAGTGAAGGGCGCCTGGATCCTGGTCCGTGACGCGGCCAAGGTTGCGCTGCCGGCCAACGCGCCGAAGCCAGCCGCGATCCGTGCCGCTGCCGCCAAGAACGATGCCCCGGCCAATGAGGGAGCGGAATAATGGACCTCAAGATCACAACCCTCGGCGGCAAGGACGCTGGCAAGGTAAAGCTCTCCGAGGAGATCTTCGGCCTTGACCCGCGTGAGGACATCCTGCAGCGCGTCGTGCGCTGGCAGCTGGCCAAGAAGCAGCAGGGCACGCACAAGGCCAAGGGCCGCGCCGAGATCGCGCGCACCGGCGCCAAGATGTACAAGCAGAAGGGTACGGGCCGCGCCCGTCACCATTCGGCTCGCGCTCCGCAGTTCCGCGGCGGTGGCAAGGCGCACGGCCCGGTCGTGCGCAGCCATGAGCACGAGCTGCCGAAGAAGGTGCGCGCGCTGGGCTTGAAGCACGCTCTCTCGGCCAAGGCCAAGAGCGCTTCGCTGATCATCGTCGACGAGCTGAAGCTCGCCGAAGCCAAGACCAAGGCGCTGGTGGCGAGCCTCGAGACGCTCGGGCTCACCAATGCCCTGGTGATCGGCGGCGCCGAGCTTGACCAGAACTTCAAGCTGGCGGCGACCAACATTCCCAACATCGACGTGCTGCCGATCCAGGGCATCAACGTCTACGACATTCTGCGCCGCGGCACGCTGGTCCTTTCGAAGGCCGCCGTCGAGGCTCTCGAGGAGCGCTTCAAATGACCGACCTCCGTCACTACGACGTGATCGTCTCGCCGGCGATCACCGAAAAGTCGACCATGGCTTCCGAGCAGAACCAGGTCGTCTTCAATGTCGCCAAGAAGGCGTCGAAGCCGGAAATCAAGGCCGCCGTGGAAGCTCTCTTCGGGGTCAAGGTTACGGCCGTGAACACGCTCGTCCGTAAGGGCAAGATCAAGCGCTTCCGCGGCACGGTTGGCCGCCAGGGCGACGTCAAGAAGGCGGTTGTGACGCTGGCCGACGGCCAGTCGATCGACGTCGCGACGGGTCTCTGAGCAAGGCCGCGAGGACAGGACAATGGCACTCAAGAAATTCAACCCGGTAACGCCGAGCACCCGTCAGCTGGTCATCGTCGACCGCTCGGGCCTCTACAAGGGCAAGCCCGTCAAGGGTCTGACCGAAGGCCTGACCAAGTCGGGCGGCCGCAACAATTACGGCCGCATCACGGCCCGCTTCATCGGCGGCGGTCACAAGCGTTCGTACCGCATCATCGACTTCAAGCGTAAGAAGTACGACGTCGTCGGCACGGTCGAGCGCATCGAATACGATCCGAACCGCACCGCCTTCATCGCGCTGATCAAGTATGACGACGGCGAGCTGTCCTACATTCTGGCGCCGCAGCGTCTGGCTGCCGGCGACAAGATCGTGGCCGGCGAAGCGGTCGACGTGAAGCCGGGCAACGCGATGCCGCTGGCTTCGATGCCGGTCGGCACGATCGTCCACAATATCGAGCTGAAGCCGGGCAAGGGCGGCCAGGTCGCCCGCTCGGCCGGCGGTTACGCCCAGCTCGTCGGCCGCGACCAGGGCATGGCGATCCTGCGCCTCAACTCGGGCGAGCAGCGCGTCGTGCACGGTTCCTGCATGGCCACCGTCGGCGCCGTGTCGAACCCCGATCACGGCAACATCAACGACGGCAAGGCCGGCCGCACGGTGTGGCGCGGCAAGCGCCCGCACAATCGCGGCGTGGCCATGAACCCGGTCGATCATCCGCACGGTGGTGGCGAAGGCCGCACCTCGGGTGGCCGTCACCCGGTTTCGCCCTGGGGCAAGCCGACCAAGGGCAAGAAGACGCGGTCCAACAAGGCGACCGACAAGTTCATCGTGCGCTCGCGCCATCAGCGCAAGAGCTAAGAAGAGGTAACGCCAAGTGACTCGTTCGATTTGGAAAGGCCCCTTCATCGACGGCTACCTTCTCAAGAAGGTGGACAAGGTTCGTGAAGGCGGTCGCAATGAGGTGATCAAGATGTGGAGCCGTCGCTCCACCATCCTGCCGCAGTTCGTCGGCTTCACCTTCGGTGTCTACAACGGCCAGAAGCACGTTCCCGTCTCCGTGAACGAGGACATGGTCGGCCACAAGTTCGGTGAATTCGCTCCGACCCGGACCTATTACGGTCACGGCGCGGATAAGAAGGCGAAGAGGAAATAATCATGGGCAAGGCCAAAGCTCCGCGCAGGCTTGCTGACAACGAGGCGCGCGCCGTTCTGCGCACCATCCGTATCAGCCCGCAGAAGCTGAACCTGGTTGCCGCGCTGATCCGCGGCAAGAAGGTCGCGACAGCGCTTTCCGACCTCGAATTCTCGGCCAAGCGGATTTCCGGCACGGTCAAGAAGACCCTGGAGTCGGCGATCGCCAACGCGGAAAACAACCACGACCTCGATGTCGACGCACTGATCGTATCGGAAGCCTATGTCGGCAAGTCGATCGTCATGAAGCGTTTCCACGCGCGTGGCCGTGGTCGCGCCAGCCGTATCGAAAAGCCGTTCTCGCACCTCACGATCGTCGTTCGTGAAGTCGAGGAAAAAGGGGAGGCCGCATAATGGGCCAGAAAGTCAATCCGATCGGGCTGCGTCTCGGCATCAACCGCACCTGGGATTCGCGCTGGTTCGCGAACACCGGCGAATACGGTCAGCTGCTGCATGAAGACATCAAGATCCGTAAGTATCTCGAGAAGGAACTCAAGCAGGCCGCGATCTCCAAGGTCGTGATCGAGCGTCCGCACAAGAAGTGCCGCGTCACCATCCATGCCGCGCGTCCGGGCCTGATCATCGGCAAGAAGGGCGCCGACATCGAGAAGCTCCGCAAGAAGCTGATGGAGATGACGAAGTCCGAGACGCACCTCAACATCGTTGAAGTGCGCAAGCCGGAAATCGACGCCACGCTGATCGCCCAGTCGATCGCCCAGCAGCTCGAACGCCGCATCGCGTTCCGTCGCGCCATGAAGCGCGCCGTTCAGTCGGCCATGCGTCTTGGTGCCGAAGGCATCCGCATCAACTGCTCCGGCCGTCTCGGCGGCGCCGAAATCGCGCGCATGGAGTGGTACCGCGAAGGCCGCGTGCCGCTGCATACGCTGCGCGCCGATGTCGACTACGGCACGGCCGAGGCGAACACGGCGTATGGCATCTGCGGCGTCAAGGTGTGGGTGTTCAAGGGCGAGATCCTCGAGCACGACCCGATGGCGTCGGAGCGTCGCGCCACGGAAGGCGATCACGGCGGTCAGACCGGCGAACGTGAGCGCGGTCGCCGTCGCGAGAACGCCTGAGAAATTTGAGAATTTGGAGTTAGAACGATGCTGCAGCCAAAGCGCACAAAGTTCCGCAAGCAGTTCAAGGGCCGTATCCACGGCACCGCCAAGGGCGGCACCAATCTGGATTTCGGCGGTTTCGGGCTGAAGGCGCTTGAGCCGAACCGCGTCACCGCGCGCGAGATCGAGGCGGCCCGCCGCGCGATCACCCGCGAGATGAAGCGCGCCGGCCGCGTCTGGATCCGGGTGTTCCCGGATCTGCCGGTCACCTCGAAGCCGACCGAAGTGCGCATGGGTAAGGGCAAGGGCGCCGTCGACTACTGGGCGGCGCGCGTCAAGCCTGGCCGCATCATGTTCGAGATCGACGGCGTCAGCGAAGAAACCGCGCGTGAGGCGCTGCGTCTCGGCGCCGCCAAGCTCTCGGTCAAGACGCGCTTCGTGCAGCGCATCGCAGAATAAGGACAGGCGATCATGAAAGCCGAAGACATCCGGACCAAGACCCAGGATCAGCTGGCCGACGACCTGGCCGCCCTCAAGAAGGAGCAGTTCAACCTGCGCTTCCAGAAGGCCACCGGCCAGCTCGAGAAGACCGCACGCGTGAAGCAGGTCCGCAGGGACATCGCGCGCATCAAGACCATCGCCGCGGAAAAAGCCGCGGCCAAGAAGGCTTAAGGACGAGAACCATGCCAAAGCGCATCCTGCAGGGCACCGTCGTCAGCGACAAGAACGAGAAGACGGTCGTCGTCAAGGTCGAGCGGCGCTTCACGCATCCCGTGATGAAGAAGACCGTGCGCCTGACCAAGAAGTACAAGGCGCATGACGAGAACAACGCCCATAAGGTCGGCGACCAGGTGTTCATCCAGGAATCGAAGCCGATCTCCAAGGACAAGCGCTGGGTCGTCATCACCGCGGATCAGGCTTGATCCGGGCGAACGAAACGAATTTTGGACAGACCGGGGAGGGGTGAAAGCCCGTCCCGTTAGAAAAGAAGAAGGCGGCCAGTCATGATTCAGATGCAAACAAACCTCGACGTCGCGGACAATTCCGGCGCCCGTCGTGTCATGTGCATCAAGGTGCTGGGCGGTTCGAAGCGGAAGTATGCCTCCGTCGGCGACATCATCGTGGTGTCGATCAAGGAAGCCATCCCGCGCGGCCGCGTTAAGAAGGGCGATGTGATGAAGGCGGTCGTGGTTCGCACGGCCAAGGACATCCGCCGTCCGGACGGCAGCGTGATCCGTTTCGACAAGAACGCGGCCGTTCTCGTCGACAACAAGAAAGAGCCGATCGGCACGCGTATCTTCGGGCCGGTTCCGCGCGAGCTTCGCGCCAAGAACCACATGAAGATCATCTCGCTCGCGCCTGAAGTGCTGTAAGGAGCCGGACCCATGCAAAAGATCAGAAAAGGCGACAAAGTCGTCGTGCTTGCCGGCAAGGACAAGGGCCGTTCGGGCGAAGTCCTGTCGGTGCAGCCGAAGGAAGACACCGCGCTGGTCCGCGGCGTGAACCTCATTCGCCGTCACCAGAAGCAGACCCAGTCCCAAGAGGGCGGGATCATCACCAAGGAAGCGCCGATCCACCTGTCGAACATCGCGCTGGCCGACCCCAAGGACGGCAAGCCGACCCGCGTCGGCTTCGCCATCCAGAAGGACGGCAAGAAGGTGCGCGTCGCCAAGCGTTCGGGAGAAGTCATCAATGGCTAAAGCTGAAACCAAGCAGGCAGCTGCCAAGAACGAGCCGCGCCTCAAGAAGGTCTATCAGGAGACCATCCGCAAGGCGCTGCAGGAGCAGTTCGGCTACGACAACGAGATGCAGGTTCCGCGCATCGACAAGATCGTGCTGAACATGGGCGTCGGTGAAGCGACCGGCGATTCCAAGAAGCCCTCGGTCGCGGCCGACGACCTCGCGCTGATCGCCGGCCAGAAGGCTGTCGTCACCCGCGCCCGCAACTCGATCGCGGGCTTCAAGGTGCGCGAGAACATGCCGATCGGCGCCAAGGTCACGCTGCGCAAGGAACGGATGTACGAGTTCCTCGACCGCCTCGTGAACATCGCGCTGCCGCGCGTTCGCGACTTCCGCGGACTCAACCCGAAGAGCTTTGACGGCCGTGGCAACTACGCCATGGGCATCAAGGAGCACATCGTGTTCCCGGAGATCAACTACGACAAGGTTGATCAGGTCTGGGGCATGGACGTCATCGTTTGTACGACGGCGAAGACGGATGACGAGGCCAGGGCGCTGCTCAAGGCCTTCAACTTCCCCTTCCGCCAGTAACGGCAGCGAAAAAGGAAAAATCTGAAATGGCAAAGACCAGCTCAGTCGAGAAGAACAACCGGCGCCGCAAGCTTGCCGGTCAGTACGCCGCCAAGCGCAAGGCGCTCAAGGAAATCGTCATGGACCAGTCCAAGCCGATGGAAGAGCGTTTCCGCGCCCAGTTGAAGCTTTCGGCGCTGCCGCGCAACTCGGCCAAGATCCGCATCCGCAACCGCTGCGAAGTGACGGGGCGTCCGCGCGCCTACTATCGCAAGCTCAAGCTTTCGCGTATCGCGCTTCGCGATCTGGGCAACAACGGCCAGATCCCGGGCCTGGTCAAGTCGAGCTGGTAAGGAGACACTGAGATGTCATTGAGCGATCCTCTCGGCGATATGCTGACCCGCATCCGCAACGCCTATGGCCGCAAGAAGTCGAGCGTCTCGACTCCGGCCTCGCGTCTGCGCGCCCGCGTCCTCGAAGTGCTGAAGTCGGAAGGCTATATCCGCGACTACAGCCAGACTGACTTCGAGAACGGCAAGTCGGAAATCGAGATCGAGCTGAAGTATTTCGACGGCGCTCCGGTCGTGCGCGAAATCGAGCGCGTCTCGAAGCCCGGCCGCCGCGTCTATGTCTCGGCCAAGTCGATCCCGCATGTCGCCAACGGCCTCGGCATCGCCATCCTTTCGACGCCGAAGGGCGTCATGGCCGATCACGAAGCGCGCGAGCAGAATGTCGGCGGCGAGATCCTCTGCCAGATTTTCTAAGGGTGAATGGTCAATGGTGAATAGTGAATGGTGAGACTGCACGGGACTTTTGACCGCGCCGTTCGCCATTTCACCATTCACCATTCACAGCAGTAAAGGAAGAGGAGACAACAATGTCTCGTATCGGAAAGAAACCCGTTTCGCTGCCGCAGGGCGTCTCCGCGACCGTCAACGGCCAGACCGTGACGGCCAAGGGCCCCAAGGGCGAGCTGAAGTTCGTGGTCAACGACGAAGTGCTGGTCAAGATGGAAGGCGCCGAGATTTCGGTCGAGCCGCGCGACCAGACCAAGACCGCCCGCGCCAAGTGGGGCATGTCGCGCACGCAGATCGTCAACATCCTGCAGGGCGTCAAGGACGGCTTCGAGAAGAAGCTCGAGATCACCGGCGTCGGCTATCGCGCCGCCATGCAGGGCAAGAACCTGCAGCTGGCGCTCGGCTTCAGCCACGACGTGGTCTATGAGACGCCGCAGGGCATCACGATCTCCGTGCCGAAGCCGACCGAAATCACGGTCTCCGGCATCGACAAGCAGCAGGTCGGCCAGGTCGCGGCCGAGATCCGCGAGTATCGCGGTCCCGAACCCTACAAGGGCAAGGGCGTGCGCTATGCCGACGAGCGGATTGTCCGCAAGGAAGGCAAGAAGAAGTAAGACTTTTGATCGCCGCGGGGCGCGACCGCGGGAGGCTTGGCCTACCGCACACGGTTGCCCCCGTTTTCTGAAGGCAAGGAACAGAATCATGGCTAGCCCCAAAGAAACAACCCAGCGCCGCGCGCAGCGCGTGCGCCGCCAGCTCAAGAAGGTCGCCGGCGAGCGGCCGCGGCTTTCGGTGCATCGCACCTCGAAGCACATATACGTCCAGGTCATCGACGACGCGAAGGGCCACACGCTGGCCGCCGCCTCGACGCTGGAGAAGGAGCTGAAGGGCTCGCTCAAGACCGGCGCCGACAGCGCCGCTGCTGCCGCGGTCGGCAAGCTGATCGCCGAGCGCGCGTCGAAGGCCGGCGTCAAGGAAGTCGTCTTCGATCGTGGCCCGTACATCTATCACGGCCGCGTCAAGGCGCTGGCCGAGGCTGCCCGCGAAGGCGGTCTGAGCTTCTAATGCATGATCCCGAAAAGTTGCAGACTTTTCGGACAAGATCATGCAAAGGAGAAATTCACCGCCGGTGTCGATAGAGGCGCCGGCAAACAGCAACCCGTGCTTCCGGAAAAGAACAAGGACTAGGATATGGCACAGGAACGTAGGGAAGGCGGCCGCGGCCGCGAGCGTGAACGCGAAGAGCGCGACGACGGCATGGTGGACAAGCTTGTCCACATCAACCGCGTCGCCAAGGTGGTGAAGGGCGGCCGTCGCTTCGGCTTTGCCGCGCTCGTCGTCGTCGGCGACCAGAAGGGCCGCGTCGGCTTCGGCCACGGCAAGGCGCGCGAAGTGCCGGAGGCGATCCGCAAGGCGACCGAATCGGCCAAGCGCGACATGATCTTCGTGCCGCTGCGTTCGGGCCGCACGCTGCATCACGACGTCGAGGGCCGCTGGGGCGCCGGACGCGTTCTGCTGCGCGCCGCCAAGCAGGGTACCGGCATCATCGCTGGCGGCCCGATGCGCGCCGTCTTCGAGACGCTCGGCATGCATGACGTGGTCGCCAAGTCGATGGGTTCGTCGAACCCCTACAACATGGTTCGCGCCACCTTCGACGCGCTGAAGAGCCAGATGCATCCGAAGGATGTGGCTGCTGCGCGCGGCATCAAGTACTCGACCCTTCAGGCCCGCCGCGGCACCGCCGTCGCGGCCGAAGAATAGTCGACGCTGACCAGGGATTTCGACCATGGCCAAGAAAGCTACCAAGACCATCACCGTCGAGCAGATCGGTTCGCCGATCCGCCGGCCGAAGGAGCAGCGCGCGACGCTGGTCGGCCTCGGCCTCAACAAGATGCACAAGCGGCGCACGCTGGAAGACACCCCTTCGGTGCGCGGCATGATCGCCGCCGTCCAGCACCTCGTCCGCGTTGTGGACGAGGCCTGAACGGAAGCGCAGGAGACAGAAACATGAAACTCAACGATCTGCGTGACAAGGACGGCGCCACGCACTCCAGGAAGCGCCTCGGTCGCGGCATCGGCTCCGGCTCTGGCAAGACCGCCGGTCGCGGCGTCAAGGGCCAGAAGGCACGCTCGGGCGTTGCCATCAACGGCTTCGAGGGCGGCCAGATGCCGCTTTACCGGCGCCTGCCGAAGCGCGGCTTCAACAACCTGTTCGCCAAGAGCTTCACCGTCGTGTCGCTTGCCCGCATCCAGGCTGCGGTCGATGCCAAGAAGCTCGACGCGAAGGAGACCGTGACGGCTGAGACCCTGATCGCTGCCGGCGTCATCCGCCGCGCCAAGGACGGCGTGCGCGTGCTCTCCGACGGCGAGCTCAAGGCCAAGCTCAGCTTCGACGTCGCCGGCGCCTCCAAAGCTGCGATCGAGAAGATCGAGAAGGCGGGCGGTTCGGTGAAGCTGCCGCAAGCGGCCGCCGCCGAGTAACGGCGATTTGAAGCGCGGCCGGCGGGTATGGTTTCATTTTTGCCGCCCGTCCGCGCTTTGATCTGATCAATTAGGCGGCCGCGTCAACGCGGCCGCTTGCATGTTGACGGTCCGGAGCTTATCTCGTGAGCTTCGGTGACACGCGCCGCCTGAGCTGCGGGCATCGAGCGCGACATAGAAATCAATGAAGTAGAGCATGATGTCTTCCGAAAACCGCTTCACACTTTTCGGCATCATGCTCTAGCGGAGAAAATCAGGCATGGCTTCGGCTGCTGAACAACTAGCCTCCAATCTGAATTTTGCGGCCTTCGCCAAGGCCGAGGATCTGAAGAAGCGCATCTGGTTCACCGTCGGCGCGCTGCTCGTCTACCGCCTCGGCACCTACATCCCGCTTCCCGGGATCAATCCCGACGCTTTCGCGCAAGCCTTCTCCTCGCAGAGCAAGGGCGTGCTCGGCATGTTCAACATGTTTGCCGGCGGCGCCGTGCAGCGCATGGCGATCTTCGCGCTCGGCATCATGCCCTACATCTCCGCCTCCATCA
Organism: Mesorhizobium sp. WSM3879; assembly: GCF_002294915.1. NCBI lineage: Bacteria > Pseudomonadati > Pseudomonadota > Alphaproteobacteria > Hyphomicrobiales > Phyllobacteriaceae > Mesorhizobium > Mesorhizobium sp. WSM3879. The sequence continues at coordinate 33,242 of NZ_NSFZ01000022.1, read as the reverse complement.
TCATGCAGCTGATGACCTCGGTCATCCCGTCGCTGGAAGCGCTGAAGAAGGAAGGCGAGCAGGGCCGCAAGATCATCAACCAGTACACGCGCTACGGCACCGTGCTGCTGGCCTTGGTGCAGGCCTACGGCATTTCGGTCGGGCTGGAGGGCGGCAACGGTATCGTCACCGATCCCGGCATGTTCTTCCGCATCTCGACCGTCGTCACGCTTGTCGGCGGGACCATGTTCCTGATGTGGCTCGGCGAGCAGATCACCGCGCGCGGCATCGGCAACGGCATTTCGCTGATCATCTTCTCGGGCATCGTCGCCGGTCTGCCGCACGCCATTTCAGGCACGCTGGAACTCGGCCGCACCGGTGCGCTGTCTACGAGCCTGATTCTGGCGATCATCGTGCTCGCCGTCGTCGTCATCGGCGTCATCGTCTTCTTCGAGCGCGCTCAGCGCCGCCTGCTCATCCAGTATCCGAAGCGGCAGGTCGGCAACCGCATGTTCCAGGGCGATACCTCGCATTTGCCGCTGAAGCTCAACACCTCGGGCGTCATCCCGCCGATCTTCGCCTCCTCGCTGCTGTTGCTGCCGGCAACGGTTGCCGGCTTCTCGCAGACCACCAACCTGCCTGCCTGGGCGAGCACGGTCCTGGCGGCGCTGGGCCACGGCCAGCCGCTCTATATGGCGTTCTATGCGGCGATGATCATTTTCTTCGCCTTCTTCTATACGGCAATCGTCTTCAACCCGAAGGACACGGCCGACCAGCTCAAGAAGCATTCCGGCTTCATCCCGGGCTATCGTCCGGGCGAGCGCACCGCCGAATATATCGACTATGTTCTGACGCGTATCACCGTCATCGGCGCCATCTATCTGGTGCTGGTGTGTCTGCTGCCTGAGTTCCTGATTTCAGCGACTGGCGTACCTTTCTATCTCGGTGGCACATCGCTTCTGATCGTGGTCAGTGTCACGCTCGACACGGTGGCGCAGATTCAGGGTCACCTGATCGCGCACCAGTATGAGGGCCTGATCAAGAAGTCGAAGTTGCGCGGGGGTAAGAGGAGCAGATGAGGCTGATATTGCTTGGGCCGCCAGGAGCGGGCAAGGGGACGCAAGCACAGAGACTGGTAGAAAAACACGGCATACCCCAGCTTTCGACGGGAGACATGCTGCGTGCCGCCGTCCAGGCCGGAACCGAAGTCGGCAAGCGGGCCAAGGCGGTGATGGATGCCGGCGAGCTGGTATCGGACGCGATCGTCAATGCGATCGTTGCCGAGCGGATCGACCAGCCCGACTGCGCCAGGGGCTTCATCCTCGACGGTTATCCGCGCACGCTGGTGCAGGCCGATGCCGTCGAAGCCATGCTCGCCGAGCGCAACATCGCGCTCGACAGCGTCATCGAGCTCGTCGTCGACGACAAGGCGCTGGTCGGGCGCATCGTCAAGCGGGCCGAGGATGCCAAGGCGGCCGGCCAGCCGGTGCGCAAGGACGACAACCCGGCGGTGTTCGAGGAGCGCCTGCGAGAATATTACAAGAAGACGGCGCCGCTGACCGGCTACTACTATGCCAAAGGCAGGCTGAAGAGCGTTGACGGCATGGCCAGCATCGACGCGGTGACCGCGGAGATCGAGAAGGTGCTCACGGCGGCGGTGAGCTAGGCCGCTCCGACAAGCAAAGATTGCGCTTGACTGGAAGAAGCCATTGGGGTATGGCGGCCCGTCTTCCTATCAGGCATGGACTTTGCTTGCCCGCGCGGGCAGGGCATCCGTTTTGAACCAGGAAACTCCCGCAAGGGCCGGCCTCCACCGGACGCGGGGCAACTTAGATAGCGCCGGGCCTGCCTTTTTGAAGGATGGCCGGCCCAAATGGAGATGAAAGAACATGGCTCGTATAGCCGGCGTCAACATTCCGACCAACAAGCGCGTCGTCATTGCGCTTCAGTACATTCACGGCATCGGCAAGAAGTTTGCCCAGGAGATCGTCGACAAGGTCGGCATCCCGGCAGACCGCCGCGTCAACCAGCTGACCGACGCGGAAGTGCTGCAGATCCGCGAGACGATCGACCGCGACTACCAGGTCGAAGGCGACCTGCGCCGCGAGGTCTCGATGAACATCAAGCGGCTGATGGACCTCGGCTGCTACCGCGGCCTGCGTCACCGCCGCTCGCTGCCGGTCCGCGGCCAGCGCACGCATACCAATGCGCGCACCCGCAAGGGCCCGGCCAAGGCGATCGCCGGCAAGAAGAAGTAATTGGTGAATGGTTGGTGGTGAATGGTGAATGGCGCTTTGACCATTCACCATTTCACTATTCACCATTCACTGCAAAGGTGGAGCCGCTGGCGTTACGGCGGTGTAGAGATCAACTGAAAGGACTACCATGGCCAAGGAAGCCGCTCGTGTTCGCCGTCGCGAACGCAAGAACATCTCGTCGGGCGTTGCCCACGTCAATTCGACCTTCAACAACACGATGATCACCATCACCGACGCGCAGGGCAATTCGATCGCCTGGTCGTCGGCCGGCGCCCAGGGCTTCAAGGGTTCGCGCAAGTCGACCCCGTTCGCCGCCCAGATGGCCGCCGAGGACGTCGCCAAGAAGGCACAGGAACACGGCATGCGCATGCTCGAGGTCGAGGTCTGCGGACCCGGCTCCGGCCGTGAATCGGCGCTGCGCGCCCTGCAGGCGGCCGGCTTCACCATCACCTCGATTCGCGATGTGACGCCGATCCCGCACAATGGCTGCCGTCCGCGCAAGAAGCGCCGCGTCTAATATTTTGAACGCCGCGTGAGCGCCAAGGCGCTCCTCCGCGGCAATTCCAGGCTGCCCGCCACGATTGGATGGTGGCGGGTCAAAGGAAGGAAGACACCATGATCCAGAAAAACTGGCAGGAACTGATCAAGCCGAACAAGATCGAGTTCTCGTCGAAGAAGAAGACGCTGACCACGCTTGTGGCCGAGCCGCTCGAGCGCGGCTTCGGCCTCACGCTCGGCAACGCGCTGCGGCGCGTGCTTCTGTCTTCGCTGCGCGGTGCGGCCGTCACCGCCGTGCAGATCGACGGCGTGCTGCATGAGTTCTCGTCCATCGCCGGCGTGCGCGAGGACGTGACCGACATCGTGCTCAACATCAAAGAAATCGCCATCCGCATGGAAGGCGATGGTCCCAAGCGCATGGTCGTGCGCAAGCAGGGCCCGGGCGCCGTGCTTGCCGGTGACATCCAGACCGTCGGCGACGTCGAGATCCTCAACCCCGACCACGTGATCTGCACGCTGGACGAGGGCGCGGAGATCCGCATGGAATTCACCGTCGACACCGGCAAGGGCTATGTGCCGGCTGAGCGCAACCGCGCCGAGGACGCGCCGATCGGTTTAATCCCGGTCGACAGCCTCTACTCGCCGGTCAAGAAGGTCTCCTACAAGGTCGAGAACACCCGCGAGGGCCAGGTTCTCGACTATGACAAGCTGACCATGACCATCGAGACCGACGGTTCGATCTCGGGCGAGGACGCCGTGGCTTTCGCGGCCCGCATCCTGCAGGACCAGCTCAGCCTGTTCGTCAACTTCGACGAGCCGCAGAAGGAAGTCGCCACCGAGGCCGTCACCGAGCTGGCCTTCAACCCGGCGCTGCTCAAGAAGGTCGACGAGCTCGAGCTTTCGGTGCGTTCGGCCAACTGCCTGAAGAACGACAACATCGTCTATATCGGCGACCTGATCCAGAAGACGGAAGCCGAGATGCTGCGCACTCCGAATTTCGGCCGCAAGTCGCTGAACGAGATCAAGGAAGTGCTGGCGGCGATGGGTCTGCACCTCGGCATGGAAGTGCCGGATTGGCCCCCGGAAAACATCGAAGACCTCGCCAAGCGTTACGAAGATCAATATTGAGCATGAATTCCAAGGATCGGCGGCGCGAGCCGCTCGATCCGACGGTCATGCGGAAAACCATCAGAGGCCGTGGCCTCTTGAACAACTAAAGAAGGAAAAGAGCCATGCGCCACGGTTTCAAAGGCCGTCGCTTCGCCCGCAGCGTAAGCCACCGCAAGTCGATGTTCGCCAACCTCGCCGTGTCTCTGATCGAGCACGAGCAGATCGTCACCACCCTGCCGAAGGCGAAGGACCTGCGTCCGATCGTCGAGAAGCTGGTGACGCTCGGCAAGCGCGGCGACCTGCACGCCCGCCGCCAGGTGATCGCGCAGATCGGCAATGAAGGCGTCGTCAAGCGCCTGTTCGAAACCATCGCACCGCGCTACGCCAGCCGCAACGGCGGCTACCTGCGCATCATGAAGGCGGGCTTCCGCCACGGCGACAATGCCGCCATGGCGGTCATCGAGTTCGTCGACCGCGACACCTCGGCCAAGGGCGCCGCCGACCGCGCGCGTCTCGAGGCCGAAGGCGGCGAACAGGAAGCCGCGGCCGCATAAGGCCAGGTTTTCAGCGAATGAATTCAAGGGGCCTTCGGGGCCCCTTTTTCGTTCTGAAACCAGCGAGCAGGGCGAGCGGATTTTCGTTCTCGTTCTCACGCTTTTGCGCGACAAGCATCGTATTTCCGTGCATTAGCCTTTCATTCTGCACAATCGTCGGGACAATGGCGCCTGATCTGGAGGATTCGGAATGCACCTCAAACGGCTGTTTCTTATTGCGGTTTGCACGCTTGCCGCTTTCGCCGCGGCTCCTAGCGTCAGACAGGCATTCGCAGAAGATGCCGCCAAGCCGGCCGACCCTGGCCTTTCCGACGTGCTGACCGATCTCTTGCATGGCGTCGAGGGCGAGAACTCCACTTCCGGGCCCGACAAGCGCGTGCCGTTCGGCCGCGAGGAGGTGCAGCTTTCGTTTGCGCCGCTGGTCAAGCAGACGGCGCCGGCCGTGGTCAACGTCTATGCCTCGCAGACCGCAAAGGTGACCTCGCCGTTCGAGGGCGATCCCTTCTTCGAGGAGTTCTTCGGCCGCGCGCAGCCGCGCGCGCAGTCTTCGCTCGGTTCCGGCGTGCTGGTCGATCCGAGCGGCGTGATCGTCACCAACTACCATGTCATCAAGGATGCCGACGAGGTGAAGGTCGCGACGGCCGACGGGCGCGAGTTCACATCCAAGGTGATGCTGAAGGACGAGACACTGGATCTTGCCGTGCTCAAAATCTCCGCCGACAAGCCGTTCCCGGTGATCGCCATCGGCGATTCCGACGCGCTCGAGGTCGGCGACCTGGTGCTCGCCATCGGCAATCCCTTCGGCGTCGGCCAGACGACCACCAGCGGGATCGTTTCGGCGCTTGCCCGCAGCCATATCGGCGTTTCCGACTCCGGCTATTTCATCCAGACCGATGCCGCCATCAATCCCGGCAATTCCGGCGGCGCGCTGATCAACATGGGCGGCCAGCTGGTCGGCATCAACACGGCTATCTATAGCCGCAGCGGCGGCTCGATCGGTATCGGTTTCGCCATTCCATCGAACATGGTCAGGGCTTTCGCCGACGCCGCCAAGGCCGGCCTCGACTTCTTCGAGCGGCCCTATATCGGCGCCGAGTTTGAAGCCGTGACACCGCAGATCGCGGAATCGCTCGGGATGGAAAAGCCGACCGGCGCGCTGGTCTCGTCGGTCGATGGGGTCGGACCGGCCGGCAAGGCGGGGCTCAAGCCCGGCGACGTCGTGCTGTCGCTCAACAACACCCCGGTCGAAAGCATCGAGGCGCTGGATTACCGCATGGCGACGCTGTCGATCGGTACCAAGGCGACCTTCGCAGTGCTGAGCAAGGGCCAGCAGGCAACGCTTGAGATTGCGCTGGAGCGCGCGCCCGAAGGCGCGAAGCCGAGCGAGGTCACGCTGCATGGCCGCAGCCCCTTCGCCGGCGCCAAGGTGGCAGAGCTTTCGCCGCGCCTTGCCCAGCGTCTCGGGCTGCGGACCGACATGAAGGGGGTTACCGTGGTCGACATCAACCGCGATTCACCGGCCGCCGATTTCGGCTTCCAACCGGGCGACATCGTGCGCGAAGTGAACGGCACGAGCATCGATAAGGCGGCGACGCTGGCACAGATTGCGCAGCAGGACACGCGGTGGTGGCGCTTTACCGTCGAGCGCGGTGGGCAGATACTGCGCCAGGTGTTGCGTTACTGAGCAGGCTCTGGAAAAGGGGCCGCGTTCCAACCAAATAAAAGTGCATGGCCGATCTGTTCAGCGTCGATGAACCGGAGAAGGCGCCGCCCGGCCGGCCGCTGGCTGACCGGTTGCGCCCGAAGACCCTTGGCGAGGTCGTTGGCCAGGAGCACTTGACCGGCCCGGATGGCGCGCTGACGCGGCTGATCAATTCCGGCACGCTCGGCTCGATGATCTTCTGGGGCCCGCCCGGCACCGGCAAGACGACGGTGGCGCGGCTGCTCGCCGGCGAAACCCACCTTGCCTTCGAGCAGATATCGGCGGTGTTTTCCGGCGTCGCCGACCTGAAGAAAGTGTTCGAGGCGGCGAAACTGCGCCGGACCAACGGCCGCCAGACGCTGCTCTTCGTCGATGAGATCCATCGCTTCAACCGCGCCCAGCAGGACGGTTTTTTGCCGGTCATGGAAGACGGCACGGTGGTGCTGGTCGGCGCCACGACGGAGAACCCATCCTTCGAGCTGAACGCGGCGCTTCTGTCCCGAGCGCGGGTGCTCGTCTTCCGCTCGCTGGACGAGGAGAGCATCGCCAAGCTGCTGGAGCGGGCCGAGGCGACCGAGGGCAGGGCGCTGCCGCTCGACGACGAGGCGAGGGCCATGCTGATCCGCATGAGCGATGGCGACGGTCGTGCCTCGCTGACGCTCGCCGAGGAGGTCTGGCGCGCCGCCAAGCCGGGCGAGGTGTTTGGGCCCGAAGGCCTGCAGCGCGTCATCCAGCGTCGCGCGCCGATCTACGACAAGGGCCAGGACGGCCACTACAACCTGATCTCGGCGCTGCATAAATCAGTACGCGGCTCGGATCCGGACGCCGCGCTGTATTACCTCGCCCGCATGTTCGATGCCGGTGAGGATCCGCTCTATCTCGGCCGCCGGCTGGTGCGCATGGCGGTGGAAGATATCGGGCTTGCCGATCCGCAGGCGCTGGTCGTCGCCAATGCCGCAAAGGACGCCTACGACTATCTCGGCTCGCCCGAGGGTGAACTCGCCTTCGCCGAGGCCACCGTCTATCTCGCCACCGCGCCCAAGTCGAACGCCGTCTACACCGCCTTCAAGGCGGCGACACAAGCGGCCAAGGAATTCGGCTCGCTGCTGCCGCCCAAGCACATCCTCAACGCGCCGACCAAGCTGATGAAGGAAGAGGACTACGGCGCCGGCTACCGCTACGACCACGACGAGCCGGATGCCTTTTCCGGCCAGGACTATTTCCCGGAAAAGATGGGCCGCCGCACTTTCTACGATCCGCCCGAGCGCGGCTTCGAGCGCGAGGTCAAGAAGCGGTTGGAATACTGGGCAAAGCTGCGCAAAGAGCGGGAATAGCCGCTTCCGCGGCTCGGCGAGCCCGGGTGCTTCGCGGCGAAGCTTCGTCGGCATGACAGCAAAGTCGAGATGCTGGCGCTCTCGTGAGCGGGCAAACCTGTTCCAGATTGTGCCGCGTCATGAAAAATCCTATGAAGGCGCACGGCTGGCGGGGGGTCGCCGTGATTTGGCTCATGCGAACAGGATCGCGCTCCCAAGCGAAAGACAATGACAAAGCAAACCCGTAAGACTCTTCGTCAGGCTGCTATCGCAGTCCCGCTTCTCGCGCTTGGCTTTTATTTTATCCCGATCCTGACCACGATCTGGATCGTCTGCGGTCTGATCGACGTGATGCGCAATGCAAACAAGGATCTGTCGTTGTTCCGCGGCTATTTCCTCGGCAACGGCATCTTCACCTGGCTGCTGTCGCCGTTCAACCTTTTGGTCGACCTGCTTTGCTATCGGAACCCGGGCGTATGGAAGCTGGAGCAGTTCCCCGCAGACTATCAGCGCGAGGTCAACGAGGTTCTCGACGTCTTCAAGACTCGCAAGGACGAGATTATCGCCGATATCGACGCCAATTTCGGCACCGGTCGGCGCGGCATGTACGTCTATCAGTGGTATGGCAAGCACAAGATCGACAACGTCGCGGAATTCAACAAGGACTTCAAATACATCAAGACCATCGCGGTCTCAGTCTTCAGAGGCAAGGAATCGACTTCCTGGCATTTCGGGCCGCTGCGGCTCAGCCTGCGCATCCTCTACAACCTGTTGCCGGTCAAGGCTGAGATTTTCGTCGAGTGCAACGGCGCCAGGAACTACTGGCACGACAACCCGCTTTACATTTTCGACGACACGCTGCTGCACCGTTCGGTGAACGAATATGACGGACGCCGCTACTGCGTGTTCATGGATATCATCCGTCCATCGCCATTCCCCGGCCTGATCGCCAACCTTCTCGCCATCGTCTCGGTCAGCGTCGAGCGCATCAATTCCATGTTCTACAAGAACTGGAAGATGATCGGCTCGTCCAAGGCCAAGAAGGCCGCCGCAAACTGAAGCGTCCGCGCCTGCGGCTCCGCAACGCTCTTTGGCGCGATCTTTGTCCGTTGTTGGGTCTTTGGCTCGCAACCTCTCTGCCTTAGTGCTATGGCGCCGCCTTCAACCGGAAAAGCGTAACCATGGCAGGTGTCGAACAAATCACTGTGGAGGCCGGCGAAGCGGGCATGCGGCTCGACCGCTGGTTCAAGGTCCATTATCCGGGCCTCGGCTTCGGTCACCTGCAAAAGCTCTTGCGCTCGGGCCAGGTCCGCGTCGATGGCGGCCGCGTGAAGGCCGACACGCGCGTCGAGCCCGGGCAGACCGTGCGCATTCCGCCGCTCGAAGTCGACAAGAAGGGCGACGCCGCGCTCACCGGCTATTCGATCCGCAACCAGGGCGATGCCGATGTGCTGGCCAAGATGCTGCTGCACGAGGACCCGAAGGTCTTCGTCTTCAACAAGCCTGCCGGGCTTGCCGTGCAGGGCGGCTCCGGCGTCACGCGCAATGTCGACGACATGCTGGAGGCCTGGCGCAACCAGAAGGGCGAGAAGCCGCGCCTCGTCCATCGCCTCGACCGTGACACTTCCGGTGTGCTGGTCGTTGCCCGCACCCGCCTTGCCGCGATGAAGCTGTCGGAAGCGTTCCGGGCGCGCGAGACGAAGAAAACCTATTGGGCCTTGGTCAAGGGCGTGCCGCCGAAGCGCGAGGACAAGATCTCGACCTGGCTGGTCAAGGAGGCGACGCCGGACGGCGACCGCGTGCGCATCGCCAAGCATGGCGAGAAGGGCGCCGACCATGCCGTTTCCTATTACCGCGTGGTCGAGCAGGCGGCGCAGTCGCTGTCCTGGCTGGAAATGGAACCCTATACCGGCCGCACCCACCAGCTTCGCGTCCATGCCGCCCATATCGGCTGCCCGATCATCGGAGATCCCAAATATTTCGAGGCCGACACCAATTGGGAGTTTCCCGGCGGCATCCAGAACCGCCTTCATCTTCACGCGCGCCGCATCGTTATCCCTCATCCAGACCAGGGCGTCATCGATGTTACCGCACCGATGCCGCCGCATATGCGCCAAAGCTGGAACCTGCTCGGCTTCGATGAGCAGAGCGCGGAGGACGACAATTGAGCGGTGCTGCCGACACATTCGGCCGGCGTGACGCGGTCGACATGACCGCGGCCGCCATGATGGTCGGGCTGACATTGTCCTGGGGCCTGAACTACGTCGCCGCCAAGGTCTCCTACGCCGGCTACGATCCGGTCTTCGTCTCGATCGCACGCTCGATCACCGGCGGGCTCTGCGTTCTCGGCTGGTGCCGGTTGCGCGGCATCAAGCTGTTTGAAGCGGATGGGACGCTCAGCGCCGGCATTGTCGTCGGCGTGCTCTTCGGCGTCGAGTTCCTGTTTCTCTATATCGGGCTGGAATACACGACCGTCGCTCGCAACACGCTCCTGGTCAACACCATGCCGTTCTGGGTCCTGATCGGAGGCCATTTTTTGCTCGGCGAGCGCATCAACGTGCGCAAGCTTGGGGGCCTCGTGCTTGCTTTCTGCGGCCTTCTGGCCGTGTTCTCAGACGGCATCTTCGGCGGCAATGACGCGACGCTGACGGGCGATCTGCTCAGTCTTGGCTCGGGCATCCTGTGGGCGTTGACCAGCATCGTCATCAAGCGATCGAAGCTGGTCGAGACCAGCGCCGAGAAGCTTCTGCTCTATCAACTCGCGGGCGCCGCCGTCGTCGGTGCCCTTGTGATGCCGTTCGCCGGCCCGCCGATCCGCGAAATCGCTGCATTGCCGACACTGGCATTGATGTTCCAGTCTTTCTATATCGTCGCTTTCACCTATGTTTTGTGGTTCTGGCTGCTCACGCGTTATCCGGCGGCAGGCCTGTCCAGCTTCGCCTTCCTGTCGCCGGTGTTCGGTGTTCTGTGCGGCGCCGTGCTTTTGGGCGAGCCGCTGACGATCAGGATCTTCCTGGCGCTCGGCCTGATTGCGGCCGGGCTGATCATCGTCAATCGGCCGTCGCGCAAGCAGGTTCCAGCGTAAGGAGTTCGAGATGCGCGACATCCTCAACGACCTCGAAGAGGGAAAGCAGCTTTCAGATCCCGATCCGGTGCGCCGCGCCCAGATCCAGATGAAGACGCCGCTGCCGAAGCGTTTCTACAAGGCGGTTTCGGTCGTGCCGGTCGAAGGCGGTTTTGCCGTCCATCTGGACGGCAAGCCGGTCCGCACGCCGGGAAAGGCGCTGCTGGTGTTGCCGACCGAAAGAGCGGCGGCTTTGGTCGCTGATGAATTTTCCGCCCAGCGCGAGATCATCGACCCTGTGACCATGCCGGTGATGCGCCTTGCCAACACGGCACTCGACGGTGTGGCCAGCGACCCGCAAGCGGTGCTGGAGGATGTCCTGCGCTTCGCTTCGTCGGACCTGCTTTGCTACCGAGCCGATGGCCCGCAGGGGCTGGTAGACCGTCAGAACAGGCTCTGGGATACGGTTCTCGATTGGGCAAGAAGCAACCTCGGCGTGCGCTTCAACCTCGCCGAAGGTGTCATCCATGTCGAGCAGCCGCGCGAGACGATCGCCGTCCTTGGCGCTCATCTTGCCCAGCGCGCCGAGCCACTGCGTCTGGCCGCGATCCACGTCATGACCTCGCTGACCGGCTCAGCGCTGCTGGCGCTTGCCGTCGACTTCGGCGAGCTCGACGGCCAGGAGGCCTGGGCCGCCGGCCATGTCGACGAAGACTGGCAGATCGAGCACTGGGGCCAGGATGCCGAAGCCGTCGTGCGCCGCTCCGCCCGCAAGCGCGACATGATGGCGGCAGTCAGCCTGCTTGAGGCGCTTAAAGCCTGAGCTCCGCTTCGCATTGCATCTAATACCAAAGTCATAATCCCATCGTCGCGGTGCCTTTTGGGGGCGCTTTCTGCCATTTTTTCCCTCGTTGGCCGCGTTTTTTGAGTCCGCGTTCGGAGGAATTGCGGACGGTGGCGCGCAGCCATCGAGGACAGACGGGATCCACGGGAGGATATATCAATGGCAATGGCATCGACCGCCGGCGGAAAAAGCCGCGGCATGACGCGGGAGGAAAAGAAGGTCATCTTCGCCTCCTCGCTCGGCACCGTTTTTGAATGGTACGATTTCTATCTTTACGGTTCGCTGGCCGCCTTCATCGGCGCGACTTTCTTCAGCCCGACCATCCCCGAGGCGACGCGCAACATCTTCGCGCTGCTGGCTTTCGCCGCCGGCTTCCTCGTCCGTCCCTTCGGCGCGCTTGTGTTCGGCCGCATCGGCGACCTCGTCGGCCGCAAATACACCTTCCTCGTCACCATGACGATCATGGGCCTGTCGACCTTCCTGGTCGGCCTGCTGCCCGGCTATGCCAGCTGGGGCATCGCGGCGCCGGTGATACTGATCGGGCTGCGCATGCTGCAGGGGCTGGCGCTTGGCGGCGAATATGGCGGTGCCGCAACCTATGTCGCAGAGCACGCGCCGGACGATCGCCGCGGCTTCTACACCTCCTGGATCCAGACGACGGCAACGCTCGGCCTATTCCTGTCGCTGATCGTCATCCTCATCGTCCAGGGTTCGCTCAGCAAGGAAACCTACGCTGCCTGGGGCTGGCGCATTCCCTTCATCGTCTCCTTCCTGCTGCTTGCCATTTCGATCTGGATCCGGCTGTCGCTTTCGGAGTCGCCGACCTTCCAGCGCATGAAGGAGGAGGGCAAGGGCTCCAAGGCGCCGCTGTCAGAAGCCTTCGGCCAGTGGAAGAATGCCAAGATCGCGCTTTTGGCGCTGCTCGGCCTCACCGCAGGCCAGGCCGTGATCTGGTACAACGGCCAGTTCTACGCGCTGTTCTTCCTGCAGAACGTGCTGAAGGTCGACGCGTGGTCGGTCAACGTCATGATCGCGATCGCGCTTGCCGTCGGCTCGATCTTCTTCGTCGTCTTCGGCTGGCTGTCCGACAAGATCGGCCGCAAGCCGATCATCATGGCCGGCCTTGCTTTGGGAATCGTCTGCACCTTCCCGCTGTTCAAGGCGCTGACCTGGGCCGCCAATCCGGCGCTGGCCACCGCACAGCAGAACACGCGCGCAACGGTGACCGCGGCCCCCGGCGACTGCAGGTTCCAGTTCAATCCGGTCGGCACGGCGAAGTTCACGACATCCTGCGATATCGCGACCTCGTTCCTGACCAAGAACTCGGTGCCTTACGACGTCGTTTCGACGGCGGCACCCGGCACCGCCGCCACGGTCAAGATCGGCAACGAGACGGTGCAGTCCTATGACGCCGTCGCCGCCGGCGATCAGGCCAAGGCCAAGGAGGCCGCCTTCCAAAAGGCCGTCAACATGTCACTGCAGGATGGCGGCTATCCGCTGAAGCGGGCCGCGGCTAAGGTGCCGGACCAGAAGCTCGACGCCTTCGTCGCAGCCAATCCGGAATTGAAGCTCGATGCGGCGGCGATCCGCGGCGGCGAGAAGACGACCGTTCCGACCGACAAGGCGGTCGCCGACAAGCTGCTGACCAAGGAGGAAGCGGCCGGCGCCCCCGAGGTCACTGTCTACAACATCCCGGGCGGTGGTGCCTTTGCCATGGTCGCCGATCCGGAGGCGGTGAATTGGCCGGTGACGATCGGCATCCTGTTCATCCTGGTCGTGTTCGTGACCATGGTCTACGGGCCGATCGCCGCGATCCTGGTCGAGATGTTCCCGACCCGCATCCGCTATACCGGCATGTCGCTGCCTTACCATATCGGCAATGGCTGGTTCGGCGGCCTGCTGCCGGCAACGGTGTTCGCACTCAGCGCCTACAAGGGCGACATCTATTACGGCCTCTGGTACCCGGTGGTGATCGCCGCGATGTCGCTGATCATCGGCATGATCTTCGTCAGGGATACGCTGGGCACCGATCTGGACGCCAAGCAGTAGCCGATCCTCGGCAAATGAAGAGCCCGGCGCGAGCGATCGCGCCGGGCTTTTTCTCGTCTCGAGCTGGAAAGAATTGGTCAGCTCTTGCGCTGCTTGTGTTCTTCCTCGATTGCCGCCTGATGGTACCAGCCGTCGAAATCTGCGTGCGTATTGCGCAACGAGGCAAGCTCTGCCGCGAATTTCGCCTTCGCGCCTAAATTTGAGGCAGACGCCCGGCCTGCAAGCGGGAACATCAGGATCTTTGCCGACGGACGGGACGTGGTGACTTCCATTGGCGGCCTCCTACCTCTTCAGGAGCAAGTCGATTCAAATCTGTTCCCAAGATAGGTTCTGCGATTCATTTAGGCAATATGCTCACAAAAAGATCAGTCGTTGCACAATATTTATGCAGAAAGCGCGCCTGAACGATCGCCGCGCATTGCTGCGCGCTCAGCAAAATCAACGCTTTGCGATGACCATTTTGCCGCACCCTGGACGGGCAGAGTGGCATACGAATTGCATTTTAGCGCACGGCAGGCCGGCTCGGTCCGGCCATGCGTTGATGCCGCCCCGGCGTCCAAGCAACGAGAGGCACTGGAATGACCAAATACAAACTCGAGTATATTTGGCTCGACGGCTACACCCCGACCCCCAATCTGCGCGGCAAGACCCAGATCAAGGAGTTTGCCGAGTTCCCGACGCTTGAGCAGCTGCCACTGTGGGGCTTCGACGGCTCTTCCACGAACCAGGCCGAAGGCCGCAGCTCCGACTGCGTGCTGAAGCCGGTCGCGCTCTATCCGGATCCGGCGCGCACCAACGGCGTTCTCGTCATGTGCGAAGTCATGATGCCCGATGGCGTCACCCCGCATGCATCGAACAGCCGCGCGACCATCCTCGACGACGAGGACGCCTGGTTCGGCTTCGAGCAGGAATATTTCTTCTACAAGGATGGCCGCCCGCTCGGCTTCCCCGAGAGCGGCTATCCGGCGCCGCAGGGACCTTATTACACCGGCGTCGGCTACAAGAATGTCGGCGATGTCGCGCGCCAGATCGTCGAGGAGCATCTCGACCTCTGTCTCGCCGCCGGCATCAATCATGAAGGCATCAACGCCGAAGTGGCCAAGGGCCAGTGGGAGTTCCAGATCTTCGGCAAGGGTTCCAAGAAAGCCGCCGACCAGATCTGGATGGCGCGCTACCTGCTGCTGCGCCTTACCGAAAAGTACGGCATCGACATCGAGTTCCACTGCAAGCCGCTTGGCGATACCGATTGGAACGGCTCGGGCATGCACTGCAACTTCTCGACCAAGTACATGCGCGAAGTCGGCGGCAAGGCCTATTTCGAGGCGCTGATGGCCCAGTTCGAAAAGAACCTGATGGATCACATCGCCGTCTATGGTCCGGACAACGACAAGCGCCTGACCGGCAAGCATGAGACCGCGCCTTGGAACAAGTTCTCCTATGGCGTTGCCGACCGCGGTGCCTCGATCCGCGTGCCGCACTCCTTCATCAAGAACGACTACAAGGGCTATCTGGAAGACCGCCGCCCGAACTCCCAGGGCGACCCCTACCAGATCGCCTCGCAGGTCTTGAAGACGATCTCGGAGGTCGCGACCGACGCGAAGGTCTCGGCTGCGGCGTGACGCCTTAAATGCGTCGGCGGCATTCCCCGCCAGACCATCGAAGATTAAAAAGCCCTGGCGAAAATGCCGGGGCTTTTTTTAGGCCTGGCTTGCTTGGCGGCGATGAGATCCGTGCTCTCGCGACAGTGCTGGCCTGCTGTTCTGACGAGGCCCGTCCTGCGGCCTTTCCGCCCTCTGGCGAGCTGTTCACGAAAAAACCCCGGCTTTCGCCGGGGTTGTTTTCTGTCGGGAATGCAGTCGCTTACACCGAATAGTACATGTCGTACTCGACCGGGTGCGGGGTCATTTCGAAGCGCATCACCTCGGCCATCTTGAGCTCGATGTAAGAGTCGATCTGGTCGTCGTCGAACACGCCGCCTGCCTTCAGGAAGCCGCGGTCCTTGTCGAGGTTCTGCAACGCTTCGCGCAGGGAGCCGCAGACCGTCGGGATCTTCTTCAATTCCTTCGGCGGCAGGTCGTAGAGATCCTTGTCCATCGGCTGTCCGGGATGAATCTTGTTCTTGATGCCGTCGAGACCCGCCATCAGCATGGCGGCAAAGCCGAGATAGGGGTTCGCGCCCGGATCGGGGAAGCGGACCTCGACGCGCTTCGACTTCGGCGAGGAGCCGAACGGAATGCGGCAGGAGGCCGAACGGTTGCGCGCCGAATAGGCGAGCAGCACCGGCGCTTCGTAACCCGGCACCAGACGCTTATAGGAGTTGGTGAGCGGGTTGGTGAAGGCATTGATCGCCTTGGCGTGCCTGATGATGCCGCCGATGTAGAAGAGGCAGGTTTCCGACAAGCCGGCGTATTCGTTGCCGGCGAAGGTCGGCTTGCCGCCCTTCCAGATCGACTGGTGCACGTGCATGCCCGAGCCGTTGTCGCCGAACACCGGCTTCGGCATGAAAGTGGCCGTCTTGCCATAGGCATTGGCGACCTGGTGCACGACATACTTATAGATCAGCATCTTGTCGGCGTTGCGCACCAGCGTGTCGAACTTGATGCCGAGTTCGTGCTGGGCGGCCGCGACCTCGTGGTGATGCTTTTCGACGCGCACGCCCATTTCGGCGAGCACTGTCAGCATCTCGGAACGCATGTCCTGGCAGGAGTCGATCGGCGGCACAGGGAAGTAGCCGCCCTTGATGCGCGGCCGATGGCCGAGATTGCCGGTCTCATAGTCGGTGTCGTCGTTGGACGGCAGCTCGGTCGAGTCCAGGCGGAACCCGGTGTTGTAGGGGTCGGCCTTGTACTTGACGTCATCGAACACGAAGAACTCGGCTTCGGGGCCGACATAGATGGTGTCGCCGATGCCTTCCGACTTCATGTAGGCTTCGGCCTTCTTGGCGGTGCCGCGCGGGTCGCGATTGTAGGCCTCGCCCGAGATCGGATCGAGGATGTCGCACAGGATGACCATGGTCGACTGGGCGAAGAACGGATCCATGTGGACCGTATCCGTGTCCGGCATCAGCACCATGTCGGACTCATTGATCGCCTTCCAGCCCGCGATCGAGGAGCCGTCGAACATGACGCCGTCGGCGAACATGTCTTCCTCGACCTCCACGACGTCCATCGTCACATGCTGCAGCTTGCCCCTCGGATCGGTGAAGCGCAGGTCGACGAATTTTACATCGTTGTCCTTGATCTGCTTCATGATGTCTTTGGCTGTCGTCATGTCATGTATCCCTGTGCGCTGACGTTTTTTTGATGATGACGGTTCAGGAAGACGGGCGGAGTCAGACCGCGTCCATGCCGGTCTCGCCGGTGCGGATGCGAACGACTTCCTCGATGTTGGAGACGAAGATCTTGCCGTCGCCGATGCGGCCGGTCTGCGCCGCCTTGCGTATGGCTTCGATGGCGCCTTCGACGGCGTCGTCGCCGAGCACGACCTCGATCTTCACCTTGGGCAGGAAGTCGACGACATATTCGGCGCCCCGATAAAGCTCGGTATGGCCCTTCTGCCGACCGAAACCCTTGGCCTCGGTGACGGTGATGCCTTGCAGCCCGGCCTCCTGAAGCGCTTCCTTCACTTCGTCCAGCTTGAATGGCTTGATGATCGCTTCGATCTTTTTCATGTAGAAAGTGGCCTCCACTGCCAAAGAGACGGGTTGCGCGCCCCGCTTGCGCCTTCATCAAGCACGAAGCGTGCCAATTACCAGAGGTTGAGGGCGGTATCGGGCGATTTCCATGCCTTGCCGCATCCGAATGCAAATCCGCGTCATCCGCTGCATCGGATGCGTCATCGACGCCCAAAGCCTATACATCGCTCCTCCATCCGTCTGCGCAAAACTTGAGCAGATAGCGCAATTTGCAGGCAGATTCCCCTCCGGGCGCCCCCGCTTTGGGATGCATTCGGCCGCCGCTGTTTGCTTCGAGCCGCAAATCGGACAATGCTTGATCGGATGGAGATCGGCAATCCCATGCGCAATGAACTTCTTTCGCCGTCCGAAATGGCCGAAGCCGACCGGCTGGCGATCACACAAGGCCCGCTCGACGGCTACGGATTGATGCGCCGGGCCGGCGAGGCCGTGGCGGCCATGCTCATGGCGCGCTATCCGGCGGCGGCACGGGTGCACGTGCTTTGCGGACCCGGCAACAACGGCGGCGACGGCTATGTCGTGGCGAGCCTGCTCCGGAAGAGCGGTGTCAACGTTGCTTTGTGGAGATCGGGCGAACCGCGCGCGGGCAGCGATGCCGCGCTGGCTGCAGCCGATTGCCCGTTGGAGCCACGACCGCTATCTGCCTTCGCGGCCGAACCGGGATCGCTGGTGATCGACGCGCTGTACGGAGCGGGGCTCTCGAAGGCACTGTCGGGCGATGCCGCCCGAGCCGTCCAGGTCGTTACGGATCTCGGCTTGCCGGTCGTCGCCGTGGACCTGCCCTCGGGCGTTTCCGGCGAAAGCGGCGCCATCCTCGGCAGCGCATTTCGGGCGGCGGTTACCGTGACGTTCGCGCGAAAGAAACCGGGGCATCTGCTGCTGCCGGGGCGGGAAATGAGCGGCGAGATCGTGCTCGCCGACATCGGCATCGGTGACGACATCATCGCTCGAGTCGCGCCGCGCAGTTTCGAGAATGCGCCGGCGCCCTGGCTGCCTGTCTTTCCGGTTCCGGCCGTCGATGCGCACAAATACAAGCGCGGTCATGTCAGTGTCTTTTCGGGCGGTCCTGCGGCCACCGGTGCCGCGCGCCTGTCGGCGCTCGCAGCCGCAAGAAGCGGGGCAGGGGCGGTGACGGTGCTGTCGCCGGCGAACGCCATGCAGGTCAATGCCGCGCATCTGACATCGATCATGCTGCGCAAGGTCGACGCGGTTGCCGATCTCGGTGCGTTCCTTGCCGACCGCCGCCCCTCGTCCTTTGTGCTCGGCCCGGGGTTTGGCGTCGGCGAAAAGGCGCGCGATTTTGCCCTGGCGCTGCTCGGCGCCGGGCACGCGCAGGGCACCGGCGTTGAAGGGCTGGTGCTCGACGCCGACGGCATCACCTCGTTTCGCGAGGAGCCTGAGACGCTTTTCCAGGCTGCCCGAAAGTCCGGCGCCCCGGCGCTGGTGATGACGCCGCATGAAGGCGAGTTCGGCAGGCTGTTCCCTGAGGCAGCGGGCGACAAGGTGCTTTCCAAACTCGGCAAGGCCCGCGCGGCGGCGGCGCGAGCCAACGCCGTCATCGTCTACAAAGGCGCCGACACGGTGATCGCAGCACCTGACGGCCGCGCCGCGATCAACGGCAATGGCGCGCCATGGCTTGCCACCGCGGGTTCGGGCGACGTGCTGGCGGGCATCATCGCCGGGCTCCTGGCACAAGGCATGCCGGCGTTTGAAGCGGCCTGCGCGGCTGTCTGGATACACGCCGAAGCCGGCAGCCGGTTCGGACCCGGCCTGATCGCCGAGGATTTGCCTTTGGCCATGGTGCCTGTGCTGCACGCGTTGGTCGAAAATGGGATGGCTGCTCGATGATGAGGCTGGCGATCCTTGTCGCGGTCGCTGCCATCGCTGTTCTTGGCGTGCGGGCGGCTGATGCTGCCGGTCGTCCGGTCACGGTCGTGGACGATCCGCAGGTGCTCGCCAAGCTCGACGCCGATGGCTTCGGATTCGCCGGTATTTTTGGCATCAGCGGCAAGGACGATCTGAAAACGCTCTATGACGCGGCGCTGGCCTACCACGCCATCGTCGAAACCGTAGCGGCCGATGTCGCAGCACTGCGCGCCGACATGAAAGCAGGCGGCCGGCCGCTCTATGAGGCGACCGACGGCAATGTCGGCCGCATCATGGACATGCGCTGGCTGAAGACCGACGCGGCGCGTTTCCGGCTGGTCGGCGTCGTCAACCGGCTTGACCGGCGTGACTTCGCAAAGCTCGGTGGGGAAGCGAGCTGCGGCGAGGTGCGCTTCATCTACCGCCTTGCCTATAGTTTCAGGAAGAACGGCAAGGTGTTGGCCTCGAGGCTGCCGTTCAATTTCAATGCCGTTTACCGCGCAGCTCCCGACGCCGACGGCGGCTGTACCGGCGTCGCCGGGCGCTGGACGCCGCAGATCGACGAAGCGGCGGATGCCGGGTGGCTGTCCGGCGGACCGCTGGATAAAGCGAGCCTCTCCTTCAAGCAGCTCGAACTCAACGCTCAGGTGGTGCGCTTTCCTTCCGGCCAGGAGACCGAATTTGGCGGTCAGGCCGCCTATCTCATGCGCATCTTCGGTATCGACGGCACCACAATCAGCCAGAAACCGCTCGAAAATACGCCGGACACCATCCGCCTTGCGCAAGACGCGCGGTTGAAGGCGAGGCTTACGGACTATGTCCGCGCCAATGCCGGTGCAATCGATCTCGGCGTTTACGAAATCCCGGATGAATTCCTGGCGAAGAAGGTCATCTCCTGGTCGACCTTCGGCAGTGCCAGGCAGGCCAATCATCCATTCACGCCACTGTTAGAACCGGAGGCGTTTGCCGGGGTCGACTATTCGAAACTGACATTGGCGCGCACGGCCGAAGCCTTGATCGAGCGGCTCGACAATGGCGCCTGCCAAGGCTGCCATCAGGCGGGCTCGACCGCCGGATTCCATTTCATCGGCCTCGACGATAGCACGACCTCGCCGCTCAACCGCATCGAGGTCGGCATCTCGCCCCATCTCCATGCCGAGATTCCGCGCCGCGAGGCGTGGCTGCAGGCGACCGCGGAAGGCAGAGAAGCGAACGGGTTTCGCCCGTTGTCCTTCGCACCACCGGCTGCGTGGAAAGACACCGGCGAGATCGCCTATACGCCGGCCGAGACGACCATGCCGTGCCTGGTGCCGGAAGACGCCGCACGCTTCGGCAGCAGCTGGCAATGCGGAGCCGGCACGGTCTGCACACCGATCGCGACCGCTACAGGGGTTAGGACGAAACTGGCGCAATGCCTGCTGCCGAAGGAGAGCCGGAACATCTTTTCCGGCCATCCCTGCCTGACCGGAACGATTGCCAGCGACACCGGGGAACCCTTCAACGACCGTTACAAGGTCACCGGCCAGTTCGCGGCCTTCGCGCCCGCCATTTCACGCACCGCCTATACCTGCCGGCCGCCCAAGATCGGTGTGCCAGGCGGCTTCGCCTATCGCGGCTGCGACGCGAAGGATCTGGCCTTCTCCGCTTTCAAGGCTGGCAAGCCGATGCCGAGCGAAATCTGCGGCCTGGTCGGCGGCAAGAAGTTCGATATTTGCGTGGCGACCAACAATTTCGACCAATGCCTCGGCGGCGCCGTCAATCGCGGTAACCGTCCGGCCTGCTCGGCCGATCGTTTCTGCCGCGAAGACTATATGTGCCAGTCGCTGCCGTCCGACACGCCCGGTGCCGCCAGGGTCAAGGGCATCGGCTTCTGCTCGCCGACCTATTTCCTGTTCCAGATGCGCATCGACAACCATGCGACGCCGTGGACGAACACCGGCCGCGCGAGCATGAGCGCGGGCTTTGGCGCCGCCACCGAGGAATAAGGTCATGCCTGCTGCGGTGCGTATTTTTCGACGCTTGTCGCCAGCGCTTCGAGCACACGCTGCTCACTGATACCGCGCGTGTTCAGGACCCAGCTCGGTATCGAGATCGGAGGCTCGATGAAGGTTACCTGCTCGTTCAAGGGTCCATGCACGTAGGATCGGTTCGAGCCGAAGATGAGCACGCTTGGAATGCCTAAGGCGCCGGCTGCATGGGACACACCGCCATCGACACCGAGAAAGACGGTGGAGGCCGCGATCTGGTGCATGGCCTCTGCAATGTCGGGCGTCGAGGTGAAGTCGATCGCCTCAGGCAACAAGGCGCGAATCTGGGCGGCAGCCTGGCGTTCGCGCGGACCGCCGACAAGCCAGACGGACCAGCCCCGTTCCATGTGCTTTCGCGCGACCGAGACGAAGCGCTCGGGCGGCCAGGAGCGCATGTTCTCGAAATCGGAAGTATAGAGGGAAAGCACCGGCCTTGCCGGATCGATGCCGTTGCGCCGGCGCCACTTGGCAACGTCTTCGGACGAAATCGCCAGCCGCGGGGCCGGCAGCTGTTTTTCCTCGGCGGGCTGCTTGCCGAGGAGCGCGATCGCACAGACCTGTTCGACGAGCCTTGTCTTGCGCGGGCCGAAGGCGACGAAGGTTTTCAGCCATCCCGCGGGCAGCCGGTTGACGATGCCGAACTGGAGCTCGCGCGGATATCCGACGCGCTCGGGAATGCCCGCCAGCCACGGCACCAGGGCCGCCTTGGTGCTGCTGGTGAGCAGATAGGCTGCCTGATAATTCTCCTGGCGGAGTTCGCGCGCCAGCCGCGCCCGCTCCTTGAGACCGGGGTTCCAATGCCTCTCGACGGTCCAGGCCTTCCGGACATGCGGCATCAAGCGCGCCAGGGGCGCGGCGAGCGGCGACGTGATGACGTCGATCGGCTGTCCAGGAAACGTCGCTGCTATGATTTGAATCGCCGAATGGCAGCGGATGAAGTCGCCGATTGCCGGCAAGCAGAACACGAGAATGGGGCGCAACGCGCGATACCTTTTCGATCCGACGCAGTCGCCGCGAACGGCGAGCATGCCGGTTCCTTGTCACGGAAGCGCTTCGCCATCAAGGATGCGGGCATAGAGTTCCAGATAGGCCTTCGCGGTTTTCGCGATCGGAAATCTGTCGGCGGCAGATTCACGGCATTTGCGCATGCACAGGTCTGCGACCTCGGCAAGACCTTCGGCGAACTCCTCGTCGCTCTCGAAGAATCGGCCCGTATCCGTGTCCACCGTCTCCGGCAGGGCGCCGCGCACTGTGGTCAAAACGGGCGTGCCGCACAGCATCGCCTCGACCGGCGCATTGCCGAAAGGCTCTTCCCAGGCGATCGGATTGAGGAAGGCCTTCGATGCGCCCAGCAGTCGCAGCTTGTCGTCGCCGTCGACGACGCCGTTGAAGCGATAGCGGCGGGAAAGACTCTTGAAAAAGACCCCCTCGCGGCGGGTCCGACTTCGGCCGAGCAATTTCCACCGCGAGCCGCCGGCGATATCGAGGGGAAAGTCGAATTTCCTGGCGAGCTCGACTGCCCGGTTCAAGCCCTTTCCGGCGCGTGCGATGGCCGCCATGAAGAGGAGGCGATCGCTCTTCGATTCGGCCAGCCGATAGTCATCCACCGGAAAGCCGTTGTAGACGAAGGTCTTGCGGCCGTGCAGCTGGGCGTGCCGTGCGCTGATGAAGCTCCAGTTCGGTTGCGGCCGCGGATAATCCGGTAAATGGCCCCGCTCGGTGTTGAGGGTCGGGAAGTCAACCTCGACCTTCCACGCATGAAGGTGGACGATTTGGGTGTCCTCGGGGATCGCCGCGCGGCACTGCGCATCGCTCACAGCATGCCGGACTTCGCACAGTGGATGTGACGATCCAGGGCCCGCCACGAGGACGACATGGTGGCCCTGCCTGACCAGTTCAGTGGCCAGCCAGTCGACCTGACGTTCTATCCCGCCGTAGCCTTTGCACGGAACGACGCCCTTTGTTGCAAGGGTTATTAGCATTCAGCACCGCCATCACATTGATGTGATTTCAATGTGATTAGAGGTTGCCAGTTGTCAACCTCCGACGACGGATTGCGTAAGCCAGAGTTCCAGCCGCCGGCCGGCTTTCGAGGTTCCACCGATTGAGATGGTCGGCGACTCCCCGTCGCGAGGCCAAGCGGAAGGAGAGGGGCTAAGCAACGAGAATAACGGCGAACCTGCCGAAATGCTTGCCAGCTACAAGGACCAGTCGCGACACCACCGCCTCACAGCGGAATGTTGTCGTGCTTCTTCCAGGGGTTCTGCATATCCTTGTTGCGCAGCATGCGCAGCGCCCGCGCGATCCGGCGGCGCGTCGAATGCGGCATGATCACCTCGTCCACATAGCCGCGTTCGGCCGCCACGAAGGGCGACAGGAACCGATCCTCGTATGCTTTGGTGTGGGCGGCGATCTTCTCCGCGTTGCCGATGTCCTTGCGGTAGATGATCTCGACCGCGCCCCTTGCGCCCATAACCGCGATCTGCGCCGTCGGCCAGGCATAGTTCATGTCGCCGCGCAGGTGCTTCGACGCCATCACGTCATAGGCGCCGCCATAGGCCTTGCGGGTGATCACGGTGATCTTCGGCACGGTGGCTTCGGCATAGGCGAACAGCAGTTTTGCGCCATGCTTGATCAGCCCGCCATATTCCTGCGCGGTGCCGGGCAGAAAGCCTGGAACGTCGACGAAGGTAACGATCGGGATCGAGAAGCAGTCGCAGAAGCGCACGAAGCGCGCCGCCTTGCGGCTGGCGTCGGAGTCGAGCACGCCGGCCAGAACCATCGGCTGGTTGGCGACGAAGCCGACGGTTCGCCCCTCCACACGGCCGAAGCCGGTGACGATGTTCTTGGCGAAGCTCGCCTGGATTTCGAAGAAGTCGCCTTCGTCGGCAACCTTCAGGATCAGTTCCTTGATGTCGTAGGGCTTGTTGGCGTTGTCCGGAATCAGCCGGTCGAGCGACATGTCATGGTCCGTCACCGACTGGTAGCATTCGATCTCGGGAATCTCTGCCGTATTGGACGCCGGCAACAGGTCAATCAGCCGGCGCATCTGCAGCAGCGCCTCGACGTCGTTGTCATAGGCGCCGTCGGCGATGGAGGATCGGGTCGTGTGCACCGTGGCGCCGCCGAGGCTTTCGGCCGTCACCGTTTCATTGGTCACCGTCTTCACCACGTCCGGCCCGGTGACGAACATGTAGGAGGTGTCGCGCACCATGAAGATGAAGTCGGTCATGGCCGGCGAATAGACATCGCCGCCGGCACACGGGCCCATGATCAGCGAAATCTGCGGGATGACGCCGGAGGCGAGCACGTTGCGCTGAAAAATCTCGGCATAGCCGCCGAGCGCGGCCACGCCTTCCTGGATGCGTGCGCCGCCCGCGTCGTAGAGGCCGATGATCGGCGCGCGATTGCGCAGCGCCATCTCCTGCACCTTGACCACCTTCTCGGCATGCGCCTCAGACAGCGAGCCGCCGAAGACGGTGAAATCCTTGGCAAAAAGGTAGACTGGACGGCCGTTGACGGTGCCCCAGCCTGTGACGACGCCGTCGCCCGCGATCTTGGTTTTCTCCATGCCGAAGTCGGTTGAGCGGTGCTCGACATACATGTCGAATTCCTCGAACGAACTCTCGTCGAGGAAGACATCGATGCGCTCGCGGGCGGTGAGCTTGCCCTTCTTGTGCTGGGCCTCGATCCGTTGCTTGCCGCCGCCCATCCGGGCGATCTCGCGGCGGCGCTCGAGTTCCTTCAGCACGTCCTTCATCGCTGCCCTCACAATAGAAAGGTGGTTTGTGGTAATCGTGAGGGCGGCGCAGCGCAAGTGTCGCTTGTCGCTCGCCGTTTTGTTGCGCTGCAACATCCACCCCTTGCATTTTGCGGCGGACTCGGCCATATGCGGCCCCATAGGCGCTTGGGCCGAACTTCGGCTTTCTCCACTAATTGAGACTGGTTGCGTCTGTTTTCCCTCTTTCCGGTGGGCCCTCCCGTCGATCGGCAAGCTGGCGAAAGAGCCCCGGGGCATGACGCCTGCGGGCACGACAGCGCAGCCGCGCGGACGCTCCCCGTCCGCCGCCTTGTCGTTTCCTGACAATTTTTCGACGGCAGGTTGCGCCCTGCCGCCATGATGTTTGCGGCCACAGGGCCGCGTGAAAGAAGACTATTTTGACCAATGAAAATCAGGCGGACCAGAACGGTTTCGCTACCCTTGGAATCACCGGCGCGCTGCTCAAGGCCGCCAATGCCGCCGGCTTCACGGATCCGAAGCCGATCCAGGTGCAGGCGATCCCGCCGCAGATCGAAGGCCGCGACATATTCGGCATTGCTCAGACCGGTTCGGGCAAGACGGCGGCTTTCGCGCTGCCGATCCTGTCGAAGATCATCGGGCTCGGCACGAAGCGCCGGCCAAAGACGGCGCGCGCGCTGATCCTGGCGCCGACACGCGAGCTAGCGGTACAGATCGAGGACACCATCAAGCTGCTCGCCAAGGGCGCGCACATCTCGACCGCGCTCGTGCTCGGCGGCGTCTCCCGCTACAGCCAGGTGAAGAAGATCGCACCCGGCGTCGATATCCTGATCGCCACGCCCGGCCGGCTGACCGACCTGGTGCGGGAAGGCGACCTCATCCTTGCCGATACCAAATGGCTGGTGCTCGACGAGGGCGACCGCATGCTCGACATGGGCTTCATCAACGACGTCAAGCGCATCGCCAAGGCGACCGCGCCGAACCGCCAGACCGCGCTGTTCTCGGCCACCATGCCGAACGAGATCGCGGAACTCGCCACGGGCTTGCTGAAGGACGCCGTCCGCATCGAAGTCTCCCCGCAGAGCACGACGGCGGCTGAGATCGTGCAAAGCGTGGTGCTTGCCCGCACCAAGCAGAAGCGCCAAGTGCTGTCCAAGATGCTGGCCGACGAGGCGATGCGCTCGGTCATCGTGTTCTCGCGCACCAAGCATGGCGCCGACCGCGTCACCAAGGACCTTGCCCGCGACGGCTTCGACGCCGCAGTGATCCACGGCAACAAGTCGCAGAACGCGCGTCAGAAGGCGCTCAACGATTTCCGCGACGGCTCGGTGCGTATTTTGGTGGCGACCGATATCGCCGCGCGCGGCATCGACGTCCCAGGCATCAGCCATGTCGTGAATTTCGACCTGCCGGACGAAGCGGAGAGCTATGTCCACCGTATCGGCCGTACCGGCCGCAACGGCAGGGACGGCATCGCGATCACGCTTTGCGATCCATCGGAGAACGGCAAGCTGCGGCAGGTCGAGCGCATCATCCGCATGAAGCTTCCGGTCATTGCCGATCATCTCGGCAGTCCCGACCCGCAGCGCGATCCGAAGGAAAGGACCGAGCGTCATTTCGAGCCGGCCAATGACCGCGAGCACCATGGCGGCCGTCGTGATGGCCGCCGTCCCGGCAGCGGCAACAACGGCAAGAAGCGCTTCGGCGGCAAGCCCGGTGGCGAGCGCCAATTCGCGCCCAAGCCGCAAGGCGAACGTCCTGCGGGCGCCAAGCCGAATGGCGAGCACAAGCCTGACGGCTTCAAGCGCTTCAAGGGCAACAACAAGCGCCGCTTCGGCGGCAAGCGGCCGGCGAACCGGGCCGCTTAAAGTCCCACCGAGGTTTGATTGAAATCGCATAACGGCCGGAAGCAACGCTCCGGCCGTTGGTCGTCTCACGGACTTGATTGCTGCTGCATCAGCGCCTTCACCCACACCACGATCCGCTCTGTCAGAAAGCCCGTGGTCTGCGGCGATAGCGCATCGCCTGCAATGACGTGGTTGTCCGGATCGCCCGTATCGTCGACCGGCACCAGTTCGTGCGGACCGCCCCAGCGGCCGGCGACCTCGCGCGTGCGGTCCGGCCGCACCACCTTGTCCGCATCCGAGAAGATGAACAGGGCAGGGATGGTCGCCTTCTCGACCGGCGCGCGATAGGCGAGCTCGGTGAGCGCAGCCATCGGCAAGGCCGCCGCCATCGGATATTTGGTGGTCCAGAATTTTTCGTGCAGCGCGTTCCGCGCCGGAAAACTGCGCTCCCTGCCGCCGACGAGCTCGGCAATCTCTCTGCCCCAAGGCAGGGTAAGTACCTCGGCGCCGGACGCCTTGACGCCGAAATTAGGCGAGATGAATGCGATTGCCGCGACGCCATCGGAAGCACTAGGCTGGGTTGCAGCCCATGTCGCCAGTGAGGCGCCGGTCGAGGTGGCGATAACGATCACCTTGTCGCCGATCGCGCGGCCGATCGCCAGCGCCTCCTCATAGTCGTTGATCCAGGCATTCACGCTGCCTTCGGCCATGGCCGCGCCGTCCTGCCCGTGGCCGGTCAGGCGGGTGTAGAAGAGATTGGCCTCGAGCTCCCCGGCGACATCGTCCGGCAGCGGCCGGATCTCGCCCTTGGATGCCGAAAACCCGTGGATGTAGACGATCGCAAGCTTGGTCTTGGCGTGAACCAACGGGTTCGCCCAGATGATCTCCTTGTCCAATCCGTCACGGATATTGGGCACGGCCGCTTCTTCGCGCGCCAGATAGGCCTGCGGGTCGTCGCCGATCGCCGAAGGATCGAAACGGATCGTCGTATCGACCGCCACGCGTGGGCCGAGGTAAAAGCCTGAGAGGAGGATAACGACGAGACCCATTACCGCAAGCAAGATCCGTCGCCCCATGACCGACTCCAAGCAACAATTCTCAACCTATGGCGGTGCCCACCGAGAGGCAATCTCTCCCGGATCAGCGGATGTCGTGCAAAAGCCTGCGACGGTTTTGCGAAACGACTTGCATAGAGGCATAAAGCGCGTTGCCTGAATGCGTTTCAGCGCGAGGTGCTTTACGCCGCTTTGTCCGTTGGACTTTTTTCGCCCGGCGTCTTGCGGTCGAAATACAACGGCCGTCCCCGCCAGCTGGTGGTCAGCCCGATCACCAGTCGGCCTACGGGTCGCGGCAACAGGCCCAGCAGCTTCAGCGGCCAGCTTATGTGATAGGGGAAGGTGACTTCGAAGCCTCCCCTCCGGATGCCGCGCGCCATGCGGCGCGATGCCCGGTGAACAGGCATCAGGCCTGGCATCGGCAGCATGTTCTTCTCGGTCAGCGGCGTGTCGACGAAGCCCGGATTCATCACCTGGATGCGGATGTTCATCTTGTCGAAGTCGTATTTCAGCGATTCCGCCAGGATGTTGATTGCCGCTTTGGTGCCGCCATAGGCGGCGGTGGTCGGCCAGCCGGAATAGGCCGTGACCGACCCGACCAGGACGACATGCCCGCGTCCTCGCGTGCGCATATAGTCGACCGCAGGCACCAGTCCGTTGACGATGCCGAAATAATTGACGGCGAAGGAACGATGAAAATCGCGCACCACGAGATGCTCACCGGGGGTGGCGATGTAGTTGCCGGCGTTGAAGACGGCGAGCACGATCGGCCCCATGTCTTTCTCGATCGCCGCGACAGTGCGTGCCATCCCTTCTTCGTCGGTCACATCGCAGGGAAAGGATTTCACGTGGCCCGCCATCTGCGCGGTCTCGACCAGCAGCGTGTCGGCTGGGTCGCTGGCCAGCGCCGTCACCGCGACGGCATAGCCCTGCCTCGCCAGATCCTTGGCCAGCGCCCGGCCGAGGCCGCTGCTGCCGCCCGTGATCCAGGCGACACCGTCTTTCGGGTTGGCCCGGTAGAGTGTCATTGAAAGTCCTGCGAATTATCTGGGCTAATGCTCTAGCGGCCAAGAAATGGGATGAAAAGAGCGCTTTTGGATGCATCGTTGAAATGCTCGGGAGCATTGCAGCGTCCCGAATGCGACTGGACCAGGCAAAATCTTGCCTTGAAACCGCGGCTTCCGGTTTTTAGGGTCTCGCCGCACGCATAAAGGAATCCCCATGCCCCGTAATGTGATCGAAGCGATCGGCAACACCCCCCTGATCCGGCTCAACAAGGCTTCGGACGCAACCGGCTGCGAGATCCTGGGCAAGGCCGAATTCATGAACCCGGGGCAATCGGTCAAGGACCGTGCAGGCCTCTTCATCATCAGGGACGCCGAACAGCGCGGATTGCTGAGGCCCGGTGGTGTCATCGTCGAAGGGACCGCCGGCAACACCGGCATTGGCCTCACCCTGGTCGCCAAGGCGCTCGGCTACCGGACAGTCATTGTCATCCCCGACACGCAAAGCCAGGAGAAGAAGGACACGATCAAGATCCTGGGAGCCGAGCTGATCGAAGTGCCGGCCGTGCCGTACAAGAACCCGAACAACTATGTGAAGCTTTCGGGGCGGCTCGCCGAGCAGATGGCACGGTCGGAGCCGAACGGCGCGATCTGGGCGAACCAGTTCGACAATGTCGCGAACCGCGACGGCCACATCCGCACGACTGCCGAGGAGATCTGGACCCAAACCGGCGGCAAGGTCGACGGCTTCGTGTCCGCCGTCGGCTCCGGCGGCACGCTCGCCGGCGTTGCGCTCGGGCTCAAGGCCAAGAGCAGGCACGTCAAGATCGCACTTGCCGATCCGTTGGGTGCTGCGCTCTACAGCTTCTATACCAGCGGTGAGCTGAAAGCCGACGGCAGCTCGATTACCGAAGGCATCGGCCAGGGTCGCATCACCGCCAATCTCGACGGCTTCACGCCGGACTTCTCCTACCAGATACCGGACGAGGAGGCATTGCCGATCATCTTCGATCTGGTCCAGGAAGAGGGACTGTGCGTCGGCGGCTCGACGGGCATCAACATCGCCGGCGCCATTCGGCTGGCGCGCGAGCTTGGCCCCGGTCATACCATCGTGACGATCCTCGCCGACTACGGCACGCGCTACCAGTCGAAGCTGTTCAATCCCGAGTTCCTGCGAAGCAAGAACCTGCCGGTCCCAGGCTGGATGGACGAAAAAACCAGCATCCCGGTGCCGTTCGAAAAGGTGGCCTGATGGCGCAGAGGACCGAAGCGCTGTTTCGCGACGACGCCTATCTGAGCACGGCGGAGGCGCAAGTCGTCGCCATCAATGACCGCGGCGGCATCCTTCTCGACCGCACGATCTTCTATGCCACGTCGGGCGGGCAGCCAGGCGATACGGGCATGTTGGAGCGCGCCGACGGCCGCATCGCGATCGCCGCCACCATCACCGGCGAGACCAAGGACGAGATCATCCATGTGCCGGCGCCTGAACAGGCCCTGCCGGCCGTCGGTGAAAAGCTGAAGCTCGCCATCGACTGGCGGCGGCGGCATCTTCTGATGCGTATGCACTCCGCCTGTCATCTGCTCACCGTCGTCTGCCCGTTTCCGATCACCGGGGCAGCGGTCGCCGAGGACGACAGCCGAGTCGATTTCGACATTCCCGATGCCGGCTTCAGCAAGGAGGACGTGACAGCGCGATTGATGGAGCTTGTGCGGGCCGACTATCCCGTCTTCACGCGGCTGATCACCGACGAGGAACTTTCGGCCAATCCCGGGCTTGTCAAATCGAAGAACGTGCGGCCGCCCGTCGGCACCGGCAGGATTCGCCTGGTCTGTATCGGCGAGAATGCCTCAATCGACAGTCAGCCTTGCGGCGGCACCCATGTGAAGAGCACCGGCGAAATCGGCGAGATCCATATCGGCAAGATCGAAAAGAAGGGCCGCGAGAATCGGCGCTTCCGCATCCGCTTCGGGCCGATGCCGGCGAATTGACAAGCAACACCTACCAAAGTCGCCAGGAGCGGGCAGGAGAGGAAAAATGGCCGGAGACAGCCCATTCATCGTCGACGCGGATTGGCTCGAGAAGCGGTTGGGAACGCCAGGACTGACCATCATTGACGCGTCCTGGTACCTGCCGGCGCAGAAACGCGACGCCCGCGCCGAGTATGACGACGCCCATATCCCCGGTGCTCGCTTCCTCGATCAGGACGCCGTTTCGGACCCGGATTCCAAGCTGCCGCACACATTGGCGTCGCCCCAATATTTCGCGCAATATGTCGGCTCGATGGGTGTTTCGGCCGACGACACGATCGTCATCTATGACGGTCCAGGCTATTTCTCGGCGCCGCGCGCCTGGTGGATGTTCCGCGTCATGGGCGTCTTCCAGGTCTATATCCTGAATGGCGGCTTCGACCGCTGGAAGGCGGAAGGGCGGCCGGTGACGGCGGAGCAGACCCGGATCGCGCCTTGCGTCTTTTATGCCGATTTCGATGCAAGCCGGGTCGTCAGCCTCGACGAAATGCGTCGGATCGTTGGAAGCGGAGAAAGCCAGATCGCCGATGCGCGCTCACCCGGGCGTTTCGCCGGTATCGATCCGGAACCGCGTCCCGGCATCCGTTCCGGCCATATGCCGGGCGCTCGCAATGTTCCGATTGCCGCGCTTGCCGAGAATGGCGAACTGCTGCCCAAGGACCGCTTGCGCAAGGTCATTGAGGAAGCCGGTATCGATCTTACAAAGCCGGTCGTCACCTCGTGCGGATCTGGCATCACTGCGGCGGCGATCACGTTGGCGCTGGAGACGCTTGGCCATACCGACAACAGGCTGTACGACGGCTCATGGACCGAATGGGGTGGGCTGAGCGACACGCCCGTGGTGACGGGCAAGGAATGACGGCGATGGAAAACGGTGGACCGAAGGATATCGATGTCACGGTCACATTCCTCGAAATGCACGCACCGCCGGCCTCATCTCCCCCGCTGCCCTACAACCGGCAGATCGCCTTGCTGAGGACCAAGGACATTCCGCTGCATTTCTACCGCTACCTGATGGATCGCGTCGGGCGCAAATGGCACTGGGTCAATGTGCTTAGACTAAGCGACGAGGAACTGGCCGCCGGCCTGCATCGTGAAGACCGTGACATCAGCGTGCTCTACCTCGACGGCTCTCCCGCCGGCTTCTTCGACCTCAAGCCACATCTGCCCGAGGAAGTGGAACTCGCCTATTTCGGTATGATGGAACATGCGCACGGCCAGGGTATCGGTCGCTGGTTCCTGGGAGCGGCCATCTCGGCCGCGTGGTCGTATGGGCCGAAGCGCATCACGGTGCAGACCTGCACGCTTGACCACCCGGCGGCGCTGCCGCTTTACCAGAAGCTAGGTTTTACGCCGGTTGCGCAGAAGAAAGAGGTCGTGCATCCGCTGACCTTCGCCGAGCGCTCCGCAAGCGTCATGCGGCCGTAGCTAAGGGGAAGCGCGGCGCAGTCGGCTGCCTCGATGCCGCCTACGCAACCGGCGGCGGCTGGCCCGCGAAGGTCGGCAGCGACGTGTCGATGCAAGCCCATCGGGGCGCCTTGATCGTCCGGATCGTCGCTGCGGGCCGTATCATGCTCGGATCATCGCCAGACCTCAGCCGCCCGCGCGCCGCACCCTTCTTCTGCGATCATCATGGCGCGGAGCGCAGTCCATGGCGAGTCCGATAAGTCTAGCATCGTGATTTCGGGTTCGTAATTCGATACTGCGCTTCGAGCGACGCACGAAGCGCTTGGCAGGAATCGGGTGGGAGACGCTGTCGGCTCGGCATAATTTTCGGCCAAGGACACCGGAGAATTTTGCCATGAGCATCCAGTTCAAAGCCCTGCCGACCGAAGTCGTGCGCGCCTTACAGCGGGGAGGGCCCGACGCTTACGGCCACACGCCAGAGCGAAGGATTTCGGACGGCGATGGCGTGCCGTGCCGGCATTGCATGAAGAACGTCGCAACCGGCGATAGCTATCTCATCCTCGCCTACCGGCCGTTCCCGGAGCTCCAGCCTTACGCGGAGACCGGACCGATCTTCCTGCATGCGGACGAATGCCAACGTCCCGCGGAGGCGGATGCACTGCCCGAGATGCTCCAAAGCAGCGACTACATAGTGCGCGGTTATGGCAAGGACGACCGCATCGTCTACGGCAGCGGCGCCGTCGTCCCGACGGGCGATATCGCGGCCCGCGCCGAGACTTTGTTCGAGCGCGACGACATAGCCTACATTCACGTCCGCTCGGCACGGAACAATTGCTACCAGTGCCGCATCGAACGAGCTTGATCGCCGGCAAAAAAATGCCCGCCGGTGGTCCAGCGGGCCGTTGGAAGTCTGTGACAGAAGCCTTCGGCCCGAGCCGCCGGCGGGGCCGGTTTTCACCGGAACCGAGGGCGACCGTAGCCATCAGGTAGCGAAATCTCTCTAGGCAGGTTTCTCGGGTCCCGAATGTGAAGCATTTCACACAAGAGGCACCGGATTCGCTCGCATGGCTGAGCGGCGGCCCGCATGCCCCCGCAAACTGTCGTACTCCCGTCGCATAACCGCGCTAGAGCGTCGGACCATCAGATTGAATCGCGAAGGATTCCGCTGATGTAAGGTTTGTGATTCACTTCCTTGTGGAGG
>NZ_NSFZ01000021.1:0-70475 GCF_002294915.1 Mesorhizobium sp. WSM3879 | reverse complement strand
CCGGACGACACCCGCCGAGTGCTCAAACTACTTCGCCAATGCAGGATACGACCGGAGATGACTTCATCCCGCTCTAGGGCGAAGCAAGCCGCGACGCCGCTTCGCGGCTGCTCCGCCGTGGGATGACGAAGTTCGAAAGCTCCGGCCAATCTCGAACGTCTGCGACGGTTAGCCTAGCTGAATTCTTTGGCTGTCAGCGGGCTACGTGTTCACGCCCAGCTCCGCCAACCGCTCCACGCAGGACTCCTCGGCCTGGTCGAGCTCGGCAAGCGTCTCCTCGAGGTCGCGCCGTTTCTGGCGCAGGTCCTCGCGCTTTTCCTCGATGCGCTTGATCATCAGCTTGAGCTGGCCGACCTCGCCGGGCGGTTCCTTGTACATCTGGATGATTTCGCGGATCTCGGCGATCGAGAAGCCGAGCCGCTTGCCGCGCATGATCTGGCGGATCAGATGCCGGTCGGACGGGCGAAACAGCCGCGTGCGCCCGCGCCGGATCGGCTGCACCAGCCCCTCGTCCTCATAGAACCGCAACGTCCGGGTGGACACGTCGAATTCGCGCGTCAGCTCTGTGATCGTGTAATATTCCCGCATTCTCGCTCCCACGCCCAAACGTCCAGGCATCGCCACGCAGAAGCGTCGCCCTTTCTCCAATCAACCCCGTCTGTGCCGGAATCGGCATCTGACCCCAGGGCAACGTCGCACGGCATTTACGTAAAAGTCAATTATAGCACTGTCTCAGGGAACGCCAAACCACCACGTGGCCAATCCGAGGAATGCAAAGAAGCCGACGCAGTCGGTGACGGTCGTGACGAAGACGGCGGAGGCTACCGCCGGGTCGATCTTGAAGCGGTCGAGCAGCAGCGGGATGAGAATGCCTGCCAGGGCCGCCGCGAACATGTTGATGATCATCGCCGCCGCGATAATGCCGCCCAGGTTGGGGTCGTGGAACCACAGTCCAGCAACCATGCCGATCAGCACCGCAAAGACGATGCCGTTGATGAAGCCCACTCCCACCTCACGGCGGATGATCCGGGCGGCGTTGTAGATGTCCAGATCCCTGGTCGCCAGCGCCCGCACCGTGACGGTCATCGTCTGCGAGCCGGCATTGCCGCCCATGCCGGCAACGATCGGCATCAGCACAGCGAGCGCCACGATATGCTCGATGGTCTGGTCGAACAGGCCAATCACCGAGGCCGCGAGAAACGCCGTGACCAGATTGACGAGCAGCCACGGCACACGCGATCGCGAGGTCGCAAGCACGGTGTCGGATAGCTCTTCGTCGCCGACGCCGCCCATGCGCAGAAGGTCCTCCTCTGCCTCCTGCTGGATGACGTCGACCACGTCGTCGATGGTGAGCACGCCGACCAGACGCTCGTTCTCGTCGACCACGGCGGCCGAGAGCAGGTCGTACTGCTCGAATTCCCGCGCCGCCTCTTCCTGGTCCATGGTGGCGGGGATGGCATGGCGCGTCTCATGCATCACCTCCTCGACCTTCACCGCGCGCTTGGTGCGCAGGATCTGGTCGAGATCGATGGCACCGAGCAGTTTGAAGCTCGGGTCGATGACGAAGATCTGGCTGAAGCGATCGGGAAGGTTCTTGTCCTCGCGCATGTAGTCGATCGTCTGGCCGATGGTCCAGAACGGCGGCACGGCGACGAACTCGGTCTGCATGCGCCGGCCGGCCGTCTCTTCCGGATAGTCGAGCGCGCGCCGCAGCCGGATGCGCTCGGTGAACGGCAGTTGCGACAGGATCTCGTCCTGGTCCTCCTGGTCGAGGTCTTCCAGGATGTAGACGGCGTCGTCGGAATCGAGTTCCTGCACCGCCTGCGCGATCTGTTCGTTGGGCAAATTGTCGACGATGTCGAGCCGGATCGCCTCATCGACCTCTGTCAGCGCCGAAAAGTCGAAATCCGAGCCAAGCAATTCGACCAGCGCGCGGCGCTGCTCGGGATGGAGTGCTTCCAGCAGATCGCCGAGTTCCGACTGATGCAGGTCGTCGACTTCGCGTTTTAAGATGAGCGTGTCGCGATCGGCGATGGCCGCGCCGATCTGCGCAAGGAAGGCAGAACGGACGGCGCCGTCCTCGCCATAGATGTCAGCGCCGCCTTCCTCGACGGTCCTGGCGCCGGTCGTCTCTCTGTCCTGGCCTTCCACCAGCGCCTCCCGCCAACAGCAATCCGGAAAGGGTGTGAATCAGGTCTAGAGCATGAGCCCGAAAAGTGGAAACCGCATTTCGGGAAACCCGATGCTTATGCGGCAGATAGGGTCGAGACACGATTCGTCCTGAGAAAATATAGCCGTAGCGCGCGGAATATTCAGAGAAATGTCCCCGCGACGCCTCCCGGTAAAGGCGGGTCGCGCCGCATTTGCGGGTTCAGCCGCCGCGACAGCGCATGTCGCTGCGGAAAGAGCGCCCTTTTGCTGTTGGGGCAGAATTGCCATGATGCAGGTCCAGGTGGATCGGCAAGCGCGAGATCGACAGGACAATCGGCAGGCCTTGAACCTCAAGTCCCGGAAAACGAACGAAGCAGTTGGCGAGCAGCGCGTGCGTGTTATCGTCGCCGAGCGCAATCCGCTTGTCGTGTCTGCGCTTCGCGAGATGCTGGAATGCGACGGGCGTTTCGAGCTGTTGAGCTCCGTGCCGAGCGGCAAGCAATTCTTGGAATTGGCGGCGAACACCGGGTTCGACGTCGCCGTCATCGGCTGGAAGCTCGCCGACATGGATGGCGCCGATGTCCTGGCGGAAGTCCAGATCCGCAAGCTCGACCTGCGCATCACGGTCTTTTCCAATGATCATGACATCGGCATCCTGAAGCAGTGCGTGCGGCTCGGCGCCCAGGGCTATTGCTTTCAGTTCGACGATCCCTCGATCATATTCGAGACGATCCTGGCGGTCGCGCATGGGCGCATCTGCATCCCTTACATCGACATCAACAAGGTCAACGATACGCCGCTGTCGCAACTCACCGTGCGTGAGCGCGAATTGCTTGCGGTGCTTTCCGACGGCTGGACCAATCTCCAGATCGCGACCCGCACCGGGATCTCCGAGAACACGGTGAAGTACCATCTCAAAAATCTTTACGACAAGCTCGACGTGCGCAACCGCGCCATGGCTGTCGCGCTCTATGCCAACGAGAGGAGACGCGGCTCCAAATCGCCTTTCGGGTAGGCGGATCGGGTAGGCTCGACCTACCCGCGCGTGGCGACAACTTACCCGGCAAGGTGTTGTTGCTCGGCGCCATCGACACGAAACTTCCTCCAGCATCCCAAAACGTAGGAGGAGTTTGCGCATGGCCGGGTTTACCCATCTTTTCATCCCTGGACCCACCAACATTCCTGAAGAGGTCCGGCAGGCGATGAACCTGCCGATGGAAGACATGCGCGCCGCCTCCTTCCCCAATCTGACGCTGCCGCTGTTCGAGGACATCAAGAAGGTTTTCAAGAACGAGACCGGCCGCGTCTTCATCTATCCGTCGTCCGGCACCGGCGCCTGGGAGGCGGCGATGACCAACGTGCTCAACCCGGGCGACCGGGTGCTTATGTCGCGCTTCGGCCAGTTCTCGCATCTGTGGGTCGACATGGCCGAGCGCCTCGGCTTCGATGTCGACGTCATCGATTGCGAATGGGGAACCGGCGTCCCGCTCGACCTCTATGCCGAAAGGCTGCGGGCGGACAAGTCGCACCAGATCAAGGCGGTCTTCTGCACGCAAAACGAGACCGCGACCGGCGTTACCAGCGACGTCGCTGGCTGCCGAGCGGTGCTCGATGCGGTGAACCACCCAGCGCTCCTCTTCGTCGACGGGGTCTCGTCGATCGGCTCGATCGACTTCCGTCAGGAGGAATGGCGCGTCGACTGCGCGGTAAGCGGCTCGCAGAAAGGTTTCATGCTGCCCGCCGGCCTCGGCTTCCTGTCGGTCAGCAAGAAGGCGCTGGCGGCGTCGCGAGTCGCGACCCACCGGCGCTGCTACTTCTCCTTCGATGACATGATCCGCGCCAACGACGCCGGCTATTTCCCCTACACGCCCGCCACGCAGCTGCTGCGCGGCCTGCGCGCCTCGCTCGACCTGATCGCCGAGGAAGGGCTGGACAACATCTTCGCGCGCCACCATCGCCTGGCCGAAGGCGTGCGCAAGGCGGTCGACGCTTGGGGGTTGAAGCTGTGCGCCAAGGCGCCGCAATGGCACTCCGATACGGTGAGCGCGATCCTGGTGCCGGAAGGCATCGACAGCGGCGACGTGGTCAAGCGTGCCTACCGCACCTATCAGACATCGCTCGGCGGCGGCCTCAACAAGGTCTTCGGCAAGGTCTTCCGCATCGGCCATCTCGGCTGGCTGAACGAGGTGATGGTCTGCGCCTCGCTGTCGGCGGCCGAAATGGCGCTGCTTGATTGCGGCGTGCGCCTGGCGCCGGGCTCGGGCGTGGCGGCTGCGATCGAGCATTTCCGGCGCACGGCCGCAATGCCGGTCGCCGAGGCGGCGTGAGGAACGGACGATGAGCCACACCATCAACCACCTCAAGAAGCTCAGGCTCCAGCGCAGCGAGCTGGCGGTTCCCGGCTCCAGCCCGGAAATGATCGACAAGGCGGCGAACAGCGCCGCCGACTTCGTCTTCCTCGACATCGAGGACGCGGTGGCGCCGCCCGACAAAGAGCGCGCGCGCAAGAACATCATCCAGGCGCTGAACGACATCGATTGGCGCGCCAAGGGCAAGACCGTATCGGTGCGCATCAACGGCCTCGACACCCACTACATGTACCGCGACGTGGTCGACGTCATGGAACAGGCCGGCGACCGGCTGGACACGATCCTGGTGCCGAAGGTCGGCGTACCGGCGGACCTCTATATGGTCGAGGCCATGGTCAACCAGATCGAGATGGCCAAGGGTTTCAACACCCGGGTCGGCCTCGAAGCGCTGATCGAAACCGCGCTCGGCATGGCCAATGTCGAGGCGATCGCCGCCACGCCCGGCCGGCTCGAAGCGATGCATTTCGGTGTCGCCGATTACGCCGCCAGCAACAAGGCGCGCACCGTCAACATCGGCGGCCTCAACCCTGACTATCCCGGCGATCAGTGGCATTTCGCCCTGTCGCGCATGACTGTCGCCTGCCGCGCCTATGGCTTGCGCGCCATCGACGGACCGTTCGGCGATTTCTCCGACCCCGAAGGTTACACAGCAGCCGCCAGGCGCGCCGCCGCACTCGGCATCGAAGGCAAATGGGCGATCCATCCCTCGCAGATCGCTCTGGCCAACGACGTGTTCTCGCCGCCGGAAAAGGAGGTCACCCGCGCTCGCCGCATCCTTGAGGTGCTCAAGGAAGCGGAGGCGCTCGGCAAGGGCGCGGCGGCGCTCGACGGCAAGATGATCGACGCTGCCTCGGAACGCATGGCACGCAATGTTCTGGTGGTGAGCGAGGCGATCGAGCGCGCCAGCCAGGCGCATAGCGCAGCGCATTAGATTACCGGGAGGACAAGATGGACATTCACGAATACCAGGCCAAGGAACTGCTCGCCCGCCACGGCGTGCACGTCCCACGCGGCGGCCTTGCCTACAGCCCCGAGCAGGCGACCTACCGGGCGCGCGAGATCGGCGGCTCGAAATGGGTGCTGAAGGCGCAGGTCCATTCCGGCGCGCGCGGCAAAGCCGGCGGCATCAAGCTCTGCTCCAACGACGAGGAGATCTCCAACGCCGCCGAGGGAATGCTCGGCCGCAAGCTGGTCACCCAGCAGACCGGCCCGCGCGGCAAGCTGATCTCGCGCCTCTATCTCGAGGAAGCCGTCGACATCGCGCAGGAGCTCTATCTCGGCTTCGTGCTCGACCGGAAGGAAGAGCGCGTCATGATCGTGGCATCGGCCGCCGGCGGCATGGAGATCGAGGACATTTCCGAAAAGAAGCCGGATTCCATCATCCGCGCCACCGTCGATCCGGGCGTCGGCATGCAGGGCTTCCAGGCGCGCGAGATCGCCTTCGGCCTCGGACTTGAAAGCAACCTGATCGGCAAGGCCACCGAGACCATCCTCGGCTGCTACCAGGTGTTCCGCGACTACGACGCCTCGATGCTGGAGATCAATCCGCTGGTGGTGACCCGCGACGGCAGCCTCGTCGCGCTCGACGCCAAAATGTCGTTCGACGAGAACGCGCTGTTCCGCCGCCCGGAAATCTCGGAACTGCGCGACAAGAGCCAGGAAGACCCGCGCGAGACCTTTGCGAGCGATCGCGGTCTCTCCTATGTCGGGCTGGACGGCAATATCGGCTGCATCATCAACGGCGCAGGCCTCGCCATGGCGACGATGGACATGATCAAGATCGCCGGCGGCGAGCCCGCCAATTTCCTCGACATCGGCGGCGGCGCCTCGCCCGAGCGGGTGGCCAAATCCTTCCGCGCCGTGCTCGGCGACAAGAATGTCGAGACCATCCTGGTCAACATCTTCGCCGGCATCAACCGCTGCGACTGGGTCGCCGAGGGCGTCATCAAGGCGATCCGCGAGGTCGGCGTCGACGTGCCGCTGGTGGTGCGCCTCTCCGGCACCAAGGTCGAGGAAGGACGCAAGATCCTGGCCGACTCCGGCGAGGCGGTGATCGTCGCCGATACGCTGGCCGAAGCCGCCGAAAAGGCCGTCGCCGCCTGGCGCGAAGCCACCAAGAACAAGAAAGCAGCCTGAGGGAGGTCGAGAAATGGCAATCCTGCTCAACCGCAGCACGCGCGTCATCGTCCAGGGTTTCACCGGCAAGATCGGCAGCTTCCACGCCGACGACATGAAGCGCTACGGCACAAAGCTGGTCGGCGGCGTCACCCCCGGCAAAGGCGGCCAGACGCATCTCGGCCTGCCCGTCTTCAACACCGTCAAGGGCGCTGTACGCGAGACCCGCGCCGAGGCGAGCATCGTCTTCGTGCCGCCGCCCTTCGCCGCCGATTCGATCATGGAGGCGGCGGACGCCGGCATTAAGCTTTGCGTCTGCATCACCGACGGCATCCCCTCCCAGGACATGATGCAGGTGAAGCGCTACATGCGCCGCTACCGCTTCGAGGACCGCATGCGGCTCGTCGGCCCGAACTGCGCCGGCGTCATCACGCCCGGACAGGCGTTGATGGGCATCATGCCCGGCAGCATCTATCTCCCCGGACGCGTTGGCATCGTCGGGCGCTCGGGCACGCTGGGCTACGAGGCCGCCTCGCAGATGAAGGCGTTGGGCATCGGTGTCTCGACCAGCGTCGGCATCGGCGGCGATCCGATCAATGGTTCGTCCTTCAAGGATATTCTTCAGCTCTTCGAGCGCGACGAGGACACCGACGCCGTGGTGATGATCGGCGAGATCGGCGGACCACAGGAAGCCGAGGCCGCGATCTGGGCGCGCGACAACATGCGAAAGCCGCTGATCGCCTACATCGCCGGACTTTCGGCGCCGAAGGGCCGCCGCATGGGCCATGCCGGCGCCATCATCTCCGCCTTCGGCGAGTCGGCGCAGGAAAAGGTCGAGATCCTGAAAGACGCCGGCGTCGTCATCGTGCCGACGCCTGCCTCCTTCGGCGAGGTCGTGGCCGATACGCTGGCGCGGACCAAGAAGGCGGCGTGACGGCCCCCACGGCCGCACAGTCCACAAAAAGGTGAAGTCTGGGCCGGCGCAAACGTCGCGGCGGCCATCGACCAGCAGGAAACTCGATGAAACCGCGTTTGATTGTCACCCGCAGATGGCCGGCCGCCGTCGAAGCGATCCTCGCCGAACGCTTCGACACGACGTTCAACGACAGCGACGAGCCGCTGAGCCCTGCCGCGATGACGTCCGCCTTCGCGCATTTCGACGCGATCCTGGCGACGGTCAGCGACCGCTTGCCGGTTGCGGTGTTCCCCGAGACCGCCGCCCGCACCCGCATCATCGCCAATTTCGGCGTCGGCTTCAGCCATATCGATGTCGCGGCGGCCCGCGACCGCGACATCGTGGTGACCAACACGCCTGGCGTGCTGACCGATTGCACCGCCGACCTTGCGCTTAGCCTGATGCTGGCCGTCGCGCGCCGGACCGGCGAGGGCGAGCGGCAGTTGCGCGCCGGCGAGTGGCGAGGCTGGTCGCCGACCCACATGGCCGGGGCAAAAGTGTCGGGCAAGACCTTGGGTATTGTCGGCATGGGGCGCATCGGCAAAGCGACGGCCAGGCGCGCGCATTTCGGCTTCGGCATGAAGATCTTATTCTTCAACCGGTCACCGGTCGATGATGACGAGACGCGCGCTATGGGCGCGGAGCAGTTGCCGACTTTGGACGATGTGCTTACGGCATCCGATTTCGTCTCGCTGCACTGTCCGGGCGGCGCGGAAAACCGCCATCTCATCGATGCTCGAAGCCTGGGGTTGATGAAACGCGGCGCCTTCCTGATCAACACCGCGCGCGGCGACGTCGTCGACCAGGATGCCCTGATCGGTGCACTGCAACGGCGCGAGATCGCAGGTGCAGGTCTCGACGTCTTTGCCGACGAGCCCGCCGTTCCGGAAGCGCTGAAGCAGTTGGAGAACGTCGTGCTGTTGCCGCATCTCGGCAGCGCGACCGAGGAAACGCGGGTGGCGATGGGCATGAAGGTGGTGGAGAACCTGACCGCCTTCTTCGAAGGCCGCCCCGTCCCCGATCGGGTCGCCTGACAGCCGGCGCCGCCCTCCATTCAAGGCGCTGCTGCAGTTGCAATCGGTGCAGCCGAGGAAAGCGGTTTGGAACAGAGCAGACGCATCAAATTTCGCGAGGACGAGCGCAGCCTCCTGTTGCGCCTGCTGCTTCAGGTCGCAAGCGCTCGTGAGCCCGAGGTCGCCGCCGTACTGAGCGGGCGTCGGTCGCTTGTCTCGCTTGCCGCGGAACAACGCATCCCGGCGCTTCAGGCGAGCGGCGTGTGGTTCCAGTTGTTGACGATTGCCGACGAGTTGCTTGCCATGCGGGCGCGGCGCGAACTCGAACAAGGCGCGGGCGCCGACGAGGTGACCGGGTCCTTCGCCAGCGTGGCCGCGCAGATGGCGGCGAACGGCCGCTCGGCGGGGGAAGTCCAGGCCACGCTCGATGAGCTATGTGTCGGGCCGACCATGACCGCGCACCCCACGGAGGCCAAGCGCGTCACGGTGCTGGAGATCCATCGCCGCATCTATCGCAAGTTGACCGAGCTCGACCAGCCGCGCTGGGCGCCGCGCGAACGCGACCTGTTGGTCGCCGATCTGGAAAGCGAGATCGAGCTTCTGTGGATGACGGGCGAGCTGCGACTTGAGCGCCCGACGGTCGAGGGCGAAATCGCCTGGGGCCTGCACTTCTTTCGCGAAGTCATCTTCGAGGCAACGCCGCAGCTCTACGGCAAGCTTCAAGGCGCGTTCGAGCGTCACTATCCGGGAGAGCCGATCAGAATCCCCTCCTTCATGCGCTATGCCTCGTGGATCGGCGGCGACCGCGACGGCAATCCAAATGTGACGGCCGCAGTCACCGCTCATGCCCTGGCCGAATACCGCAATACCGCCATAAGCTGGTATCTGACGCAGGTGCAGCGGCTGGTGACGGTGCTCAGCGCCAGCTCCAACGTCATCGACCTGCCGCCGAGCTTCAAGCCGGTGCTGCAAGCCGCGCTTGACAAAAGCGGGCAGGCGCAAGCGATTGCCGCCCGCAACCCCGATGAACCGCTTCGCCAATTCGCTTCGGCCATGCTTGCCCGGCTGGCGGCGACGCGCGACGGCGGCACGGCGGCATATCTCTCGGCGGAAGCGTTTCGTGCCGATCTCAACGCACTGTCTTCCGTTCTCGAATCGATCGGTGGGCGCGCGGTCGCCAGGCGCTTCGTCCAGCCTCTCATCTGGCAAGCCGGAAGCTTCGGCTTCCGTACGGTCTCGCTCGACATCCGGCAGAACTCCGCGGTCGTCAACCGGGTGCTGGCCGAGCTGTTTGCGCTGACAGATCCGGCCGACCCGGTCTCACCCGGCACGCCGCGATGGTCGGCGCACCTCCGCTCAAGCCTCAGCCAGGGCG
The DNA here is from genome assembly GCF_002294915.1 of Mesorhizobium sp. WSM3879. Classification (NCBI taxonomy): domain Bacteria; kingdom Pseudomonadati; phylum Pseudomonadota; class Alphaproteobacteria; order Hyphomicrobiales; family Phyllobacteriaceae; genus Mesorhizobium; species Mesorhizobium sp. WSM3879. Next base: position 60,497 of record NZ_NSFZ01000021.1, on the reverse strand, counting down.
AGCAACCGGAGATCGACGCAGGCCGGCTCTCGCCTGAGGCGGCCGAACTGCTTTCGACATTCTCTGTCATCGCCAGGCACAATTCGGGCGCGGATGCCGACGCCGTTGGCTCGTTCGTGCTCAGCATGACCCGCTCGGCCGACGACCTGCTCGCGGTCTATCTGCTGGCGCAATATTGCGGACTTTCGACCGCCCCTGGTAGTAGCGGCACGATCAGGCTGCGCATCGTGCCATTGTTCGAGACCATCGCCGATCTGCAGGCCGCTCCTGCCGTCCTGAATGATTTGCTCGGTGTTTCGCTGGTGCGGCGGACTGTGCGCGATTTTGGCGCGCGCCAGGAAATCATGCTTGGCTATTCGGATTCCAACAAGGACGGCGGCTTCCTCGCCTCCAATTGGGAACTGGCGAAAGCACAAAAGCGCCTTGCCGCAATCGGGCGCAAGCACAAGGTCAGGATCAGTTTCTTTCACGGTCGCGGCGGCTCCGTCAGCCGTGGCGGCGCGCCGACCGGCCGGGCGATCGCGGCGCAGCCGGCGGGCACTGTCGCCGGCAGGATGCGGGTAACCGAGCAGGGCGAGGTCGTTTCTTCGAAATTCGCCAATCGCGGCACCGGCCTCAACCAGCTCGAGGTTCTCGCCGCCGGCGTTCTGGCCCACAGTGTCGGATCGCCCGCTGATGTCGGGCCGAAGCAAACGCCGGAGTTCGACGAAGCGCTCGAGGCTCTGGCGGGCATGTCGCAGGCATCCTATGCCCGGTTGATGGCCGAGCCCGGGTTCCTCGATTATTTCAACCAGGCGAGCCCCGTTGCGGAACTGGCGCTGCTGAAGATGGGCTCACGGCCGGATCGCCGTTTCGGCGCCAGCGGCATTGCCGACCTGCGCGCCATTCCATGGGTGTTCGCCTGGAGCCAGAACCGTCATCTGTTGACCGGCTGGTATGGCATCGGCAGCGCGCTGAACGCCTTTGTCACGGTGCGCGGCGAGGCCGGGCGCGAGCTTCTGGCCCGCATGTTCGAGCGCTCGCGCTTCTTCCGTCTGATCGTCGACGAGGCCGAGAAGACGCTCTACCAGTCCGACATGGAGATCGCGCAGCTCTACGCCGGCCTGGTAGCCGACGCCGATGCAGCTTGGCGAATCTACGGCCGCATCGGAGCCGAATACGAGCTGACGCGACGCCTGATCGGTGACCTCACCGGCGGCGATCTTTCCGCGCGCTTTCCGATGTTCAAGCGGCGTTTCGACAATCTGCGGCGACAGATGGACGACATCCACCGCCTGCAGGTCGATCTGCTGCGCGAGGTTCGGACCAGTCCCGGCACGGCGGATCGAAGGCGGACGACCGACGCCCTGCTCGTCTCGATCAATTGCATCTCGGCCGGCCTTGGCTGGACGGGATAGGTCCTTTTTTTCAGAACTGAAGGGCTTGAAAGCCAAAGCGGCGGCGCGGTCGTCCTCAGGATCTGGCGCGGCTTTTGTTTGGCCCGCAGAACGTCGAGCGCGCCGCCTCACGGGCTCATCCAAGCAGTGCCTTTTTGGGGGAGAATGGTGCGGTCGAGAAGACTCGAACTTCCACGGGTTGCCCCACAGCGACCTCAACGCTGCGCGTCTACCAATTCCGCCACGACCGCACGTGGTAGGAGCCGGAACCGTCCGGCCCGGGGCCTGTAGCAAATCGTTTCCGGCGAAACAAGGGTGCGGTGCGGAATATTCGCTAATGCATGTCGCCCAAAAGTGCGTGGCGGTTTTTGGGAGAACGACATGCTCAGACAAAGCTCCTGGCGCAATGCTCCACAGCCTCGACACGGGCAGGCCGAAACTGGACGTTTCAGCCAATTGCCGCCATATGAGGGGAGCATCGAGAAAGTTCCATGACAGAACGCAGCCAGATCGCCACGTCGTTCCTGCCCCTTCCCGGTTCGGCGCCGGTCGAGTGGGTCATCGAGCCCGGCCTGACGTCTTATCCCGACGCGCTCGCCTTCATGGAATCGCGCGCCGAGGCCATCCGCAATGGCGCTGCCGGCGAGATGGTCTGGCTGGTCGAGCATCCGCCGCTCTACACCGCCGGCACCAGCGCCCGTATCGAGGACCTCATCGACCCTGACCGCTTTCCGGTCTTTGCCGCGGGACGCGGCGGCGAATACACCTATCACGGCCCCGGCCAGCGGGTCGCCTATGTCATGCTCGACTTGAAGCGCCGGCGCGAGGATGTCCGCGCTTTCGTCGCCGCGCTCGAAGAGTGGATCATCGGCACGCTTGCCGCCTTCAATGTGCGCGGCGAGCGCCGCGAGGATCGCGTCGGCGTCTGGGTGGTGCGGCCGGATCGCCCTGCCATGCCTGACGGCAGCCCTGCCGAGGACAAGATCGCCGCAATCGGCATCAGGCTCAGGCGCTGGGTGAGCTTTCACGGCATTGCCATCAATGTCGAGCCGGAGCTTTCCCACTTCGGCGGCATCGTGCCCTGCGGCGTTTCGGACCATGGCGTGACCAGCCTCGTCGACCTCGGCCTTCCGGTCACCATGGCCGATCTCGATCTCGCGCTGAAATCCGCCTTCGAGGACGTGTTCGGGCCTGCCGCGGCCCCGGTCGCCGACCTGGCCCGAAAGGCAGGGTAATCCGGCGCGGCTACATCAGCCGCGCTGAGGCCCAGAGCACGCCATAGCCGTGGATGGCGAAGACCGCGAGCAGCGCGCCGGCCATAGCCAGGCGGTCGAAGGCGCGGATCGGCTTCAGCTCGTGGCGCGGTTTCACGCCGCTGCCGACCGTGAGCAGGCTGAGGACCGAGAACACCGTGCCGGCGACGAGCAGGAAGCTTGGCGAGAAGCCGGCGCGCCAGCCGAGCGCCAGCAAGGCGAACAGCAGCAGGAAGGAGGCAAGCGCCAGCGCGATCGGGCCCGGGCAGATCTGGCGCAGCACTTGGCCGCCGTCGAACTTCCACACCGGCACCAGATTGGCGATGTTGAACAGCGACGCGCAGCCCGCAAGCGTCGCCAGCAGCACTGCCGCGAGACGATGCCCTTCGCTGCCGGCAAGGCCGCTGGCGGCGATCAGCAGAGGCACAAGGAAAGCGGAGAAGCCCGCCCCCATCAGCGCCACGAACGCGACCTCGAAGCGGCTGTCATAGGGCCTGCCGCCCATGGCGATACCGCCAAGCAACGGGATGAAGATCATGCGCGCCCTGCGGTGTCCCGTCAGGCGGAACGCCGCCATGTGGCCGAGCTCGTGCAGCGCCACCACCGAGGTTAGGATCGCGGCCAGCGCCAGCCCGCCGAGGTTGAGGCCGAAGAACGGCCACAGGATGAAGGCCGAAAGCACGGCAAAGCCGATCTGGCTCACCGGATGCTCGAACCAGCCGCCCCTGCGATATGTTCCGGTTCTCGCCCAGACCTGCAGCTTGGCGAGCTCGCGGCGCATGGCGAAGTAGCGGAAGATCAGGAAGGCGACGCCGCGATAGCGGTCGGTTTGCGTGAGCGTAACGCGCGTCGCATCGCCTTCGGGCGCGAGCGCGGTGGTTTCGCGATAGTCGGCCCAGAACGAGGGATCGAGAGCCGTGTCCTCAACGACGCGCATCGAGAAACGGCTGCCTTCCACCACATCGTCGAGCCGTGCCTTGCGTTCGATCGGCCGCCCGTCGCGCCCTTCCCAGGACAGCTTGATCGACGTCGTCCCCTCGCCGTCCATGGGTTCGGCAGAGAGGATTTCACCGGACCAGCCGGCGTCGCTGCCGAACGGCCACAGCGCCTGCCAGAGGCGATTCCGGCCAGCCTCGATCACGCGGCTGACCGTAACCGTGCGCAGCCCGAGCGGCACCGTCATCAAGAAAAAGATGAGTCCGAGATTTCCGGCCACGAGTGTGACCGTGGCGATGACCGACACTGCCCTTGCTCCCTGTCTTTGCGAGGCAAGCTAGCGGGGGTGCGGCCAAGAAAAGCTTAACAATGGGCGGGCTCGTGCCCGTCCCAAACAGAGAGCGGACCCTTCGTCCGCCCAAGGCGGCGGCCAGCCGCCTGCTCACATGGCGCCAATCCAGATCGCCATGGAAATGAGAAAGGTGCTCATGCAGACCAGCGAGACGACATCCTGAACCAGATCGGCCATAGCTCTCTCCTGTTGTTAATATGTTCGCAATTTGTTCTAATTTTGTTCGAATGTCAACGATCAGCCGAGAGGCATGCTGGCGAATTCAGGCGATCCGTTTGCGCACGGTTAAGGAAAGGTTGACGAGACGATAGGCTCTTTTTGAGCGCGCGGAGGGCAAGTCGAGATCGGGCAGAGCCGAGGATAGTAAGTTCCGAGGACCGGAGACGGCGGTACTGTACGCGCAAGAAACTGCGGTCGATAGCGCCGGCCTCAGCCTACTATCGGCTTGCCTTAAAGCGGCACCACCTTGCCTTCTGCCAGCGTCACCCGCCGGTCCATTCGCGAGGCCAGCTCGTGATTGTGGGTGGCGATCAGCGCCGCCAGCCCCGACTGCCTGACCAGCGCCTCCAGCGCATCGAACACGTAAGAGGCGGTGGCCGGGTCGAGATTGCCGGTAGGTTCGTCGGCCAGCAGCACCAGCGGCGCATTGGCGACCGCGCGCGCGATCGCCACGCGCTGCTGCTCGCCGCCGGATAGCTCGGCCGGCCGGTGCTGCGCCCGCTTGCCGATCTGCATGTAGTCGAGAAGCTGCGCCGCCCGCTCGGATGCCTCCTTGCGGCCGAGCCCCTTGATCAGCTGCGGTATCATGATGTTTTCGAGCGCGGTGAACTCCGGCAGCAGATGATGGAACTGGTAGACGAAGCCGACATCGTTGCGGCGGATAGCGGTGCGCTCGTCATCCGACAGCCGGCCACAGGCGCGGCCGCTGAGGATCACGTCGCCGGCGTCCGGCCGCTCGAGCAGCCCCGCCGTATGCAGCAGCGTCGACTTGCCGGTGCCCGACGGCGCCACCAGCGCCACCATCTCGCCACGCCTAAGCGAGAAGTCGGCGCCGTTCAGAATGGTCAGCTTGCGCGGCCCCTGGACATAGTGCCGCTCGACGCCCTTAAGCTCGATAATGGCTTCGGCCATCACTCGTACCTCAAGGCTTCGACCGGATCGAGCCGGGCTGCCCGCCAGGCCGGAAATACCGTGGCCAGGAAAGACAGGGTGAGCGCCATGATGACGACATAGGTGGTCTCGCGCGGGTCCATTTTCGCAGGCAACTGGCTGAGGAAATAGAGCTCGGGATTGAACAGGATCCTGCCGGTCATCCAGGAGAAGAACTGGCGGATCGATTCGATGTTGAGACAGATGACGACGCCGAGCAGCACGCCGGCGATGGTGCCGGTGACCCCGATCGCAGCCCCGGTCATCAGGAAGATGCGCAGGATCGCGCCGCGCGACGCGCCCATGGTGCGCAGGATCGCGATGTCGTGTCCTTTGTCCTTCACCAGCATGATGAGGCCGGAGATGATGTTGAGTGCCGCCACCAGTACGATCAGCGTGAGAATCATGAACATGACGTTGCGCTCGACCTGCAGCGCCGAGAAGAAGGTCTCGTTGCGCTGGCGCCAGTCGACGAGGTCGACCGGCCGCTGCGCCGCCTGCTCGACCAACGGCTTCAGCGCATCGACATTGTCGGGATTGTCGACGTAGATCTCGATGGTCTGCGCCCGTCCGTCCATGTTGAAATAGAGCTGGGCTTCCGAAAACGGCATGTAGACGATCGAGCTGTCATATTCCGACATTCCGACCTCGAAGATCGCCGCCACCTTGTAGCCCTTCATGCGCGGCGTGGTGCCAAGCGGGGTAACGTCGCCTTCGGGTGAGATCAGCGTGATGGTGTCGCCGAGCACCAGCCCGAGATTCTCGGCCATGCGCTTGCCGATCGCCACGCCATCGCCGGTGTCGAAACCGTCGAGCGTGCCCTGCTTGATGTTGCTGGACACAATCGAGATCTTGTTGAGATCCTCGGCGCGAATGCCGCGCACCAGCGCGCCGGTGCCGCCGCCGACATTGCCTTGCGCCAGCACCTGCCCGTCGATCAGCGGGATGGCGTATTTGACGCCGGCAACGCCGTTGATGCGGCTCGCCACCTGCGCATAGTCCTCCAGCGGCGAATCGAGCGGCTGCACGATCAGATGGCCGTTGACGCCGAGGATGCGGGTGAGCAGCTCGGCGCGAAAACCGTTCATCACCGCCATGACGACGATCAGCGTGGCGACGCCCAGCATGATGCCGAGGAACGAGATCGAGGCGATGACCGAGATCACCGTCTCCTTGCGCCGCGAACGCAGGTAGCGCCACGCCACCATGCGCTCGAAGCCTGAAAAGGCGCCTGCCGGCGATCGAGCTGCAGCCGCCTCGCCCATCAGGCGATACCCAGGCGTTTCTGGGCCTCCGCAATCGGCAGCGTCTCGCGCTCGCCGCTCCGGCGGTTCTTGATCTCGACCTCGCCGCTAGCCACCCCGCGCGGTCCGACGATCACCTGCCAGGGCAGACCGATCAGGTCGGCGGTTGCGAACTTGCCGCCCGGCCGCTGGTCGGTGTCGTCATAAAGCACGTCCTTGCCGGCCGAGGTCAGCGCTGCGTAGAACCCGTCGCAGACGCGGTCGCATTCGGCGTCGCCGACCTTCATGTTGATCAGACCGATATCGAACGGCGCGACCGCTTCCGGCCAAATGATGCCGTTCTCGTCATGGCTCGCCTCGATGATCGCCGCGACCAGCCGCGACGGGCCGATGCCGTAGGAACCGCCCGAAGCATAATGGTCCTTGCCATCGGGACCGGTGACCTTCGCGTTCATCGGCTTCGAATACTTCTCGCCGAAATGGAAGATATGGCCGACCTCGATGCCGCGCGCCGAGAGCCTCTCGCCTTCGGGCACCTTCTCCCATGCCGCTTCGTCATGCATCTCGTCGGTGGCGGCGTAAGGAGTCGTCCATTTCGTCACGATGCCGCCGATCTCGGCATCGTTGGAGAAGTTCGTATCCGCGCCGGGCACGTCGAGCGACAGATAGGCGCGGTCGCAGAACACCTGGCTCTCGCCGGTCTCGGCCAGGATGATGAACTCGTGGCTGAGGTCGCCGCCGATCGGGCCGGTATCGGCGCGCATCGGAATGGCCTGCAGGCCCATGCGCGTGAACGTCCTCAAGTATGAGACGAACATGCGGTTATAGGCGGCTCTGGCGCCTTCAAAATCGAGATCGAAGGAGTAAGCGTCCTTCATCAGGAACTCGCGCGAGCGCATCACGCCGAAGCGGGGGCGCACCTCGTCGCGGAACTTCCACTGGATGTGATAGAGGTTGAGCGGCAGGTCCTTGTAGGACTTGACGTAGGCGCGGAAGATCTCGGTGACCATTTCCTCATTGGTCGGACCATAGAGCATGTCGCGGTCCTGCCGGTCCTTGATGCGCAGCATCTCCTTGCCGTAGTCATTGTAACGGCCGCTCTCGCGCCACAGATCCGCCGACTGGATCGTGGGCATCAGGATTTCCAGCGCGCCGGCTCGGTTCTGCTCCTCGCGGATGATCTGGCAGACCTTGTCCAGCACGCGCTTGCCGAGCGGCAGCCAGGAGAAGCTGCCCTGCCCCTGCTGGCGGATCATGCCGGCGCGCAGCATCAGCCGATGCGAGACAATTTCGGCCTCACGGGGGTTTTCTTTCAGAATGGGCAGGAAGTAGCGCGACAAACGCATGGACTGGTCCGTGAATGAAAAAATGGCGGCGCGGGGAATCGGCGCAACCGAGGCTGCTTGCCCGGGCTTCATAGCCATTTCATGACCGAATGGAAACCCGAGCGCTCTAAAGTGTTGCGGCGTTCTGCGGATGATCAAAAGGGCCCGTTTTGGCCACCAAAGTGCCGCATCTGGCCTTTTGATCGATTCACAAGCAAGCCCTGCCCCACTATTGTGCAGTGCAGCACGATATTGCCTATTTGGGGGCAAAATTCTTCGTGACATTTTCACCTGCCTTGGTCTAGTGTGCGCCGATAACCGAGAGGGCGGAGAAAAATCTGCTCTCCTACGCGGTCAAAGTCTTGGGAGGATGCGATCTAGGCGCGGTTACTCGCTGCCGCCGGACACCGGAAACAGATCGGACGCGTTTAAATTGCAAGGCCTCGTGCCTTGCATTTTTTTTGTGCAATCATCTGCTTAGCACCACGACCTGCCAAACAGCATTATGCTGCGCCAGCCCTTGAAATCGGAAGCCGGCCTCCAATTTCAACCAGCACGGGCGCGGGCTGATCAATACTTGCGGAAACAGTGCAGGCCGCTAGCGGCCGGCAGTATGAGTAAAGTCCGGCACGATGTGCGGAATGTCATCGAAGCCGAAGCCGAGCCCCCTTGTCAGGCCGTAGAAAATGCCGATCACGATCGCGGTGACGATTGTCGTGCGGATCGCCGCGCGCAGCATGTGCGGTCCCTTCGGCGCGCTCGAGACCGTGCCGAGCGTCACGTCCTTGTCCTCATCCTGGGTGCGCAGGCTGAACGGCAGCACCGCAAACAGCACCAGCCACCAGGTGACGAAGAACAGTGCGACAAAGGAAACCCAGTTCATGCCTGCTCCAATTCCACCAGCGTGCCGAAAAAATCCTTGGGATGCAGGAACAGCACAGGCTTGCCATGCGCGCCGATCTTCGGATTGCCGTCGCCGAGCACACGCGCGCCGCTTGCTTTGAGCTGGTCGCGCGCGGCGAGGATATCGTCGACCTCGTAGCAGACATGATGCATGCCGCCCGACGGGTTCTTCGCGAGGAAGGCTGCGATCGGTGAAGCGTCGCCCAGCGGCTCCAGCAGCTCGATCTTGGTGTTGCCGACATCGACGAACACAACCGTGACGCCATGTTCCGGCAGCGCCTGCGGCTCGCTCAGCTGAGCGCCCAGCGTATCGCGATACGCAGCTGTCGCCGCAGCCAGGTTCGGCACGGCAAGCGCGACATGATTTAGGCGTCCGAGCATAAGCGCTCCGAAAGTTAGGGGAGTAGGGGGGTAGGAAAGACTCCGAGCTATTTGCTCTTCCCTACTCCCTTATTCCCGTACTCCCCTACTCCCTTATCTAGTGACAAACACCGTCACCAGCGGCTTCTTGCCCCAGGCTTCGTTGGCGGCGCCGCGGACGGCGCGGCGCACGGCCTCCTGCACAAGGTCGAGGTCTTTTCTGCGCTGGCGGGGGATCGAGTCCACCGCGCCGATTGCCGCATCGAGCATCAGGTCCTCTAGCGTCTCGCCGCTGGCATCGGCCTCGGCGACGCCGATCGCCACCAGATCGGGATCGCCGGCTAGCTCGTATTTCTCGTCGAGCACGACGTTGACCGCAACATGTCCGGCATAGGACAGCTTGCGCCGGTCGCGTATGCCCATCGCCTGATCGGTGCCGATCAAGTATCCATCCTTGTAGAGGCGGCCGAACGGCACCTGGTCGATGATCGTGGCCGGACCGGGCCAGAGCCTCAACATATCGCCGTCGCGCACCTGCGCCACCTGGCCGATGCCCGACATCGACATCAGCGAGCCCTGCGCCACCAGATGCGCCGCCTCGCCGTGCACCGGCACGCCGATCTGCGGCCGCACCCATTCATACATCTTGCGCAACTCGCTGCGGCGCGGATGGCCGGAGACATGCACCAGCGCGTCGCCGTCCTCGATGATCTTCATGCCGAGGTCGATCAGCCGGTTCTTGATTTCCAGGATCGCCTTCTCGTTGCCGGGAATGGTGCGCGACGAAAACACCACCGTGTCGCCGGCCGTCAGCGCCACCGACTTCATCTCGTCGCGCGAAAGCTTCGCAAGTGCGGCCAGCGGCTCGCCCTGGCTGCCGGTGCAGATGACCACCAGATTCTCGCGCGGGATATAGCCGTAATCCTCCTCGGCAATGAATTCCGGCAGGCCGTCCATGTAGCCGAGTTCGGTCGCGACATCGATCACGCGCTTCAGCGAGCGGCCGAGCACAAGGCACTGCCGGCCTGCATCCCGCGCAGCCTTGGCGATCGAAACGATGCGCCCAACATTGGAGGAAAAGGTGGTGACCGCGACGCGGCCCTTGGCGTTTTCGATGACGCCTTTCAGGCCCTCGCCGACCGCCACTTCCGACGGCGACTCCCCTTCCCTCAGCGCATTGGTGGAATCGCAGATCAGCGCCAGCACGCCCTTGTCGCCGTAAGCGCGGAAGCGCGCCTCGTCCGTCTTGGGGCCGATCGTCGGCGCCGGATCGATCTTCCAGTCGCCGGTGTGGATTACCGTGCCGGCGGGCGTGGAGATCGCCAGCGACATCGGCTCGGGAATGGAATGCGCAACCGGGATGGCTTCGATCTCGAACGGCCCGACAGTGAACGTCTCGCCGGCCCTGTAGATCATTGCCGGGATTTTTGGCGCGTTCTGCTCGCCCTGCCGTTTGGCCTCCAGCAGGCCGGCGGTGAACGGCGTCATCCAGACCGGCACTTTGAGCTTCGGCCAGATATCGAGCAGCGCGCCGTAATGGTCCTCATGCGCATGCGTTATGACCACGCCGCGCAAGCCGTCGAGGTTCTCCTCGATGAAGCGTGTGTCGGGCAGGATCAGATCGACGCCCGGATGCGCGCTGTCCGGAAATGTGACTCCGACATCGACTACGATCCATTCGCGCGCGTCCGCGGGCCCGTAGCCATAGAGGGCGAAGTTCATGCCGATCTCGCCGACGCCGCCGAGCGGCGCGAAGACGAGTTCGGCGTTCTCAGTATTCGCCATAAATCCTTTCCTTCCTGGCCAGTCAGGCCAAGCCAATCAAATCAAGTCGTCAAAGACGGGCCGACGCGACCGCGCCGAAATGCACGTCGCCGGCCGCGATCGTCAAAACAGTTCCGTCATCGTCGCGGATCACGAAACGGCAGTCCTCGTCAATGGTTTCGAAGACGCCGCGCACCACATTGCCGTCAATTCTGACAGCAACCTCGCCGCCGAGCCCCGCGGCGCGAGCCAACCAGCGTTTCCTAATCGCGCTAAGTCCCCGCCCGTCATCCCACAATCTGAAATTCTCGCTCCAGGCATCCGAGAGCGCCAGGAACAGCATCTCGGCATCGCAATTGGCGCCAAGTGCCTGCAGCGACGTCGCCGGATAAGGCAGATCCTCGGGGTATGCCACGACGTTGACGCCGATGCCGACGGCAACCGCGAAACGGCCGCCTTCGAGCAGGGTCGATTCCAGCAGGATGCCGGCAAGTTTGGCGCCGGTGGCGAGCACGTCGTTCGGCCATTTCAGCTCGAAGCGGTTGCGTCCTTCGCTGGCTCCGTCCAGGCCAACGGCGATCCGCCCTTGCGGGACGACGGCATCGAGCGCGTCGGCCAATGCAAGCCCAGCGACGAAGCCAAGCGTCGCGGCGAGCCGCAACTCGCCATTCGGAACCAGAAGCAGCGTCGCCGCCAGATTGCCTTCAGGCGTCGCCCAGGCGCGGCCGCGCCGACCGCGTCCGCTTTCCTGCCTCTTCGAGACGACCCAGAGTTTTCCCGGATCGCCCGCGCGTGCATGCTCAAGCGCCAGCGCGTTGGTCGAGCCGACGCTGTCATGGGCCTCGAGCCGGAACCCCTCCGACGCCGCGGTTGGAGCCAGCCGAAATGCCATCCCGTCAGAAGAAGGTCTTGGCGGCGGCTTCGGCATAGCTGCCGATCGGCCCGCCGATCAGCACATAGAACAGCACGAAGGCGCCGCTGACGCCGAGCACGAGGCGCAATTCGCTGGCCATCGGCACGAAGCCGCCGACAGGCTCGTCGAACCACATGATCTTGATGATGCGCAGGTAATAGTAGGCACCCACCACCGAAGCCAGCACGCCGATGATCGCCAGGGCATAGAGATGCGCGTTGATGGCGGCGAGGAACACGTACCATTTCCCCCAGAAGCCGGCGAGCGGCGGAATGCCGGCCAGCGAGAACATCAGGATGGTGAGGATGGTGGCCATGATGGGATTGGTCGAGGCGAGGCCCGCCAGATCGCCGATCTGCTCGACATTGCCCTCCTTGCGCCGCATGGCGAGGATGAAGGCGAAGGTGCCGAGCGTCATCACCAGATAGATCAGCATGTAGATCGCCACGCCGCGCACGCCGGCCTGGCTGTTCGCGGCAAGGCCGACCAGCGCGTACCCCATATGGCCGATCGAGGAATAGGCCATCAGCCGTTTGATGTTGGTCTGGCCGATCGCGGCGAAGGCGCCAAGCGCCATCGAGGCGATCGAGATGAACACGACGATCTGCTGCCAGTCGGCGGCGATCGGCTTGAAGGCCCCCATGGTGACGCGCACGATCAGCGCCATCGCCGCCATCTTCGGCGCGGCGGCCAGGAAGGCGGTGATCGGCGTCGGCGCGCCCTCATAGACGTCCGGCGTCCACATGTGGAACGGCACCGCCGAGATCTTGAAAGCGAGGCCGGCGAGCACGAAGACCAGGCCGAAGACAAGGCCGAGCTGACGTTCGCCGCTGCCCAGCGCCGTCGCGATCTCGTGGAAGCCGGTGTTGCCGGTATAACCGTAGACCAGCGAGATGCCGTAGAGCAGCATGCCCGACGACAGCGCGCCGAGAACGAAATATTTGAGGCCGGCCTCGGTCGAGCGGACATTGTCACGGTTGATCGCCGCCAGCACGTAGATCGCCAGCGACTGCAGCTCGAGCCCGAGATAAAGGCCGATCATGCCGTTGGCCGAGATCATCAGCATCATGCCGAGCGTGCACAGCACGATCAGCACCGGATATTCGAACTTGTCGAAATGCTCCTGCCTGGCAAACCGCATCGACATGACGAGCGTGACGGCAGAGCCGATCAGCGCCAGCATCTTCATGAAGCGGCCGAAGGAGTCCTGGACGAAAGCGCTGCCATAGGCAGACCCCTCGCCGCCGGAGAAAGCCAGCCACAGGCCGGCGATCACAAGCACCGCGACCGCGAGCCCGGTCACCGTCATGGTGTTGTTGGAGCGCGAATACGCACCCACCATCAGAAGCGCCAGCGCGCCGACGGCGAGGATCAGTTCCGGCGTCGAGAGCGAAAGGCTGGAGAGAAGGTCCGGCGTCATGGTGTTTCCCCGGTCAGTTCGCCGCCGCGGTTTGCGCGGAATTGATGGATGCGGTGACGTTGGTGACGAGCGCCTTGACCGACTGCGTGGTGGCATCGAAGACAGGCGCCGGATAGACGCCGAAGAAGATCACCAGCACCACCAGCGGGTAGATGATCGCCTTCTCGCGCGTCGAAAGATCGAGCAGGTTCTTCAGGCTCTCCTTGGTCAGCGCGCCGAAGATCACGCGGCGGTAGAGCCAGAGCGCGTAGGCCGCCGACAGGATCACGCCGGTAGCGGCGAAGAACGCCACCCAGGTGTTGACCCGAAACACACCGAGCATGGTCAGGAACTCGCCGACGAAGCCGCTGGTGCCCGGCAGGCCGACATTGGCCATGGTGAAGATCATGAACGCGGTCGCGTATTTCGGCATGTTGTTGACCAGCCCGCCATAGGCGTCGATCTCGCGCGTATGCATGCGGTCGTAGATGACGCCGACGCACAGGAACAGCGCGCCGGAGACGAGCCCATGGCTGAGCATCTGGAACATCGCGCCCTGCACGCCCTCCTGATTCATCGCGAAGATGCCCATGGTGACGAAGCCCATATGGGCGACCGACGAATAGGCGATGAGTTTCTTCATGTCCTCCTGCATCAGCGCCACCAGCGAGGTGTAGATGATGGCGACGACCGAGAGCGTGAAGATCAGCGGCGCGAACATCTCCGACGCCAGCGGGAACATCGGCAGCGAGAAGCGCAGGAAGCCGTATCCGCCCATCTTCAACAGGATGCCGGCCAGGATGACCGAACCCGCCGTCGGCGCCTCGACATGCGCGTCGGGCAGCCAGGTGTGCACCGGCCACATCGGCATCTTCACCGCGAAGGAGGCGAAGAAGGCGAGCCACAGCCAGGTCTGCATGTTGGCCGGGAAGTTATGCGTCAGCAGCGTGGTGATGTCGGTCGTGCCGGACTGGAAGAACATCGCCATGATGGCGAGCAGCATCAGCACCGAGCCGGCAAGCGTATAAAGGAAGAACTTGAACGAGGCATAGACGCGCCGCTTGCCGCCCCAGACACCGATGATGATGAACATCGGGATCAGGCCGCCCTCGAAGAAGACGTAGAAGAGCACAATGTCGAGCGCGCAGAACACGCCGATCATCAGCGTCTCGAGGATCAGGAAGGCGATCATGTAGGCCTTGACGCGCTTCTCGATCGCATCCCACGAGGCCAGGATGCAGAGCGGCATCAGGAAGGTGGTCAGGATGACGAACAGCATCGAGATGCCGTCGACGCCCATATGGTAGGAGATGCCCGAATCCAGCCAGGCGTGCTTCTCGACGAACTGGAAGCCGGCCTGCGAATTATCGAAGCCCTTCCAGATGAACAGCGACACCACGAAGGTGAACGCCGTCGTGATGAAGGCGATCGAGCGGATGTTGCGGCGCGCGTTTTCGCTGTCGTCGCTGATCGGCAGAATGAGCAGAACACCAACCAGCGGCAGGAAGGTGACCAGCGAGAGGATTGGCCAGTCGGTCATCAGAGCATCATCCAGGTGACGAGAGCGGCCACGCCGATCAGCATGGCGAAGGCATAGTGGTAGAGGTAGCCGGTCTGCAATTTGACGACGCGGTTGGTGACGTCGACGACGCGCGCCGAGATGCCGTCGGGGCCGAGCCCGTCGATGATGGCGCCGTCACCGGTCTTCCATAGGAACCGGCCGAGGCGCTTCGCCGGCCGCACGAAAAGGAAGTCGTAGAGCTCGTCGAAATACCATTTGTTGAGCAGGAAGCCGTAGAGCAGGCGATGGTTGGCGGCGACGCTCCGGGGCAGTTCCGGCGAGCGGATGTAGAACTTCCACGCGACCGCAAAGCCGATGACCATGGCGATGAACGGAGCCAGTTCCACCCACAACGGCAATTCGTGGATCTCGTGCAGGATGTGGTTGTCCGGCAGCGTGAACAGCGAGGCCTTCCAGAACTCGGCATAGCCCTCGCCGATGAAGGCGCCGTGGAAGATGACACCGGCAAACAGCGCGCCGGCAGCCAGCACGTAGAGCGGCACCAGCATCACCGGCGGCGATTCATGCACGTGATGCATGACCTCGTGGCTGGCGCGCGGCTCGCCGTGGAAGGTCATGAAGATCAGTCGCCAGGAATAGAAGCTTGTGAAGGCGGCGGCGATCACGAGCAGCACGAAGGCAAAGCCCGCGACCGCGTTGTGGCTGGCAAAGGACGCTTCGATGATGGCGTCCTTGGAGAAGAAGCCGGCGGTGCCGATCACCGTCGCCGGGATGCCGACGCCGGTCAGCGCCAGCGTGCCGATCACCATCATCCAGTAGGTCTTGGGGATAAGCGTCCTCAACCCGCCCATCAGGCGCATGTCCTGCTCGTCGGAGACGGCATGGATGACCGAGCCAGAGCCGAGGAACAGCAGCGCCTTGAAGAAGGCATGCGTGAACAGATGGAAGATCGCCGCGCCATAGGCGCCGACGCCGAGCGCCACGAACATGTAGCCGAGCTGCGAGCAGGTCGAATAGGCGATGACGCGCTTGATGTCGTTCTGGACAAGGCCGACGGTGGCCGCGAAGAAGGCGGTGAAGGCGCCGATGAAGGTGACGACGGTCAGCGCCGAATGCGACAACTCGAACAGCGGCGAGAGCCTCGCCAGCATGAACACGCCGGCCGTCACCATGGTCGCGGCATGGATCAGCGCCGAGACGGGCGTCGGGCCTTCCATGGCATCGGGCAGCCAGGTGTGCAGCGGCACCTGCGCCGACTTGCCCATGGCGCCCATGAAGAGCAGCAGGCAGACCACCGTCAGCGCCGTGTGCTTGTCGAGCGCATGGCCTAAGAAGGTGAGCACCGCGGCTCCCTCCGGCGCGCCTTCGGCCGGAAGGAAGGAGGCTGCGTTGGCGAAGACTGTGCCGAGATTGACCGAGCCGAACAGCACGAAGACGCCGAAGATGCCGAGCGCGAAGCCGAAGTCGCCGACGCGGTTGACGACGAAGGCCTTGATCGCCGCGGCGTTGGCGGAGGGCTTCTTGTACCAGAAGCCGATCAGCAGATAGGAGGCGAGGCCGACGCCTTCCCAGCCGAAGAACATCTGCACCAGATTGTCAGCCGTCACCAGCATCAGCATCGCGAAGGTGAACAGCGACAGATAGGCGAAGAAGCGCGGCCGGTTCGGATCGTGGTGCATGTAGCCGATCGAATAGATATGGACCAGCGCCGACACGGTGTTGACGACGACCAGCATCACCACCGTCAGTGTGTCGATCCTGAGCGCCCAGGCGACGTCGAGCCCGCCCGCCTGGATCCAGCGCAGCACCGGCACGGTGAACACTTCGCCATGGCCGAAGCCGACGGTGAAGAAGGCGATCCACGACAGCACCGCCGCGATCACCAGGAAGCCGGAAGTGATGTATTCGGATGCCTTGGCGCCGAGCGAATTGCCGAACAGGCCGACAATCAGGAAGCCGAGCAGCGGAAGGAAGACGATGGCCTGGTACATGGTTGTTCCCGTCAACCCTTCATCTGGTTCACGTCTTCGACCGCTATCGAGCCGCGGTTGCGGAAGAAGACGACAAGAATGGCAAGTCCGATCGCGGCCTCCGCCGCGGCGACCGTCAGCACGAACAGGGCGAATACCTGCCCTACGAGGTCATGCAGCGCCGCCGAGAAGGCGACGAAGTTGATGTTGACCGCGAGCAGGATCAGCTCGATCGACATCAGGATGACGATGATGTTGCGGCGGTTCAAAAAGATGCCGAACACGCCGAGCGTGAACAGGATCGCCGATACGGTCAGATAATGCGCGATGCCGACGACCATCTCAGATACCCTCGCCCGACTTGACCTTGCGGATTTCCATGCCCGTTGCCGGCGTGCGGCCGACCTGGGCGGCGATCGACTGCCGCTTGACGCCTTCCTTGTGGCGCAGCGTCAGCACGATGGCACCGATCATGGCGACCAGAAGCACGAGGCCGGCGATCTGGAAATAATAGAGATAGTCCGTGTAGAGGATGTCGCCGAGCGCCGCCGTGTTGGAGCGCGCGGCGAGGTCCGGCGTTGCCTTCGCCACCGTCGAAGCAAGCTGCGGCGCGAAGCTGTAGCCGCCGAGCACGACGATCAGTTCCGCCGCCAGGATCAGTCCGACCAGCGCGCCGATCGGCGCATATTGCAGCGCGCCCTGCTTCATCTCCGCGAAGTCGACGTCGAGCATCATGACGACGAAAAGGAACAGCACCATCACAGCGCCGACATAGACGACGAGCAGGATCATCGCCAGGAACTCGGCGCCGGTCAGCATGAACAGGCCAGCGGCATTGAAGAAGGTGAGGATCAGGAACAGCACCGAATGCACGGGGTTGCGCGACGAAATGACCATGAAGGCCGACGCCACGGCGATAAAGGCGAAGAGGTAGAAAAAGACCGCCTCTAGTCCACTCAGCATGGGGTTCCCTCGGGTTCCTGTCCGAACACTGGCTCAGCGCCCCTGCTCGATGTCGCCGCCGCCTCCGGCTGGCAACGTTGCGTGTTCCTATCGCATGTTCCGATCGGGTTGAAAGACCCGATCGGAAGAAACATGCGACACTCTTTTCATTCCGGAGGATGATCTGGTCCGAAAGTCTGCAACTTTTCGGGGACCATCCTTTGGACGAGGCCCTCGCCCCGTCCATGCGTCAAATGTCAGCGATAGGGCGCGTCCAACGCGATGTTGCGCGCCAGCTCACGCTCCCAGCGATCGCCGTTCGCGAGCAGCTTTTCCTTGTTGTAGTAAAGCTCCTCGCGCGTCTCGGTCGCGAATTCGAAATTCGGCCCCTCGACGATGGCGTCGACCGGGCAGGCTTCCTGGCAGAAGCCGCAATAGATGCACTTCACCATGTCGATATCGTAGCGCACGGTGCGCCGCGTACCGTCGTTGCGGCGCGGGCCGGCTTCGATGGTGATCGCCTGTGCCGGACAGATCGCCTCGCAAAGCTTGCAGGCGATGCAGCGCTCCTCCCCATTGGGGTAGCGGCGCAGCGCGTGCTCGCCGCGGAAGCGCGGGCTGGTCGGTCCCTTCTCGTGCGGATAGTTGATCGTCTCCTTCGGCGCAACGAACTGGCGCATCGACAGGAAGAAGGCGCTGACGAAATCCTTCAGCAACAGGGCCTTTGCGGCTTGGGCAAGAGCGGACATCACGCAAACCCCGTGATCTTGAGGAAGGCCGCGGTGGCGACGACCATGAACAGCGAGATCGGCAGGAAGACCTTCCAGCCTAGCCGCATCAGCTGATCATAGCGGTAGCGCGGCACAAACGCCTTCACCATCGAGAACATGAAGAACACCAGGCAGACCTTGAGCACGAACCAGATCAGGCCCGGCACCCAGGTGAAGGGCGCGAAGTCGAACGGTGGCAGCCAGCCGCCGAGGAACAGGATGGTGGCCAGCGCGCACATCAGGACGACGGCGACGTACTCGCCCAGGAAGAAGAGCAGGAACGGCGTCGACGAATATTCGACCATGTGTCCGGCGACGAGTTCCGATTCCGCTTCCACCAGATCGAAGGGCGGACGGTTCGTCTCGGCCAGCGCCGAGATGAAGAACACGATGAACATCGGGAACAGCGACAGCCAGTGCCAGTCGAGGAAGGTGTTGGGCAGGCCAAGCTTGGTGCCGAGGCCATCCTGCTGCGAGAGCACGATGTCGGAGAGGTTGAGCGAGCCGACGCAAAGCAGCACGGTGACGATGACGAAGCCGATCGACACCTCGTAGGACACCATCTGCGCGGCTGAGCGCAGCGCGCCCAGGAACGGATATTTCGAGTTCGACGCCCAGCCGCCCATGATCACGCCGTAGACCTCGAGCGAGGAGATGGCGAAAACATAAAGGATGCCGACATTGATGTTAGCGATAGCCCAGCCTTGATTGACCGGAATGACCGCCCAGGCCGAGATCGCGAGCACGGCTGAGACCAGTGGCGCCAGCAGGAAGACGCCCTTGTTGGCGCCCGACGGGATCACCGGCTCCTTGAAGACGAATTTCAAAAGGTCGGCGAAGGCCTGCAGCGTGCCCCAGGGACCGACCACGTTCGGGCCGCGGCGCAGCTGCACCGCCGCCCAGATCTTGCGGTCGGCATAAAGCACGTAAGCCACGAAGATCAAAAGAACGACGATCAGCACGACCGACTTCAACAGGATCAGCAGCGCCGGCAGCACGTAGAAGGAAAAGAAGGTGTCCATGCTTATTCCGCCGCCTGCTTGAAGCCGCTCTTGGCCAGCGCCGAGCACTCAGCCATCACGGCCGAGGCCCGCGCGATCGGGTTGGTGAGATAGAAGTCCTTCACCGGCGAGGTGAAGGTGCCCTTGTTCAAGCGCCCGCCGAGCTTCGCCGCCCTGGCAACGCCGTCGGCGCTGCCCGCCGCGACATGATCGACGCGGGCAAGATGCGGGTATTCGCCATAGAGCTTGGCGCGCAGCTGCGCGAGCGAATCGAACGGCAGCTTCTTGCCGAGCACATCCGACAGCGCCCGCAGGATCGCCCAGTCCTCGCGCGCTTCGCCCGGGGCGAAACCGGCGCGGTTGGTCTGCTGCACGCGGCCTTCCGTGTTCACATAGGTGCCGGACTTTTCGGTGTAGGCGGCAGCCGGCAGGATGACATTGGCGCGGTGTGCGCCCACATCGCCATGCGTGCCGATATAGACGACGAAGGCGCCGCCGGTCTTGGCCATGTCGATCTCGTCGGCGCCAAGCAGGAACAGGAGATCCGTCGCGCCCAGCATGCCGGCGACATTCTTGCCGCCCTCGCCCGGCACGAAGCCGACGTCGAGCCCGCCGACTCTGGCCGCCGCGTTGTGCAGCACCGCGAAGCCGTTCCACTCGGCCGTGACGGCATTGATGGCCATCGCCAGCCTTGCCGCCTGGCCGAGCACTGCCGCGCCGTCCGAGCGCGCCAGGGCGCCCTGGCCGACGATAATCAGCGGATGCGCTGCATTCTTCAGCACCTCGAAGAACCTGCCGTTGCCGTCGGCCAAGTCCTTCAAGGATTCTGGGCCGGCGCCGATGAGCTCGTAGTCATAGCGCGTGTCGCCGATCTCGCCGATGACGCCGATCGGCATGTTGCCGACGCGCCAGCGCTTGCGGATGCGGGCGTTGAGCACCGAGGCCTCGAAGCGCGGATTGGCGCCGACGATCAGCACCGCGTCGGCCTGCTCGATGCCTTCGATGGTCGGATTGAAGATGTAGCTCGCGCGGCCGAGCGACGGATCGAGCGCAGCGCCGTCCTGGCGGCAGTCGATGTTCTTGGAGCCGAGCGCTGCCATCAAAAGCTTGAGCGCATAGATTTCCTCGACCGCGGCGAGGTCGCCGGCGATGGCGCCGATGCGCTCGGGCGCGGTCTTCGACACCTCGTTCTTGATCGCCGTGAAGGCTTCCGCCCAGCTTGCCGGAGCAAGCTTGCCGTTCTTGCGAACGTAGGGACGATCGAGGCGCTGGGTGCGCAGGCCATCCCAGATGAAGCGCGTCTTGTCCGAGATCCACTCCTCGTTCACGGCCTCGTTGACGCGCGGCAGGATGCGCATCACCTCGCGGCCGCGGCTATCGACGCGGATCGCCGAGCCGACGGCGTCCATGACGTCGATCGACTCCGTCTTGGTCAGCTCCCACGGCCGCGCCTGGAAGGCGAACGGCTTGGAGGTCAGCGCGCCGACCGGGCAAAGGTCGATGACGTTGCCCTGGAGCTCCGAGGTCATCGCCTGTTCGAGATAGGTGGTGATCTCGGCATCCTCGCCGCGGCCGATCAGGCCGAGTTCGGAGATGCCGGCGACCTCGGTCGTGAAGCGGACGCAGCGCGTGCAGTGGATGCAGCGGTTCATCACCGTCTTGACCAGCGGACCGATATACTTGTCTTCGACCGCCCGCTTGTTCTCATGGTAGCGCGAGGAGTCGACGCCGAAGGCCATCGCCTGGTCCTGCAAGTCGCACTCGCCGCCCTGGTCGCAGATCGGGCAATCCAGCGGATGGTTGATCAGCAGGAACTCCATCACGCCTTCGCGGGCCTTCTTGACCATCGGCGTGTTGGTCAAGATTTCCGGCGCTTCGCCATTCGGGCCGGGGCGCAGGTCGCGCACGCCCATGGCGCAGGAGGCCTGCGGCTTGGGCGGGCCACCCTTCACCTCGATCAGGCACATGCGGCAATTGCCGGCGATGGACAACCGCTCATGGAAGCAGAAGCGCGGCACTTCCGCGCCGGCGTCCTCGGCCGCCTGCAGCAGCGTGTAATGGTCGGGTACCGTGATCTCTTTCCCGTCGACCTTGAGCTTTGCCATTCGCCTCAAACCCTCGCGGATTTCCCGCAATCTTTCGTTCCGGGGCGCGACTGCGCCCGGCATTTCATCTCACTATTTGGCGGCCAGCGCCGCCGCTTGGCCAGTCCAGTCGTCGCGGCCGACGCGGCCGGCGAGCGACAGGTAATCCTCGACCCAGGCGATCTCTTCCAAGGTCCAGGCAGCGATCTGGTCGTAGGACCAGATGCCAAGACCATTCAGCACCTTCTCCAGCTTCGGCCCGATGCCCGATATCGCCTTCAGGTCGGACGGCTTTGCCGGCTTGTCGATCGCCTTGGGCTGCCTGAAATCTTCCGGCATCAGACCGGTCGCGGCCGTTCCGGCTACCGTGTCGCCTCTCGCGTCGAGCGCCTTCTCAGCGCTGGCGTTCGCCGCGATGTCGGTCACATCCCTGGCGAAGGTCTGCGCCTCGGCGATCAGCGTCTCGGTCGCTTTGCGCGCTTTGGACGAATTGTTGGCGGCCTCGGTCCGCGCCTCGAGATCGTCGAGGAACGGCTGGAGCATGCGCTGCGAGGCTTCGACGGCGCCGGAGAGCGCGCCCATCCAGACACCCAGGGCATGGTTGGCGAAACCGATGCCTACCGCAGATAGCGCAGCCACGCCCGCGACAGGATGCGCCATCAGGTTGACGGCGCTGGCCATCTCCCGCGGCATCATCTTGGTCAGGTCCGGGTTCATCTTCTCGAGTTCGTCCAAATAAGGCATCAGCGGGTAGGCTATCGAATACGGCGCCATAGACATCTCCTGGTCGTTTCTTCGTACGCCCCGCCCCTGCTTTCCGTCCCGGGCAATGCCCGTCTTGCAAATCTATTCCGCCGCCACCATCACCGGCTCGACCCGGTGCGCGTTGCGCGAAAACTCGTCGATGCGGCGCTCCACCTCGCCGCGGAAATGTCGCATCAGGCCCTGGATCGGCCAGGCCGCGGCATCGCCCAGCGCGCAGATCGTGTGACCTTCCACCTGCTTGGTGACATCGAGCAGCATGTCGATCTCGCGCTTCTGCGCTTCGCCGCGCACCAGCCGTTCCATCACCCGCCACATCCAGCCGGTGCCTTCGCGGCACGGCGTGCACTGGCCGCAGCTCTCATGCTTGTAGAAGTAGGAAAGCCTGGCGATCGCCTTCACGATATCGGTCGACTTGTCCATGACGATGACAGCCGCAGTGCCGAGGCCGGATTTGAGGTCGCGCAATGCATCGAAATCCATCGGCGCGTCGATGATCTGCTCGGCCGGCACCAGCGGCACCGAAGCGCCGCCCGGGATGACCGCGAGCAGATTGTCCCAGCCGCCGCGAATGCCGCCGCAATGCGTCTCGATCAGTTCGCGGAACGGGATCGACATCGCCTCTTCGAAGGTGCACGGATTGTTGACGTGCCCGGACACGCAGAAGAGCTTGGTGCCGGCATTGTTCGGCCGGCCGAAGGACGAGAACCAGGCAGCACCCCGGCGCAGGATCGTCGGCGCCACCGCGATGGATTCGACGTTGTTGACCGTGGTCGGGCAGCCATAAAGGCCGACATTGGCCGGGAATGGCGGCTTCAGTCGCGGCTGGCCCTTCTTGCCCTCGAGGCTTTCGAGCAGCGCCGTCTCCTCGCCGCAAATATAGGCGCCGGCGCCGTGGTGCATATAGACGTCGAAGTCGTAGCCGGAGGTGTTGTTCTTGCCAATGAGCTTGGCCGCATAAGCCTCGTCGATGGCGCGCTGCAGCGCCTCGCGCTCGCGGATGAACTCGCCGCGCACATAGATGTAAGCAGCGACCGCGCCCATGGCGAAACCGGCGACCAGCGCGCCCTCGACCAGCGTATGCGGATCGTTGCGCAGAATGTCACGGTCCTTGCAGGTGCCGGGCTCGGATTCGTCGGCATTGATGACGAGATAGCTCGGCCGGCCATCGCTCTGCTTGGGCATGAACGACCATTTCAGGCCGGTCGGGAAGCCGGCGCCGCCACGGCCGCGCAGGCCGCTTGCCTTCATTTCGTTGATGATCCAGTCGCGTCCCTTGGCGATCAGGCCGGGTGTATCGTCCCACATGCCGCGCGCCTGCGCTCCGGCCAGCGACTTGTCGAACAGGCCGTAGATGTTGGTGAAGATGCGGTCTTTGTCCTGAAGCATTGTTCGTCCCTCAGACCGGCTTCTTGCCGAAGACGCGGATGTACTCGGCGACGCCGCCCTTGGCGAGCGCCTTGGCCTGCTTCGCCCAGTCGTCGCGCTCGATACGGCCGCGGAAATTGAGATAGCCGTCGACCCATTCGCGCTCGGCCTTCCTCCACGCAGAGACCTGCGCGAAAGTATAAATGCCAAGCGAATGCAGGACGCCTTCGATCTTCGGACCGACACCGGAGATCAGCTTCAGATCGTCGACCGTTGCCGGACGCGCGATCCCGGCCGGGCGGTTCTTGTCCTCGAGCGAAGGCTTGGCCGTCTTGGTCGCAGGCTGCTTCGCTTCCGGCGACTTGAAGGCGGACGCCGGCTCGGCCTTGGCCTTCGGCCCGCTGCGCGGCTTCGAAACCGCCTCGACTTCCGGAGAAGCCTGGTTGGCATTGGCTGCGGAGTGGCGCGGCGCCCTGACGCTGGCCGCCTTCTCGGTGGCGGGCGAAACCTTGACCGGCGACGGTGTCCTTAGTGCCGGACTGGTTTCGGGCGCGTCGGTTTTCGGCTTGCCGGATTTCGATGGCCCGACAGGGGCCGAGGGCGGCGCGGCAGGCGCCTGCGAGACGACGGCGGCGGATGCAGCAGCGGGCGCTGCGGCAGCAGCTTGTCTGGCTGCCTTCGCGGCGGCCTTGGCTTCCTTGTCGCGGGTGGATTTCAGGATTGCCTTCTCGCTCTTCAGCGTCGTCAGGCCCGTGGCCGGCTCCGAACCGGTGCGGCCGTTCTGCGGACCGGGCTTCACCTCGGCGCCTTTGCCGGCTTCATAGAGATCGATGATCTCGGCAAGGCGCTCCGGCGTCAGGTCTTCGAACGTGTCCTTGAAGATCATGACCATCGGCGCGTTGACGCAGGCGCCGAGGCATTCGACCTCCTCCCACGACAGCGTACCCTTGTCGTTGGTATGGAACTGGTCGTGATGGATCTTCGAGCGGCACACATCCATCAGCGCTTCCGAGCCGCGCAGCATGCAGGGCGTGGTGCCGCAGACCTGGATATGGGCGCGGGTGCCGACCGGATTGAGCTGGTATTGCGTGTAGAAGGTGGCCACCTCGAGGCCGCGGATGCGCGGCATGCCGAGCATATCCGAGATCGTCTCGATCGCCGCCTTCGTTACCCAGCCTTCCTGTTCCTGAGCGATCATGAGCAATGGGATGATGGCCGACTGCTCGCGTCCCTTCGGGTATTTGGCGATCCACTGCTGCGCCGCCGCGGCGTTCGCCTTGTTGAAGGCGAAGGAGGCTGGCTGGACGCTGGCATCTGCGAGACGGCGGACTGACATTTAGCGATCGACCTCACCAAACACGATGTCGAGGGAGCCAAGCACGGCGGTGACGTCGGCCAGCATGTGGCCGCGGCACAGGAAATCCATGGCCTGCAGATGCGCAAAACCCGGCGCGCGCAGCTTGCAGCGATAGGGCTTGTTGGTGCCGTCGGAGACGAGATAGACGCCGAACTCGCCCTTCGGCGCCTCGACAGCCGCATAGACCTCGCCGGCCGGCACGCGGTAGCCCTCGGTGTAGAGTTTGAAGTGATGGATGAGCGCTTCCATCGAGCGCTTCATCGCCGCGCGCTTCGGCGGCACCACCTTGCCGTCGAGGTTCGATACCGGGCCACCGCTTTCCTTGCCGAGCAGCAGATCGACGCACTGGCGCATGATCTTCGCCGACTGGCGCATCTCTTCCATGCGCACGAGATAACGGTCGTAGCAGTCGCCGTTCTTGCCGATCGGGATGTCGAAATCCATCTCGGAATAGCATTCATAAGGCTGCGCCTTGCGCAGGTCCCAGGCCGCGCCCGAGCCGCGCACCATCACGCCCGAAAAACCCCAGGCCCAGGCGTCGGCGAGCGACACCGTGCCGATGTCGACATTGCGCTGCTTGAAGATGCGGTTGCCGGTGAGCAAGGCGTCAAGGTCGTCGACCGACTTCAGGAACGGATCGATCCACTTGCCGATATCCTCGATCAGCTTCTGCGGCAGGTCCTGATGCACGCCGCCTGGCCGGAAGTAGGCCGCATGCATGCGCGAGCCGGAGGCGCGCTCATAAAACACCATCAGCTTCTCGCGCTCGACAAAGCCCCACAGCGGCGGCGTCAGCGCGCCGACGTCCATCGCCTGCGTCGTCACATTGAGGATGTGCGACATGATGCGGCCCATTTCGGAATAGAGCACGCGGATCAGCTGGCCGCGCTTCGGCACCTCGATGCCGAGCAGGCGCTCGGCCGCGAGCGCGAAAGCATGCTCCTGGTTCATCGGCGCGCAATAGTCGAGCCGATCGAGATAGGGCACCGCCTGCAGATAGGTCTTGGCCTCGATCAGCTTCTCGGTACCGCGATGCAGCAGGCCGATATGCGGATCGACGCGATCGACCACCTCGCCGTCCAGCTCCAGCACGAGACGCAAAACCCCGTGCGCAGCAGGGTGTTGAGGCCCAAAGTTAATGTTAAAATTGCGGACGGAGGTTTCAGCCATTGTGGCGCCTCAATTTGGCTTCGCCTTTTCATCGCCCGGAAGGACGTAATCCGTTCCCTCCCACGGGCTCAAAAAGTCAAAGTTTCTAAATTCCTGCTTCAATTCCACCGGCTCATAGATGACTCGCTTGGCCTCGTCGTCGTAGCGAACCTCGACGAAGCCGGTCAGCGGGAAGTCCTTGCGCAGCGGATGCCCTTCAAAGCCGTAGTCGGTGAGGATGCGGCGCAGGTCCGGATGGCCGGAGAAGAGCACGCCGTAGAGATCATAGGTCTCGCGCTCGAACCAGTCGGCGCCGGGATAGACGCCGGTCAGCGACGGCACCAGCGTCTCCTCGTCGGCCTGGACCTTGAGGCGGATGCGGACGTTCTGCTTCGGCGACAACAGGTGGTAGACGACGTCGAAGCGCTTGGCACGCGACGGATAGTCGGCGCCGCAAATGTCGATGATCGAGACGAACTGGCAGCGCGGGTCGTCGCGCAGGAAGGTCGCGACCTCGGTCAAGTTGCCCGGCTCGACGCAAACCGTCAGTTCGCCATAAGCAAGCACCGTTTCGCCGATGCGGCCGGAGAGCTTCTCGCCGAGATAGGTGGAGAGTTCGTGCAACGCCAAGGCCATTGGTTCACCGTTCGATCGTGCCGGTGCGGCGGATCTTCTTCTGCAACAGGAGAATGCCGTAGAGCAGCGCTTCGGCGCTCGGCGGGCAGCCGGGGACATAGATGTCGACCGGCACGATGCGGTCGCAGCCGCGCACCACCGAATAGGAATAGTGATAATAGCCGCCGCCATTGGCGCACGAACCCATCGAGATGACGTAGCGCGGCTCCGGCATCTGGTCGTAGACCTTGCGCAGCGCCGGCGCCATCTTGTTGGTCAGTGTGCCCGCGACGATCATGATATCGGACTGGCGCGGAGACGCGCGCGGCGCGACGCCGAACCTCTCTGAGTCATAGCGCGGCATCGAGGTGTGGATCATCTCGACCGCGCAGCAGGCGAGACCGAAGGTCATGAACATCAGCGAGCCGCTGCGCGCCCAAGTGATCAGCGCCTCGGTCGAGGTGACAAGGAAGCCCTTGTCGGCCAGCTCATTATTGATCTCGAGGAAGAAGGGATCGTCCTCCCCCACCGGCCTGCCGGTGTTGGGATCGATGATGCCCTTGGGCTTCGGCGCGACGAGGGTGCCTGAACTGTCGTTCAATCCCATTCTAGCGCTCCTTTTTTCCATTCATAGGCAAAGCCGATGGTCAGCACCGCCAGGAACACCATCATCGACCAGAAGCCGAGCATGCCGAGCTTGGAGAAGGACACCGCCCACGGGAACAGGAAGGCGACCTCGAGATCGAAGATGATGAACAGGATCGACACCAGGTAGAAGCGGATGTCGAACTTCATGCGGGCGTCGTCGAACGAGTTGAACCCGCATTCATAGGCGGAAAGCTTTTCCGGATCGGGATTGCGGTAGGCAACCAGGAACGGCGCAACGATCAGCGCCAGGCCGACAACCATCGCCACTGCGATGAAGAGCACGATAGGCAGATACGAACTTAGGAGTGCGCTCATGCGGCGACTTTCCTTCGGCGGCCAGTTCACTTTGATTACAGCAACGGACTCTAAGGCGGAAGCGTGACAGTTTAACCCGCTGAACCGTTTTAGGTGGCCTATGCTGCGACGCGGCGAGGGTTAGCGCAGCGGTTTCGGCGACGCAAGTCAAACCTTGTTCAAAATCCGGCGCTGGACGCCATATCGGAAGAAACTGGTCCGATCCGCTCCTGTTTGATTTCCTTCATGTTTTACTCCACTTTTCTATCCTGACATATCTCCCGCCATTTGCCTGCTAGCATGGCCGGAATCACCGACTGGAAACCCCGGCAAAGGATCGGTAGCTGGATGAAGGAAAAGATCTCGCTCGCCGCAGCAAGGCGCATTGCGCTCGGTGCGCAGGGTTTTACCGATGCGCGGCCTGCCGGCACGCCCGATCGTCGCCATCTCGCCCGCGTGCTTTCCCGAACTGGCCTGCTGCAGATCGATTCCGTCAGCGCCGTGGTGCGCGCCCACTATATGCCGCTCTATTCGCGCCTCGGCCCCTACCCGCTTGCGCTGCTCGACAACGCGGCCGTCACCCGCAAGCGAACCGTCTTCGAATACTGGGCCCATGAGGCTTCCTTCCTGCCCGTCGAGACCTATCCGTTGATGCGCTGGCGCATGCAGCGCGCCGAGCAAGGCGAGGAAATGTATCTCGGCCTCGCCAAATGGGGCCGCGAGCGCAAGGCGATGATCGAGGAGATCTACGGCCAAGTCGCGCAACGCGGGCCGATCGCCGCCTCCGACATCGAAGGCCACAAGGGCAATGGCGGCTGGTGGGGCTGGAGCGAGGCCAAGCACGCTTTCGAATGGCTGTTCTGGGCCGGGCGCATCACCACCGCCTACCGGCGCGGATTCGAGCGCTATTACGACCTGCCCGAGCGGGTTCTGCCGCAGGCCGTGCTCGACCTGCCGGTGCCCTCGGTCGAGGACGCGCATCGCGAATTGCTGCGCATTTCCGCCCGCGCCCATGGCATCGCCACCTATGGCGATCTGCGCGACTATTTCCGCCTGGCGCCTGGCGATACGAAGGCCAGGATCGAGGAACTGGTCGAGATGGGCGAACTGCTGCCGGTGAAGGTCGAAGGCTGGGACAAGCCCGCCTATCTCCACAAGGACGCCCGCTTTCCGCGCCGGATCGAGGCCCGCGCCCTGCTCGCGCCCTTCGATCCGGTGGTATTCGAACGCACCCGGACGGAAAAACTCTTCGGCTTCCGCTACCGCATCGAGATCTACACGCCGGCCGAGAAGCGCCAGTACGGCTACTACGTGCTGCCTTTCCTGCTCGGCGACCGGATCGTTGCCCGGGTCGATCTGAGAGCTGACCGCCCGGCCGGCGTGCTGCGCGTCCATGCGGCTTTTGCCGAAGCCGGCGCTCCCGCCGAAACGGCCGCACAGCTCTTCGATGAGTTGAAACAGATGCAGGCATGGCTCGGCTTGGAAACCATCGAGGTGACGCCGGCCGGCGACCTTGGGCCGGCGTTGGCCGACATTTCGGTGTCGTAGCCGCGCGTTGACATGCCAGCACCTCTAAGCCTAAATCCGCCGCAGACGGTCTCCTCCCGGCAAGGGGAGGAGCCAAGAGGGAATGCGGTGCGGGAAAACCCAAATCCGCGGCTGTCCCCGCAACTGTGAGCGACGAGCCTCAGCCGAAAACCACTGGGATGTTCCCGGGAAGGCGGCGCAAGGCGACGACCCGCGAGCCAGGAGACCTGCCGTCTGAGACATGAGAATCCGATCGCTCGGCGGGTTTTCCGGGCAAGGAGCCTGGTTTTGGATCGCAACGTCAGTTTTCCGGCTAGTACCGCGGACATTTCGTCCGAACCCCGCGACGCGCTATCGGAAGTGACCGTCATCGTCTGCTCCTCCTGCCGCGATGAGACCGGTTCGGACGCGCATCCGCGCGCCGGCGCCCTCCTTGCCGAAGACGCGCGCCGCGCCGCGCCGGACGAGAAAATCCGCATCCGCACCGTCGAGTGTCTCGGCAATTGCAAACGCCGCCTGAGCGCGGCGCTGCTGCGCGACGGCTGCTGGAGCTATGTCTTCGGTGACCTGGAAACGACCAGCGGCGCCGACCTCGTCACCGGCGCAAAGCTCTTTGCCACCTCGACCGACGGCCTCATCCCCTGGCGAGGCCGGCCCGATTCCCTCAAGCGCGGCCTGGTTGCCCGCATCCCTCCCCTCGACCTGCTGAAGGACTGACATGACCGCATCCCTCTCCCGTGTTCCCTGCACTGTCGTCACCGGCTTTCTCGGCGCCGGCAAGACCACGCTGATCCGCAACCTGCTCGAAAACGCCAAGGGCAAGCGGCTGGCGATCATCGTTAACGAATTCGGCGATGTCGGCATCGACGGCGAGATCCTGAAAGGCTGCGGCATCGACACCTGCCCAGAGGAAAATATCGTCGAGCTCGCCAATGGCTGCATCTGCTGCACCGTCGCCGACGATTTCGTGCCGGCGCTCGACCAGATCCTGTCGCGCACGCCGAAGGTCGACCACATCCTGATCGAAACCTCCGGCCTCGCTTTGCCGAAGCCGCTCGTCCAGGCCTTCCAGTGGCCGACGGTGAAGAGCCGCGTCACGGTCGATGGCGTCATCGCCGTGGTCGACGGTCCGGCGCTGGCCGACGGCCGCGTCGCCTCCGACCTAGACGCCTTGCAGGCGCAGCGCGCCGCCGACGATTCCCTCGACCACGATGATCCGGTCGAAGAGGTGTTCGAGGACCAGATCGCCTGCGCCGACCTCATCATCCTGTCGAAGAGCGATCTGATGGACGCGGCCGGCTCGGAGCGCGCCAATGCCGTCATCGGCGAGCATGTGGCGCGCGCCGTCAAGGTCGTGCCGACCGCGCAGGGCAAGGTCGACCCCTCCGTGCTGCTCGGTCTTGGCCTCGCCGTCGAAGACGACATCGAGAACCGCAAGACCCATCACGATGACGAGCTCGACCATGAGCATGACGATTTCGACTCCTTCGTCCTCGATATCCCGTCCAT
This sequence comes from Mesorhizobium sp. WSM3879, assembly GCF_002294915.1. Classification (NCBI taxonomy): domain Bacteria; kingdom Pseudomonadati; phylum Pseudomonadota; class Alphaproteobacteria; order Hyphomicrobiales; family Phyllobacteriaceae; genus Mesorhizobium; species Mesorhizobium sp. WSM3879. Next base: position 30,005 of record NZ_NSFZ01000021.1, on the reverse strand, counting down.
CGCCAGTCCGGATGAGCTGGCAAAGCGCGTCGCTCTCGCCGCCGAGCAGGAAAACGTTCTGCGCGTCAAAGGCTTTGTCGAGGTGGGTGGCAAGCCGATGCGGCTGCTGCTCCAAGCCGTCGGCCCGCGCGTCAACCACTATTACGACCGCGCCTGGACGCCGGACGACGACCGCCGATCGCGGCTCGTCGTCATCGGCCTCAAGGGGCTGAACCGCCCGGCGATCGAGCGTATCCTCGCCGGCTGAGGCAAGACCGAACCGCGATGCACATCCTCACCACGACATCCGCCTCGCTCGACGATCTCGCCGAGCCGATCGACCTCAGGCAGACGCCTGCGGATGTCGTGGCCCTGTCCTTCACCGACAGCGATCTCGCCGGCCTCGCCGCTGCCTGGAAGGCCGACGCCGCTCGGCTGCCGTCGATGCGGCTGGCAGCACTTCGCGATCTCCGCCATCCGATGTCGGTCGATCTCTGGATCGGAAGTGTCGCGCGCCATGCCAGGGTCGTCCTGGTCCGCATTCTCGGCGGCTACGACTGGTGGCGCTACGGCTGCGACCAGCTCGCAGCGGTTGCGCGCGAGCGAAATATCAAACTGGCGCTGCTGCCGGGCGAAAGCCACGACGAGGATCTGCGGCTGATCGAAGGCTCGACCCTGCCGCGCGCCGAACTCGACGCCCTGCTCGGCTATTTCCGCGAAGGCGGCCCAGCGAACATGAGCGCGCTGGTGCAAAGACTGGCAAGGCTCGCCGGGTCGGATACGGCCGTGGCCGAGCCGGTGAGCGTGCCGAAGGCGGGGTATTACCAGGCTGGATTGGGGGTTGTAGAGGAGCCTGAGATCATCGATGTCGGCGGTCCTTCACACCCCCCTCTGTCCTGCCGGACAGAGGGGGGTGTGACAGAGCTCAACATCGACAGCGTCGGTGCCCCCGTCATCCCCATCCTCTTCTACCGTTCGATGCTGCTCGCCGCCGACGTCGCCCCAATCGATGCCCTGACGGAGGCGTTGCGGTCGCAGGGCATCATGCCCGTGCCGATCTTCGTTTCGAGCCTCAAGGACCCGGTATCGCTGGCTTTCGTCGAAACCGCCATCACCTCGTTGAACCCGTCCGCCATCGTCACTGCAACCGCCTTCGCTTCCGGTGCCGAGCCTGGTGCCGAAACGCTCTTCGACCGTGCCGGCGTGCCGGTGTTCCAGGTCATCGTCGCCACGACGCGGCGCGAAGTCTGGGAGAAAAACCAGCGCGGCCTGGCGCCCGCCGACCTTGCCATGCATGTCGTGCTGCCCGAGCTCGATGGCCGTATCCTCGCCGGCGCGATCTCCTTCAAGGGCGAGATTGACACCGATCCGGCGTTGGCCTTCCGCGCCTTCGCCAACCGTCCTGAGGCGGATCGCGTCGCGCAGGTCGCCGCTCGCGTCGCGGCGATCATTCGCCTGCAGCAGACCGAGCGGGCGGAACGCAAGCTGGCGATCCTGATTCCGGATTATCCAAGCGCGCCCGGACGCACCGGCTATGCTGTCGGCCTGGATGTGCCGTCGAGCGTGCTCGCCATGCTGCATGACCTGAAGGAACAGGGCTATACGGTTGACAGGATTCCGCAATCGCCGCGCGGATTGCTGGAGGCACTGGAGCTTGGCGGTCAAGGGTTGACCCTGCGCGATTATCGAAACCTCTCGTCGGAGCTTCCCGAAGCAGCACGCGACGTAGTTGAGGCGGCATGGGGCAAAGCCAACAACGAAGCTCACGTCAATGCGCCCCCCTCTGTCCTGCCGGACATCTCCCCCACCTGGGGGGAGATTGGCAGTTCTGCTGCCGGCTCTTTTCCTGCACCGTGGGGGATTGGCGAAAGCCACCACGCAAGCTCAATCTCCCCCCTAGTGGGGGAGATGTCCGGCAGGACAGAGGGGGGCGCGACAGAACGCCTACCTTTGCAGACAAGCCCCGAAACCCGCTTCCCCTTCCGCGCCGCCGCCTTCGGCAACGTCACCGTGGCGCTGGCCCCCCACCGTGGTCGCTCCGCAGACCGCCGCGCTGACTACCATGACCCGACCCTTCCCCCGCGCCACGAGCTGATCGCCTTCGGCCTGTGGTTGCAAAAGTCGCTCGGCGTCCACGCCATCGTCCATGTCGGCGCGCATGGCACGCTCGAATGGCTTCCCGGCAAGACGGTCGCGCTCTCCGACAACTGCTTCCCTGAGATCGTCACCGGCTCTCTGCCCGTCATTTATCCTTTCATCGTCTCCAATCCCGGCGAGGCGGCGCAGGCCAAGCGCCGCATCTCGGCCGTCACGCTCGGTCACCTGCCGCCGCCGCTGACCGGCGCCGGGCTCGACGAGGCGCAACAGAGGCTTGAGCGGCTGGTCGACGAATACGCACAAGCCGACGGGCTCGACCGCCGCCGCCGTGACCGACTTGCAAGGCTGATCGTCGAAACGGCGCAGAAGACAGGCCTTGCTTCTGAAGCCGGAGTTGCCGGAACCGATGCGCCGGACGAGGCGCTGCGCCGCATCGACGCGTGGCTGTGCGACCTCAAGGATTTTGCCGTCAAGGACGGGCTGCATGTCTATGGCCGCGCGCCCGATGACGAAGCCGATCCGCTGCGCCGCCAAAGCGTCGAGACCGAAAAAAACGCCCTGCTCGCTGCGCTCGACGGCCGTCACATCAAGGCCGGACCGGCAGGCGCGCCGGCGCGCGGTCGTTCCGATGTCCTGCCCACCGGCCGCAACCTTTTCACCTCAGATCCGCGCACCATGCCGACGTCGACGGCCTATGATCTCGGGCAGGCGGCGGCGGAAGAAGTCGTGCGCAGCTACATGCAGAGCCATGGCGACTGGCCGCGCTCGTTGGTCATCGACCTCTGGGGCTCCGCCTCGTTGCGCACCGGCGGCGAGGAGATCGCGCAAGGCCTGGCGCTGATGGGCTGCCGGCCGCAATGGGATGCCGCAACGGGCCGCGTCACCGGCATCGAGGTGATGCCGCCGGCCGCCCTCGGCCGCCCGCGCGTCGACGTCACCTGGCGCATCTCCGGCCTGTTTCGCGATATGTTCCCGACCCAGATCGGGCTGATCGACGCCGCTGCCAGCGCCGTCGCCGGTCGCGACGAGGACGATTCGGAAAATCCGCTTGCCGCCGCGGCCCGTGCCCAAGGCAAAATCGGTCCGCGCATTTTCGGCACCTCGCCCGGCACTTACGGCGCCGGGGTAGAGGAATTGCTGTCGCGCGGCGAATGGAGCGCGCGCGAAGAGATCGGCCGCGCCTATCTCGAAGCAACCTCGCATGCCTATGGCGGCGCCGACGGTGAGGCCATCTCCGCGCCCGGCGTCTTCGAGGGCCGCATCGCCGACGCGGACCTGCTTGTCCACACCGGCGACGACCCGGGCCGCGACATCCTCGAAGGTTCGGCCGATGTCGCCTTCATCGGCGGGTTTTCGGCCGCACTTGCCGCACTTGGCAGGAATGCCGATGTCATCGTGCTCGACACGACTGACCCTAAGAAGCCGAGGCCGCGATCGGTCGGCGAAGCCGTGTCACGCGTGGTGCGGGCCCGCGCCGTCAATCCGCGCTTCATTGCCGGGCAGATGCGCCACGGCCCCCGCGGCGCCTCGGAATTCGCCGAGACGGTCGACCGCCTGGTCGGCTTCGCCGAGACCACGCATGCCATATCGGGCGCGCTGATCGAGGCGGTGCACGACGCCTATATCGGCGACGCGGAAGTCCGAGCCTTCTTGCTGCGCGAAAATCCCGCCGCCGCGAAGGTCATCGCTGAGCGATTCCTGGCTGCGCGACGGCGCGGTCTCTGGCATCCGCTCAGGAATTCCATCGACGACGATCTCACGGCCTTGATCGCCGAGGCGCAGGCAAGCGGGGTGGCGGCATGAACGCCTTCTCGCGCCGCGGCGCCTGCCCTGCTTTGTCCGCACCGATGCAGACCGGCGACGGCCTGCTGGTGCGGCTCAATCCGGTTGCTGGAGGGCTTGCGCCCAAGTCGCTGATCGGTCTCTGCGAATCCGCCTTGCGCCACGGCAACGGCATCATGGAAGTGACCGCTCGCGGTAGCCTGCAGATCCGCGGCCTGACCGCATACAGCGCTGGGCTGCTGGCGGCGGAAGTGGATGCGCTGGGCATTGCGGTGCGGACGGGCGTGCCGGTGGAGACCGGGCCGCTCGCGGGTATCGACCCCCAGGAGATTGCAGATCCGCGCCCGCTGGCGGAACGGATCAGGGCGGCGGTTGAAGAGGCCGGGCTGACTCGACGGTTGGGGCCGAAGGTGTCCGTGGTCGTCGACGGCGGCGGGCAGTTGACGTTGGACGCAGTGACAGCTGATGTGCGGTTGAAGGCAGTGCACACTGCTGCTGGCGTGAAATGGGGCATGTCCGTTGCGGGCGACGCGCACGATGCAAGACCGCTCGCGACAGTCGATGCGGATGCCGCACGCGACATCGCCCTCGCAGCGCTCAGGATGGTCGCCGAGAAAGGTCGCGAGGCGCACACACGGGATTTGTCGGAGCGGCAATTGGCTTCTCTCGCAGGCTGGCATTCCTTCGCGCCCCCCTCTGTCCTGCCGGACATGTCCGGCAGGACAGAGGGGGGCGCCTTAGAGCGCCATCGCTCACCGATCGGCCTCTTTGACCTACGCGAAGGTCAAGCCCTCGGCATCGGCCTGCCCTTCGGAAGCATGCCGGCCCAGAACCTCATCGACCTCGCCGCCCGGGCCTCAGATCTGGACTCGACCGAAATCCGCCTGGCCCCAGGCCGCACCCTGCTTTTCCTCGGCCTCACCGCATCCGCCTGCCCTCCCCTCCAAGCCTCCGCGTCCGCCCTCGGCTTCATCACCGCCCCCACCGATCCGCGCACCCGCATTGCCGCCTGCCCCGGAGCGCCCGCCTGCGCCTCCGGCCGCATCGCCACCCGCGCCATCGCCGAAGAAATCGCAACGGAAAGCCCCGATCTCTTCGATGCCTCCCTCACCCTCCACATTTCCGGCTGCGCCAAGGGCTGCGCCCATCCCGGCCCAGCGGGCCTCACCCTGGTCGGCGACGAAAACGGAGCCGGACTTGTCGTGGACGGGACGGCAAAGGCCCTTCCTGCCGGATACAGGCCGGGCTATGACGCCGCGCGCGGGGTCGCCGGCATTGCGGCGGCGATCCGAAACGCACGGCATCCCGGCGAGACTGCCGCCGCTTGCCTCACAAGGCTCGGCGCGACTGAGATCGCCGAACTCTATCGACGGAACTGAAGAATGGCCGCCTACGACTATATCCATGACGGGATGGCGATCTACGAGCGCTCTTTCGCCATCATCCGCGCCGAGGCGGACTTGTCGCGCTTTTCCGAGACAGAGGCCGATGTCGCGATCCGCATGATCCACGCCTGCGGCCAGGTCGAGGCAGCCAGCCAGTTCGTGTTCTCCAGCGGTTTCGTTGAAGCGGCCCGTGCCGCCCTTGCCGCCGGGGCGCCTATCTTCTGCGATGCCGAGATGGTCGCCCACGGCATCACCCGTGCCCGCCTGCCGGCCGGAAACGAGGTGATCTGCACGCTGCGCGACCCGCGCACCGTCGATATCGCCAAGGAAATCGGCAACACGCGCTCGGCCGCCGCTATCGACCTTTGGAGCGAGCGCATGGCAGGTTCGATGGTCGCCATCGGCAACGCACCGACCGCGCTCTTCTATCTGCTCGAAAAATTGCGCGACGGCGCGCCGAAGCCGGCCGCCATCATCGGCATGCCGGTTGGTTTCGTCGGTGCTGCCGAATCCAAGGATGCTCTGGCCGAGAATTCCTACGGTGTGCCTTACGCCATCGTGCGCGGCAGGCTGGGCGGCAGCGCCATGACCGCCGCTGCACTCAACGCATTGGCGAGGCCAGGCCTGTGAACGCTTTCCCCAAAGGCCGGCTCGTCGGCGTCGGCACCGGTCCCGGCGATCCGGAGCTGTTGACGCTGAAGGCCGCGCGGGCATTGGCTGAAGCGAATGTCGTCGCCTATTTCGCCAAGCGCGGCAACAACAGCAACGCGCGCGCCATCGTCGAGGCGCGCTTTCGCCCGGATATGGTCGAGCTGCCCCTGCTCTACCCGGTGACGACCGAGATCGACAAGGATCACGACGACTATCGCTCGCAGATCACCGATTTCTACGAGCAGTCCGCCGAACAGGTCGCCGGGCATCTCGGCGCCGGCAAGATAGTGGCCGTGCTGTCGGAGGGCGATCCGCTTTTCTACGGCTCCTACATGCATCTGCACGTGCGCCTCTCGCACCGATTCCCGACCGAAGTCATTCCCGGTATCACCGCCATGTCCGGCTGTTGGTCGGCGACCGGCCTGCCGATCGTCCAGGGCGACGATGTGCTGACCGTGCTTCCCGGCACGATGAGCGAGTTCGAGCTGACGCGACGGCTGGCCGATACCGACGCCGCCGTCATCATGAAGGTCGGCCGCAACCTGCCGAAGATCCGCCGCGCGCTGGAAGCGACCGGCAAGCTGGCGAAGGCCGTCTATGTCGAGCGCGGCACCATGCCGGGCAGCGTGTCGATGCGGCTCGCGGAAAAGCAAGACGACAAGGCGCCCTATTTCGCCATCGTGCTGGTCGCCGGCTGGTCGGCGCGTCCCGGAGCTCCCGGAGCAAAGCCATGAGCGGCCGCCTCACCGTGATCGGCCTCGGTCCCGGCAATGCCGATCAGGTCACGCCGGAGGCGATCCGCGCCGTGACGGAGGCTTCCTTCTTCTATGGCTACAAGCCCTATCTCGACCGGCTCGAGCTGCGACAGGATCAGACCCGCATCGGCTCCGACAATCGCGAAGAGCTAGCCCGCTCGAACGAGGCGCTGGCCAAGGCAGCCGAAGGTCACAGCGTCGCTGTCGTGTCCGGCGGCGATCCCGGCGTATTCGCCATGGCGGCCGCCGTCTGCGAGGCGATCGAAGCCGGCCCGCCAGAATGGAGGTCGATCGAGCTCGCGGTCGTCCCCGGCGTCACCGCCATGCTCGCGGTCGCCGCCCGCATCGGCGCGCCGCTCGGCCATGATTTCTGCGCCATCTCGCTCTCCGACAATCTAAAACCCTGGGAGCTGATCGAGCTGCGTCTGCTGGCGGCGGCTGGCGCCGGCTTCGTCATTGCGCTCTACAATCCGATCAGCAAGGCGCGCCCCTGGCAGCTCGGCCGCGCCTTCGAATGCCTGAAGGCCATTCTGCCGGGCACCACCCCGGTGATCTTCGGCCGCGCCGCCGGCCGGCCCGATGAGCGCATCGAGGTGTTTCTGCTCGCCGACGCCGATGCGGCAAAGGCCGACATGTCGACCTGCGTCATCATCGGCTCGCCCGAGACCCGCATCATCAAGCGCGGCGACAAGCCCGCGCTGGTCTACACGCCGCGTTCGGCAACTGGGTCGAGAAAATGATCGACCATCGCAGCCAGCTGATCGACGGTCTCGGCCGACGCAATGTCAGGCAGCGGCGGCCTGCGCACCATGATCACTTCGATGCCGAGCGCGCGCGCCGCGGCGATCTTGCCGTAGGTCGCCTCGCCGCCGCTGTTCTTCGAAACGACGGTATCGATGGCGTATTTTTCAAGCAGCGCGCGCTCGTCCGCTTCGGGAAACGGCCCGCGCGCCAGAAGGTAAACTACGTCAGGCACAGCCAGCTTCGGCTCGATCGGGTCGACGCTGCGAATGAGATAGCGATGCTGCGGAGCGGTCTCGAACGCGCCGGCTTCCTGCCGGCCGATCGCCAGCAAGACTCGTCGCGGTGCCGTGCCAAGCGCCTTGGCCGCTTCAGCGACGCTCTCCACCAGCGTCCAGCGATCACCCGCGACAGGCTCCCAGCCGGCACGCCGCAGCGCAACGATCGGCACGCTGGTTTGCCTGGCCGCCTCAGCGGCATTGGCCGAGATACGGGCCGCATAAGGATGCGTGGCGTCGATCACCAGATCGACCTGTTCCCGGTGGAGATAGGCGGCCAATCCCTGCACGCCGCCAAAGCCGCCGGTACGCATGGGCACGCCTTGCGCCATGGGGCTTTCGGTGCGGCCGGCGAGCGACAGCGTGATCGAGAAATCCTTCCGGCGAGCCAGCTTGCCCGCCAGCTGCCGGGCCTCCGTGGTTCCGCCGAGAATCAGAATACGGTGGGTCATCATGCCTGCTGAGGGTTCGCGCGCTGCCAAGCCGGTCGCAAGATGGCTGACCATCGTCGGCATCGGCGAGGACGGTGTAGCGGGTCTGGGCGACGAGGCCAAGCGCAGGATCGCCGAGGCCGAAGTCATCTTTGGCGGCAAGCGGCACCTCGCGCTCGTCTCAGACTTGGTCAAGGGCAGGGCGCGACCGTGGCCGACGCCGTTCGATGCCGAGATGCATGACGTGCTGGCGCTCGAAGGCAGAAGCGTCTGCGTGCTGGCTTCCGGCGACCCGTTCTTCCACGGCGTCGGCGTCACGCTGGCGCGCAAAGTGAAACCGGATGAGATGCTCGTCCTGCCGGCGCCGTCATCGCTGTCGCTGGCCGCCTCCCGCCTCGGCTGGGCGCTGCAGGATGTCGAGACCATCTCGTTGCATGGCCACCCGATCGACCTCCTCCGCCCCCTGCTCCACCCCGGCGCACGTATCCTTGCGCTCACATCCGACAGCGACGCGCCGGCCGCCATCGCCGCGCTGCTCGACGAACTCGGCTTCGGTCCGTCGCGGTTGACGGTTCTCGAAGCGCTTGGCGGCCAGGACGAAACGCGCCGCGCTGTCCGAGCCGACGCCTTCGATCTCAAGAACATCAATCCGCTCAACGTGCTGGCGCTCGAAATAGAATCGACTCCGGATGCGCGCATCCTGCCTTTGACCGTCGGCCTTGCCGATCATCTGTTCGAGCATGACGGCCAGATCACCAAGCGCGAGATCCGCGCCATGACGCTGTCGGCGCTGGCGCCGCGGCGCGGTGAACTGCTCTGGGACATCGGTGCCGGCTCCGGCTCGATCGGCATCGAATGGATGCGGGCTCACCCTTCGATGCGGGCGATTGCCATCGAAGCCGACAGCGAGCGCGCCGCCCGCATCCATCGCAACGCCGCGCATTGCGGCGTGCCCGGTCTCGTCGTCATCGAAGGCTCGGCGCCGAAAGCGCTGGCAACACTGGCGACACCAGACGCCATCTTCATCGGCGGCGGCGGCAGCGATGCCGGCGTGCTGGAGACAGCGATCAAGTCGCTGCGCGCCGGCGGCCGGTTGATCGCCAATGCTGTGACGCTGGAAATGGAGGCGCTGCTGCTTGACCAGCATACCAGGCGCGGCGGCGACCTTCTGCGCATTGCCCTCTCGCGTGCGGCGCCGGTAGGATCCATGCAGGCCTGGCGTCCGGCCATGCCGGTCATGCAATGGAGCTGGGTAAAGCCATGATGGTCGCGGGTATCGGCTGCCGGAAGGGTGTGACGGCGCGCGACGTGCGGGCCGCGATCGAGACCGCGCTCGAAGCGCATGGGTTGGCAGTAACCGCGCTTTCAGCGCTGGCAACGGGCGAAATGAAACGCGACGAGCAAGCGATCTTTCTTGCCGGTCGCGACCTCGACCTGCCCGTGCTCGTCGTCTCCGACGACGCCTTGCAAACCGTCTCGTCCGGCACGATCAGCCAATCCGAATGGTCGCGGGCTCATGCCGGCACGCCGTCGGTTTCGGAAGCGTCGGCCCTGGCCGCGGCCGGCAAAGAGGCGAAACTGCTTGGGCCGCGCACGGTACTTGGTCCTGTTACCTGCGCCATCGCCCTTGGTGGAGGCCGAAAATGACCGTCCATTTCATCGGCGCCGGCCCTGGTGCTGCCGACCTCATCACCTTGCGCGGCAGCCGCCTGCTGGCGTCCTGCCCGGTCTGCCTCTATGCCGGCTCGATCGTTTCGCCGGAACTGCTCGAACACTGCGCGCCCGGAACCAGGCTGATCGACACCGCGCCGATGTCGCTCGACGAGATCGAGGCCGAATATCTTGCCGCCCACAAAGCCGGCCAGGACGTCGCGCGCCTGCATTCTGGCGACCTTTCGGTGTGGAGCGCAGTGGCCGAGCAGATCCGGCGGCTCGAGAAGCGCGATATCCCCTACACGATGACGCCGGGCGTGCCTTCCTTCGCGGCGGCAGCGGCGGCGCTTCGGCGCGAGCTTACCATTCCCGAGCTCGCGCAGAGCCTCGTGCTGACCCGCGTGTCTGGCCGCGCCTCGAAAATGCCGCCCGGCGAGACGCTTGCCGGCTTCGGCCGCACCGGCGCAACTCTAGCCATCCATCTCGCCATCCATGCCATCGACCGCATCGTTGCCGAACTCACGCCGCTCTACGGCGCAGAATGCCCAGTGGCGGTCGTCTTCCGCGCTTCCTGGCCGGACGAGCGCATTCTGACCGGCACGCTGGGCACGATCGAGGCGCAGCTTGCGCAAAATCCGATGGAGCGCACGGCGATCATCTTCGTCGGCAGCGCATTGGCCGCGCAGGATTTCGGCGAGAGCTCACTTTACGACGCCCACTACCAGCGGCGTTTTCGCGGACGGGACGGATTGTGAACGCCAGCACCAACAGAAACGGACGGGCAACGGTGGAGCAGGCGCTGGCGCGGCTGAACTTCAAGCCGCGCGCGCTGGAGCCCGGCCATGTCTGGCTGGCCGGCGCCGGCCCCGGCGATCCCGGCTGCCTAACGCTAGAAGTGCTGGCGGCACTCGGGCAATGCGATGCGCTGGTCTATGACGCGCTGGTCTCGCCCGACGTCGTCGCGGTTGCTGCAGGCGCGGAGCTCTTCTACGCCGGTAAACGCGGCGGCCAGCCCTCGATGAAGCAGGACGACATCAACGCCCTGCTCGTGCGGCTGGCGCGCGAGGGCCGCCGCGTCGTGCGGCTCAAGGGCGGCGATCCCTATATTTTCGGCCGCGGCGGCGAAGAGGCGTTGTCGCTGGCACGGGAAAACATACCATTTCGGGTGCTCTCCGGCCTCACCTCCGGTCTCAGCGCATTGGCCGCCACCGCCATCCCTGCCACCATGCGCGGCATCAACAAGGCGGTCATCCTTGCCACGGGCCATGCCGCCGGCACCGATGACGACATCGACTGGGCCGCAATCGCGCGCACCGGCCAGCCGGTCGTCATCTATATGGGCATGGCCAATCTGCCGGTGATAGCGGCAAAGCTGCTCAGCGGTGGCCTCGCGCCGTCGACGCCTGCCGCCGTGATCGTCGCAGCGACCACGCCGCAGGAGCGCATCGTTGTCGCCACGCTCGCCACAATCGCCGAGGAGGCCGCTGCCGCCGGGCTCGCCTCCCCGGCGCTGATTGTCGTCGGCGGTATCGTCGCCATGCGCGCGGCACTGGCGGGCGGGTCATGACGGCGCGCGCGATCATCATCGGCGCGCCGCGCTCCGGCTCGGGCAAGACCAGCGTCACCATAGGCCTGTTGCGCGCGCTTGCCCGGCGCGGGCTGAAGGTGCGGGGCGCGAAGTCCGGACCGGATTACATCGATCCCGGCTTCCATACCGCCGCCACCGGCCTCTCCGGCGTCAATCTCGACAGCTGGGCGATGCCGCCTTCCCTGCTCAACGCGCTGGCGAACCAGGCAGCGTGTGGTGCCGAGTACGTCATTCTCGAAAGCGCGATGGGCCTTTTCGACGGCATTCCCGCGCCGGAAGGCCGTTCGGGTTCGGCCGCCGATCTCGCCCGGCTCTATGGCCTGCCGGTGCTTCTGGTGCTCGACGTTTCCGGCCAGTCGACCACGGCCGCCGCCGTCGCCAAGGGCTTTGCCACCTACGATCCGGATGTGCGCATGGCCGGCGTCGTGCTCAACCGCCTCGGCAGCGAGCGCCATCGCCGACTGGCGGGCGACGCGATCGAGGCGATCGGCCTGCCGGTGGTCGGCGCCATCATGCGCGATCCGACGCTCAATCTGCCGGAGCGGCATCTCGGCCTCGTCCAGGCAGGGGAGCACGAGAACCTCATGGCGCATCTCGACCGGCTGGCCGATATGGTCGAGAAGTCGCTCGATATCGACGCCATTCTCGCGCTGGCGTCTCCTCTTGAACCTGCGGCCGGCGACTTCGGCGAGGCATTGCAGCCGCCAGGCCAGCGCATTGCGCTGGCCGAGGACGCCGCCTTCACCTTCCTCTACCCGCACGTCGCCTCATACTGGCGAAACGCTGGCGCCGAGATCGTGCCCTTCTCACCGCTTGCCGACGAAGCGCCGAGCCAAGATTGCGATGTCTGCTGGCTGCCAGGCGGTTATCCAGAACTGCATGCCGGCAAGCTTGCGGCCGCTGGCAACTTCCGTGCGGGAATGGCGCGTTTCGCCGCGACCAAGCCAGTGCATGGCGAGTGCGGCGGCTTCATGGTGCTGGGCGAGGCGCTGGAGGATGCGGACGGCGAGAGCCATAAAATGCTTGGCCTGCTTGGCCATTCGACCAGCTTCGCCAGGCGCAGGATGAACCTCGGCTATCGCGAGGCGCAGCTGCGCGCCGGGTGTCCGCTTGGCAGCGAAGGCATGCTCATCCGCGGCCATGAGTTCCACTATGCGCAGATGACCGCCACAGGCAATGACGAGCCGCTGGCGGACCTCGCCGACGGCCAGGGCAATCCGCTGGGCGCGTCGGGTTACCGGCGCGGCCATGTCAGCGGCACTTTCTTCCATGCTATTGCGAGGGGCGCATGAGCGGCGGCCTTTCAGAGCCTCGGCGATTGCTCGACGACATAGGCCTCAGCCTTGTCTTCTTGACACGGCTGAGGCTGCCGTCGAGCGATTTCGGCGGCCGCAGCCTTGCCGAAGCGATCTGGGCGGCACCCTTTGCCGGTCTCGCCGTCGCCGTCATCGGCGCGCTTGTCTACGCCATCGTTGGCGCCCTCGGCCTTGCCGCCGGTCCGGCTGCGGCGCTCGCGCTTGCAGCGACGATGCTTGTCACCGGCTGCCTGCACGAGGACGGGCTCTCCGATATCGCCGATGGATTCGGCGGCGGCAGGACGCGCGAGAAGAAGCTGGAGATCATGCGCGACAGCCGCATCGGCGCCTATGGCGCCGTGGCGCTCGGCATCTCGCTGCTCATCCGCTGGAGCGCGCTTTCGGAACTGGCCGGCCCTGGCCACATCTTCCTGGCGCTGCTGGCAGCGCACGCCGCCTCGCGCGGCCTGTTCGGCGCCTTCATGCATCTTCTGCCGCCGGCGCGCCCCGATGGGCTGTCGGCCGACGCGGGCTCGGTCACTGCCGAAACCGCCGTCGTTGGCGCCGCGCTCGGAGCCGTGGCGCTGTTGGCGCTCGGCCTCGGCGGCGCAATTGCCGCGGTCGTCCTGCTTGGCCTGGTGTTTGCCGCCTTTCGTGCGCTCTGCCTCAGCCAGATCGGCGGCCAGACCGGCGACACGATCGGCGCGCTGCAGCAGCTCGGCGAGATCGCCGTGCTGCTTGTCGCTTCCGTTTGCCTTTCCTGATTCTCTTTCGGAGACCTTGCCCTCATGTCCCCCCAAACAACTTCGTTCAAATCGCTCGAAGACCTTCGCGCCGCCTGCCTCGATCTGTCCGGCGGCAGCGATCCGGCCGCCGCCGCCGTTGCCCGTCGCCAGGACACGTTGACCAAGCCGCAGGGCAGTCTCGGCCGTCTGGAAACGATCGCGGCCTGGTTGGCCCGCTGGCAGGGCCGCGACATGCCGAAGCTCGATGCGGTCAAGGTCTTCGTGTTTGCCGGCAATCACGGCGTCACCGCGCAGGGCGTGTCGGCCTATCCTTCGGAAGTCACTGTGCAGATGGTGGCGAACTTCGCCGGCGGCGGCGCTGCGATCAACCAGCTCGCCCGCGTCGCCGGCGCCAGGCTCGACGTCATCCCGCTCGATCTCGACCACCCGACCGGCGATTTCACGCAAGCGCCGGCCATGGACGAGCAGACCTTCCTCGCCGCGGTCTCGGCCGGCTACGACGCCGTGACCAACGATCTCGACCTCGTCTGTTTCGGCGAGATGGGCATCGGCAACACCACGCCGGCAGCAGCGATCTCGGCCGCTCTTTTCGGCGGCGGCGCGGAAAAATGGACCGGCCGCGGCACCGGCGTCGATGATGCCGGATTGATCCGCAAGATCACCGCCATAGAGGCGGGCCTGAAGCGCCATGCCGATTCGCTTTCCGACCCGCTGAAGATCGCCGGAGCGCTTGGCGGACGCGAGCTTGCGGCGATCTTCGGCGCCACGCTCGCCGCGCGCAAGAACAACGTGCCGGTGCTGCTTGACGGCTTCGTCTGCACCGCCGCCGTGGCGCCGCTGGCAAGGCTGCACCCGACCGGGCTGGCGCACACCGTCGCCGCCCATGTCTCGGCCGAAGCCGGTCATCGCCGCCTGCTCGAAGCGCTGGGCCTGCCGCCGCTGCTCGACCTCGGCATGCGGCTCGGCGAAGGCTCCGGCGCCTGCCTTGCCGTCAACATCGTCCGCTCGGCGCTCGAGTGTCATACGAGGATGGCGAGCTTCGCCGAGGCTGGCGTTTCGGAAAAATAATCTTCCTTCAAAATTTCAACGCTGTTGAAATGACGAAATAACGTCGTCTTGATTGTTTCGTGCGACAGAGATGTCTCCGGGAGATCGAATGATGTATTTGAAGGGCCTAATATTTGTTACGTTTCTTGCTGGGATGGCACTGCCGGCCCTTGCCCAAGACCAATATGTTCGCCCGCTGCGCCCCGGCGAAGACGGATCTGCCAGAATCCAATCGTCGATTTCGATGACCCTTCCGGTCAAGGACGACGAAGACGCAGCCGCCCAGCAGCAGGCCGCACTTCGCTCTTTCTACAAGGTCGCGGCCGTCAGTTGCGCCATGGTGGCCGAGACTGTCGCCGACACCTGCGAAATCACCGGCATGACAACTAACGTCAATGCCCGGGACCGCAATGTCGGCGGTTATGGCGGATCGCAGGTTACGGTGACCGGCCAGATCACGATGAAGGTCAAGTTCAAGGCCAGCTTGAGCAAGACAGCGCAGTAGGACTGGTGCCCATCTCGCTTGTTTTCTGGCCGCCTTATGAAAAGAATTTGGTGGGTGTGCACAGGATCGAACTGTGGACCCGCTGATTAAGAGTCAGCTGCTCTACCAACTGAGCTACACACCCACACCGCCGGGAAATCCAGCGTCGGCGGCGCATATAGCCGCCGGTTTGAGCGATGTCCAGCCCTGCCGGATCATTTCCCGACAAATCGCCGAATTGCCGCAGGTGTCACACAAAAAGCTGGCCTTCCGCCACTTTGATCGCATGGCCTCCGATGCGCGCGGAGGCCAGTTTTCCGCCGTCGACGTTGAGTTCGAGCCGGATGCGCGAGGGCCTCCCCATTTCCAGCCCCTGCTCGATCCAAAGCTGCGAGATCCCATCCGTTGGACCGTCGAAATGCATAATGGCGCCGGCAAAGGCCGCCGCCGCGGAGCCGGTCGCCGGATCTTCGTAGGAGGGATTGCCAGGCACGATCATGCGCACATGGAAGGCGCTGTCGTGATGCACCGTCTCACGGCAATAGACATACGGGCTGGCGAAGGTCCATTCGCTCTTGCGCGGCGCGAGTTCGGACCATGCCTGGTTGTCCAGCCTGACTTTTGCGGCGGCTTCGAGGCCGGCAACCGGAATGGTGACGTAGGGCACGCCGGCCGACCAGAAAGAGACGCGGTGATTCTCGAAGCCGAGCTCATGCGGGCCAAGGCCAAGCGCGGCGCCGATCATTTCCGGTTCGGCGGCGAGTTCCAGCCGCTCAGGCAGTTTCGCCAGGTCGAATTCGGCGAAGGTAGCGCCATCATGCTTGCTGACCGCGCAACGCACGGGGCCGATATTCTCCTCCAGCACAAAGATGCCGGTCGCTTCTTCAGCCTGCTCCGCAAGCGCGATAGCCGACCCCACCGTCGGATGGCCCGCGAACGGCATCTCATAATCGGGCGTGAAGATGCGTATACGGTTGCGATGCTTGGGATTTTCGGGCGGCAGCACAAACACCGTCTCGGACAGGTTGAATTCGCGCGCGATCGCTTGCATGGCGGCCGTATCCAGCCCCTCGCTGTCGAGCACCACCGCCAGCGGATTCCCGGCCAGCCGCTCGGTCGTAAACACGTCGTAAAGCAAGTAGTCGCGCATCATTTGGAAAACCTTCCGCCTCGTCCCGAATTTCTGCTCGATCCCAACATGAGGGAAATTTAATTTGAAATTCGAACCTCAAGGCATGATTTGTTCACGGATAGGGACATCAATTTGTCGTTATAGGGGTCCGTGGTGGACCAGCTTGTCAATCCGCCAAACGCAGAAACCGACACTTCCATCGAAACGGCCCTCGGGCTCGACCGCAAAGGCGTGAGCCGCAAGCGCCGCCGCTTCTGGCTCTACCCGCTGCTGGCGCTGGCTATCGTGGCGGCCGCGATCGCTGGCTACCGCTGGAACGCCGTCTCGCCGCCCCGGATCGAATACACGACTGCGCCTGCGACGATTGCCGACCTGATCGTCAAGGTGTCGGCGACCGGCACGCTGCAGCCGCTGACGCAGGTCGACATCTCCAGCGAGCTTTCCGGCATCGTCCGCGCCGTCGCCGTCAACGAGAACCAGCAGGTCAAGAAGGGCGACGTTTTGGCGACGCTCGACACCGCCAAGCTCGAAGTCCAGATCGAGCGCGCCACCGCCTCGGCAAAGGCGGCGGCGGCGGCCGTCGAGGATGCCAAGGTCACGTTGCAGGAAAACCAGAACGCGGTGGTCCGCGCGAGCGCCCTCACCAAGCGCGGCATGGCGACGGATCAATCGCTTGAGGCCGCGACCGCGACGCGCGATCGCTCCAAGGCCGCGCTCGACAGCGCCGAGGCCAATCTCGCCATCGCCGAGGCTGATCTGAAGGCCCAGCAGACCGACCTTGCCAAGAGCACCATCTACGCGCCGATCGACGGCATCGTGCTCACGCGCTCCGTCGATCCGGGGCAGACGGTCGCTTCTTCGCTGCAGGCGCCGGTGCTGTTCGTCATCGCCGCCGACTTGCGGAACATGGAGCTGCAGGCGGCAGTGGACGAGGCCGATATCGGCCAGGTCAAGCCCGGCCAGCATGCCCGCTTCACGGTCGATGCTTTCCCGGATCGCCCTTTCGACGCCGAGATCCGCGACATCTCCTATGCCTCCGTCACCACCGACGGCGTCGTCACTTACAATGCACGGCTGGAAGTCGACAACAGCGAGCTTCTGCTCAGGCCAGGCATGACCGCCACGGTCGCCGTGGTGACCAGGCAGGCCAAGGGCGTGCTCACCGTGCCCGCCACAGCCTTCCGTTACCGCCCGGCGCAACAGGCGGCCCGCGGCTGGAGCCTGCGCGACCTCTTTACCGGCCGCATGGGCCGCCCCAACCGGCCGCGCGAGGCGACGAAGGCGCCGATCGACGGCTCGCGCACGCTCTATGTGCTGGAAAACGGACGGCCGCATGCCGTCAACGTCAGGATCGGCTCGACCGACGGCGAGCTGACCGAGATCACGTCCGGCCTCAAGGAAGGCGCAGAGGTCATCACCGGCTCGCAGCAACGGAGCTGACCGTGTCCGCTCCCCTGCTCATCACCTTCGACAGTGTATGGAAGAGCTATGGCGAGGGCGAAGCGTGCGTGCACGCACTTGCCGGCGTCGATCTTGCCATCCGCAGAAGTGAGTTCGTCGCCATCATGGGACCGTCCGGCTCGGGCAAGTCGACGGCGATGAACATCATCGGCTGTCTCGACACGCCGACGGCCGGAACCTACCGCTTCAAGGGCGTCGATGCCGGCCGGCTCGACCGCAACCGCCGCGCCCTGCTGCGCAACCTTTATGTCGGCTTCGTCTTCCAGGGCTACAATCTCCTGCCCCGCACCACGGCGGCGGAAAATGTCGAGCTGCCGCTGATCTATCGCGGCGTTTCCGCGCGCGAGCGCCGGGAGCTGGCCATGCAGGCGCTCGCCCAAGTCGGACTTGTCGGGCGCGAACATCACACGCCGGCCGAGCTCTCGGGCGGCCAGCAACAGCGCGTGGCGATCGCGCGTGCCATCGTCACCAAACCGACTCTGCTTGTTGCCGACGAGCCCACCGGAAATCTCGACACCGCGCGCACGCACGAAATAATGGAATTGCTGACCAGGCTGAACGCCGAATTCGGCCTCACCATCGTCATGGTCACGCACGAAGCCGACGTCGCGGCATATGCCGGGCGCACGGTGCGCTTCCTCGACGGCCACGTCGCTTCCGATACAGCGAAAGCCGAAGCAGCATGATCTGGGAAACCGTCCGCCTTTCGCTGATTTCCATCCGCCGGAACGTGCTGCGCTCGTTCCTGACCCTGCTCGGCATCGTCATCGGCGTCGCCGCGGTCATCGCCATGCTCACCATCGGCTCCGGCACCACCGAGAAGGTCAAGGCCGACATCTCGAAACTCGGCAGCAACCTGCTCGTCGTCCGCTCGGGCCGTCCGGCAGGGCCTGGCGGCCCGGGCGGGCTCGACCAGGTCACCCGACCGCTGGCCGCCAAGGACCTCGAAGCACTGGTTGCCCATCTCAGCGGCGCACGCGCCATCGCACCGGCGTCGCAAAAACAGGTGCGGGTCATCTTCGGGACGGAGAGCCTGACGTCGGGCGTTACCGGCACCGACAGCGCCTATCTCGACGCGCGCGACTGGAAGCTGGTGTCGGGCCGTCCCTTCAGCGATTCCGAGACGCGCGCCGGCGCCGGCGTCTGCCTGATCGGCGAGACGGTGCGGCAGCAGTTCTTCGGCGCCGGCGATCCGGAGGGCGAGACGATCCGCGTCAACCGCACCTCCTGCCGGATCATCGGCTTGCTCGAGCCCAAGGGTTACACCGGCTTCGGCCAGGATCAGGACAATGTCGTGCTGATGCCGCTGGCCGCCTACCAGCGGCGCATCGCCGGCAACCGCGACATCGACTCGATCTACATCGCCGCCGACGACAGGACGCCGACCACCGAACTGCAGCCGCGCGTCGAGGACATCCTGCGCGACACGCGCCGCATCACGCCGGACCGCGATGCCGATTTCTCGATCCGCGACATGACCCAGATCGCCGACGCCATGGCTAGCGCCACCACCACCATGACCGGCATGCTGGGTGCCGTCGCCGGCGTCAGCCTTCTGGTCGGCGGCATCGGCATCATGAATATCATGCTGGTATCGGTCACTGAGCGCACGCGCGAGATCGGCATTAGGCTGGCGATCGGCGCGCACGAAAAACACATCCTGATCCAGTTCCTAGTCGAGGCGACGGTGCTGTCGCTGGTCGGCGGCATCATCGGCATCCTGATCGGACTGGCGCTCGCAGGCCTGGCCTCGGTGACGCTGACGATACCCTTCGCGCCGAGCCCGGCGGTCATCCTGCTCGCCGTCGGTTTTTCGGCGCTGATCGGCATGGTGTTCGGCTTCTTCCCGGCACTGCGCGGCGCGAGGCTCGATCCGATCGAGGCGCTAAGGCACGAGTGAACCGCCGCGTCGTCGGCCCGTGACCGAGTCAGACCAGCTCGTTGGCGAAATGCCACTCGATCAGCGGCTTCATGTGCCCCATCAGCCCGACCGGCAAGTCGGTTGCGTTGCGGATGATGACCGGACTTTCGATCTCGGGCTCCGCTTCGGTTGCAACGAAGGCGCTGATGCGCCGCGCAAGCTCTTCCGCCGGCTCGGGAACGTGATAGCGGCGGAAGATCACCGTGCCGCTCGAAGTCGACAGCGCATAGTAGCGCTGTCCGCGGGCGGCGCCCGACAGATCGATCCCGGTTTCCTCGCCCACCTCGCGGATCATGTTGAAATCGATATCGACGACGCCGTCGCGGAAATCGATCGGCTCGAAGGAGCCGGCGGCGAAATAGACGCGGCCGGCGTTCACCGTGTGCGAGCCCATCCGGATCGCCACCAGCGCATTGTCGCCGGCAACCAGCACGGCGTGCGCATAGGCATGTTCGGCGCCGCTCAGCTCCCGGTTTTTGCGCCACAGCATGAAAGTCGAGTACTTCACCGCATGACAGCGACCGATGAGCCGGCTGTCGCGATAGCTCAGCGCTGAAAGCAACACCACGGTGCCGTCATATAGCGCCGGCTTCATCTCCATTTCGCGGCGCCAGTTTTCCGCGATCGCTGTCTGATTGTCGCGCTCGAACGGATGCGGGCTGGCAACGAGCCGTACGTCGACCGCGTCGACCGGCAAAATGACATTGCGCGGCAGGTCGAAGCTCACGGGCTCAGGCCATGTCCAGGTTGATCACCACCGGGCAATGGTCGGAGGCCTTCGGCCTGTCCCACCCGGCACGCGGAAAACGCTCTACTTCCTGGCCAGGCGGAAAGATGGTGCGCCAAGGCTGACCGTTGCGGATGATCTCCGGAACCGCGGTGGCGTTCTTCGCCGCCAAGGCCTTCGACAGCAGGATATAGTCCAATTGGCACAAATGCCGCTCTTGCGGGCCGCGCGTGTGATAAAAACTCCAGCGGTCCATCTCGGGCCGCCGCTCGACGACATTTTCGCAAAAGCCGCCGGCGGTCAGAACGTTGATCGAGGACTGGGCTTCGTCGACGACGTGGAAGCGATAGCCGTCGAAGCTGTCGCCTTCGATCTTCACGCGCTGCCGATAATCATTCATGTCGCCGCAGATTGCCCAGCGCTTGTCGGCCGCATGGTCCTTGCCGAAGCGGTCCTCGATGATGCGGCGCACGGCCTGCGCCTCGGCGATGCGCAGTGGCATCGTCGCCTCGCGGCCATCGAGCCCGTTGCGCGGCGAGCCCATTGACTTGAAATGCACGAGATACAGCGTAAGCGGCACGCCGCCGACCGTTATGTCGATTTCCAGGCAGTCGCGCCGGAAGACGCGTTCGGTGGCCAGGTGCCCGAACGCCGCCAGCTCCGGCGTGAACAGTCCGAACTGCTCGAACGTGACATAGGCATGGCTGGTCATGCGCACGAATTCGATCGGCTGCCCCTGCGCGGTCTCGTTGCGCATCATCACGGCGACGTCGATGCCGCGGGAGTCGTTGCCGGCGGTGGTGTATTTCTGACGATAGCCCTGCCCGATCATCTTGAAGAGATAGCCATATTCGAAGGCCTTCAGCCCCTCGATATTGTCCACCTCCTGCATGCAGATGACGTCGGCGCGTGTCGCGGCTATGGCGAGCGCGGTAAGCTGGCGGGTGTCATCGGACTGGGCGATGGCGCGCGCCTGTTCGAGCAGCCTGTATTCTGCTTCGCTCTGGATGTCGAACAGCGCCAGTGTTCGGTCCTCGTTGAGCTGGTTGCGATAGCCGGAGAAGTCGAACCTGTTCATCAGGTTCTCGACATTGAAGGTGGCGAGGCGCAGCGACATGGCCGAGACCTTTGCCCGCAAGCAATGGCGAACACAAGAGCAGACGCACGCCCGTTATGGTTGACGGAACCTTTCTGTTCATCTTCCGTTCAGATGGAAAGTTCCATCAATAGGCCTATTCCCGAGCGTTTTGGGCGTGGGGCCTTACTCGTGGAGAGTGAAATGAAACCGCTCTTGTCTTCCCTTGGATCCGGGCTTCTGGCCTTGGGTCTCTCCGCTGGGCTGACGGTGCCGTCGATTGCCGGCCCGGTCCTGCAGCCCGACATGTCGACCGTGACCAGCACGGCCGCATCCACCATCATTCCCGTTCGCGACAGCTGGGCCGGCGGCAACGACCGGCGGCAGATGTATGACTGGCGCTGGCGGCGCGGCGGTGACTGGCGCGGCCGCGATTTTAGATGGCGTGGCGGCGACTTCCGCGCACGTCATTTCTCTCGCAACTGGGATGGAGATCGCAATTGGCGCTGGCGGCATCATCGCCATCATCGCCATCGCCACTTCGACAGCGGGGGCGCGGCCATCCTTGGGCTCGGCCTAGGCCTCGGCCTCGGCAGCCTCGCCTACAACAATTTCTACAATCCCTATTATTACGATCCCTATCCGCGCTACTATCAGCCGCGGCGCATTTACCGGACCGAGCGGCTTTCCAGGGCCCATGTCCAATGGTGCCACGACCGCTACCGGTCCTATCGGGCCTGGGACAACACGTTCCAGCCCTATAACGGCCCGCGCCGGCAGTGCATTTCGCCCTATATCTGAGCCCCTCGGCACGAAGCTCAACGGCGCCCGGCAGGCGCCGTTTCTTTTTGTCAGGGCGCGCCCGACGGCGACGCGATAACCTTAAATTTAGCAGATGCGTCTATCCGTCATGCGGTGCCCCATATGACGATCGCCAAGCTGCGATCCGCTAGGACGACTCCGCCATGACCGAGAACGAGTTGAGAGGCAAGCGCCGGCAACGCGTGCTGAAGGGCGCGGCGATCCTGACCGGCATCAACAATTCCGGGGTCATGTGCACGGTGCGCAACATGCATCCTGGCGGCGCCGAACTGAAGCTGCCGATCGAGGCGCATGTGCCCGACGAATTCCTGCTTTACGTGACGAAGGACCGGATCGGCTACAAGGCGATCGTCCGCTGGCGCCGCGACGACCGCATCGGCGTGGAATTCGCGGGCACCGAGCCGAAGCCGCATTGGCATTACGGCTGAGCGTGAGAGAAGCCGGCGGATCGCTCCGCCGGCTTTCACGAAGCATGAATAGACCGAATTAATTCTTCGCCTTGTCGACCAGCTTGTTCTTGGCGATCCACGGCATCATCGCGCGCAGCTTCGCGCCAACCTCTTCGATCTGATGACTGTCGTTGTTGCGGCGGATGCCCTTGAAGCGCGACAGGCCGGCGCGATATTCCTGCATCCATTCCGAGGTGAATTTTCCGGTCTGGATATCCTTCAGGATGCGCTTCATCTCGGCCTTGGTGTCGGCCGTGATGATACGCGGACCGGAGACATATTCGCCCCATTCGGCGGTATTCGAGATCGAGTAGTTCATGTTGGCGATGCCGCCCTCATAGATGAGGTCGACGATCAGCTTCACCTCGTGCAGACACTCGAAGTAAGCCATCTCCGGCGCGTAGCCGGCTTCCACCAGCGTCTCGAAGCCGGCGCGGATCAGCTCGACCAAACCGCCGCACAGCACTACCTGCTCGCCGAACAGATCGGTCTCGCATTCCTCACGGAAATTGGTCTCGATGATGCCGGAGCGGCCGCCGCCGACGCCGCAGGCATAGGAGAGCGCGAGGTCGAGCGCATTGCCCGAGGCGTCCTGGTTGACGGCAACCAGGCACGGCACACCGCCGCCCTTCTGATATTCGCCGCGCACGGTATGGCCGGGGCCCTTCGGCGCGATCATGACCACATCGACCGAAGCCTTCGGCTCGATCAGGCCGAAATGCACATTGAGGCCGTGCGCGAAGGCGATGGCGGCGCCGTCGCGGATGTTCGGCGCGATCTCTGATCTGTAGATGTCGGCCTGCAATTCGTCGGGCGTTGCCATCATCATCAGGTCTGCCCACTTGGCGGCATCCGCCACGCTCATCACTTTCAGCCCGTCGGCCTCGACCTTGTTGGCGGTCGCCGAGCCGGCCTTCAGGCCGATGGCGATCTCCTTGACGCCGGAATCCTTGAGGTTGAGCGCATGCGCCCGGCCCTGGCTGCCATAGCCGATGATGGCGACCTTCTTGCCCTTGATCAGATTGAGATCGGCGTCACGATCGTAATAGACACGCATTTCGTCTTCCTTCCCGTTTTGAAGATCAGAGCATGATGCCGAAAAGTGTGAAGCGGTTTTCGGACGACATCATGCTCTATCTCTTGGATTTGGAGCCGGATTCAGATTTCAGGTCGACTTGACCTGAAATCATCCGGCCCCGGGGCCTTGCGGCCGGTTGTTTGCTCCCCCGGTCCTTGAGCCGTAAAGAGCGAGAAACTGCTGCGTCGCGCGGGCGGCATCGCCGCCGATCGTCGCCTCGGTCAATTGCAGCCGGTCGCCGAGCAGAAGCCGCATCTGCACGTCGCGGCCGACCAGACCGAAAAACGTCCGGAACGCCGTCTCGGCGTCGTCTAAGTCGAGCAGCCCGGCCTCGCGTCCCGCTTCGAGCACGGGCTTCAGACGCCTGGCCAGTGCAAAACGCCCATTCTGCAGCACGATCGCGCCAAGATCATCCTTCCCGGAGCCGGCATGGCCGACCGCGACACGGTTGAGCGCGATAGACGTATCGCTGGAGATGACCCTCAGCCAGTCGGAAGCGAAGCGTTCGAGGCTTGCGGTCAGCCAAGCGAGGTCGAGGCCTTTGCGGTCGACCGGCGCCACGCGCACTTTCGAGGCCTGCCATTGCACCGTCGCCGTCAGCAGCCCGTCGCGGTCGCCGAACCATTTGTAGAGTGTTTCCTTGGAGCAGCTTGCCCGCCGCGCCACCGCGGTCATGGTCAGGTTGTCGCCCTCTTCGACCAGTAGGCGAAGTGCTGCGTCCAGAACGGCCTGCTGCCGCTCGGTAAGCGTTTCGCTGCTGTCGGTGTCGGCGGCTTGCAACACTTTTTCACCCGTTCCCGGTCGCTCAATAATGCGTACCGTACGTTACGGTTCGGCTTATTGCGCATTCGGGTTTCCAACGCAAGGGGCTGCGGCGAAAAAATCTGACGGTACGCACAAAGAGTCGTGAGCTAATCGCCGGCCAGTGGCTCGCGCAACCGCCCGAGTAGTGCAGCCAGCGTTTCCAGCTCCTTGGCGGAAAGCTTATCGCCCATCAACTCGGCTATGGACGCCCCATAGACCGCCCAGATGCGGCGGCGCATCTCCCGGCCGCTTGGCGTGATGCGCACTGTCTGGCCACGGCCGTCATCCGAGACAGGCAGCTTTTCCAGCAGGCCATCCGCTTCCAGCCGGGCCAGCAGTCGCGACACGTTGTACTGCGCCAACAGAACGCGATCGATCAGCTCGAACGGCCGCAAGCCGCCCTCGCCCGCCTCGGCAAGCTCGTGCAACACGTCGTACCAGGCGAGCGGCGGCAAGCCGCCGGCTTTCAGGGCATACTCGGTCTTTTCGACCAGCTGGCGCGACACGCGCATCAGGCGGCCCCAGGCTGTGACGGCCTCGGGCGCAGGAGATTTTCTCGTCATCGAGAAACTTTATTCGATAGATGCATTTGCATCAAGCTTGACGGTCGATGCAAATGCATCCATATCGATGCAATTGCATCGATAAGGAGTTCCCGATGAAACATGAGATCTGTAAAGTGGCCGACATCCCGCAGACCGGCAGCCTGATCGCGCCTTTCTTCGGCCGCGAGGTCCACGTCTGGCGCAGCGGCGAGCGTGTCCGTGCCGCGGCCAATGCCTGCGTGCATTTCGGCGGGCCGCTCGACTGCAAGAACGGCGCGTTCATCTGCCAGTGGCACGGCGCCCGCTTCGACATGCAAAGCGGCGAGCGCCTCGAAGGCCCGGCGCCGAAGGGCTCGCGCCTGATGTTCCTGTCGACCCGCGTCGAGGACGGCGCGCTGAACTATGTCTGGGGAGAATAAGATGACGGCCAAACTCACCCTCGTCAGCCATCACCTTTGTCCCTACGTCCAGCGTGCGGCAATTGCCCTCGCCGAGAAAGGCGTGCCGTTCGAGCGGGTCAATGTCGACCTTGCCAGCAAGCCCCACTGGTTCAAGGCTATCTCGCCGCTCGGCAAGGTACCGCTGCTCTGCGTTCGAAACGGCAGCAAGGAGGAGATCATTTTCGAATCCGCCGTCATCCTCGAATTCCTCGAGGAGACGCAGGCCAATCCGTTGCACCCGGCCGATCCGCTCATGCGGGCCAGGCACCGCTCCTGGGTCGAATTGGGTTCGGCCATCCTCAACGCCATCGGGCGCTTCTATTCCGCCGCCGATGAGGCCGGCTTCCTCAAGGAAAGCAGCGGCTTGTCGGAACTGTTTGAGCGTGTCGAGGCAGAACTGTCGGCAAGGCGGAGCGGTCCGTGGTTTGCCGGGAAGCGCTTCTCGCTGGTCGACGCCGTCTACGGGCCGATCTTCCGCTACTTCGACACGTTCGACGAGATCGGCGCTTGCGGCATCCTGGACGGTAAGCCTCTCGTCCAGGCCTGGCGCATGGCGTTGAGCGACCGGCAATCGGTGAAGGAGGCTGTCAGTCCGGACTATCCGCTGCGGCTGCACGCTTTCCTTCGGGCAAAGGCATCCTATCTTTCGCGAATGATCCGGCTGCAGGCCATTGCGATTCCGCAAGCCCGATCGGCCTGAACGGGTCGATCACCGTTCCCGCGACCATGGCGGCGAGCAACTGCGGCACCGGCGGGATCTTCGCCAGCGCCGCCACCAGCCGGTCGCGCACGAACGGCAACACGACGGAGTCCGACTGGTAGAACGGCGTCAACGACAACGACAGCGCCTGGAATACCCGCACGTGCCAGCGGCGTGCCCTTGCATAGGTCATCAGCGCTTCGTCGATGTCGCTCGTTCGCGCCAGGGCATGGCTGAGTGCTGCCGCGTCAAGCAGCGCCATGTTCGCGCCTTGCCCGAGCTGCGGACTGGTCGAATGCGCGGCGTCGCCGATAACCGCCAGACGTCGGCCGGCCGGCAGCCTCATCGTGTGGTGGCCGTAGCGGGCCAGCGAGAGCTGCTCGAAACTGTCGATCTGGCTGGTGAAGGCCTCGCATTCTGGCCAGACCGAAACAACCTTCGCCTTCCAGGCGCCCAGACCTTCGGCTCTCACCTGTTCCGCTCCGGCCGGCTTGAGGCTCCAGAAGAAGGCAGCCATGGCTCCGGCGCCAGTATCCGGCCGGCCGATCGGCAGCACGCCGACCATGATGCTTGCCTTGTCGTAGCGCTGCAGCAGCGCCTTTTCGTCAAAACCGTCGCGCCATCCGAGTGAGGCCCAGAACGCGCCATAGGTGAGCGGACGCGGCACAGCCGTGTCGCCAAGGCATTGCCGCAGCCTGGAGCGCCCGCCGCTGGCGTCGACGACCAGATCGAAAGACCCCAGCCGCTTTCCGTTGGCGCAGACCGGCCGCGCACGTTCACCCGTCTCCAGCGTCTCGATCTCGACATTGGTTTCGATGGGAATTTCCGCGCGCCGGGCAGCGCGATAGAGTACGCCGAAGAGCGCTGCCCGGTGCACCGCGAGACCGAAGCGGCGACCGCGGCGCGCGTCATAGCGGACATCGAGCACTGTTCGCCCGCTTTTGGCATCGGTCCCGTGTAGCCGCTCGATACGGCTCCCTAGCGAAAGAATCTCGTCAAGCAGCCCGAGATCGGCGAGCGCCGTCAGCCCGGTCGGCTGCAGCATCAGCCCCGAACCGACGGGCTTCGGCTCGTCGAAGCGCTCGAAGACGGTGACCTTATGCCCTGCCCGCCTGAGATAGAGCGCCGCAGCCAGTCCGGCCGGCCCCGCGCCGGCGATCGCTATCTCGTAAGGCTTGTCCATTGCGCCCAAACCCGAACCGGCGAGGAACAATCCCGCAGCGAAAGCGCGAGATCAAGAGGCGCTTTGACGCTTGTATCGGGGGAGGAAAGGCTCAGGCCTGCGCGGCATCGAAGGCGACGCGCGCCTCACGAACGGCATCGTGGTTGAGCTCGGCCCATTGGATCAGCATCTGCAATGGCGCAAACATCGAGCGGCCGAGATCGGTGAGGCTGTATTCGACGCTCGGCGGCTTGGTCGGAAAGACTTCGCGATGCACATAGCCGTCGCGCTGCAGATCGTAGAGCGTCTGCGTCAGCATACGCTGCGAAATGTCGGGCACCAGGCGGCGCAACTCCCCGAACCGGTACGGCTTCTCGGCCAAAGCCATGACCAGCAGCGAGCTCCATTTGCCGCTGATGCCCTGGATCACGTCGCGAACCGGGCAGTCGGCGAAATTGCCGCCGCCGGTCATGGCCTTGTAGACCTCAAGCTTCGATTTCAGATTGAAGATCTTGCTGTCCATCGCGACATCCATTGATCGACGCGGCGACCCGCCGGTGGTTCCCCGGCTGTGCCTACCTCCCGAAAAACTGCCTTCTTTACGGCCTCGGGTCAATTCTTATTTTAGTGCTGGTCTCTTTTTGAGACCGACATTCAAACCCGTTCGACGCAATTTTCAGGAACCTCCCATGACCGAAACTCTCCTTGTCACCGGCGCTTCCGGCCATCTCGGCCGCGCCGTGATCAACCATCTGCTCGATGCGCAGAAAGTCGCGCCGGCAAACATCATCGCAACCACGCGCAATCCCGAAAATCTCGCCGACCTGGCAGCCCTCGGTGTTGTCGTCAGGCCGGCCGACTTCGATGATGCGGCCTCGCTGGAGCGCGCCTTCAAAGGCGCCGACCGGGTGCTGATCGTCTCGACCGGCGAGCTCGACCTGAAGAGCGACCGGCGCCTCAACCAGCATCAGACCGCGGTGGCCGCTGCCAAGGCGGCCGGTGTCTCGCACCTCCTCTACACCTCGATGCCCAATCCCGAGCCGGTCTCGCCGGTGCTGTTTGCCGGCGACCACTACGGAACCGAGCAGGCCATCAAGGCGAGCGGCATTCCCTACACCATCTTCCGCAACGGCTGGTACCAGGAGAACCTGTTCATGGCGCTGCCGCACGCCGTTTCGTCGGGCAAATGGTACACGTCGGCCGGCGACGGGCGCATCGCGCACGCCGCGCGCGACGACATGGCCGCCGCGATCGCCGCAAGCCTCGCTTCCGGCTCGTCGGAGAGCCACGTCTACACGTTGACCGGCCCGCATGCTTACACGACGAACGAAATTGCCGCTCTGGTGAGCGAAGTCACCGGCAAGCCCCTGGAGGTTATCCAATTGCCTGACGAGGCCCTGACCGAGGGCGTCAAGGCGGCCGGCCTTCCCGAGGACTTTGCGCGCATTGTCGTATCCTTCGACGCCAACACACGCTCCGGCCGTATCGGCATGGTGACCGACGCTATCGAGACGTTGTCGGGCCGCAAGCCGAAGACGCTGAAGCAGTTCCTGGAAGGGAACAAGGCCGCACTGCTTGGCTGAGCCGTTGCGCCTGGGAGGTAGCCTCCCGGGCGCGTCACCTCGACTTTTTGAGCAATCCGAGCCGGACCAAGCTTTCGCCGGTGGCGACGAGCGCTTCTTCGCGCGATCGCGGCGCCCAGCCGAGCATGCGCATGGCCTTGGCCCCGGTTGCGTTCCTGGCCTTGCCCAATTCCGTCACGATCTGAGCCGCTTGCCCGTCGAACAGTCCGACGGTCCGGACCAGCCAGTCCGGCAGCATTCTCGTCGTAACGCGCGACGCAACGCTGCCCAGCCGCGATTTCAACGTTTGTGCGATCGCCAGCGTCGTCATGAAATCGCCGCTGATGGCGAGGAACCGCTCCCCCTTGGCGGCGGGACTGCTCATGGCGCGCAGATGCAGATCCGCCACGTCCCGCACATCGACCACACCGAACACCATGCGCGGCAGACCAGGCATCTCGCCGTCCAGCAATCGCTTGATGAAGTCCGTCGAGGTCGAATGATCCGGCCCCAGGACCGGTCCAAATATCCCGACCGGATTGACGACCGTCAGTTCCAGCGCTCCGCCCTGGTTGGCAAGGAAATCCCAGGCCGCACGTTCCGCCAGCGTTTTCGACTTCACATAGGCGCTCACCTTGGCCGCCAGGTTGGTCCAGTTCTCTTCCGTGAACGGACTGCCCGGAATTGGCGTCTGGCCATAGCCGATGGCCGCAAAGGACGAAGTGAGCACCACTCGTTTGACGCCCGCATCGCGCGCGGCCCGCAGCACACGCAACGCACCCTCGCGCGCAGGAACGATCAGATCGTCCTCGTGTTTCGGCACGCCCGGCGGGAACGGCGAGGCGACATGAAGAACGTACTGGCATCCCGCGACCGCTTCCGGCCAGCCGGCGTCTGTCGTCAAATCGGCGTAGGCGAAGGAAAGCGCATCGCCCGGCTCGGCACCGCCGACCCTCAGCATGGCGAGAACATCGGCTTCGCGCTTGGCGGATCGCACTGTTGTGCGGACGCGGTAGCCTGCCTGCAACAGGGCTAGAACGCAGTGCGCGCCGAGGAACCCGGAGCCGCCGGTAACGAGCACCAACTCACCGCCCATTCCCACCTCCCCACCCCTTTAGGCGTTGCAGTCCCTCAAATGGCGACCTGAGTGCCGATCTCGACCACGCGCCCGGTGGGGATCTGGAAATACTCTGTCGCATCCGCCGCCGTCTTCGC
>NZ_NSFZ01000020.1:0-83236 GCF_002294915.1 Mesorhizobium sp. WSM3879 | reverse complement strand
TATAAACGTTTCATTCGCCGTCCCCAAAGGCTTCTCCCATGGAGCCCAACGCGTCCCAGACGCGATGCTCCCTTTCTTGAACCGCCATGGCCTCCTTCCGGATGCGGAAAAGCCGGAATGGAACTACGAGATCAAAGGCCACGGAAACACCGCCGAGAGGCCGGAAGGGCGCAACGACTTTTGGCTGGTCGATCGGGGTCGGACGAATGAAGCTGCAGCGGCAGCAGTACCGCCAAGGGGGCCCGCCTCGCCAGCGACCGCCAGACTGTCAGACACCTATCGCGGTGTTCCGTTGGTCGATCTGACCACCTCCTCCGATGCTCGGATGGGAGCGCTTCCGTCAGCTTCGTCCAACTTCCCCCCGGGGGCGGTGCTCGGCCCCGAGCTGCTGGATGACGCCCATATCAGCAGGGATTACCAGTTGCTGGAGCAGAACCTGCAGGCAGCCCACCCAGCTCTCGCCGCCCGAACGCGACTGGTTGATCCCTTGGTCTCCCAGCAACTGCGCCGTCCCGACCGGGACCCACAACTTACATTGCGGTCCATCTATCATCACAGCGACGTCGCAGCCGACTTCGTGTTCCTGCCCGTGAACAGTGGCAATCCCTTGGCTACAGTGGAGAATGAGGGACCCCCTGAGCATTGGTCGCTGCTTCTCGTTGATCGCCGCGACCCGGAAAGAGCGGTCGCCTATCACTACGACTCGATCCCTCAGCGCGATGGACGGGGGTACAATGACGCACCTGCACGAGAGCTCGCAGCAAGACTGGACGCGACCACCTTGGTGACACCCGCCATGGCCCGGCAGAACAACGGTGTTGATTGCGGCGTCTTCGTGGTGGACGGTACGCGCGCGCTGGTTCAGAGATTGGCGAACCAAGAGTGGCCGGAACGGCAGCGGCCGCTGCATCTTGACAACCTCATCGCCGATCGGCAGGCGCTGCAAAACCGACTGAGGCAGGGCCGCTTGCCGCACGAGCTTGCCGCAGTCCGCGCGGAGGCTCTTGGAGTAGTCGGGTCGCAGGTGCAACACGCCGTGTTGCAAGAGCAGCAAGCCCGACAAGTCGCGTCAGCGCCGTTTGACCAGCACTTGAGCAAGTCGCGCGGGGCCAAGAACGAGATGACGAGTACACTTGACAGGAGCAACCGCGTGAACAGCGGGGGCGTCATCATCAACAATGAACATTACACAGCGCTTTTGAGACCAGGGGAGAGGCAGAAGACCGATAATCGGCAAAGCCTCGCCATCGGGCAGCTGGGCGAAGCAACCGCAACGTCCATCAGCCAAGTCCCCGATCAAGCCCGAGCTGACCTGATGGCTTCCTCCAGAAGCAGAGAGCGCTCCGACGCGGGACGTTGAGCTCCATGGGTGGGTCAAGCAGAACAGCTCTTTCGACGACAGAGGCGCTGACGCAATCTCCAGACCGGAGCTCTTGCCGAATTTTTTCAGGCTGGCACTGTTGGAAGGCGATGTAGGCTTGGAACCCGCCAACGGCAGTCAGGAACTTGCGCATGTTCGCTAGACTAGCCTGCTTCGAGATGCTGGTCAGCGAGTTCGTCACGGGCAAGTAGACGTTATGATGCCAGAGATGCCATTTGATCCTGCGCAAGGTTTCAAGCAGGTCCTGTCCGGCCTGCTCGTCGTGGTCTTCGAGCCCTTGCACGAACTGGCGAAGGATCGTGATGCGCATGCTGATAAGGAATCAATCGAGGGCATGCTCGCTCGCCGGTGCAATCATTTCCGCGAGCGAGCAGACTTCTTCCCACCGTCGGTGATGAAGGTATGATGAAGGTAAGCCTGGACGCCTGCTTGTTGGATGGTCGAGAATGCGCCGTTGCAGCTCGCGATCATCGCCGTGGACGAAACCGATGTAGCGCGAAGCGCCGTCTTCAGGTAGCGAGCGGCCGGCGATCAGCTTGATTTTTCTTCCGATCACCACGGTGGCGGATGTACTCGGGAAACTCCAGAATAGCTCCCGGTCAAGCGGCCGAGGTGCCTCCGTAGCTGACATCCACGTCAGCGTTGAAGAAGTACCCTGCACCACGGGATGTTTTGACCAGGCGAGGATTGGCCGCGTCAACCTCCAGCTTTCGGCGCAGGCGCATGATCATGACATCCACACTTCGATCAAAGACCTCTTCTCCACGCACACGGCTCGCGAGCAAAAGCCGTTCTCTGGATAACACGTTGCGTGGGTTCTCCAGGAACGCCATCAAGAGATTGAACTCGCATGCGGTAAGCTTGACCTCGCCACGCACCTCACAGATCAGTCGCCGCTGCTTGACGCTGAGCTTCCAGGCCCCAAAGCGAAATGAGCGCTGATCTCTGGTTCGCGGAATGCGCTCGCGTAACGCTACGCGAATGCGGGCCAAGAATTCGCGCATTCCGAAAGGCTTGGCAATGAAATCGGTTGCGCCGAGCTCCAGTGCAACCACTTTTTCCGCCTCATCTAGCCGGTCGCCGCTAATCACTATGATCGGAACGTCCGACTTTGTCGCCAGATTGCGGACGATCGCAAGTCCATCCTCCCGGCCTAGGTTAAGGTCAACAATCACGAGATCGACTGGCTCATGTGCAAGAACATAGTCAAACTGCTTGCTATCGGGCACCACGGTTACTTTCAAGGCATGCATCGTGAGGTACTCGGCGATGAGGCGCCGCATTGCGGCATCGTCATCGATGACAAGAACATGTTTCAACGGCTCACCTTCAATCTCGAATCACTGGTCTAAGCTGTTTGCCGAGCAATTCTAGGGCACCGACATACAACAGC
This sequence comes from Mesorhizobium sp. WSM3879, assembly GCF_002294915.1. Classification (NCBI taxonomy): domain Bacteria; kingdom Pseudomonadati; phylum Pseudomonadota; class Alphaproteobacteria; order Hyphomicrobiales; family Phyllobacteriaceae; genus Mesorhizobium; species Mesorhizobium sp. WSM3879. Next base: position 80,462 of record NZ_NSFZ01000020.1, on the reverse strand, counting down.
TGCCCCTTGGTCCCACCCGCGGCTGCAGGCGGCCAGCAACGAGGGCCTCGGTCGTCCAAAATCGGTAACAAAGCTGGTCTTGTCGATCGCGAATTGGCGACATGCATCCAGCCGTGAGGCCAGACAGGTTCAAGCGCCGTGATTCCCCGTTTTGTCAGTTTGGATACGGGCCTGCTCACACTATTCGGGTTCGACGGTGCCGACTCGCCTCCAATGTGGTTGCATGATCGTCACGTTATGTGGCGCTTGCGGCCCTAATCGACATCGTCCGACTCGTGTGAGTCCGATGTGGTTGAGCAGCGCCGCGTTCTCCCTGAAAGGTCGTCGGCGTAAGGACCAACGTGATTCGCTATAGCGGTTTTGTGCCAAATAGCATGTCGCCTGCCAAGCCGGGTTCTTCCGAGATGGCCGGCGGCATCGCATCTTTTTTTGGCAGAGAACGATCACCGTCCGACCTAACATTTCTCATCTTACGCGAGACCTCCACATTGAGCCTGTCACGTTACGGGCAGCACCTCGAACTCGATAGCGCCAAAATCGAATCTCGTGATTGAGGCTGGCGATAGCCCGTCGGATTCCGTCAAAGGCCTGCGGTTTTCTGCCGATGGGATCTTGTATGATCACCTCATTTCAGAGCACCGCCGAACAGCTGAACGAGGTTCCCCAGCGTCACTCTGTGACCTTGGGCATGGACGGCCTTTATGCCCACCTCGGCTGCGATTGTTCCGGCTCCTTCCAGAAGTTCCGCATGCTCATCATACTGCTGCCAACTCAGCCCAGCGCCTTCGCCCTGAACAAATGTCTTTTGTTTCAATTGATACCAAAAGGCTTAACTTGAACATCACACAGTAACAAACCTCCCCGATAAGAGCGTGCCGGAAGGGCAAGAAGCTGTCCGGCGGCTTGGAAAGGTAGGTGAGAGGAAATGTTTATTGCAGTTTGGCCGCTGGCTATTGCCCTGTTGACGTCGATGTCACTTCCGGCCGAGCCCGCGCCACTTTCGCCCCGTGAGTTCCATCGCCTTTCGCGCGAATGCGCTCCCTGGGTTGCGCCGTCCACCCTTGCCGCGATTGCCAAGATTGAAAGTGGCTTTGAAACGCTGGTGGCTCATGACAACACCACAGGCGAGCAGCTTCGCTGGATAAATCACCTGGAAGCCACCCGGGGCATCAAGGACCGCCTCGAAGCACAACATTCTGTCGATGTTGGATTGATGCAGATAAACAGCAAGAACTTTCCCATGCTCAGTCTCACGCCGGAAAAGGCTTTCGAGCCCTGCGCCTCCCTTTCGGCTGCCGGCCACTTGCTTGAAAGCCGGTATGCCGGCGGCACGACTGCTCCGGCGCAGCAACTGGCGCTTCGCCGTGCCATCTCGGCCTATAACACCGGCGACGTCACGCGTGGCTTCGCCAACGGTTATGTACGCAAGGTAGAGTCGGCCGCAAAGGACATCTCAAGTCACTTTGAGCGAATGCTGGAGCCGACCGCCCGAGATGCGTCACATCTTGAGGCACCAGGTCGCAAAGCCGTGCCGTCTCTGCTCCAACAGAGCCAACAGGCCAATACAAAGCAGCCCAACCAAAAGTCCTGGGACATCTGGGGCTCCTATCAGCCAAACCGCTCCGGGGTCGAACCCTCCGGTCCGACCGGCAGGCAGGCTGCGGAAGAACTGGAAACCTCGAGCCCGAACAAGCTCGTATTCGATTGAATCGTGGAGTTACAATGATGAAGCCTCTCAGAATACTCCGTGCGCTTAAAGCGCGTGTTCCTTCTCCTTTTTCCATGCTGCGCATGACGGCTGAATATGTACCGGCCGCTGCTGCATGCGTGGCGTGGACGGTCTTCTCCAGCGGGCCAGCCGCGGCCCAGGTGACCGGAGGGACGGATCCTGCCAAGATGATCCAGAATATCTGCACCTTCATCCTTGGCCCCTTCGGACAATCACTGGCCGTGCTCGGGCTGGTGGCTATCGGTATCTCCTGGATGTTCGGTCGTGCTTCACTTGGCCTGGTTGCGGGTGTCGTTGGAGGGATCGTCATCATGTTTGGCGCCAGTTTCCTGGGCAAGGCGCTCATAGGCGGTGGCTGATGAGCGACGATTAGAAGTGAGCACCCTCTATGTGGCGGCGACACGCCCCGCACTGTTTCTAGGGGTGCCGCTCACGCTGGCCGGATTGCTGATGATGTTGGCGGGGCTCGTCATCATTATCCTCAAGAACCCACTTTATGAAGTCGTGCTTGTGCCACTCTGGTTCGGAGCACGGCTGATTGTTGAGCGTGACTATAACGCCGCAAGCGTCGCGTTCCTCTATTTGCAGACGGCCGGCAGAAGCGTGGACGGGCAGGTGTGGGGCGGCGCGAGCGTAAGCGCCAATCCGATCAGAGTGCCGAAACGCGGAAGAGGAATGGTGTAATGTTTGGCGCCAGTGGCCGGACCGAAAGATCTGGCGAGATCTATCTTCCATATGTCGGTCATCTAAGTGACCAGGTTGTCCTTCTGGAAGACGGGTCGATCATGGCCATGGCACACGTGAACGGGCTGCCCTTTGATTTGGAAGACGCTGAGATGCGCAACTCGCGCTGCCGCGCGTTCAACACTCTCTTGCGCAACATCGCCGATGACAATGTCACGCTATACGCTCATCTTGTGCGAAACAAGGATGTGCCGGAGCCGGGATCGCGCCAGTTTCAAAGTGCATTCGCTGGCAGTCTAAGCGAGGCCTACGAGAGCCGTGTGCTGTCGGGCAAGCTCTTTCGCAACGATCACTTCCTCACTGTCGTCGTGTTCCCCCGCACCGCAATCGGCAAGATCGGCTGGCGCATTGCCAAATCCGCCAGGCGCAATGACAACGATCTGGCCACACAAATGCGAAGCCTGGAGGACCTCTGGCAGATCATTGCTGGGTCACTCGGCGGTTACGGTCTGCGCCGGTTGGGTATTCGTGAGAAAGGCGACGTGCTCTTCACCGAAATCGGTGAGGCACTTCGGCTGATAATGACTTGCCGGTTTCTTCCGGTTCCGATGGTTACCGGCTCACTTGGCGCCTCGATCTACACTGACCAGGTCATCTGCGGGAAGCGGGCGCTTGAGATTCGAAGTCCCGGCGGTAGCTCGGTGGGGTCATTGTTTTCGTTCCGTGAATATCCGGCGAAGACACGGCCAGGCATGCTAAATCCGTTGCTGTCCGCCAATTTCCCGCTTGTCCTCAGCCAGAGCTTTTCCTTCCTCACTCGGCCACAAGCTCATGCGAAGCTTAGCCTTAAGTCCAGCCAGATGACGAGCGCCGGCGACAAGGCTCTCACCCAGATCAATGAACTGGCCGAAGCAGAGGACGCACTGGCAAGTAACGAGTTCGTCATGGGTTCACATCATTTGAGTCTGTGCGTCTATGCCGACAGCCTCAACAGCCTTGCAGATCGGGCAGCAAATGCCCGCGCAAGGCTGGCCGACGCGGGCGCCGTTATCGTCCAAGAGGGTATCGGCATGGAGGCCGCGTACTGGTCCCAACTTCCGGGGAACAACAAGTGGCGCACGCGCCCCGGCGCGATCACCTCGCACAATTTTGCCGGGCTTGTCTCTTTTGAGAACTTCCCAAGTGGTTCCATTTCCGGCCACTGGGGCAAAGCTGTTGCGCGCTTTCGCACCAACGGTGGAACTTCTTTCGACTACATCCCCCATGAGAATGACGTCGGCATGACGGCGATATTCGGGCCTGTCGGCAAAGGCAAGACGACGCTGATGACCTTTATCCTCGCGATGCTTGAGCAAAGCATGCTCGATCGCGATGGTGCCATCGTCTTTTTCGATAAGGACCGGGGTGGTGAACTGCTGGTGCGAGCCACCGGAGGGACATATCTAGCGTTGCGCAGAGGCGCTCCGAGCGGCTTGGCCCCTCTGCGTGGACTGGACAATACCTCCGCCTCGTTGGACTTTCTGCGCGAATGGCTGGTGGCTCTAATCGAGAGTGACGGCCGTGGCCCGATCTCGCCGGAGGAAAGCCGTCGACTGGAACGTGGCATTGTTCGTCAACTTTCGTTCGAACCCGTCATGCGCTCAATTGCGGGCCTGCGCGAATTCCTACTGCACGGCGCCTCCGAGGGCGCAGGAGCGCGGCTGCAGCGGTGGTGTAGAGGGAATGCGCTTGGATGGGCCTTTGACGGCGATGTCGACGAAGTAAGGCTGGATGCCTCCATTACGGGCTTCGACATGACACAGCTCCTGGAATTTGAGGAGGTCTGTGCGCCGGCCGCCGCATATCTTCTGCACCGCGTGGGCGCTGTTGTCGATGGCCGCCGGTTCGTCATGAGCTGCGACGAATTTCGCTTCTATCTGCTTAACCCCCAATTCTCGGCTGTTATCGACAAGTTCTTGCTCACAGTCCGCAAGAACAACGGGATGTTGATACTCGCAACGCAGCAGCCTGAACACGTGCTTGAATCGCCCCTCGGAGCCAGTCTCGTTGCACAATGCATGACGAAGATTTTCTACCCATCACCGACGGCGGATCGGGCTGCGTATGTCGATGGCTTGAAGTGCACCACGCAGGAGTTCGAGGCAATCCGCCAGGGAATGGCAATTGGCAGCCGCAAGTTTTTGCTCAAGCGCGACAGCGGGAGTGTCGTTTGCGAATTCGATCTTGGCCAGATGCGCGAATATGTAGCTGTGCTCTCGGGGCGGGCCAACACCGTGCGCTTTGCCGACCAGCTTCGTGACCAGCACGGAGATGCCCCAAGTGCGTGGCTCGACAAGTTCATGGCTCGTTATCACGAAGTTCAAGACTGACGGAGGAATATTCATGAGATTTGCCAAGCTTGCAGCAACGACGATTGCTGCTTCCTTTCTGCTGAGCACGCAGGCCCGGTCGCAATTCATTGTCAGCGACCCGGCAACAGAATTACAATCGGCCTTAACAGCGGGTTCCACTGCGGCGATCCTTATAAAGTCAGCCCAGACGCTCGCTACCACGATCGAAATGGTTGAGTTGCTGAAGTCGTCCTTTGGCGTCACGGGACTGCTGGGTGCACTGAACCAAGGAAATCACTATCCGTCGAGCAACAAACTGGAGGGGCAGATGTTTGATGCTCGGGCGCCAGTTTCTACCATGGCGCGTAACATTGCGCAGGACCCAACTAGGATAGTCACCGGCACCGATGCGGAAGGGAAACTGTTAAAGGGGCAAATCACTGGTGCCGCCAATGCCGCAGCTCTTGCAGCCGACACTCTGGAAGTAATGGACAAGCGCCTTAAGAACAACGCCGACACGCTTGATCAGCTTTCCCGCTCTCGAAATATTGTGCAGGCCACAGTGACCAACGGTCTGGTCCTCAAGCAGATTCACGATGCGATCATCCAAAATGTCCAGGCCACGAGTCTGCTGACGATGGCCACTGCACAAGGGAGCCTTCACGCCGTGGAGGAGGCCGCAACGCAGCGTCGCGAACGCCAGGACACCGCCAAGATGTTCAACATCCTCCCGTGAACGACGCAGAGTTCATCCGGCTCAGTTGCGCTGATCAGGGACAAATCAGGCTCAGGCCATGAATTTCAAGATTCCCGCGCCATTCACGGCCATACACACGATCTTTCATCTGGCCTTTACGTCAGGGCTGCACAACGTGCTTAAAAAAATCCAAGAGGCGATCAGCGCGCCTCTGGTCGCGTGTGTGACGCTTTGGATAATAATCCAAGGCTGTCTGGTCATGCGGGGTCAAGTCGATGCGCGTGGAGGTATCACGCGCGTAATCATGGTGTCGATTGTCGTCAGCCTTATCCTAGGACAGGCCAACTACCAGATATACATTGAAACGGTCTTCGACGAAACGATTCCGAGATTTGCTCACGGCATCAGTGGCAGCAACTTGCCTTTCATCGATATTCCTCAGAAGCTCGACTGGATGTTTGCGTCAACTCAGTATGCCTTCCAGATGATTGCTTCCGAAATTGGGCCAATGAACAGCCAGGACATAATTGCTTTTGAGGGAGCGCAATGGATTTTCTACGGCTCGCTGTGGACAGCATTCGAAATCTATGATGCCGTTGGAATTTTGACGAAGGTGCTGTTGGCGATCGGCCCTCTGGTTCTTGTCGGCTACCTTTTTGATCACACTCGAGACATGGCCACCAGATGGATCGGCCAACTGCTCTCGTACGGGCTGCTGCTTCTCCTTCTCAACATCGTTGCGACTATAGTTATCGCGGCCGAAGCAGCCTCGCTGGTAGCCATGCTTTTGATGATCAGACTCTCGGGCACGACAGCAGCCAAGATCATCGGACTTTACGAACTCGACATGCTTTTCTTGGCTGGCGACGCTCTGATCATCGCACTTCCGACGATCGCCAGTAGCATCGCCGGCGGCTCTTGGGCAGGGGCGAACCGATCCTTAAACAACCTCAATCGCCACTTTGCCAAAACGGCGGGTCGTTAATCACTCAACAAGCGCGGTGCGAAAAACATGAAACGCTTTCTACTTTTGTCAATCCTCGCTTTGGCGGCCTGCAAGACAACCGATCGGCTTGCGACTTGCACGGGTACGCCATTCCAACTGAACGCGGGACAATGGGAAACCACCCCTGAGGATCTTCAGGTCGAGTGCGCGGAAGAGCCCAAGTGAAATTTCCTGAACATGCCCTTCTGGTGGAGAGAGAAACGCTAGCCGCTCACTACAAGAAGGTGGAAGCGTTTCAAACTACACGAGCGAAGTCTGCGCGTCGCCTGTCAAAGGCCCTTATAGCCTTTGCGGCGGTGGCGGTGCTAGGAAACGTTGCCCAAGCATTTACCATCGCTGCCATGGTCCCGTTGGCCAAGCTCGTACCTGTGTTCCTCTGGGTACGGCCGGACGGGACCATTGACAGCGAAGTGTCAATTTCTCAACTGCCCGCAACCCAAGACCGAGCCGTCATAAATGCTTCGCTGTGGGAATATGTACGCCTGCGCGAGGGCTACACGGCAGATACGGCCCAATACGCCTATGACCTCGTATCCAGTTTCAGCGCACCGGCCGTGCAACAGCAATATCAAGAGTTCTTCAACTATCCGAATCCCACTTCGCCGCAAGTCACGGTCGGCAAGCGCGGCAAGCTCGAGGTCGGGCATATTTCTTCAAACGACATCAGTCCCGACGTTCAGCAGATCCGATACAAACGTATGCTTGTTATCGATGGGCAGTCGCCGATAGTGACCACCTGGACAGCTACCATCCGCTACGAGCGCCTGACGGGTCTGCCGGGGCAATCCAGGCTCACCAATCCGGGAGGTCTACTGGTCACGTCCTATCAGGCCTCGGAAGATACCGTATCCAACCTGGGCAATGCGCAGCCATGACAAAAAGAGCGTTTCTCGCGCTGGCTTGTTCACTCTTCCTGACGATGCAGGCGTTTGCGGAAGACACACCACTTGCCGGCAAGCATGATGCCCGGATGCGCTACCTTGCTTACCGGCCCGACGAAGTGGTGCACCTATCTACCGCCGTGGGGGCAACGCTGGTTGTCACATTCGCGGCCAATGAGACCGTCGCAGCCGTGGCTGTGTCCAATAGCAAAGACCTGGCTGCGCTCCCACGTGCCAACTACCTCTTTTTTAAGGCCAGCCGGATCCTCGCGCCGCAGCCGGTCATTGTGCTGGCCGAGAGTGAGTCGGGTACACGGAGATACGTCTTCAGTATTTCAACCAGAGCGATGCCAAAACTCGACGAGAAGCAACCTGACCTATACTACAGTGTGCAGTTCACCTATCCTGATGATGAGGCTGCTGCTCAGAGAAAGGAAGCAGAAAGGCGCGCGAGTCTTGGTCAGGCCCGCGCGAAAGTGCTGCAGCAACAGAGAGTTCAGGATTTGTTCAATCGGCCTGCGGCAACGGCCAGTCCGGACGAAAGCAATTTCCACTACGTCGCAAAGGGCGATCGATCGCTGGCGCCGCTAGAAGTTTTCGATAACGGCTTTACGACCGTATTTGGCTTCGCAAGAAATTCCCGCATACCCTCTCTCTACGTAATTAATCCCGACGGCAAGGAAGCAGCTGCCAATTACACGGTCAAAGGGGATTATGTTGAAGTATCCGCAGTCGCCCGGGAATGGCGTCTGAGAGATGGAAATACGGTGTTGTCCATTTTCAACAGGGCTTATGATTCTTTGGGACGAGCGCCAGTGACCGGTACAGTGACACCCGACGTGTGGCGCGTTTTGAAAGGCTCGGGCCGATGAATGAAACCGGCCCACAGGCGGGACATGATGTCCATGCATCCGGATCGATGGTCTCGGAGCCGACCCGCCGGCATGTTTCGGGATCGCAAAAGTTGGCCGTCGCTGCTCTTGTTCTCGTCTCATCTCTATCGCTCATCTGGCTCGGAGGTCGTTCCAGCACACAAGACGAGCCATCTCAGCCAAAACCGCCAATTGTCGCCAACGCCGAGCCATTCCGCCCCGCGCCAATTGAGATTGCTCCCGAACCTCAAGCACCCGAACAGGCGGTGCAGGCGGCAGATCCTGCACCATCCACGTCGCCCCCAACGGCGCCAACTGATGCGCCGCCGGAGGAAACACCAATTTTCGCATACACTAGCAGCAGTCAAATGCCCAGTGACGGTCAGCGGAGCGAAGACAACCATAAGGATGCTCCCACGACACAGGATGAGATTTCAATCGATGGCGAGCTGTCAGGCCGATTGAAGCCCGATATACAGGAGCCGAGCCGGGCCACACTTTTGCCGCACCCTGATCTCGTGATCACTCAAGGAACGATCATTTCCTGCATTTTGCAGACGGCGGTCGATACAAATTTGCCCGGCTATGTGAAGTGCGTCTTACCTAATGACGTCCGCGGCACAACCAACAATGTCGTGCTCTTGGACCGTGGGACGACCGTGATTGGCGAGATCCAGCGCGGTCTCCAGCAGGGGGATACGCGTGTCTTCGTGCTGTGGACGCGCATCGAAACACCCGACCATGCCCTCGTTTCGATAGCATCGCCCGGCGCTGACGAGCTCGGCCGCTCCGGAATGCCTGGCACGGTGGACAGTCACTTCCGGGAACGCTTTGGCGGCGCGATTCTCATGAGCGTCATCCAAGGCGCGTTTCAGGCGGCCGGTCAATACGCGGCTAGCTCTGGCGGAGGAAGCGGCATCAACAGCTTCCAGAGCAATGGTGGACAAGCGGTCGAGGCGACACTGAGAGGGACGGTCAACATTCCGCCAACGCTGAAGAAAAACCAGGGAGATGCAGTATCCATCTTTGTGGCTCGCGACCTCGATTTCTCAGATGTATACGATCTTAGAGCCACTGCCGCGGCGCCAAGCCGCCAACATCGCGAACGCAGGAGAGACAACAATGCGATCGGAGGCTGACCCTCAGTTGCGTTTGCTTCTTGAGCCTGTTCTAAAATGGCTTGAGGAGCCAAGAACCGAAGAGGTCGCTATCAACCGGCCTGGGGAAGCCTTTGTCCGACAGGCCGGCGTTTTCACGAAACATCCGCTACCGCTATCTTATGACGATCTGGAAGACATCGCGATACTCGCTGGAGCGTTGCGCAAGCAAGATGTCGGACCCCAAAGCCCCCTATGTGCGACTGAGTTGCCGAACGGAGAGCGGCTGCAGATCTGTTTGCCGCCCGCAGTACCCTCAGGAACAATAAGCCTGACGATACGGCGTCCCTCAAGTCGTGTGACCGAACTCAAGGAAGTTTCTTCTCGCTACGAATACTCGCGTTGGAATCAATGGCGGTCAAGAAAAGAGCGCCAGGAGCGGCAGGACGAAACGATTCTTCAGCACTACGACCATGGTGACTTGGAGGAATTTCTGCGGGCCTGCGTTTGCGGGCGACTTACGATGCTGCTTTGCGGACCTACTGGAAGCGGCAAAACGACAATGAGCAAGACTCTGATCGACGCTATACCCCCGCAAGAGAGGTTGATCAGTATCGAGGATACGCTCGAACTTGCAATCCCACACGAGAACCATGTCCGGTTACTCTATCCGAAGGACCGAGCAGGCGTTGGTACGGTGACAGCCGAGCAGCTACTGCAAGCCAGCTTGCGCATGCGCCCTGATCGAATATTGCTTGGCGAAATGCGCGATGATGCTGCTTGGGCCTACCTTAGCGAAGTCGTCTCCGGCCATGCGGGATCGATATCAACGATTCATGGGGCTGATCCGGTCCAAGGTTTTAAAAAGCTCTTTTCACTCGTCAAGAGCAGCGCGCAAGGAGCCGCTGTGGAAGACCGCACGCTTCTGGACATGCTATCGGCTGCTATTGACGTCATTGTACCGTTCCGTACCCAAGGCGACGTGTATGAGGTGGGAGAGGTATGGCTCGCCGCCGATGCCCGTCGACGGGGAGAGACAGTAGCCGACCTTCTCAACAAGCACTAAGGCTGGAATAACGTAGATCCATAAGTCGGCGACGAGACGCGTCATTTGTTCTGCATCGATATCTCTTTTGACGGGGCTTGTCAGATTGCTTGGGTAGCCTGAACAAGTCGGCGGCATCATGCCATCATCATGGTACGAACCGCATGCTCCATTGTCCGGGACGAGACAGGCTGCGATAACCAAAAGACGAAGGCCTGATTATCAAATGTGACCGGCATGGGGTCGATCTCACCGACGACTATGACAGGCACCGCCATGAGGGTGGGGCATATGGGTTCGGCCTGTACTCGCTCGAGGAAAGGCGCTTTACCCAAGATCAGCAGGTCGGCTGCCTTCCCACTCTCGATCCAGCCGCAAAGGCTTTTGAAGGTCGCGAAGCCGACCGGCTTATAACCCAGCGCGGCGATTTTCTTCGTGTAGGTCTCCAACTCTGCTGGGTCGCGCTCCACGACTGCAATGATTTCTCCGCTGCCAAGTGATCCGTCGTATGGGCCGACCGCGATGTCAGCGCTGACTGGCTCCTCCTCGGAGGCCGGTAAGTAGATATCGAAGCGGGTACCTCGGCCAACAGCCGAGGTGACGTCGAGGCATCCTGCGAGCGCGCTCACGTGCCTGTCAACCGCAGCAAGACCCAGCCCGGTCCCGCCGACGCGAGAGCGGGTGGTAAAAAAGGGCTCAAAGACACGCGGAAGTATCGAAGTTGCAATTCCTGGACCATCGTCGCTGATGGAGAGGAGAACGTAATCTCCACGTCTCAAGGTGCCCTGAGCCAGCGGCTTTGTTTGGCACACCTGGGCGCGAGAAACGCTAATCTCGACACGGCCCTGGTTCAAGACAGCCTCCGACGCGTTCTTGCACAAATTCATAAGGATCTGCTGTATCTCGGTTGGGCTCCCCTCGACCACCGTTTGCCACTCGTCGATCTTGAAGTTCAACTGAATACCCGCACCAACTGTAACCCGCAGCAATGGCGCAAGACCCATAACAATCTCGGAGACGCTGATAGGCGCTGCCACGCGCTTTTGATTTCGGCTGAGTGACAAGATCTGGTCAACGATCAGCTTGGCTCGGTGTCCAGCTAAGATGATTTGGTCGATGTGGTTCCGAATTCTAGAGGGACGACGTACAAGACCTCGGGCAACCTCTGAATATCCGATTATTGCGCCTAAAATATTGTTGAACTCATGTGTGGCACCGCTTGCGATCGTGCCGACGGTCCTTAGCCTTTCCAAATGCTCACATCGACTCACCAGAAGGTCGCGTTCGGCATTTACACGTTGCATCTCAAGATGGTGGCTCAAACGCACAATAGCACTGCCAAGAACCCGGAGGTCGTCAGCTGAGGGGAGTGAGCGAGCTCGTTCAAAAACAAGGATGCAAACCGCAGCCTGCTGAGCGGAGGCCCTGCAAGCAACAATTTGACAAACACCGGAAGTGCCTATGGCGGTCCGAACCACTTCGGCCGCAGGAACTACGCGAAACACTGGCCGTCCGGCGCAGACAAGTGAAACGACTTCATCAATAAGGGCGAGGTTCCAGACGGGTATGCACGTGTTTGCCACAAAGCACTCAGTATGCATGCTGAGGCTCGGATCAACCAGAGCAAGCGCGCATTGATCCGCATCGAAAACGCGTTGAACGAATCTGAGCGCTGCTTCGGTGGAAAAGCGCGCCCCGTCGTTCGTTGCTCTACTGTCGTTGAAGCGAGCTTCGATCTCGCTCATCGCCTCTTCAAGCTCCAACCGCCTTTTCAGTCGGTTCGTCCGCAGACGCCGTCTGGAGGATCGAATGATCGCAAACAAGCAGATGCATATGGACAGCAAGCCAAAGAAAAGTCGCGCACGCTGCGCTTGCGCGCTGGCCAGGCTGTAGCCTTTCAGATGCTCTCGCTCCAGCTCGGCAGCCTTGGAGGACGTGTCGAGGAATGCGATCTGATTGGCAGCTTGGTCCAACCTCCATAAGGAAGACACCGCAGCGCCGGCCTTGCCCACAACATCCGCGGCAGCCCGGGCCTGCCTGGCAAATCGCTCGAGAGGATGATCCATATGTGATGCGAGGTTGAGCCACAGCACTAGCTTGGAAAGTTCAAGCCTGCCCTCTCCAGGGAGAAAAATCGAGCGAGCAAGGTCTGCGACAGAGCTTTTCATGAGCTGATTTTGCTTGACCCAGGCTGAGATGGCCGCCTCAGTGTTTTTGATCGAGTTTTTAAGCTGCGCGAGCAGTGCGGATTCCCTGGAGCTCTCATCTGGCGAAATCTCCAAATGGTGTTGCAAGTTTTCGACGTCGCTTTGCAGCGCCTGTCCCGCAGACGCAACCGAACGGAAGTCCAATGCCATATCGGTTCGCGCGCGAGCGACGTCCCGCTGGAGCAATGCATCGTTGATCTGAATAGTACGCAGCTGGCTTAGGACCGCGTCGTTGATCTCGGGAGCCTGCCACTGGGTTCCGACCAAGAGCGCAACCGAGGCGGCTAGGCCAATTAGAATTGCCTTATCGGAACTGAGCCATGTTTTCCAAGGAAACGGCGTTTGATCCGTCGTGCCCGCCTGGCGGCGGTCCGACGAGAATTCCGGCGCCACCCGGGTTCGGTATGCGGCCGGATGCTGCTGGAACAGGAAAGCCACACCTACCTCTCTCCTTGGACGGCTTAAACACCGTTGCCGAATTTGGTCATGGTCCGCTTCCAGGACCAGAATGAGCGCCCAACGGGCGCCTTACGATCTTGGAAGCAGATGAATCTCCGCGCAGGCGGCGCTTCGCTCCCTCACGGCGGCAGGGGCCTCAGGGGAGGCCCAGGATGAAGCGCCGATTGGGCGAACGGATAGGGCGCGCGTTCCGGGGATAGAGCGAGGTAAAGCGCTTAATGTCCGCTGGGTCGACCTCAACCGGTTCCGTCGCCACCATCCAGTCGACGTTTTCGGTGCATGGCGGCGTCGTTAAAGATCCTTCATATGTCCAGTAGCCAAGCGAAGCCGGCAGAAGCCCGTTCGGGTCGACCTCGTCGACGGCTGCCTCTTCGCCTGATGTTGCGGGAAATGCTGCAGCAAGCCTGGCAAAGCTGGCATTTGTGTCGCCTGGCACTAGAAAAACGCCCAGCACACCCAGAGTGTCGCTGTCGGTGTCCTTATGGACAAAATGCGCTTCCATCGGGAAGCTCTTGCCCGCGACGTGGTGCTCGCTTGGCGCATGGAAATGGAACTGGAGCAGCTCATACACACGATCCCCTCGAGTGAGCGTGCTGCCTTGCGGCAGGTTGATCTGAATGGTGTGGCCGTTGTTCACCATCCTGCCGCCGCCGCTGTGCCAACCTATGGCGATGCGCGGAATATCCGCTTTGACCGCGCCCTTGATATCGACCGGCGATTGCTGTGTGCCCGCCGAGCAGACGAAATTTGTCTTATCCAGATCGCCCCAGTGTTCGGGCCCGGCCGGGCCGGCATATCCCCAATGGGTGCTCGCCGCCCCCGCGGCATCAGCGCAAATGGGACACGCGCCGAGTGCAACGAACCCTTTGATCAGACTACGACGATGCATATTGCTTTCGCTCCTGGACGTGAACTAAGTTTATCATTTGCGGTTGGCATGGCGGGAACTGCGCTCGCAACCACCATGATGTGGCAACATGATCGCAACTACCCCGAACAACTCGGCATACGACCAGCGCGTCACGCAGCGCTTCATGTCGGCGCACAGACGACATCCTCGTCGGGACCGCCGCTGAGCTTGTCATTGTCCTCACCGGCGGTATGCGGTTGGTAGCGGCCATTCTCACCTGGTCCGAGCTATCTGCGCCAATACGTGGTTGTTGCTTCCCCGACCCTCTGGTGGCCTGGGTATCCAGATCGCATCCTCGGCCTCGTGACGCCTTCATATTCATCATCCGTCGACCAGAGAAATCGATTGCTTCAATTACGAACATTCACGTTTTGGATGCATTCACGCGCAATCCGCGGTACTGACCGCCTCACTTCGGCGGGTGCTATCGAACCTTCGCCCGCTCAAGCAGCTCAGGGCCGCCCCGTGTCGAAGCTGTTGACGGCGAGTCTCGATTCGGCACCCGTGACCGCATCAAGCGAGCACCCTGCCATTCTCGCTTCGGAGCGCACGATCCATTCGCGGATGTTGTGGATGTTGCGCCGGGTCAAGAGGTCCATCACCGTATCGGCGCCCCAGCGGATCGCCCACACCATCTTCTCGACCTCCTCGGCCATCGACGAGCTGACGGCGGAGTTGCCGATATTGGCGTTGATCTTCGACCAGGAAATTGCGGCCGATAATCTCATCGGCTCGCTTTCCGGGTGGTAAATGTTGGACGGGATGATGGCGCGGGCGCGCGCCACCTCGTCGCGCACGAATTCCGGCGTGACGAAGTCAGGGATCGCGGCGCCAAAGCTTTCGCCATCGCGTTGAAGTGTCGAACGCAACTGCTCACGGCCGAGGTTCTCGCGGATGGCGACGAACTCCATCTCAGGCGTGATGATGCCGGCGCGCATAGGCAATCTGCGTCACGGCCTTGGCGGACTTCGCTCGCAGCGGCCGGTTGCGCATCGGAAATTCCAGCGTCAGGCTTTCGCCCGTCGCAGATCCATTGTCCTCCGGCCTGACATGGCGGCCGTCATAGGCCTCGACATCGCCGCGCGCCATGATCCATTCCTGGCATGGGCGGGCAGGGCCCATTTCGATGCAGGTTTCGACTGCCGGGTCGGTGTACGGGCCGGACGGATCGTAAACGGCCACGGACGGCTCGCCGGCCGTCGGATGGAGGGAGATCTCCCGCATCGGCACCCTGATGTGCGGGTGGATGGCACCGGGCTTGTGGATTTTCGCGAGGTGGGCAGTGGTCCCGTCGACACGGCGGGGGTGAGGGCAATCTCTTGAGGCTCCTTTGCTCATGCATTGGAGACCCAGCTCTGTGCCGGAAGGATGAAAAGACGCTTTGGTCGCCCTGCTCGAAACAGGACCTCGGGCGTAAACCCCGCGAAGCGCTTGCACCATCCTACGCTAGTATGAACTGAATCAGGTTCAACGGGTCACTGCGCCGCGACCAGCAGTATCTCAGCCCTTGCCGGGACCCCCTGGTGACTGCCTCTGTTGGACAGGCGGGCCCTATCTCGTCAAGCGCAGTGAAGAGGAATCGGCTTACTTAACCTCATCGATCATCAACGCTTCCAATCGTCACTAAAGCCCTTACGCAAAATGCATCGCGACATTCCGGATCGCCTGGCTCAAAGACTATTTGTCCGCCCGGCGGCACTGAAGCGCTCGATTGTATAGGGTTCGAGTGGTATTGGCGGGTCACGCCCAGACAGCAGATCGCCAACCAGTTTGCCCGTGGTCGGGCCTTGTGTGAGGCCCAGGTGACCGTGCCCGAACACATACAGAATGTGAGCATCGGTCGCGGAGCGGCTGATGACCGGTAAGGTATCCGGGGTCGCGGGCCGGTGGCCGCTCCACACCATGCCGCCGGGACCATCCAGGGCCGGGAGATAAGCCTTTGCAAGCTCAACCAAGCCTTTCGAGCGAGCAAAATTCGGGCTGGCTCGCAATCCTCCGAACTCGGCCGCACCGCCGATGCGTAAACCGATAGAGAGAGGTGCTGCCACGAAGTTGCTCTCTGCAAAGATCATCGTCCGGTTGAGTGCGATCTGGGGTGCAGCGATTGTGGTGTTGTAGCCGCGCTCGCTTTCGAGCAAGGGCATGGTCGCCAAGCTGGCGAGAAAGTCTAGTCGCGCAATCGACCACCGAGAGTTCATTCAATTAGAATGACCGGTTGGAAACTGAGGATGCCGCCGAGGCAATCTTTTTTGTCAGCCTTCGTCGAATTCACGTTCGAAGGGTCGACCATGCCGATGCCGTAGTGGCCGTAGTCGATTTCGACCGTCGCCGTGAAACCGGCAACGAGCGTGTAGACGACGTTTGCGGCCACACCATAGTTCTTGAACTGACCGCCCGAGATCTGAAGGTTGAACGAAGTTTTCTCGTCGAGTGCGTGAGTGGAGCCGGCCCAGAAGGCCCAGTTGCCGCTCCAAGTTTTGTAGAAGCCGCGACCGTGAGCGGCGATTGCACTGGTTGGATCATCGTTGATAACGCCAATGGAGCCATAGCCGAACATTCCGAATAGCGACAGCACATCCGTGACATTGACATCGACGCGGATCTTGCCGCCCAAAGCATCGTAGTTGCTGTCACGAGCGATTACGCTGGTGATCGCGCCCCAGCCCTGCGTTTGTTTTACGCCGAAGACGACGTGCGGGACATGGCTGTGGTTAGTACCGACTACACCCGACCCTTGTTCAAGTGAAACCAGAGCCGAAAGGCCATTGTCGGCATCGAAGTAATACTGGGCCACGTTGGTATCGAAGTCGCCGTACGGAACGAGTACGTTGATGAGGTCCGGCGTAGCCTGTAAGCGTGTCGAAGGGCGAATGGTCCTTACCAACTCGGAGGCCACCAAGCTGGAACCAGGCGGAAGTCAATTTGACGCCGCTATTGAAGCCATAGTTTTGAGGACTGTCCGGGCCTGGATAAGCGTTGCGGTTGCCGAAATTCACGCGGTTTTCAGTGTAGGTCCTCAGTGCGCCGAGTTCGGTCTCCTGGCGCGTCCAAGTTTTGAACGTGAAACGCGTGTTGTGGTGCCCTGAACCTCGCCAGTTCTCACATCGGTGGTTCTTGCCCCGTCATACGATCGGACATCGCCGAAGCCGACGTCGTAACGGATGTAGCCCCCGATGCGCAGGCAGGTCTCGGTGTCGGTGCGCAGGGGGCGCGGCAGCGCAGGACCCATGCCCTCCTTCCGTCAAGCGCCGCCTCGAGGCCCGCCGCGGCATGGATATTCGCGAGAGAGGGACGTACGCATAGCCTCGCCTACCGGTGATGCGGGCTTCGCGCTGCTCGAAGTCGACCGGCGCGGCAGGTCCCAATGCACGATGGGTTCGTGATCACGTCACCTCGGAGGACGAGAAACGATTGCTGAGGCACGGGTTCGAGCTGCCTCAGTCGTTCGTTCGATCGAAAGCATTGTTTGTGGAGGACGCTCTCCATCATGCAGCGCCAGGAGACGCTGGCTGACTTCCTTATCCGCTGCCGTGAGCCGATGATTCAGGCGAAGAAAGTCCATCCAGGTTGGCGTGCGGAATGTCTCTGTCCAAATCGAAGGCGCTTGAAGATTGCGCTGCAGTGTCCAGTTTCGCGCCCCGGCACGGCTCTGAACATGGCGCCTTGCGCGCATGTAACCCAGAAAGGACTCGATATTGTCTTCCGATATAAGATACTCGACCTTGACCACTATGGGACCACTCCTGGGCTTCAACTCGAGTGCCAGCTCAGGCGGGTGAAAATCCGAACTCTCCTGATCCGTTTCTTCCCATGGACGGACCGGCAACACTATTCCCGCAGCAGCAACGAGCAACAGAGCGCCCGCGGCACTCTCCAAAGCGCAGCCTAAGGAGTAGTTCTGTGCGATAGTCCCCCAGATCCAGCTGCCGGCCGCCATCCCGCCTGCGCTCAAGGCGTAGTAGATCGATAGTGTGCGGCCCACCACCCACCTTGGGCTTGCCAGCTGAACCGACACGTCAATGCCCGTCCAGGTGATAAGCCAACCCGCGCCACCAAGTGCCAGCGAAATGGCCGCCACAGCGACTGACGATGTCAGGGAAAGGGAAAGGCAACATGCTGAACAAGCAACAGAGGCGAACGACACCAGCCTGTCTTGAGACGTGATCCGCCTTAGAAAGCTATTGCTCATGCCGGCCATGAAAGCACCCATGCCGAAGCCCGCCAGCAAGATGCCGTAGATGATTGGGCCGCTTTTCAGCTGGTCCCGGACGAATAGCGGGAGCAGCGCAAGGATGGAGATGCTTGCCAACCCGAAAAGGGCTGCACGGGCAATCGCTGCCCTGATTTCCAACGACATGAGCGTGAAGCGCACTCCGTCATGAATTGCCATCGTCATTCGCTCACGCGGGAGAGGTGACGTGCGAACATCCCATGTAGTACGCCATATTGCGGTTAGCGGCGCCAGGTCGCTCAGCGCTGCCAACGCGAAAGCGGCCAGCGGTCCAAAAAATGCCAGGACCACGCCACCCAAAGCCGGACCAACGCTGCGCACAATGTTGTATCCGACAGACATAAGCGTCACAGCGGCCGGGATGTCGCGCTTGTGAAGGATATCGCCAACCGAAGCGTGCCAGGCCGGATCATTCAAGGCAAAGCCGCAGCCGGCCAGGAACCCTAATCCGAGAATTAGCCAGGGACCGGCAAATCCCAGGCCCACGGAAATCATCAGCGTCGTTGACGCCAATGCTATCAGGCAGTGTCCCGCAAACATCACCCATCGGCGGCTGAAGTTGTCGGCGATGGCTCCGGCCAAGATCGAAAGAAAGAACACCGGCAACGTCGATGCGGCCTGCACGAGTGCAACCATCAGATTCGAAGCGGAAATCGTGGCCATCAGCCAACTGATGGCGACCGTTTGCACGAGCCATCCGAGGCTGGATATTTGCGTGGCCGTCCAGATCGAGCGAAACACCTGGTTTCGAAATGGAGCGAGCGTTGTTGAGACAGGCAGATGAGCATTTTTTTCGGACTGCATGACGATTGACGCCTTCCAGCGGCCGCTTATTCAATTCAGGACTGCCCTACTGCCGTTACGATGTTGATCAATGCATCAGAAGGGCCGACCTATCGAGTCGGATGACTTCATCGCAATGAGGATGGCCCGCATGAGCTCAGATAGCTCCGCTTTCCTGGACTGGCGCCAACCACTTCTCGCCCAGCAAGGAAGCCTCGCCGATCGTCCCTGCTCGACAAGAACCGTCTGCAGGGTGATCGCTCTTGTTCACCGAGCCAGCGCCCATGTAACTTGCCGGCGAGTAATTTTTCGCATTGGGTTCGTGTTGCTAGTATCATTCGTGACCAATCCTGTTCATGGCCGTCGTACCCCTAAATTCCGAGGATGAGCGCGCCTCCGGTGAGGCCGGAACCCGCCGCCGCAAGGAGAACCTTTTCGCCCGCCCGAAATGGCTGCGTTTGATGGGCGAGCGACAGCGAGAGCGGGATGGTCGCGGCGGAAGAGTTGCCGTACTCGGCGATCGTCTTGACGATTACCTGATCCGCTATTGCGAGGTTCCGTCCGACGGAATCGAAAATCCGGGCGTTGGCCTGATGTGGCACGAACCGATCGATGTCCTGCGGCCGCATTCGGGCAGCAGTGAGTGCGTCTTGCGAGCATGCGGTCATCATCTCCACGGCCTTAGCAAATACTTCGCCGCCGTCGGCGATCGTCATACGCGTTTGCGCAAGGTCGAGGCCACCATGGAACGGTCTGTTGCTTCCTCCGGCGGGTATCTGGATCAGCCCGTAGCGCGAGCCGTCCGAATCCATCGCGGCGCCAAGAATGCCTTGGTCGGTATCCTTGCACGGACCAATCACCACGGCGCCGGCGGCATCGGCAAACAGCACGGCGCTGGCGCGCTCGGTAGGATTGATGCGGCGGCTGAGGATATTGGCGGCGATGACCAGGGTCGCTTTACAATGGACGCGGGTGAATCCGTCGGCGAACATCAAGGCATAGATGAAGCCGGCGCAGGCGCCCGTGAGGTCAACCGCACCGGCGCGGCCGAGTCCGAGCCGATGTGCGACCAGGGGCGCGCTTGGCGGCAGAAGATGGTCGGGCGTCGAGGTGGCAAGCAACAGCAGACCGATGTCGCTGCGGTCGATGCCGGCGTTCGCCAGCGCCATCTCGCCGGCAGAGGCGGCAAGGCCCGACAGCGTGTCTTCGTCCGCTGCCCAAAAGCGCGACCGAATCCCGGTGCGCCGTTCGATCCAGCCGGGTTCAAGCCCGAGACTGTTTTCGATCTCCGGGTTCTCGACCTTGCGCGTTGGTGCATGATGACCAAACCCGAGAAGGCGCGACGACCTGTTCACGGATTCGAACCGAAGCGCTCGCCGGCTTCCTCGATCGCGTTGTAGAGCCCGTCCAGCTCGTTGCCAGTGATGCAATAGGGCGGCAGGAGGTAGAGCACATTGCCGAGCGGGCGCACGAGCAGACCGTGGTCGAGGAAGAATGTTCGCAGCTTGGGCCCGATCTCAGCCAGATAACCGGCGGAGCCGGTGCGCAGGTCGAGGGCCGCGATCGTGCCGGTCGCCCGGCTGTCGGCGAAGTAGGGATTGTCCCCAAAGCGCCGAACCCCGGCGGCCTGTCTCGCGCTCAGGGCCGCGATACGCTCGGCCACCGGCTCGTCACGCCAGATCTCGATATTGGCAAGTGCGGCCGCGCAGGCGATCGGATTGGCGGTATAGGAGCTCGAATGAAAGAAGGTCTTCTGCCGGTCCGTCGAATAGTGAGCCTGGAACATGGCGTCGGTGGCGAGCGTGGCCGCCAGCGGGATGACACCACCGGTCAAGCCCTTCGACGTGCACAGGATATCAGGAGAGATGTTCGCCTGCTCGCAGGCAAACATGGTTCCGGTGCGTCCCCAGCCGGTCATCACCTCGTCGGCGATCAGCATGGTGCCGGAGGCCTCGGCGATCCTCTTCAATTCGCTGAGAACCCAGGCCGGGTACATCAGCATGCCGCCGGCGCCAAGCACGAGCGGCTCGACGATCAGCGCAGCCGCGCGCTGGTCGCGCGAGACTGCTTCGAAACGATCCAGGGTTTCCTGCTCACGCCCTGCGGCCGGGAAGGGGATGGTGTCGACCTCGAACAGCAAGGGCTCGTAGGCGGCGTTGAATACACCGCGGGCGCCGACGCTCATCGTGCCGATCGTGTCGCCATGGTAGCTATGCTCCATGACGACGATGCGCGAGCGCGGCGCGCCGATGTTACGGAAATAGCCGAGCGCCATCTTCAATGCGACTTCGACGGCGGTCGAACCGCTGTCGGAATAGAACACCCAGTCGAGGCCGGTAGGAGCAAGGCCGACGAGCGCTTCGGCCAGCCTTTCGGCCGGCTCGTGGGTGAAGCCGGCAAAGATGATCTGGTCGAGGCTCGACGCGGTCGTCTCGATGGCCTTCCTGATGCGGGGATGGCGATGCCCATGCGTGACGACCCACCAGGAAGAAATCGCATCCAGGATGCGCGCGCCGTCGGCCTTGTGGAGATAGGCGCCTTCGGTCAGTACGATTTCAGGGATGGCTGGTTCAAGCGCGTGCTGGGTGAACGGATGCCAGACATGGGACCCCAGCATCATTCGCCTCCGGCGATCAGGGCAACGTCGAAGCCGGCAACCATCGCGTCTCTCAGCGTTTCACCCGTCAGTGGATGGAGGTGTGGCAGCCTGCCGAGCTGTTGCACGCCGCCCAACTCCACGATTGTCCTTTGGGTATCGGCCACCTCTTCGCCGATGAAGGCGATGCCGAGGAGCGGGATGGAACGGGCCCGCAGCGCTTCTATCGAGAGCAAGGTGTGGTTGATCGTACCGAGCGCGGTGCCGGCGCACAATATGATCGGCAGCCCCCACTGCGCGAATATATCGATGAACATTGTCTGTCGATTGAGCGGCACCATCAGCCCGCCGGCGCCTTCGATTACGAGCGGTGTCGGTAAAACCGGAAAGGCAAGATCCGCCGCTTCGATGGCGACGCCATCGATCTCGGCCGAGCGATGCGGCGAGAGCGGGCTTTTCAGGCGATAGGCCTCCGGCAGGACGCGCCCCGCGGGCAAGCCGGAAAGCCGGGCAATGACCTCGCTGTCGGTCTCCTCGTCGAGGCCCGATTGCACCGGCTTCCAGTAGAAGCCGTCAAGCAAGCCGGCGATTCCCGCTGAAAATACCGTCTTGCCAATTCCGGTGCCTGTTCCGGTGACGACGAGGCGCTTGGTCATGCCGTCGCCAACACCTCGACGAGGGCCTCGACCATGGCGCAAATGGCGGCTTCGCCGACGTTGAGCGTCAGCGAAATGCGCAGGCGTGATGTACCCTCGGGCACCGTCGGCGGACGAATGCCGCGTATGTCGAAACCGCGGGCCTGCAGTGCCGCCGCCACCGCCATGGTGCGCCTGACATCGCCGATGACAAACGGCTGGATCTGCGAGCCGCTAGGCGTCACGCCGCACTGCTCGGCCAATTGCCGGCCCGCGAAGGAAATGCGCTCGCGCAACTGAGCGCGGCGCGTGGGCTCGTCTGACAGGATGGCGAGCGCTTCGCGCGCCGCGACCGCCATCAGGGGCGACGGTGCGGTGGCGTAGATGAATGGCCGGCACCGGTTGATGAGATAGTCGCACAGCGTTCGCGGTCCTGTGACGAGCGCGCCGTACGCGCCGAGTGCTTTGCCGCATGTGTGGAGCGCGACAATGTTGTCGCGGCCCTCGAACGCAGCGGCCAGCCCCCGGCCACCTGGCCCACAGACGCCGGTGGCATGCGCCTCGTCGACAATAAGGAATGTCTCGTGCCGATCGGCAAGCTCGACGAGGCTCTCCATCGGCACACGGTCGCCATCCATGCTGTACAGGCTTTCGACCGCGATCCAGACGCGCCCCATGCCGCCTTCGGAGCGCCAACTGGTGATCGCATCCTCGACGGCGTTGACGTCGTTGTGTGCGGCCAGCTTGAACTCGGCGCGTCCGGCCTGCGCGCCCTCGTGCATGCTGGCATGGGCGAGCGCGTCGAGGATCAACAGATCGCCCTTCTGCGGCAATGTGCTCAGCAGTGCAAAGTTGGCGATGTAGCCACTGCCGAAGAACAACGCGCGTTCGGTCCCGAAGAATGCCGCCGCGTCCACCTCCAGTGCCTCGTGTTCGGGTGCATTGCCGCGCAATAGCCGCGATCCGGTAGCGCCGACCGGAGTACCCCGTCCGATCGCCCCCGCGACAGCATCGCCAAGTCTCCTGGAGGCGGCAAGTCCGAGATAGTCGTTCGAGGAGAAATCGAGCCCGGTGCGGGGCGAAAGCGTCCGCAGGCGATCCTTGCGCGCCAACCCCTGCAAGGTCGCCTCAAAGCGAGCAAGCGGCGGCTCGTTCATCTGGCCTCACATTCCATCGGCTCGATGCCGAGACGCTGAAATAGAAGCCTGTCCTTGTCCTCGTCGGGATTGTCCGCCGTCAACAGCGTGTCCCCGACGAAGATCGAGTTGGCGCCGGCAAAAAAGCACAGCGCCTGCGTCTCGTCGGTCATGCCGGTGCGACCGGCGGAGAGCCTTACATAGGACTTCGGCATCAAGATGCGGGCGAGCGCAATGGTACGGACGAACTCGATCGGATCGATGGGTTTGGACTGGCCGAGCGGCGTGCCATCGATCGGGATCAGCATGTTGATCGGCACGCTTTCGGGCGGCTCAGGCAGCTTTGCGAGCGTGATCAGCATGTCGATGCGGTCGGCCTTTTCCTCTCCCATCCCGACAATGCCTCCACAGCAGACCTTCATGCCGGCCTCGCGCACATGCTCAAGCGTTTCCAGCCGGTCGGCGAAGGTCCTGGTCGAGACGACCCCACCGTAATGGCGCTCGGAGGTGTCGATGTTGTGGTTATAGTAGTCGAGGCCTGCCTGTTTTAGACGTGTGGCCTGCTCAAGATCGAGCATGCCGAGAGTCATGCAGGTCTCCATGCCGAGCGCCTTGACCCCCTCGACCATCGCCACGACCGCATCCATGTCGCGCGCCTTGGGCTTTCGCCAGGCAGCGCCCATGCAGTAGCGCGTGGCTCCGGCCTCACGCGCCTTGGCCGCCTCGGCGATGACACGCTCGACCTCCATCAGCTTCGACGCTCTCAGGCCAGTTGCGTGATGCGCAGACTGGCTGCAATAGCCGCAATCCTCCGGACAGCCGCCGGTCTTGATGCTCAGCAGCCGGCTGAGCTGCACACGGTTTCGATCGAAGTTCTGCCGATGGATGGTCTGTGCCAGGAAGAGCAGGTCGTTGAACGGCATGCCGTAGATAGCCTCGGCCTCTTTGCGGTTCCATCGCGCCAGCACTCTGTCCATCGGTCCCAGGGCTTTGTTCATCCCCACTTCTTTCCAATCGTCATCGTCAAAAATTCTTTGTTTCTGGTCCACGAACGCATGCCGAAGTCTGTCGGTCGGCGAGCCTGTTACGACATGAGCCATCGATCAGCGCAATGCGCGCGGGGGTGCAGGCTCCTGCAGCACCTGGTCTGCGCCTGCAGCTGCGAGGCTCTTCCTTTTTCGTTTCCATCAGTTCAGGCTGCAGCCGTACCCGTGGGCCGGCATATCCAGGCCGATGTCGAGGATCGGCGCGCTGTGTGTCAGCCATCCGACGGAGATGAGATCTACTCCGGTCGCCGCGATCGCCGGGGCCGTGATCGGTGTCACCCGACCGGAAGCCTCGGTGATGACGCGGCCATCGACCGTCGCCACGGCGCGCGCAAGATCTTCGACCGACATATTGTCGAGCAGCACTGCGTCGATTCCCAGTGCGAGCGCTATATCGAGCTGCTCCAGCGTGTCGACCTCGACCTCGATCTTCACCATATGGCCCGCGGCGGCGCGCGCTCGCTCTATTGCCGTGCGAATGTCGCCGGCGATGGCGATGTGGTTGTCCTTGATCAGCACGGCGTCATCGAGCCCGAAACGGTGATTGGCGCCGCCGCCGACACGCACGGCGTACTTCTCAAGTGCGCGCAAACCGGGCGTCGTTTTTCTTGTGCATACGATCTTTGCCTTATGGCCACGCACAGCCTCGACCATCGCGGCTGTGGCCGTGGCAATGCCGCTCAGGCGGCAAAGGAAGTTAAGCGCCGTGCGCTCGGCCGTGAGCAGGCCACGCGCCGGTCCGCACAGCTTGGCAATGATCTCGCCGGCCGCGACATCGCTGCCGTCCGGGCGCCAGATTTGCATTTGGATCGCAGGCTCGACGAGCAGCAGGGCGAACGCAACCAGATCGAGGCCGGCGATGATTCCCGTTTCGCGCGACTTGAGCATCAAAGTGGCCGTGCAATCATGCGGGATCACCGCATCGCTGGTCAGGTCGCCGCATCTGCCCAGGTCTTCCAGGAGCGCACCGCGCACGATCGGTTCAATCAGGGTCGAGGGCAGGGGTGCGAACGGTTTCATATCAGGTGCTCCGTGTCCGTGCCTGCCACCCAATTGCGAGTGCGACCCGCACTGCGCCGCGGAGTGTCAGCCTGGCGAGGCACGCCTCTGCATCGCGCCAGGGAAATCAGTGCGGAAGTGCGAACCACGGCTCTCTTGGTCAGCCACACGGTGAAAGATTTCGGCGACTGGTAATTGTGCGCCAGGATGACCGCATTGCGCGCGCGCTTCAGCGCGAGGATCGCTTCAATGTCGTCGGCAAAAGCCGACCATTCGAATGGCGGGATCACCCGCCTGACGCGCTCATTTAGGGACGCGGCCATAGGTAACGCCCAGTCATCAGCGCCTCCGATTATATTCGATGTGACAATAAGGGGAATATTTCTAGCTTGACTATAAGCTGTGTCAAGCCCGAGACATTGGCAATTTTGTCCCGGCGAAAGCTCTTTCATCGAGCACGGCACGGCGGAAGCGATAGAGCTTTGCGGGCCGCCCACCCGTATCGACTGAAGTGTCGCCAGTCTCCTCGACCAGCTCTTGTTGCTCAACAAGCCTGCGGAAGTTCGGCTTGTCGATCAGTCTGCCAGCCAATGCTTCCACCGTCCGCTGCAGCTGGAGCAGCGTGAAAGTCGGTCTCATGAGCTCGAATACGACTGGCCGGTATTTGATCTTGGAGCGCAACCGCGTAACGCCTGTCGCCAGGATGCGGCGATGATCAGCGACCATCGCCTTGCCTGAGACGGCCGCAGACGGAGGCGCGGCCTTCCCGTCGCTAGCCTCTTCGACCAATCCTGCTTCGTAGAGCAACTCATAGCGTTGGAGCGTGAGCTCCTCGTTCCAATGGCGGTCGTCAAAGCCGAAGGCGATCGCCACCCTCTGCCGGCGTTCGCGCTGCCTGGCCGGATCGCCAGCGCCGTCTGCCCATTCCATCAAGCGCGCTCGCAGAATATCCAGGCCCATCGGCGGCGAGCCGGAGCGGTGATCCTCCCATGGAAAATATTCGTACCAGCTTTGCCAGCCGCACGTGGATGAGGCCGTCCCCTGTTCCTTCCGGGTGAGTGCGAGATAGCTGATCGAGATGACGCGCTGCTGGGGCTCGGGGCCGGCACGGTCCCGATCGGCGAACGTGTAGAGTTGCTCGATATACCCAAGGGGATGGCCGGTTTGCTGTTCGACCCACCCCCTCAAACCGGATTGCGGCGATCGGTGCTCGAGCGCAAATGGTCCGGAGGGCAAGGTGTCCGCCTGACCGATTGTGAGAAGACAGGGCTCACCGCCATTTACGGCGACGACCACCGCGGTCAGGTCCACTTTGGCTTCGTCGGCCTTATCCTCGGCTCTGTCTTTCCCGGGTCGTGTTCGTTGCTCTTCCATATCTGCGAACTTGGTTGGCCCCAGCTCGGCGAGACTCTAATCGATTTAGTGTAAGCGTGACTTCCTGCACGTCAACACCCCACAGCTGGACGGCATTCTTATCTCTTCGCACTTGCACTAAAATGTGCCAAACGCGACTCCGGCGGTTGGTAACGCAACGGAAGGAGGCCTAGATTGAGCGCTCCGAGTGATGCGTAGGCAAATACGCCACCGGATATCCCCTCGCGGAAAGGCCAGGCCCCACTCGTCCGCCTCACTGCCTATACACCCCGGTCGCCAGGATGGCCGATCGACATTGCGACATTGGCCTCGTCGGGGACACGTCGGCATGATAATGCACAGGCTATCCTCGGCGCTGGGGGGGCAGCCTCGAAAGGATGATCATGCACGGCCGCGGCCTGCAACACGCGCTGATGGTCGTCGACATGCGGTTCGGTTCTACCAAGAGGGGCCGCAGCAGGCCTTCCGCAAAGCGGCCGCCTTATCGCAGAGACCGGATGTGCAGCGGTGAAGCTCGAGGGCGGCCGGTCCATGGCCCATACAATTCGCCTTCTCACCGCCCGCGGTGTACCTGTAATGGCCCTTGTCGGCTTGACCCCGCAGGCAGTCAACATTTTCGGCGGCTACCGTGTCGAGCGGCGGGGAGACGATGCCGAGCGGATCAGGCGCGACGCTGCTGCGGTCACGTAGTTAGGCGCTTTCTCAGTGGTGTTTGGAGAAATTCCCCGAGCCGATCGCACGCCGCATTAGCGCAGAGATCGAAATCCCCACTATCGGCATCGGCGCCTCGCCAGCCTGCGGCGGCCAGTTCTGGTGAGCGACGACATGCTCGGCCTCTTTACCCCTGTCCGGCCGAAATTCGTCAAGCGCTACGCCGAACTGGGCGACCAGGCCGATGCGGCGATTGCGGCTTATGCCGCCGGCGTGAGGGAACGGCGCTTTCCGGCGGCCGAACATCTTTAGCGAACGAGACCAAGGCCGGAGACCTCACATGAGTCGTGCCGATCGTTGGAACCGTTGCCGAGCTCCGCGCTGTTGCAGCGGGATGGCATCGTGCTCAGGGCGCCCGTGTCGCCGTTGTGCCGACCATGGGGGGCCTGCCTGAAGGCCATCCGAGCCTCGTGCGTGCCGCGCTTCAGAAGGCTGAGGCGGTAGTCGTGACGCTGTCGTCAATCCTAAGCAGTTCAACAGTGCCGCCGACCTTTGCCGCCTATCCCCGCACGGAAAACGAAGATGCCGCCGAGCTCGTGACGACAGGCGCACATCTGCTCTATGTGCCGGATTAAGACGAGTTGTATCCAGCTGGCGTTGACACGACCGTTTCGGTGTCCACTCTCAGCGAGGGCCTGTGCGGCGCCTTCCGGTCCGGCCATTTCGACGGTGTGCGACGGTCGTGGCCAAGCTCTCCCTGCAGACGGCGCTGACTTCGCCTGTTTGGCGAAAAGAAATTCCAGCAGCTTCAGCTTGTCAGGCGCATGGTCCGGGACCTCGATATTCCGACGCCGTGGTCGCATGTCCAACAGTCCGCGAACCCGATGGTCTTGCGCTATGTCGCGCAACGTCCGGCTCTCGCCAGCAGAACGCGTCATCGCCCCAAGGCTCTTCGGTCTTGCTCGACACGGCGGAGCGGCTTGCGCGCGGCTTTCCTGTCCTGCCCATGCTTGATGAAGCGCGTGCAGCAATTCTGCCAGCGGGTTATCGCGGGGTCGAGTACCTGGAACTCCGTGGGGAGACGGACCTGCAGCCATTAGCAAAGTTTGGGCGCTTATCTACTTTACAAACAGACCAATGGTCGGTAGTAACGCGCCGGATTACAACTGGAGCGATTCGATGGCTGCAATTGGCGATATTTTCAAACCTGGTGACAAAGTTCAGCACTCGGGTATATACCAAGTTGTTCACGACAAGAACCATGCCAAGGAACATGAAGTGACTTGCGTGTTCGAAAAGACGTTTCCGCCATGTCGCGGCTGCTCTCACCCGCGCTTCAAGCTCCTAAGAGCCGCTCAGCACATCGATAATAACGAACACTTCACGGGGAAGTAGGATCATGGTCGTCGATTGAAACGGCTAGCAATCGGTGGCCGCCGAGGCCTTTTGACACTGATTCGCAAATTATCGTCATGCTCTGCTTCAGTTAGCGCAGCATTGATATGCTCCTGAATCTCTTCCAAGCTGTAGCAAAGCGTTCTCGTTTGAACGGTCCATTGGTCCTCTCCATCAAAAAGCCCGCTCATCGCGGGCTTTTTTCCTTTTCCAGTCGGCCTGTGTTTTGGGTCTGGCGGGGTGTGCGCCAGCTTGCCAATACTTTGCTGTTTCCGGTTGAAGCGAACACCGCGAAGCTGGCCACGTGCCAACCGGGGATGTTGAGACGTTATCGATGAGGCGTGTGTCGCCGAGCCAAGCCGCGACAAGCAAGGCGATGATGGCGAAGTCGTCCCCGTCGCGTCGGTGCGGGGTCGTTAGACCAAGTCTCAGCCTAATCATCGAGCAACACTTGAGAAGGTTGCGCAAAGGGCAGATCTATCGCGTGTTTGAAAACTCGTCGAGCAACTCTCTGCAAGCGTCGATGCTGTCGATCTCCATGAGGCAATGCCGCCGCAGCCGGATTCAATTTTCCGCTCTTCGCCTATTTCAACCGTCCGCCTCCGGCCAGACGTCCCTCACAGCAGGAATTCTGGAAAAAGCAGCTGAGTTTGGCTGACGCCGCGGGAGTTTGAATCACGGACATAGGCAGCGCGCGGTAAGTCGGCCTGGGATATCAGCTGGATCCTTGCCGTCTCGAAGCGCACCGTGACGTTCCACCTGGAAAACACCAAGGCAAAGCTTGGCGTGCGAACCATCAACCAGTGCGTGGCGCGACTGACTGCTTCCGCCAGTGGAAATCCTGACCCGTTTTTTGTCCGATAGCTGTAAAGGTCTACAGGCTGCATCAATGTCGGCTTTGCTCTTCAATGGCGGGAACATATCCTGCCCGGAGGCGACAAATGATGCAGCTGATAACACCTGAACTCTACGGCGAATTTCCAAACGAGCTCAAAGAAATGCACGGGGTCAGGCATCGGGTCTTCAAGGAAAGGCTGGATTGGGAAGTTGAGACCGAAAGCGAGATGGAAACAGACGCATTTGACAGCCTGAACCCCGTCTATCTGCTTCTCAAGGGATCCGACTGGCGAATTTGCGGTTGCGTCCGTCTTCTGCCGACTACCGGACCGACAATGTTGCGCGACACATTTCCGATGCTGCTGGGTGAGACTGCGGCGCCCGCGAGTGCCTGCATTTGGGAGAGCAGTCGTTTCGCACTCGATCTACCTCCATCAGCGCCTAAGGCTGGTGGACTGGCGCAAGCAACCTACGAACTCTTCGCCGGCATGATCGAATTTGGCTTGGCGAACAATCTCACTCGGATTGTGACAGTGACCGATACACGCATGGAGCGGATCCTGCGTCTTGCAACGTGGCCGTTGTCGCGCATCGGACAGCCAAAGCCAGTCGGTAACACGGAGGCAGTCGCCGGCTTTCTCGAGATTTCCCACGCTAGCCTCTTGCGCATCCGCTGGAAGGGACGTCTGAACGGACCGGTGTTATGGCAACCGGTTTTCGGCCTGTCGGCATAGGCTAACGATGCTCAGCCTGACCAATGCTCCTGCCCGCGGGCGCTACGAACTGTCGATTGCTGACCAGACTGGCGTAGCTGCGAAGGTTACGACCTTCCAGTCAATTCATCGACGGGTGAATGGTGGCTCCGACACGGCCAGGGAGCTGTCACGACGGCCTTGGATTCAGCGCTCCGCAAGCGTCGAATTCCTGCCCAAGAGGTTCGGCGATGAGCAGCCGCCGGGATCGCGCAGCGACTAGTACAGCCGATCAGGCCATCTTAGGCAGGCAGGTTCTTCGGACTTGATCAGAACCAGTTGAACCGCCATATACCGGTCCGGCCGCCATTCAGGTTGCCCATGGACGAGACCGAACCGGTCGAATTGATGTCCATCTATTCGACTTGCTACGAGCGCCAACTCGGGTGGAACTCTCCCGAGCTGTCAGGCGCCTCTGCTCTCCTTCGAGGTGATATATGAAAGATCCGCGCATTCCCGAGCCAGTCTTGAAGGCTATGTTGGGGGGAACCCACATCATCCGTGCTTATCGTGAGCACCTTGGATATTCCGTCGACGACCTGGCGGTGGCGTGCGGCCTAGCCGCTGAGGAAATCCTGAACATTGAGTCCGGTCTGAGATACAACAAGGGTTATCGAGATCGGATCGCGAAATCGCTGTCACTACCCGTGGGAATTCTTGAGGCGGACATACTTGACGCGGCCTAATCAGGGGAAGACTTGTTGCCCGTTAGGTCTGTGGGGAGCAGGTCGCGTACAAACCAACTAATTGGTGTTCCGATGGCGACAGGATTAATAACAGAACGGAACCACCAGCAAGCACATGATGCATCTTTCCCTCTCAAGCTACCACTGCTGATCTGTCAATTTTAGCCGACCGGGCAGCACGGAACGGCGCTTTCGCCGAAGCGCCGTCCTTGCCTCGAGGAGTTGCGCGAGCGCACAACCTCCAGACTCGATAATCAACACGCCGCTCTAAAGCGGCGGCACGCGGATTGAAGCGTGTCTTTTGTGCAGAGTTCGGGCGCGCCCGAATTGCGCTTTTCCGATTGCGCTTTTCCGGCTGAGCATACGCTTGGGCTTGGAATCCACGAACGAGGCTCAGCCCCGCTGTCGGGAACCCTGCTGCACCACCTTCTGCACCACGGCACGTCAGCGCATAGCGCATCAGACTAACACCGGGTTCACAACATTGACTCGCTGAGATAGGAGGAGCGCAGAGAAATCTCCGGTCGCAGCCTTACCCGGTCAAAACAAGGATCCCACAATGAAGACTCTCGTTATCTGTTCCGGAGGATTAGACTCCGTGGCCCTTGCTCACAGCGTGGCAGCGGAGCACGAACTCGCCGGCCTCCTGTCTTTCGATTACGGCCAACGGCACAGGAAAGAATTGGGCTTTGCCGCTCTCTGCGCGGAGCGACTGAACACTTTGCACCAGATCATCAACATCCCCGAAATTGGCCGCGGCCTTTCCGGTTCAGCGCTGACCGATGATGTCGACGTGCCGGACGGACACTACGCCGAAGACACGATGAAGATCACGGTGGTGCCGAACCGGAACGCCATCATGTTGGCGATCGCCTTCGGTCTCGCCGCCGCGCACAAGGCAGAAGCGGTGGCGATGGCCGTACATGGTGGGGACCATTTCATCTATCCAGATTGCCGTCCGGCCTTCATCGAAGCTTTCCAGGTGATGCAAGACCGCGCGCTCGACGGCTACGCCGACATTCGCCTTTATACCCCCTACGTCAACCTCACGAAGGGCGACATCGTCGGGGATGGAGCAAGAAACGGAACCCCATTTGCGGAGACCTGGTCGTGTTACAAGGGCGGCGAGCTTCACTGCGGACGGTGCGGGACCTGCGTGGAGCGGCGCGAGGCGTTTCATCTCGCGAGGCACGCTGATCCAACCGACTACGAAGACGCCAACTTCTGGCTCGAGGCGCTGCGGAGGAGGAGGGCCTGATGTTCCGCATCACCAAGGAATTCCACTTCTCGGCCTCGCATCAACTAACCTCGTTGCCACCCGATCATCAGTGTGCACGCCTGCACGGGCATAACTACATCGTCGAAGTGGAGCTATCGGCGAAAGACCTAAACGCGCACGGCTTCGTGCGCGACTATCACGATCTGGCGCCGCTCAAACGCTATATAGACGACAGCCTCGACCATCGGCACCTCAACGAAGTGCTGGGACATGAGCAAGTCACGGCGGAATACTTGGCCAGACATTTCTATGAATGGTGCAAGGAACGTCTGCCGGAAACCGCCGCCGTGCGGGTAAGCGAAACCCCGAAAACCTGGGCGGAATACCGGCCGTGACGGACACGCGTCCTGCAATTCGTGTGAGCGAGATATTTGGGCCCACCGTCCAGGGCGAGGGAGTGCTCATTGGTTTGCCTACAGTCTTCATCAGAACCGGCGGGTGTGACTACCGGTGTTCCTGGTGCGACAGCCTCCATGCGGTGGACAACCAATTCCGCCGCGAATGGGAGATGATGCCGATCGATATGGTGTGGCAAAGCGTCGTTGGGCTTTCCGGTGGCCGGCCGGTGATGGTGTCGCTGTCGGGCGGCAATCCGGCGATTCAGCCGTTCGCTACGCTGATCAAGCTTGGCCATGGTGAAGGCTACCGTTTTGCGCTGGAAACCCAAGGTTCGGTGGCCAGGGACTGGTTTGCGGATCTTGACGTGCTGGTTCTCAGCCCAAAGCCGCCGTCAAGCGAGATGAGGACGGATTGGGCTGCATTCAAAGCGTGCACAGAAGCGGCGCAGGACAAGCCGCAAATCGTGCTCAAGCTCGTTGTTTTCGACGAGAGTGACTACGCATACGCCAAAGATGCTGCCGCGCGATTTCCACACCTTCCGGTTTATCTGCAACCCGGCAATCACACGCCACCGCGCCTTGGCAATGGAGACGCACCTGTCGACCTGAACGGAATAATCAAACGCATGGAGTGGCTTGTGGAAAAGGTAACACGCGACAGGTGGTTCGAAGCGCGCGTGTTGCCGCAGCTGCACGTTATGCTCTGGGGAAACAAGCGAGGCGTCTAGTCTCGCCTGTACGGGAAATGCGCCTGCGGATCTTCGGTTCGACGGTGGCTTCTATCTGGCGGCGCTGCCGAGTACTTGCGGAGGTGCTTGAGGCCAGGCAGCGGCTTCGGCCGCCGACAGAGTTCGACAGAAGGCAAGTCCCCGATCGTCGTTGCTCCGTTTTCGAATTCCAGCCTGGGGGATTGGCCGGTCGAAAATTTCGGCTTGTCGCAGCTCTTTCTCGCCGGTAGCGCTGAACATCTTCCTTGGGCGATCACGATGTCCTGGCGATGCAGGCCTGAAAGAGTTCGATGGTGTTCGCAAGCCCGACCCACAGCATGAACTTGCCCTGCGGAAGGTGACCTTTGTGCCTTGCGCTATCCGGCAGCGTTTCGTCGAAATCGGAAAGCGAGCGCGAGGCGCTGAGCATGTAGGAGTGCCCCGTGCCGAGCTTTGCGTGGGGTGCCAATGCGGGATGCATCTGTAGCATTATCTCCCGCAACCAGAGGGCTTACCGGATCGCTTGAAATGTATCCACGGGGTAGATGCGTCTCATCGAAACAAACGATTTTATCAATCCTCCGGAATCTCGCATCTGACGACAGCACCTTACAACACACTGATCACCCGCTACCACTATCGTGAACGACTGCGAAAAAAGGGCCGGAAAGGACAATCTATCCATGAGCTCAGACGTGCGACGGAAGTTGTGCTGGGAAAATGAGTTGTAGCTGGCCGCCGTTTCGAACTCTCCGACTTCCCGGAGAACCTATGGACTGACTGGGGTCTTCATCCAGACCCACTCGAAGGCGGCCGAGCCGTTTGACGACGGTCCACTTTGCACATCCGGGATGCCGGCGTGCCGGCGCTAAATCGGGTGCCGGCAAGGCTTTCGTCATCGACCCCTACCCCGCAGACCATCTCTAATCAATCGGTACTCGTGAGTGGCACAAGCCTGGTCAGGGACGATTTTCGCGACGCGTGGCAGAGGCATGGCGCCGCGCTCCACGTCAAAATAGGTGAAATGGAAAGGAACGGAAATGACTGATCAACTCACAACGGAAATCATTGCCATAATAAAGAAACGCGTCGAGTCAGAGAATGGTGAGGGGACCAAGCTATCCGTCGGCGAAATAACCACTACGACGGAACTGACTGGCCTCGGCATCGATTCACTGGGGTTAGCGGACGTGCTCTGGGACCTGGAGCAGGCGTATGGCATCAAGATCGAAATGAACTCGGCCGAGGCTTGGTCGGGTGTCCAGAATGTCGGCGGCATCGTGGAAGCTATCCGCAGCTTGCTTGCCAAGGCCGCTTGAATGGACAGACGCGTTGTCATCACCGGTATAGGCGGGCTGTGCGGGCTAGGCACCGATGCCACCTCGATTTGGACAGGCATGCGCGAAGGCCGCTCGGCCATCGGCCCGATTGTCAATTCAGAACTTCATGGTCTGGAAGGCATAATCGGCGCCGAGATCAAAGCATTGCCTGAGCACGACATTGAGCCCAGGCAACTCGTCTCCATGGGCCGCTGCAGCCTGCTTGCCGTGCTTGCGGCGCACGAAGCCATGCGCCAGGCCGGACTTTCCTGCGATGAAGGAAATGCCCATCGCTTCGGCGCTACAGTGGGCGTCGGCTTCGGTGACTGGGAGGCGACCGAAAAGGCCTACCGCGCCCTCCTTCTGGACGGCGCGGCGCGCGTGGGTCTCTTGACTGGAGTAAAGGGGATGCCGAGCGCAGCTGCCTGCCATGTCAGCATGAGCCTCGGCCTGCGTGGGCCGGTCTTCGCCACCACCTCCGCATGCGCCTCGGCCAACCATGCGATCGCATCGGCCGTCGACCAGATCAGGTACGGGCGAGCCGACGTGATGCTTGCCGGAGGCAGCGACGCGCCCTTCGTATTTTTTGTGGTGAAGGCATGGGACGCCATGCGCGTACTCGCTCCGGATACTTGCCGGCCCTTCTCCGCCGACAGAAGGGGCGTAGTGCTGGGCGAGGGTGCGGGCATGGCCGTGCTGGAAAGCTATGAGCATGCCACGGCGCGCGGCGCCACGATCCTTGCCGAGATCGCAGGCATCGGCCTTTCCGCTGATGCCTTCCACATCGCCGCGCCGGCTGTCCATGGACCGGAAGCGGCGATGCGCGCCTGTCTTGCCGATGCCGGGCTGAATGCCGAGGATGTCGAGTACCTAAACGCGCATGGCACCGGCACCAAGGCCAACGACGAAATAGAAACGGCGGCGATCAAGCGCGTCTTCGGTGACCATGCTAACTCGCTGTCCGTCTCCTCCACCAAGTCCACACACGGCCACTGCCTCGGGGGAGCGAGCGCGCTCGAAATGATCGCCTGTGTGATGGCGATCCAAGAGGGTGTTGTTCCGCCGAGCGCGAATTATCGCGAGCGGGATCCCAAATGCGATCTCGATGTCACCCCCAATGTTGCCCGCGAGCGCAAGGTGCACGTGGCCATGAGCAATGCTTTCTCCATGGGTGGCTTGAACGCGGTGCTGGCATTCAAGCAGGTGTAGAACCCATGCGAAATGCCTCCCGTAACTCTACCTCTCGTATCCAAATGCTTGCCGGATCACAGTTGTGAGGGGCTGCCTTTGGACCGTTTCGGTGAATGCGCCAAGTGGCAGCGGAAGCTCGACGAGCCTGGGCCCCGTTTTTGCAGATTTCTCAACTGAAGCGATTTGGACGTACCGCGGAAGGTTAAGCGACGCCTTCGGTTCGGCTCGAGGGTTTGTCCAAAGCTTTACCCGACAATGTCTGGAGGCACGCAGGGCCGCCAGTGACCGCTTCCGTGCGAAGCCGGTCCTTAGAAAGGGAATCGATAAATGTTCGATCTGACCGGCCGCAAGGCGCTCGTCACCGGAGCAAGCGGTGGAATCGGCGAGGCCGTGGCGCGGGCGCTTCACGCGCACGGCGCAACCGTCGGCCTGCACGGCACGCGTGTCGAAAAGCTCGAGGCGTTGGCTGCCGAACTTGGCGGGCGGACAAAACTGTTTCCGGCGAACCTTTCGAACCGCGACGAGGTCAAGGCCCTGGGCGCAAACGCGGAAGCCCAACTCGAAGGCGTCGACATACTGGTCAACAATGCGGGCATCACCAAGGATGGGCTTTTTGTCCGCATGTCGGACGCGGACTGGGACGCGGTACTCGAGGTCAACCTGACCGCCGTGTTCCGGCTCACACGCGAACTGACCCATCCGATGATGCGCCGCCGCAACGGCCGCATCATCAACATCACCTCCGTGTCCGGCGTAGCCGGCAATCCCGGCCAGGCGAACTATTGCGCCTCAAAGGCTGGCATGATCGGCATGTCGAAATCGCTGGCGCAGGAGATCGCGACACGCGGCGTGACGGTGAACTGCGTGGCGCCGGGCTTCATCGAATCGGCCATGACCGACAAGCTGAACGACAGGCAGAAAGAAGCGATCATGGCCGCCATTCCGGCCAGGCGCATGGGCACCGGCTTGGAAGTCGCCTCGGCTGTGGTCTACCTAGCCTCGAACGAGGCCGCGTACATCACCGGCCAAACCATTCATGTCAACGGCGGCATGGCAATGATTTAGCCTAAAAAGTTCAGTGCGCCCCGATGACGCGTATCAACAGGGCAGGAAGGTTCCCACCCAGATAGCGGTCGGTTGGTCTGGCAACTGACGACCCGGTCGGTGGGGCAACTGGCGAGGTCGAGCGTCGTGATCAAGGCCGCCTTGGGCGGAGGCTTAGATCAAGTTCTTTGAAGCGCATGCTTTCCTATCCATAGCGTGGATGCATTCATTCGAAACAAACGATTTTGCCAATTCTGCAAAACGTCGCATAGCGAGATTTCAAAGAATGCAAGCCAAAGGGCAATTATCCATGTTGTATTGGCTCCGAGCAGTTTTTTCCGGCGTACGCCTGACGGTGTGCTCGCAACACAACGGAGTCGCTTGGTCATTGCGGCTAGTTTCCTCGGTGACCTGCGCAAGTTGCATCGAGCCGGCTCGATGCGACAAGCATCCCCCTGCTAGGCGCTTCCCAACAAAACAGCAACAAAGATGAGGTGTTTCCATGTGCTCTGACGTGCGGTGGAGGTTGTGCTGGGAAAGTGACTTGCAACAGACCGACCATGTCGAACTCTCCGAGTTCTTCCAAAAAACCTACGGACCGACTGGGGCCTTCAACTCAAAGCCATTCGAAGGCGGCCGTAGCTGGGCCGGTGCGAGGCCGGAGCTCCGCGCAATCGGCTACGACGCGCACGGCGTAGCGGCTCATATCGGCATACTCCGCCGTTTCATCAAGGTTGACGAGGTCGAACTCCTGGTGGCCGACCTGGGGCTGTACGGGGTGCGTCCGGATCTTGAGGGACAAGGGATCAGTCATTCAATGCGCGTTGTATATCC
The DNA here is from genome assembly GCF_002294915.1 of Mesorhizobium sp. WSM3879. Taxonomy (NCBI): domain Bacteria; kingdom Pseudomonadati; phylum Pseudomonadota; class Alphaproteobacteria; order Hyphomicrobiales; family Phyllobacteriaceae; genus Mesorhizobium; species Mesorhizobium sp. WSM3879. The sequence continues at coordinate 42,712 of NZ_NSFZ01000020.1, read as the reverse complement.
GGTATTGCGGCAGCTTGGGGTTCCATTCGCTTTCGGCACCGTCCGGCGCGCGATGCGGAACCATATGGAGAGGTTCTGCAGAGACGGCATGGCGGCGATTGTGTCGGGCGTTCGCGTGCGGTCCACTCTCCCAGATGTGTATCTGGACCTGCCGCCCACGCGCGTCGAGGACGTGCTCGTCGTGGTTGTGCCGATTGGACGCTCGATGAGCGAGTGGCCATCCGGCACCCTGATTGATCGGAACGGTCCGGAGCTATGAAACATCTTGAAGTGCCGGGTGATCGCACTGAAGGCACCGCAGCGGCGGGTTTTTGCAGAGCTGCTCGGACTGAATACGCGATCCCATTCACGTTAGCTGTGGGCAATCGAGGCTGAATTAACATGCAAAATCCGCGCATCTAAATCGTCCGGACGCGGGGTTCCGCGCGCACAGACGTTCCGGACCCTCTTCGCCGTCACCAGATGCGAGACATTGCGGCATCCCACGAAGGCATGCGGTGCCGAAAGCGCTGTGGGTCGGCCTTTCGAAGCTGAGCGTCAGCCACTTCGTGGAAGACGCTCTTCGGCGCCGAGCAAGTTGCAACGAGGCGAAGAAGCTCGCACATCTGCTGAGCGCGGCTCACGCCCCGGAGACGAGGGCAGGAATGATCAAAGGCTCATTCGCCTCGTCAAGAACGGAGAAACTGTACCGGCCATCTGTGTCAAGATCGACGGAGTAGCTCAGGCGGTCGAGTATGTAGTTATCCTGGTCGAACGTAACGATCCGCGGCTTCAGCGAGGTGATATGCGCTTCGTCCAGGTAGATGGAGTTGCAGACAATAATCGGGTCGTCGGGCTGACAGGTACGAGCCGCCGCTCCGTTCAGGATGCAACAGCGTGAACCGCGCTCGCCGAGGATGACATAGGTCGAAATCCGCGCACCGGAATTTCTATTCCATATCTCCACGAATTCCATCGGCAGGATGCCGGCTGCCTCGCAGTGGTCGGGGTCGAGCGTTATCGAACCGTGGTAGTTGAGGTTCGCTTCGGTGACGTGGATGCCGTGCAGCTTGCCGGCCACTATTTTTCGCATTGTTGTCCTCATCAGCATACGAGGTGAGTCTTGGCAACGCCCGGCTAATCACAACGGCCAGCGCACCGCCGCTGAGACCCGCACCCGCCGCCCCCAAAAGAATTTTATCGCCCGGCCAAAATGGCTGCGCCCGATGGGCGAGCGAGAGCAAGATCGGATCGTCGCGGCGGAAGAGTTGCCATAGTGACGATTGCGCGATCGGCTATGCCGAGTTTCTCCCGACCACGACGAAAAATCGAACATTGGTCCTGATGTTGCACGAACCAATCGAGGTAGCGGTGCAGGTGAAGTCATATCAACAGCTCCGTTCGGATGTTTGCCAACTGATCGTGACGGCATTCTCAAAGGCTGTGCAGAGCGTCAGTCGTGAGGGGAGGGCAGCAGCATAGCGCCGGGGGAAATCGGATCGGTAATGTGAACCGCGGCTCTCCTCGCGTCGAAGGGCTGCGATAGCCATCAACAGTGTCACCAGCGCCGGATCGGCCGCGACCGTCTCGCCGACAGAGATCGGCAGCAGTGTCGCGACCGTATCGCGCATAGATTTGCCATTCCGAACAATGCCAAGCGCTTTCGACACGAGCGGGCGTATGGGTGAAGGGTCGGGCCGGACGGGAATGGTTGCGGGAAGCCTGGGCCACTGCCAACCCGCGCAAGATCCAGCCACGCTTGCCGCGACCCAGACTGCTGTCGCAACAGCTTCCGCGAGAGAGTTGCTGGCAAGCCGGTTGGCGCCATGCAGTCCCGTGCATGCGACTTCGCCGCAGGCCCACAGGCCGCCAACGGAACTGCGCCCTTCGGCATCAACGGCCACTCCGCCCATGTGATAGTGAGCGGCGGGACGCACGGGAATAGGCTCCACAGCCGGATCGATGCCGGCCTGCTTGCAAATAGCGTCGATCGCCGGAAAGCGTCTTGCGAATTTCTGCCCGAGGCAATGTCGGGCATCGAGATAGACGCGATGCCCGACAGCGAGCTGATCCGAGATCGCCCTCGCAACCACGTCGCGCGATGCGAGTTCTGCTCCGGGTGTGTCGGCCAGGAAGCGATGGCCGTCTTCGTCGATCAGCACCGCGCCTTCGCCTCGTACCGCTTCGCTGACAAGCGGCATTGGCCGGCGCGGACCATCGAGCGCGGTCGGGTGGAATTGCACAAATTCGAGATCGGCGAGCTCCGCTCCAGCACAGGCGGCAAGCGCAAGACCATGCCCGAATGAGGAGAGCGGGTTCGTTGTGTCGCAAAACAGCCCGCCTATCCCACCGGTCGCCAGCACCACGCGGCGTGTGGGGAATGCGAGCACGCCGCCGTGCAAGACTGCCACCAAGCCCACAATGCTGCCCTCCGACACAACCAAGCGAAGCGCTGTCATGCCTTCCATGATCGTGATCGAATGGGTTCGCCGCGCCACGCCGAGCAGCGCCCGAAACAACTCGCGGCCGGTTGCGTCGCCGGCGGCGTGGACGATGCGGCGACGCGAATGCGCCGCTTCCAGGCCGAGCCGCAGCCTCCCGTCGAGTGAGCGGTCGAAGGGAACGCCGAGACGGATGAGATTCTCGATGGCTTTAGGTGCGGCCTCAATCACCCGCCTGGCCATCTGTTCGTCGCAGTGTCCGTCGCCGGCAGCAAGCGTATCGGTGAGGTGGAGTTCCGGCGTATCGTCCTCGCCGAGGCTGGCTGCGAGCCCCCCCTGTGCAAGCGTGCTCGAGGTGTCGGTTCCGAGCGGGGTTCTGGAGAGCAGAACGACCGGTTGGGGCGCCAGATGAAGCGCCGTCAGCAGGCCGGCGAGGCCAGCGCCGATAATGACCGGCGCCCCACCAATGTCATGGATGGCGGGCGTCATACGAAGAGCATGCGTTCCACAGCCCAGCGGGCCCGTTCAGTGACGTGCGGATCGATGGTGATGACGTGACGGTTCTCTTCGAGCGCGGTGCGGATGTTGGCGAGCGTGATGCGTTTCATGTGCGGGCACAGATTGCATGGACGCACGAAATCCACGTCCGGATGCTCGACCGCGACATTGTCGCTCATCGAACATTCCGTCATCAGCACCACACGCGCCGGCCTATGCCGCGCGACATAGTCGGACATCGCCGCCGTCGAGCCGGCGAAGTCGGCTTCGGCCACGACCGCGGGCGGACATTCGGGATGGGCAAGTACGCTGATGCCGGGATGCGCCTCACGCAGCTCGCGGATGTCGGCCGCTTCAAAGCGTTCATGCACCTCGCAGTGCCCCTTCCAGGCGATAATCTCAACCTTCGTCTGTCGCGCGATGTTCTTCGCCAGATATTCGTCGGGCAGCATGATCACGCGCGGCACCCGGAGCGACTTCACCACTGCGAGCGCGTTGCCTGAGGTGCAGCAGATGTCTGACTCAGCTTTCACCGCGGCGGAGGTGTTGACGTAGGTGACGACCGGAACACCGGGATAACGCTGCCGCATCAGGCGCACGTCTTCGGCCGTGATCGAGTCGGCCAGCGAGCAGCCGGCGGCGAGATCCGGGATGAGCACGGTCTTGTCGGGATTGAGGAGCTTGGCTGTTTCAGCCATGAAATGCACGCCGGCTAGTACGATCACATCCGCGTCGACTGTCATCGCCTTGCGGGCCAGCTCCAGGCTGTCGCCTACAATGTCAGCCACGCAGTGAAAAATCTCCGGCGTCTGGTAGTTATGCGCCAGGATGACCGCGTTGCGCTGTCGCTTCAGTTTCAGTATCGCGTCGATGTCGTCAACGAAGACCGGCCACTCGATCGGTGGGATAACGCGCCGAACGCGGTGGTATAGCGAGGCGCTCGAAGGCAGGACGGCGCTCATCGAGCCTCCAGTTATAGTCAACGCGATTATAAGGCCTATAATCGTTGTGACTATAAGTGGTGTCAACCCCGTACGAGCGGCAATTTTGTGCCGGCCACAGGCCTCTCGTCTAGAATAGCATGGTGGAAGCGGTAGAGCTGCGCCGGCCGGCCGCCGGTCTCGGCGGTCGTCGCTCCGGTCTTCTCAACCAGCTCCTGCTGCGCTATGAGCCGGCGAAAGTTCGGCTTGTTGATGAGCCTGCCGGAGAGCGCCTCCACGGTTCGCTGTAGCTGTAAAAGCGTGAAGAGCGGCGGCATCAGTTCGAACACAACAGGCCGGTATTTGATCTTGGAGCGCAGCCGCGCAATAGCCGTTGCCAGAATGCGGCGATGATCGGCCCTCATCGATCTCCCCGGCACCGGCGCGAGGATGGCAGAATCTCCGCCGCGCTTTGCTTCCTCCACCAGGGCGGCTTCGTGGAGCAGCTCGTAGCGCTGCAGCGCGAGCTCTTCGTTCCATGCCCGGTCGTCCATGGCAAAGGCGACCGCCGCTCGCCGCCGGCGCTCGAAGCGCGTCGCGCCGTCGTCCGCGCCTTGCGCCCATTCGATGAGGCGCGGCCACAATTGTTCCAGCATCGGGGGCCTGCCGTAGCGATGATCCTCCCAGGGGAAATAGTCGTACCAGCTCGCCCAGCTGCGCCTGCCCGAGGCGCCCGCATCTTCTTGGCGGGTGAGTGCGAGATAGCTGATCGAGATCACGCGCTCGTCGCCGCCGGTCCGATCGCGATCGGCGAAGGTGTAGAGCTGCTCGATGTAACCGAGAGGCTGGCCGGTCTGCAGTTCCACCCATGCCCTGAGGCTCGACTGGAGCGAACGATGAGCGAGTTCAAACGGGCCCGAGGGGAGGGCGGCCCCTTGTTCGATGGTCAGAACACATGGTCCAGCGTCGTTCACGGCGACGACGACTGCGATCAGGTCCGCGTTGACGTCGTTGGTCTTGCCTATAGCTCTGCCTTTCCTCGGTCCCTTTGCCTAGTCCATAAGTCAATGGCCTACTTGGCAAGCTCCGCCCCGTCTAAACCGATTTAGCTCTGTGTTTTATCATACCACTCGTCGCGTCAACACCACGCGAGTGGCGATTATATCTCTTCGCACCCAGACAAAAATATGCCAAACGCGACAGTCGCCATGGGTAACGCCGGGTGAGGAGAGACGTGGATTGAGCGATCTCAGCCTGTCGGCCGAGCGGCGCGTGGCAGCACCGAAGCTCGCCGAAAGCGGGCTGTTCTTGATAGCAGCCGGCGTCAACAGGAAGGCCGCACCGCCTCACCGAGTCGGAGCCGAACAGCCAATCCTTGATTTGTCCCAGCTATTCGCCTCGCTCGGTATGTTGCGGCCCCGGCATGTCGGAAGGCCGGCTCAGAGACACTTGAGCTCGATATCGTGTTTCCTCAGGGCGTAGCCAATCTGGCGCGGCGTCAGTCCAAGCAGGCGCGCTGCCTTTGCCTGTACCCAGCCGGATCTTTCCATGGCCGCGATGAGACGCTCGCGATCGGTCATCTTCCCGTCGCTTACGAGGGCCACCCGAACAGGCGCTGGCAGTGCCAGATCACTGTAAACAGGCGGGGCCCCAAAGGCGGCCGAAGCAACAGCACCAGGCGATTGCATGGCCGGGTTCAGTGGCGATGGTGCGATCGGCTCCGATTTCGTCGCAGTCTCCGTCAATGCGTGCTTCCAGAGCATCGCGGAAAGGCATCGGCCGTGGCAGCAATCAAAATCGCTTCTGACGATTGACGCTCCCGCTGACAGGGTCGCTGTCCGCTGCACGCAATTTTCAAGCTCGCGGACATTTCCGGGAAAAGCACAGTTCATCAGCACTTCAGTCCCACTCGCATCGAAGACCAGGCTGCGGCCGTTCTCGCTGTTGAACTTCTTGAGAAACTCAGCGGCAAGCAGCGGAATATCACTGCGCCGTTCGCGCAATGCCGGCACCAGCAAGGGAACAACGCTGATGCGATAATAAAGGTCGGCGCGAAACTCGTTCCTTGCAACAGCGTCTTCCAGGTTCCTGTTCGTGGCAGCAATCACGCGAACGTCGACCTTAATCGTCTGGTTGCTGCCGACGCGTTCGAACTCCTGCTCCTGCAGAACGCGCAGCAGCTTTGCCTGGAACGAGGCAGAAATCTCGCCGATCTCATCCAGAAACAACGTTCCCTTGTCGGCGAGCTCAAAGCGCCCCTTGCGCGAGTTGAATGCACTGGTAAAGGCACCCTTTTCATGACCGAACAGCTCGGATTCCAGGACGGTCTCAGGGAGCGCTGCGCAATTGAGCTTGATGAACGGCCGCTTGGCGCGCCCCGACAACTCGTGAACGGCCTTGGCGACCAGCTCCTTGCCGGTCCCGGATTCCCCGCGCAGCAAAACGGTACTGTTGGACCTGGCTACTAACGCGACCTTCTCAAGTAGCCTGCGCAGCGCCGGGCTGTCGCCAATGATCCCCTTGACAGGAGCCCTTTTGCCCTCGTGCCCAGGCTGCTTGAGCTCGCCGAATTGCTTTTGCATCCGGATTTTCTCGGCCATCGGTCGCTCGCGGTCGGACGCGAACAGGCGATGCAGCTTCACTGTCTGCCCAACCAGATTGGCGATCGTGGTGAGGAGGCGGAGGTCGTAATCGAGGAGGGAGGCTGATTTGTTGTCCAGGATGCGATCGATGGTCAGCGTGCCCACGACGTTCGCATCGATGCGAATGGGGACGCCGATGAACGACACTTTCACGTTGTCGGACGCCCCGAGCACGTCCTTGTCGGCGGCGTTGAAGGCCGGATCCACCGCTATGTTCTCGGCGACGAGCGCCATGCCCGTCGTTATGATCCGGTCGATCGCCGCCCGTGGCAGATGCTTTCGGTGGCGATCATCGCTGCCTTCGCTCAAGCCGGCGCCGACGATCATGTCCGGTATGCCGGCACCGTTGAAGAGCGAGATGATGCCGTGCCGCACCTGCAACAACGATGGCAGGAGACCGACGACGTTGGCCAACGTGGCTTCGAGCGCAGCGGGGGCGGTGAGTGCTTTCGATGTTTCGAAGATATCTGGCGCCCTCTCGCGCAGCGGCACAAGAGACACCACGTGATTCGTCTCGGATTTTGAATTAGGTGTTTTCATTTCTGGAAGCGATATGCAGCGTGACGAGATCTGCCTGGCACTTTGCTCGCAGCTGCGAGCATCGTGCTGCATATGATCATCCATCTCGCGCCGTGAAATCGTTGCTCGAGGCAAGTGCGCCTATTGTCCGGCGCGCGGATATTCTTGGCCAATCGCATTGGCGGGCGTCTTCGCTCTGCAGGCCACTGCACAATCGACGAGTTTGCTCGCCTCGGCCTGGTACGCGGGAATTCATTTAAGCAGGAAAAGGCGTTGATGAAGACAGTCTTGACGATTGATCGGCCAGGGAGTGGGACGTCTGCAGCCGGCTCTTCGTGACCAATTAGGTGGCCGCCGAGATGATAGTCGATGTCGATGCCAGTCAGGCCCGGGTCGCGGGCAAGTGCGGCCCTGGCAAATTGGGGCGGGGTCATGCGGTCGATCGCAAAGCGGAGCGATGCTTGACGCATGGCTTTCCTTTCTCTTCCATGAAGTGCGGGTCGTCGTTCTCGGATGACTTGCTTGCGCCGCGCAGCAATCATTCGTTGTTAAACGAGACCGGAATGAAGGAGGTGAGTCAACCAAACTCCCGCCGCTTTCCTTTCATCGATGAAAGGAAATCAGGTTCTCATGATAGTATTTTATCACTCTTTCAGACGTTTTCCGGCAGATAGATCTCAAATGGTAGAAAAGTCTCCCCAGGGGTCTCCGAAGTGCCGACCTTGATGGCCTGGGCCATCAGCGTCATCAATTCCTGGCAAAGCAGGCGCTGGGACGTGCCGACCGACATCGTGATCGTGCCATCTGCGAGTGCTGCCCGCGACTCCGGCGTGATCTCGTTGACGATCGCGACGAGGCCCCGGCTTTCGCCTTCTTCACGGAGCGCGGAGATCGCTCCCTCCATACCTCCTCCGGCCACATAGAAGCCGGTGAGTTCGGGTTCCCGTTGCATGAGATCCAGCGTTGCCTCGTAGGTGATCTGCCGTGCCTCAAGGTTCACGAGCGGATCGAGCAGCTCGAATGTCGGTGCATTCTCACGGAAATAGGAGCGAAAGCCGACCTCCCGCAGCTCCTGCCCCTGAAAACGGTGGCTGCCGACAAAAATCGCCACCTTGCCCGGCCGTCTTGCAACCTTTGAAAGCATCCACGCTGTCGTCCGCCCGACCTTGCGGTTGTCGAGGCCGATATAGCCCTCACGAACACCTTCGGCGAAATCGGAAAGCAGCGAGAAAACCGGTACGCCTTTTTCCTTGAGTTCTTGGACGGCTGCCGTGATCGCGGGATGGTCCGGCGCCACCATGGCGATCGCGTGGCAGCGCGCGCCGAATTCCTTGAGCAGTGGAACAAGGTCGCACGGCATGTGCGACGGCGCGAATTCGATGAGCGAAGTGCCGTGGAAGCACTTCGCCGCGTTTACCGCCGCTTCAACCTCAAGCGCGAGGCGCTGGTAGAAGTGGTGAGTCGGTTTTCTCAGGATGAAGCCAAGCCGATATTGCGGCAGGTCCCGCTGCAGGCGCTGCTTGATAAGACCTGCGGCGTGATATCCGATGGCCTGTGCCGCGGCTAAGACCCGCTGCGCAGTCTCCTCCCGCACCGGATGACGGGCATTCAGAACTCGATCAACGGTGGCAACACTGAGCCCGGCTTCCCGGGCGATATCAGCAATTGTGGGTCGCTTCGCCATGGTCCGAGTCTGATTAAAACGACATCAGGAAGAAACCCGGTAAAGGTAAGATTTTTCAGTAAAATCTGTCATTCCTGCATGATCCTGTTCGCTACCGGGAATTCTTGTCGTGGCGGGGTGGGAGGCAGAAGCCGAAACCTGAACCACGCGCCTTCCGACCGTCTTCGACATCATCGATGCCCATAGATCATTGATCCCTCTGTGCCAAGGTCGCTTTCGTTGCGTAGAGCGTTGGCGAATTGCTCAGCCGTGTCGACGAGAGCTGACCGCGGGGCTCCGATTGAGTTCCGCGCCCGGTTTCATGAACCGTCGCAATCTTCGTAAGCCCTTAAGCGCGTCGTCGATGGCTTGTGTGTCGTGACCAGTGCGGGACCTTCGCAAGGCACACATGATTTTGCACTCACCGCACGTTGGGATTCTTGATTTCATTGGCCCGCGCGAGGCTGTTTGGAACCCGCGGCTCGATTGTCAGGCGTTTGCGACCAGCCAGGCGATTCAACCGGTGGCGATGCTGCCGCCTTGCACGGTGCGGGCGCCGTCAGTGGCTGGCCGGTTGATGTCTCGGCGGGCTGGTGGCCGAAGAAGGCAGCTTGCAAATGCGCCTGATCCAATTCGCCTTCCCAGCGGGCGACGACAAGCGATGCCACCGCGTTACCGATCAAATTGGTGAGTGCCCTGCATTCCGACATGAAGCGGTCGACGCCAAGGATCAGCGCCATTCCAGCAACGGGAACGGTCGGCACTACGGACAGCGTAGCGGCCAACGTGATGAAGCCGGCACCTGTGACACCTGCTGCACCCTTCGAGGAAAGCATTGCGACGAGCAGCAGGAGGACCTGATCGCTAACTGACAAATCCGTATTCGTCGCCTGCGCGGTGAAAAGGGCCGCCAGGGTCATATAGATATTGGTGCCATCCAGATTGAAGGAATATCCGGTCGGGATGACCAGGCCCACGACCGAGCGCTTGGCCCCGGCCTTTTCCATTTTCTCCATGAGAGAGGGCAGCGCGGCCTCGGAGGAGGAGGTTCCGAGAACCAGCAGCAGCTCTTCCTTGATGTAGCGGATAAGAGAAAAGATCGAGAAGCCGTTGTAACGGCAGACTGCACTGAGAACCCCGAACACGAATACAAAGGCGGTGAGATAGAAGGTCCCGACCAGCATCGCAAGGTTGGCAACCGAACCGATGCCGTATTTGCCGATCGTGAAGGCCATTGCTCCGAAAGCGCCGAACGGTGCGGCTTTCATGAGGATGCTGACCAATTTGAAAACGGGTGCAGTGAGGTCCTGAAGGAAGGAAAGAACCGATTTGCCCGATTCCCCGACCATCGCCAGCGCGATGCCGAAGAGGACGGAGAAGAACAACACCTGGAGAATGTCGCCTTCCACGAAGGCGCCGACAATCGTGGTCGGGATCATGTTTATCAGGAAGCCGGTCACGGACTGCTCATGGGCCTTTGCGGCATAGCCATTGACGGCTTGGACGTCGAGCGAGGCCGGATCGATGTTGAGGCCGGCCCCAGGCTGAATGACATTGCCGACGATGAGGCCGACGAGAAGAGCGAGCGTCGAGAAGGTGACGAAATAAGCCATCGCCTTGCCGGCAACACGGCCGACCTTCTGAAGATCGCTCATGCCGGCGATTCCGGTCGCCACGGTCAGAAAAATAACGGGCGCGATGATCATCTTGACGAGCTTGATGAAGGCATCGCCGAGCGGCTTCAGGTGTTCTCCGATTTGCGGATAAAAATGGCCAACTGCAACTCCGAGGATGATTGCGACAAGCACCTGCACGTAAGGCTTGGCACAAAGAGTCTTGCCGGATGCGCGGTTTGCGCCGGGGGCCAGTGGGGTCAACATGTTATTCTCTCCCTGACCGGTTTGGGGCGGGCCCTTCCTCCCTTCCCGTGCTTCTCCCATCGCGGCACTCCGGTCGAACGCTGCTTCGGTCCCGGTCGCAACAGTCGTGCCAAGCCAAGAAATCGCCCGGTCTCAGGTATTTGCTACAATTGCAGAGCAAGATTGGGTGGTTTTGTGCACTGATCGCTGGCGGGAGACCCAAAGTTCCGAACCAGCCCGCTTGCAATGGTTAATTCCAGCAACGCAAAGTTCTGACTTTGAAGGACCCAAAGCGCGTGCACATGGTTCTGCCAGGCTCACAACAGGTCGTCTTAGACGGTGGTTCGCCACGGGGGAAATGCTCCGGCGTAGAGGCGGGCGAAACTCCGAGCGAGCGCTTCCTCGCTATGCTCGAGATGAGCAGCCGTCAGGTGTTAGCAGTGAGTAAGCAGCTGACCGTCCTTCCGCCGCTACTAGCGCACTCCGTTACTTCCAAGCGACAACCAAGATCGACATCTCCGTCGGAAACCTGGCCTTGCCGCCGTAAATTTGGGCGGCTTGTCCGGCGGCGAACCCTTTCAGATTGGTCGATACATCAGAACCCGACCCATCGGGATCAGCTGCAGTAAATAGTCGAAATCGCTGATGTTGCCCGTTAGAACGGTAAATCCCAATTTCTGCGCATGCAGGAACAGCACGCAGTCCTGAAGTGCCCGAAGCCTTGAATCATGCTTGTAGCCTCGGAGGCGACACAGCATTCCTGACAGAAGGGCGGCTCGGCCCAAGACATCGGGATCTGGCGCAAAAACCCGATGGGGCGGCATATCCTTGATCATGGTCCCGATCTGCTTGATTGCCTTGCCGGTGCCCGAATGTTTCGGGTCAAGGACACCGACTGTGTGCATCAGCTCTTGGATCGCTACGGTGGAATGGTTGATCTGCCTGACATCGAGGAGGTCGGCAACTGCTTCAGGCGCCCGGCCTTGCAAACCGTCGATGTAAACGCAGGTGTCCAGCAGCAGTTCTTGCCCCGCCCCGACCAGGTTGCCGATGATCGGCAGTTCCATGTCGGGGCGGCGGCTTAAGGTTTTTTGTGGATCAAATCGCGACCATCTTACGGCCACACTAAAGTCGAAATCGGCCAATTCAGAATCCGAGCTTCAGCGTCGGATCCACAGTTCCCCGTGTTTTCCTGAAGGTCTCGGCGAAGTTGTCTTCCAAAGCCACATTAGCCAACGCAAATTCGACGAGTTCGGTATCAGACATCAATCCGGTTCGAGCTTTGGCCTTCTTGATTAGATCAGTACTCACCCGCCCCGCAATCCTGCCGTCCTTCTCAGCGCGCAGGCCGGATTCTTCCGCCCTCTGCAGGACGGCCTTAATCCTGGCCAAGCGACGGACCTGCAATTTCTCAGCCAGTTTGGGAAGGGTTCTCGTCCGCTTGCCCACTGCCCCTCGGCCGCGACGCATACGTACAGCAGTCTTCGTCATCGCGACTCCTCGCATGTCCGTTTAACAAAATTCGAATTTAGTGAACATAGCAGGCAGGGTGAATTTTTCAAATCGAAAGGTGCGAAGACATCCCGATCCTCTCGCCGGCCGACCTGAGGCAAGGCCCGCGGACTGATGCCGTCAACAACGCCTCCTGGACCGCCAATGGCGAGCGCGCCGGCATCTCATGGGGAACGCACACGGGAGCAGCTGGGCTATCTCTCGGGCTATTATGGCCGCACCCCCGTCACCCGTGTCGGCAAGCTTGAGCTGCGGGTTCCGCAGGATCGCGCCGGCCGCTTCTCCACCGAGTGTTCGAAGCGCCTCGGTGGCCACCCTAGCGGAGATGTATGTGCAGGCCGTGTCGACCAGGAAAGTCAGGGTGATCACGGCTGAGCTGTGCGGCCATGCGTCCTGGGCGGCCTCATCGATCTTGGCCATCAACAAGCGACTGCACGAGCCTGAAGACCTTTGCCGAGCGCCCGCTTCGCGGGCCGTTTGCTTACTTAGACGAGCAGCCTATCCCTTATCCATAGCGTGGATGCTCGCGATCTAAACAATCGATTTTACCAATCCGAGCCTGTCGTACATAGACCGGCTAAGTGACATGCACCGCCGCTGCTCTATCGCGTGAGGTGCACAAACGAATCCAATTGCTGGGAGAATGAGTTGCAGATTGCCGACCCACCTCGAACTCTCTGATTTCTTGAGAACACTGCGAGCCAGCCGGGGTCTTTAACGCAAAACCGTTCGAAGGCTCGACGTTGCGCCGGTGCACGGCTGAGGTCCGGTTAAACCGTGCTTGCAGATCTGCTCAACCGATCGACGGCAGACCAGGCGTGGAGCTCTCGCAAAGGAGCTGCGGCAATTGCGGAAGCAGCGCTGCGTTCGGTTGCGCCACATAGATCCTGTAGTATCCATCAACACAGCGGTCAAGGGCCGAAAGGATCAGCGGCCTCTACGAAAATGGGTTGGCCAGTTCAAGGCAGTGATACGAAGACTATGCAAATGCAATTGGCAACGACCACTATCGTTGGCTATTGGTCCGCGCGGGAGCGAGACAGCCAACCCTCCTAATGCTTATGGTGTTCTGAAGGAGACAATGTAGATGCGTGTTAATGGCTCGAGAATGGGTCGGTTCGTTGTTTCTCGACGGCGCGAGGGTCTCGGTGACTGCCTGTGGTCTCTCGCATCGGCTTGGGACTACGCACGTCGGACGGGACGAGCTTTAGGAATAGATTGGCGCGGCTCTTGCTACCTTGACGATCCTTTTGCGAATGCCTTTCCGGTTTTCTTCAAGCCAATTGAGGAGATCGGTGGTGTACCGGTCATTTGCGATGACCAAATCAACCACGTCTCATTCCCCGGACCGTTCTTCCCGTCGTGGTGGAACAAGCCATCCATTGACTGCGTGTACCGTCCGGATGAGCAGATTTTCCAAGAACGTGATGAGCTTAGCGGTCTCTTCCGAGCCCAGGATGATTGTGAAGCGAACACGGTAATTTGTGATGCTTGTTTGATGTGGCGTTGCGATGAGGAAGCCGAGCGAACGATATTTCGGAGCATCACGCCGAGGGCCGAAATCGAGGATCGGATTGAAGCGCTTTACCAAGAACACTTTGCCGGCCACAGCGTAATTGGAGTCCATGTCCGCCACGGCAACGGCGAGAATATTATGGATCACGCCCCCTACTGGGCTGATCAAAAGATTGCCTTAGAGCAGGTATGCACTGCCATTCGTATGGCCAAAGCGCAACCGCATCCAAAGCCTGTAAGGGTGTTCTTGTGCACAGACAGCGCCAAGGTTGTTGATCACTTGTCGGGCGCATTTCCCGAACTTTTCACTGTCCCAAAACGCTTCCAGGCGGATCAGGCCGGCCCGCTACACAGTGCAGCACTGGGCGCGGAAGGGGGTTTCTCCGCTCTCGTTGAAATGTATCTCCTTGGTCGATGCGACACTGCAATTCGCTTTCCTCCGACTAGCGCCTTCAGCCGCTATGCCCGCCTCTTCGTGCCGCGCATTATTGAATTCGATTTGAATGACCCACGTCGTTTGATCTCGAGTGATAGGGCCTTCGAACGTTCCCCGGCTCCATGAAAGCGTTGGCATGCCTTTGCGCAGCGTCGCCGTTCGCCTTGCCCAATTCGTCCCCTTCTCGCCACGCAACCCCGCCGCAGGCATGCAGGTTCTTGGGCCCGTCAAAATCAAAAAAGGATTGAAGCTTGTCGCAGAGAAAAGTAGCTTTGATCACCGGGATCACGGGGCAGGACGGTTCCTACCTTGCAGAACTGCTTTTGAAAAAAGGCTATTCTGTGCACGGGATAAAGAGACGCTCGTCCCTTTGCAATACAGATCGTATTGACCATCTCTATCATGACTCTCATGAAAGTGGTGTGAACCTTACACTTCATCACGGTGATTTGACGGACTCGTCCAGCCTTACGCGCGTGATCCAACTTGTTCAGCCGGACGAGATTTACAATTTGGCCGCTCAGAGCCATGTCGCAGTCTCCTTTGAAGAACCAGAATACACCGCGAACTCCGATGCGTTGGGGGCGCTGCGTATCCTCGAGGCAATTCGGATCCTGGGGCTCGTCAAGCATACGCGCTACTATCAGGCCTCGACCTCCGAGCTTTACGGGCTGGTGCGGGAAACGCCACAGACCGAGACTACACCGTTCTATCCCCGGTCCCCCTACGCCGTGGCCAAATTGTATGCTCACTGGATGACCGTGAACTATCGAGAAGCTTACGGTTTGTATGCATGTAACGGCATTTTATTCAATCATGAATCACCGGCGCGCGGAGAAACCTTTGTAACGCGCAAAATCACGCGCGCCTTGGCTCGGATTAAGCTTGGAATGCAGCGGAGCCTCTTCTTGGGCAACCTTAATGCGCGTCGTGATTGGGGGCACGCGCGAGACTACGTCCAGATGCAGTGGTTGATGCTTCAGCAGGAGCAAGCTGAAGACTTTGTGATCGCTAGCGGTGAGCAACATTCGGTGCGCGAATTCGTCACCGTCGCGGCCGCTGAACTCGGCATGGATATTCGTTGGGTGGGGGAAGGGGTCGACGAAGAGGGGTACGATGCAAAGACCGGCGCTCTGATCGTAAAGATAGATCCCCGTTACTTTCGTCCTGCGGAAGTCGAGACACTTCTTGGCGATGCGCGCAAGGCCAGGGAAAAACTTGGGTGGGAGCCCAAAATCTCCTTCATTGAATTGGTTAGGGAGATGGTTCGGGAAGATTTGCGCATGGCAGAGCGTGACGCAGTGCTGATGAAGCAAGGTTATTATTCACACAGTCCACGAGAGTTATGCTGACAACGGCGGCGCCATGCGGGCTTGTTGTCAAGTGCTATGGCGGCCTTCTTAAGGAGCGCTTAGAGCGCGATCAATGGAAAATAAAAAAATGAAGAAAGTTTATGTAGCAGGCCATCGCGGCCTTGTTGGATCCGCCACGATGAGAGCCCTCGAGGCGTTGGGATCCTATGAAATAATAACTCGCACTCACGATGAATTGGATCTATTTGATCGGAGCGAGACGCGCAGGTTCTTCATGTCGCGGCGGCCTGATTACGTCGTTATGTGCGCCGCAAAGGTTGGTGGTATACTGGCGAACGCGAGCTCCCCCGTCGATTTCCTTCATAACAACCTGGCGATTCAACTCAGTGTTTTTGATGCCGCTTACGCTTCCGGCGTCGAACGGATGATTTTCCTTGGCTCCTCGTGTATCTATCCACGCGACTGCCCGCAGCCGATACGTGAGGAATACCTTCTAACCGGTCCGCTTGAAGCGACGAATCGTCCCTACGCTTTGGCAAAAATCGCAGGAATCGAATCATGCTGGTCTTTTAACCGGCAGTACCAGACGCGCTATCTCACGTTGATGCCGACCAGCTTATATGGTCCCGGCGATAATTATGACCCCAAAAATTGCCACGTTCTGCCTGCTCTGATACGCCGTTTTCATCAAGCTAAAATGAACGGCGACTCCTCGGTTGAGGTCTGGGGATCCGGAAACCCGCGGCGAGAGTTTATGTATTCGTCGGATGTAGGCGATGCCATAGCATTCCTCCTTGGCCTGCCAGATTCAGATTTTGACGCCTTAACGGCTCCTGACACTGCGCCCCTGATCAATGTTGGCGTTGGCGAGGACGTCACGATTCGCGAAGTGGCGGAACTCGTCAAGGCGGCGGTCGGCTGGGAGGGCAATTTGGTATTCGACACGACGAAGCCAGACGGTACTCCGCGCAAGTTACTGGACGTAACGCGCATGCGTAACCTTGGCTGGAAAGCCAAAACGTCCCTTGGTGCCGGGTTGCGAGCGATGTATGAGGATTTTCTCCGCGTTCATGCGGCTTGATGTTGATGCGCGCATCCTGGTCGGACTGCGTGCCCGAACGGGTGCAAGCTTGTTCAGTCAGGCCAAATAGAAGAGAGGGACGCATACGGCCTAGGCGGCCACAATATTGGCCTGCGCTAACGGTGCAAACCGGACCTCTTTGCGACCGGCGATGCAGGGGATCAGTCGGAAGCTTGCCCAAACCAATGGGGAGGCCGCATTACCGGCCGCACCTGGAGGCTGTGCGTGAGCGCCGTCGACTCAAGCCGCCGGTTAGACTGCTCGACCTCGCGGAGCCGCTGCTTAGGAACCTGCCATCGCTACGAACGCAACCGGGGCCCGCCATGCCTCGGGCAGGGCTTATCCCAAGGCGGTCCGGTAATGGCGGACGTGGATGTATGCTATTCGCAGCCGCGGGATCGTGTCCCCCTAGGTGGTGTAGCTGACGGCATTGGTCGCCGTGTTCTCCGTCTGGGAATGGATCAAGCGATTGCACTTTTGCTTTCATGCAATGTCTTGCCCAGTCCGACCAGACGGGCCGCCGCTTGACCCGTCGGCATGTCAATGACCGTGATTGCCCTTTCTGCAAGGAAGCGCCGCTCGTTCCTGGTCAGCGTTGCTGTATCGATTGCCGCAAAATGTGGGCCATGGGAGCGCTTCATGATCTGTCGGGCATAGGTGCGCAGCATCTGATCGTTGAAGCGGCAGCCGAGGAAGAATAGACCACGGCTGGCTCGCCGTTCCTTCACCAGGTCAGGGATCGGCGTTTGGATGTCGATTTCGCTCAGCACTTCAACGTAGTCGGAATCTGCGACGAGGAAGTTTGCCGCCGGCCTGGCACCGCCGTGAGGGGCGTAGAGAACCGTCTTCGCCGCTGGTGCGGATTCGAGTAATATCCCGGCCAAATCGTAGGCTTTCGTCCAAATGTCACCGATCTCGTGCGCCCGTGTCACGCCCTGTATTTCGACGACGTCCGTTCGGCGGGTCTGTATTAGAGCCGCGCGCATAGCACCGTCGTACCAGCTGTCGACGATCAGTGAGAGCGGCAGCGTTGCAAGCCAGGCATGCAAGATGGTCGGAACCACAGGGGTCGCGAATATTTCGGCCATCCAAACTTGAAGGGTCCGGCGGTGCCGGCGCTGTTCGATATACTGCGCTACCGACCACATGTTGGTGCGAATCTTCGAAGGGGCTGGGGTGCGCTTGTTGAGCGCTGCGGCAACGGCTTCGGGGGTATGCGGTACGGGCGGCCCCGCGGAGCGGATCTCAAGCAGACCTGGGCCGAGATAGGGGATGACCTCGTCGGCCGCGAGCGCTTTCTTCAAAAGGTCAAGCTGCCTTTCGGCAAAACTGTCCCGAACGACCACGAGGTGGCCCGAGGTCATTGTGTTCATGCTCGTATCCCTTTGCCGCTCTCTTTGTGTCAACCCGGAGTCAGTCCTCGTCGGAAATCTTTCTTGCCTCCACGGTAATCGGCAAAGCGGTATCCCGCGGAAGGTCGGGCAAGACTAACCGCCAGCCGTTCTTCAGCGTCACAGCCCCACCCCACAAGTGTTCGTTGTCGACCTTGATGATCGGCTCTTCGAGATCCTTTTTGGGAATATATGCCGACAAGCCAGCACCGGTCCTGCGGATCATTACCCTCATCGGGTCGTTCCTTCGTCAAAACCAGCATCGATTTCGGCAGTGCAAGAAATCCCAGCCGTCTCAAGGCTCATGAGTTCACGCGCACGCATGCCGACGATGGTGCCGCGATCGATCCATTCGACCGCATAGATGTAGAATTGCTGGAGAAAGGTGCCGATGTCGCGCACATAGCCCTCGTCGCCTTTGCGCACCAGGTTTTCGCCGATCTCCTTGCCAGGATAGGTGCCGTCATTTTTTATGTGGCGTGTGGCGCGGACCCGCTCACCCGGCATGAATCGCGGGGGTGTACGGATTTCGATGTCCTGTTCGCGTCCGAGGCTCATGGCCGTTCCTTTCTCTCGGCTGCAGCTTTCCAACAGGAGGTCGATGGTCCTTCGGAGGCCTGACCCGGTCGGTAGCCGAAATGGAGGGTCAGGCGGGGACGCAAGTCTTCGACACCGGACATACCGAGGCGCATTGCTGCGTTTCGAAGGCCCCCTCGCATTCGGTGCACTTTTTTGGATCGATCACGTAGCTCTCGCCCTTGAACTTGATCGCGCCGGAAGGGCATTCGAACTCGCAGGAGCCGCACTGGGTACATTGGGACGCGATGATCTTATAGGCCATTTTCAACTCCGGTCGGTTTGAATGAGACGGCTCAGGCCGTCGCAGCCAGTGGCTCACCCCCAAACTCGGCTGCGTAAAGCGCGCCGATGGCGGTCTCGATGTAGTCATACCCGTAAGCATCCGTTGCTCGGATACCGCCCTCCTTGAGTCGATCCTCGGGGCAATTTCCAATTCTCGCGCACAGCACGATGTCTACGCCTTCGAGCGTAGAAATGACGCCGTCGAGGCTCGTGTCCTCGGCCCGGCCGCCGAGGC
Source organism: Mesorhizobium sp. WSM3879 (assembly GCF_002294915.1). Lineage (NCBI taxonomy): Bacteria > Pseudomonadati > Pseudomonadota > Alphaproteobacteria > Hyphomicrobiales > Phyllobacteriaceae > Mesorhizobium > Mesorhizobium sp. WSM3879. The sequence goes on along the minus strand of NZ_NSFZ01000020.1, from coordinate 23,847 downwards.
AATACTGCTCGACCTTGCGATGACCGACGAAGCTGATCCCTTTCGGCGAGGCCTCGTAAACCTGGAATTCCTTCGCATGGCCGAAATGCTCGTTGATGCGGCCGCCACCTTTGGTCGCTACCGCGACCAGAAGCGACTTGCCGGAGCCCGCGGTCTTGACCATCCCGAGCGCCTCGCTCTTGGCCGCCATGCGATCGCCCCGCTCGCGCGCGACCACCGTCCGATAGGCCTCGCGCTTGCTGGCGTCGTAGGTGACCTTGTCGGGAAGCCGGTCGAGCGTGAATTCCTGGCCACGATCCTCGCCCAGCATGCCGACAGCATCGGCCCGGCACTGCCGGCAGTGGCGCATGAGCTTGGCGCCGCCTTCGAGACGATCCTGAAGGGTCTTCAGCTCCATTGCCGTGGGGCCGCACTGCCCGCTCAAGCCGTAGTGCGTACCGTGTACCGGGTCAGAAATCAGCGGCATGACATTGTGCAGGAATGCGCCGCGCTCCTTGACCCATTTATTCACCTCGATTAGGTGCTCGTCATTAACGCCGGGGATCATGACCGAATTGATCTTGGTGAGGATGCCGCGCGCCGTCAGCATCTCCAGCCCCGACATCTGTCGTTCGTGCAGGATCGTGGCTGCCTCGACGCCGGCATAACGGCGGTGATCATAAAAGATCCATGGGTAGATCTTGGCACCGATCTGCGGGTCGACCATGTTGATGGTGATCGTCACGTGATCGACATTCATTTCGGCAAGCTCGGCGACGTGGTCTGGAAGCGCGAGGCCGTTGGTGGAGATGCACAGCTTGATGTCGGGGATTTCCTTGGCGACCAGTTCAATTGTCGCCTTCGTCTTCTTCCAGTCGTAACAGGCATCGCCCGGTCCGGCGATGCCAAGTACGGAAAGCTGCGGCACTTCGTTGGCGACCTCGATCACCTTGCGCAGCGCCTGGTCGGGCGTCAGCCTCTCCGAGACGACCCCGGGCCGGCTTTCGTTGGCGCAGTCATATTTGCGATTGCAGTAGTTGCACTGGATATTGCAGGCCGGCGCGACCGCCACGTGCATGCGCGCGAAATAGTGGTGCGCTTCCTCTGAAAAGCAGGGATGATCTTTGATCTTCTCCCAGACAGCTGTGTCCATCTCGTGCGGCTTTGCGGAGGAGCCGCAGGATGAAGATGCGCAGCCAGCGGACCTCGCTCTGGCCGGCAACTGATCGAAGGATGTCGTGCCGGAAAGGCCCTTCAGCGAAATCATCGGTGCGGACATTGAAGGGCTCCGTGCGTAGTGGACTCCGCACGTCCGAGCGCAAGAGATATGCCAACTCCAAAAGCGGGTTTTGTCCGTCAATGTTGGCTTTACGTCCGCCTTTGTGCCCCACTGTGTCCGTTTCGCTGCGACACGGTTGTGTCAGGTCCCCGACGACGGACAAAAACGTGGTCGCGAAACGTACCCGTGTTTGTCTCAGTTTCGCCTATTGCGGGGAGCAGCCGTGCCCCCAAATGTGGTGCATCAATGACGTTTAGAACTTCTTCACGCCGATACGATGCCTGCGCAAAGCATAGCCGACCTGCCGCGGCGTGAGACCGAGGAAACGAGCCGCCTTGGCCTGAACCCAGCCGGCTTTTTCCATAGCCTCGATTAGTCGGTCACGTTCCGTCAGACGCGGGTTCATTGCAGGGCAGGCGGGATGGTTGGGGTCGCAGGTCTTGCCGGGCGATGCCTCATTGTGGGAAGCGCCGCCTCGCATGGCAGGCAGCGGTGACCCAACCGGCATCATATTGCCACGTGCGAACTCGTCGACGGCATAGCCGCCTTGCGAACCGCCGACTCCTTTCCACAGAAGAGAAGAAAGGCACTGGCTGTTCTGGCAGGCAAAATCCGCCGGACTTATTGTCTTTGAGCGCGCAAGTGTGGCCGTCCGTCGCACACAATTCTCCAACTCACGCACGTTGCCAGGGAAATAGCATTGCGAGATCAGGTCAAGCGCCGACGGCGTGAAGGCAAGATCGCGATGGTTCTCCTTGTTGAATCGGTCGAGGAGAGATTTCGCAAGGCGCGGAATATCGCCCGGGCGTTCTCTGAGGGGAGGCAGGACTATTGGCACCACGTTGATGCGGTAATAGAGGTCGGCTCTGAACTCTCCATTCCGGACAGCCGTCTCGAGGTCCTTGTTGGTGGCGCATATGAGCCGCACGTCAACCTTTAGGGTCCTGGTGCCACCCACTCGCTCCAGTTCTCCTTCCTGCAAGACGCGCAACAGCTTGGCTTGAAAGGCAGGCGAAATCTCGCCGATTTCATCAAGCAGCAGGGTTCCGCCATTAGCCAATTCGAACCGGCCGGCGCGCTGCAGGATAGCCCCGGTGAAGGCGCCCTTCTCGTGGCCAAAGAGCTCCGATTCCAAAACGCTTTCGGGCAGTGCGGCGCAGTTCAATTTGACGAAGGATTTCTCCCTCCTGTGCGAAAGCTTATGGATGGCCTGTGCAAAGAACTCCTTTCCGGTACCGCTTTCGCCTCGCAGAAGCACGGTGGAATTGGTCCTGGCCACGACCGAGACGATCTCGAGCACTTGCTTGAGCGCGGGACTTTCTCCGATGATTCCGTCGATCTTGACATGCCGATGCCGGGCCGGATGGGTCCCGTCCTCGTCGAGCGACTGCTCTGGTCTCGGTTGCTTTTCGATAAGTGACTGACGAGCCGTGCTCAAAGTGCGATGGAGGCGGATGGTCCGAGCGACCAGATTGGCGACCATGGCCAGGAAGCGTAGGTCCTCCTCGCAGCCGAACATGGTAGTATCGTTCTTGACGCGGTCAATCGATAGTGTCCCGAAGATCCTTTCCTCAGCCTTTAGCGGGACACCGATAAAGGCAGTTGCGATCGTACCGCTGCTGGATTGAGGATCAGCCTGGAATAGCTCTGACGTGCTTGTGTCTTGTATGACAATCGGCACTCCAGTAGCGACGATTTTGTCTATTACGGCCTGGGGTACGACGCTGCCGGCGCCTGATTGAGTGACAGTGCCGCCGCTGGTTGCGCTAATCTGCGGCTGTCCTTCAGCGCCCAGGACGACGATTGCACCATGACGAATATGCATAAACGAGGAGAGGACATTCGCGACATTGGTAAGCGTAATCTCCAGCCGGGCCGGGGCAGTCAGAACCTTCGATATCTCGTAGATTCCCCCGAGCAAGCTGTCCGCGCCGCGCACCGCTTCGACCGCAGGTTCAGGCGGAGTGTGTCGTGATCCAATTTCACCGACCTGATCTGGAGGCATGTGAGCCATGCGAACACCTCAAGCGTTGTCTAAGGTGGTCCCTCCCGCGCCCTTTTTGTATTTTGCGTTCGAGAAACATAGTCGGTAATTGCGACCAATATTGACGGTCTTGACCGCAATTTGCGAACCTCTCGTTCTCGCACTTTGCGCCAGTCATCCGAACTTGAAGAGAACGCCGAAGCCGCCGCGCGGGTAATTCCACACGATCTCACCGCTGGCCTCGCAAAGCACGCGACACGTGCCGCATTCCATGCAGCCGTCGAAAGTGGTCTCCACCTGGCCCTTGTCGTTCTCCTCATAGCACTTGGCCGGGCAGATGTATGTCAGCGCCAGCAGGTTCGCGCTCGGCCTCTCGTGCGGTTGCACTTTGATATGCGGGCGGCCCGGATCGACTAGATAGCGATTCTGATAAAGCTTCTCCTCGACGCGTAACTTCGTCACAGCGATCGTCATCCTGTTTCTCCTTCAGCGCCATGCGAGTGCCAGGCGGACCACATCGCTGATCAGCCCCCAGCGCGAACGCGCCTTGATGAAGGCAGCAGTGGTCGCCTTTTCCTTCTCGATTTTCGGAGTGCCGTCGACGCGCATGAAATTCTGCGCGGCCTGCGACATCAACTGCGGGTAAGTCATGAAGAAATTTCGGGAGTTGGTGTGTATCAGGGCCGGCATGTCCTTATATTTCCGCAGGTCTTTGACTACGAAGGACTTGTCCAGCATGGTCTTGTAGAGGGCCAGGTTCTTCCTGATCATCGGCTGGTTGCGGCCCTTGATCTCAATGATCGCCTCGCCCGCGATGCGACCGGAAGTCATGGCAAGGTTCGAACCCTCGCGGTGAATAGCGTTGTTCAGTTGGGCGGCATCGCCGACCGCGACCCAACCGTCGCCGAAGAGCTGCGGAATTGCCTTGTAGCCACCTTCGGGAATGAGATGCGCGGAATACTCCTTGACTTCAGAGCCCGCGATGAGCGGCCGGATCGAAGGATGGTTTTTAAAAGCATCGAGGAGGACGTATGGGCTCTCCATTGTCTTGGCGAAATCGGAGACGAGGCAGCCGATGCCCAGAGAGATCGACTCCTTATTGGTGTAGAGGAACGCAAGTCCAGCCATGCTGCGGGAGATCGTGCCCGCCGCTTCGATCACGCAGCCTTCGTCCCCTTGGAGGCCGAATCGCTGCTCAATGACCTCATCGGGTAGGAAATGCATCTCCTTGACAGCGAGCGCCACGCTTTGTGGCTTCAGCATCTTGCGCAGGCCGGCCCGTGTACCGAGCAGTCCGTTGACACCTTCTGCGAGCACGACGACGTCCGCGTAGATCGGCCCGCCAGCCCGGTCGGTGCGCACGCCGATCACCTTACCTTTGGCATTGCGGACTAGGTCGGTCACTGTCGTCTCGCACAGAACCGTCGCGCCGGCCTCGCGCACCTTGCGCGAAAACCACTTGTCGAACTGGGCGCGGATGATTGTGTAGCGATTAGGCTTCGCCTCGTTGAAATCATCCGATCGATACTGCATCCCGGTGTGGGAGGTGTCGTCCATCACCCAAAGTCGCTGCTCGACCAGATGCCGCTCGAGAGGCGCATCATTCCGGAAATCCGGGATGATTTGCTCCAACATGTCTGCGTACATGATGGCGCCCTGGACATTCTTGGAGCCCGGATACTCGCCGCGCTCCAATTGCAGCACCGTCAGGCCCTGTCTTGCCATAGTGTAGGCGGCCGCGTTTCCGGACATACCGGCGCCGACGACGATGGCGTCGAATTCTTCTTCGATCATGGCCGTCTCCCTTAGCTCGCAAGCTTGTCGTGGCTGTGCGGCGACAGCCGCCGGGTGAAAGCTTCCGTCAATGCCGGCAGGAAACGGATCGCATCGGTGACGATGCCGAGGTGGGCAAAGTCGAAGATCGGGGCGTTCGGGTCGGTGTTGATGGCTACGATCAAATCAGCCCCCTCCACGCCAACCCGATGCTGGATAGCGCCCGAAATCCCGGCCGCAATGTAAAGCTTTGGCCGGATGGTCTTGCCCGTTTGGCCAATCTGCCGATCGGCCGGCATCCAGCCCTTCTGGACCAGCGGGCGCGAACAGCCATATTCGGCGCCGATTGCGCGCGCTAAATTCGTCACAAGCTGTAAATTCTCCGCTGAGCCGAGGCCGAGGCCTCCGGCAACCACGATGTCAGCGTAGGCGAGATTTGCCTTTGCCGATTGGCGATCGAGCTTGAAGCCAAGGACTTTGGTAATGATCTCTTCCTCGGTCATCGACAGCTTGTGACGGATGACACGCCCAACCGGCTTATCCGTTCGCGGTGGCATGGCCATGACCCTCGGTCGTACGGTGGCCATCTGCGGCCGGTAGTTGAGCGTATAGATCGTGCATAGCAAGGAACCGCCGAAAGTCGGACGGGTCGCGGCGAGCGAACCGTCGACATCCACATCGAGTTCGGTACAGTCGGCAGTGAGCCCTGTCAGCAAGGTCGTTGCTACTGAGCCGGCGAGATCCCTGCCGAGCGTGGTCGCACCGAGAAGCAGAATTTCCGGTTTGTGCGTATTGACCAGATCCGTCATCGCCTTGGTGAAAGGCTCGTTGCGATAGTCAGCAAGCAGCGGTGCCTCGACGAGGTAGACAAGGTCGGCCCCGTAAGCGAAGGCCTCGGCAACGGCATGCTGGGTGGCCTCACCCGGCGGTCCGAGCACGATTCCCGCAAGCTGAATGCCAAGCTTGTCGGCGAGCTTGCGGCCTTTGCCAAGCAGTTCGAAGGAGACGGGATGGACCTCGCTGCGTTCCAGTTCGATGAAAACCCAGACATGCCGATAGTCCCTAAAGTGCTCAGGCAATTCCTTCTTGATTCCGGCACGGCCGGCGGACGGAGGAGCTTCGCGTTTCGCCTTCAACATCTCTCTCCTTGCCGTCCCGTCACTGGCCGCCGTCGAAGGCGAGTTCGTGTTCCAGCGCTGGCTGGCGGGTGAAGATTGCGGCAATCAGTTCGTCAGCGACGCCATGCTGCGTCTTGTCGGTCATGTCGATCTGCGTCGCCTTTTCCGCCCGCGTGGTAGGGGCGAAAACGCGCTTGACGACCGTCGGCGAGCCGTGCAGGCCGCATTTGGTGAGGTCCTCAATGCCAGCTTCGGCCGCGCTCCACTTCACGATCTGGCTGCGTGCGGCGCGCATGGCGTCGTCGAGCGAGCCCCTGCGGATTTCGTTGGTGCCTTCCAGCATTGTGATGAGGCAAGGCAGCCGGCTTTTCAGCGTCTGCGTACCGCCTTCCGAACGGCGCTTGACGGTGATCTCGCGCGCGTCGAGATCGATAGAGGCGATCTTCGGCACATAGGTGAACTGCAGGAGGCCGAGGCGCTTGGCGATGCCGGGCCCGACTTGGGCGGTATCGCCGTCAATCGTCTGCTTGCCCGCGAAGACGATGTCCGGCGCGCCGAAGGTCTCGCCAATTCTCACAATTGCCCGAGAAAGCGCAAAGGACGTCGCCAGCGTGTCGGAGCCGGCAAAGCAGCGGTCGGTCAAGAGTACCGCGCGGTCAGCGCCATAGGTGAGCGCCTTGCGCAGCGCATCTTCTGCCATCGGCGGACCCATGGTAAGCACGGTGACCTCGCCGCCATGGGCGCCGCGCAATCTCAGTGCCTCTTCGAGGGCGAACAGGTCGTAAGGGTTGATGATGGTTGGCACGCCCTGGCGCATGATCGTGTTCGTCACCGGGTGGACACGTATCTGCGCGGAATCCGGCACCTGCTTGATACAGACTACAATGTGCATTGCTTCCCTCTCGGCTCTAGTCCGCAAGCCGCCCTGGCGTTCATCTCCTAAGCAGCATCATTCGTGCCAACCGTTCTGCGCTGCTCTGTCCTCCTTGAGATCGGGTCGTTTTGTTCCGAAGGTGCCGTCGTGATGACCGGTTTTGTCGGCTTTTCGTCATTGTCGCGTCGCAACTTTGTCGCGCTCATTCTGTCCCGAAACGCCTCAGGATCGCATCGAACGGTACAAAGGCGCGGTCCCGAGTGGCGGGCTTGTCCGGATCGTGCTCTTTGAGCACCTTGAAGACCCGTTGCGTGAGTGGCGAGGATGTCGCGAAATCCTCATAAGCGCGTTCCAACGTCGCACGCGCCCGCGCGGCGATCACCCCGTCGGGAAGACCGGCGAAATCCTCTTCAGCGAGGTACTGGCCCATGCGCTTCATGATATGGAGCCGCGATACATTGAGCACCTTCGAATCATAAGAGATGCCAAGGACCTCGAAGAACTCCTCCGCAGCCGACAGGCTCTTCAGCCGGGCGAGGATGTCGGTGACATCGATGGCACGGCTTTCAGCAAAACAGCTGCGCATTGCATTTTCCTTGGCCGGAGACGGCGGTCGGGGTTGCGTCGTCGCTGGTGAAGACCGGGACAGGTCACGCAGCTTCTTAACGATCCCGGGCATGACCTCGAGCACCCGGTCGACATCCTCCTCGCCGTTGTTGCGCGAAAAGGAGAAACGGATTGCGCCGTGTGCCGCGCTATCGGGGATATTCATCGCCACCAAGACATGGCTCGGCTCCAGCGAGCCGGAGGCGCATGCAGAGCCAGAGGAGCAGGCGATGCCCTCGCGATTGAGGAAATGCAGTATGCCCTCACCTTCGATGTGTCCAAAGGCGATATTTGCAGTGTTCGACAACCGCGCTCGTAAATCGCCGGCCACGAAGGCGTCTGGGATGTGCTGGAGAAGTTCTTTCTCGAGGCGGTCTCGCAATGCCTTTACCCGTGTGTTCGCGTCGTCCATGAACTTCAAGGCAAGATCGGCTGCCACGCCGAGGCCGACGATGCCTGGCGTATTCTGCGTGCCCGCGCGGCGGTTGCCCTCCTGGCGTCCCCCTTTGATCAGCGGACAGAAGCGCACGCCGCGCTTTACATAAAGTGCCCCGACCCCTTTCGGTCCGTGTAATTTGTGACCGGAGAGAGACAGCATATCGATTGCGGTCGATTTCAAGTCGATCGCAAGCTTGCCGACCGCCTGCACCGCGTCGGTATGGAAAAGGGCGCCGACGTCCTTGGCCAACTCAGCAAGCTCGACCACCGGGAAGATCGTTCCGGTCTCGTTGTTCGCCGACATGATCGAGACGATCGCCACGCGCGGGGTGAGGGCGGCCTTATAGGTGTCGAGGTCGAGCCGGCCGTGACGATCCACCGGAATCCTATGCACCTTGATGCCGCGCGTCTTCTCAAGGTGGGCACAAAGCGTCAGCACGGCCGAATGCTCGACTGCGGAAGTCACGATCTCAGTGCGCTCAGGCATCACCCCGAGCGCCGAAAGGAACGCCGTGTTGTCGCTTTCCGTCCCGCCGGAGGTGAAGGTGATCTCGTCGTCGAACTCCGCGCCGATCAGCGTTTGCACCTGCAGGCGCGCCTTTCTCACCGCCGCCCCGGCGGAAACACCAAAATCGTGGCTCGACGAAGGATTGCCGAATTGCTCGGTAAAAAACGGCAGCATTGCTTGAACGACTTCAGGATCGACCCGTGTCGTTGCGTTGTTGTCCAGATAAACAGGCCTCATGGATGTGATCCTTCTCCTGAGGGCAATTACGCAAAGCGCACGCCCTGACTGTCATGATGATGGCTAACCGAAGGAGTTGCCGCGGCCATATTCGGCCCGCGGTTCTTGGGGTCGACGCGGCCACTCGCCTCGACTTAGTGCGCCAGCCCTGCACCGGCCTGGGAAGGCCCGGTCTTTAGGCCACGGCGTTTTCGGTCCGCTGGGCGTGGACTGTTTCTCCTTCAGGCCGGGACGCATCCTCGAACAGCTACGCATGGACCGTGCCAAACAAGGAGATCATTTCGAAACAATAAGGTGGCTCCAACACTGCTATGTCGCATGTCCGACATCGGCGGGCATTGTTCGACGGTGAACGCCGTTGGATTGGGCGTGAATTCCGCTTCGCGTGAGGAGCAATCCTGTCGGGCTGTTCGCCAAGGATGCCCCGCGCGACCGATGCATCCTGCCGGTTTGTCGAGCACGCGACGCGGCGCTGTCCGCCCCCGTCGCCTGCTGAAATCTCGTTGTCATTGAAGAATATGCAGAAAATTCTTCTGGGCTGTCTGAGCCTTTGGCACGGCCATTGCGATTCTCCCCTCGTAAGGCAGCGCGTGCCCGTGGCCGATATTCATCTCGCTGGTGACATCGCGGTCGATGGAACGAAGGAAAGAAAGCAACATGTCAGGTCCAGATCGGCCACCCGCGTTCCGGGCGATGTTTTCGTCCTCACTCAGATCTTCCATTTCAGGTTACTTGAGACCGGGCGTCCTCGTGCGCTCGTTCAAAGCCAGGCGTCGTTTTCACATCGGTCTGCGCGGCGCCGCCTTTCGCGACGTTTTCGCCTTCACCGTGCGCCACTGCAGCAGGCAGCCGATCCGGCTCGCGATCATTATGATCGCGGTGCTTGGCGCAACGCTCCTTGACGTTCTGACGCCGCTCTATTCCGGACGGCTGGTAGACGCGGTCGCCCAAGGAGCGGCAGCCGACGCGATCGTGTGGGATGCGGCACTTGCGGCCTTTTCGATTTTGATTGCGCTCGCACTCGGCGCCGTCGTCATGCGCAACATCGCCTTCATTGCCATCAATGACTTCATTCTGAAGATGATGTCGGACATCGCCAGCGACGCGTTCCATCGTGTCCAGCGCTTTTCGGCCGATTGGCATGCGAAAACCTTCGCCGGCTCGACGGTGCGCAAGATCACGCGCGGCATATGGGCGCTCTGCCTCTTCAATGACACGATCCTTTTCGCGTTGTTCCCTTCGCTCATTATGCTCGTAGGCTCGAGCATTCTGCTCGGCTGGTACTGGCCGATGATGGGGCTGATCGTCGCCTGCGGCTCTGTTGGCTATGTGGCGCTGATCGTTGCGCTGTCGCTCGGCTACGTAGCGCCAGCGGCAAGCCTTGCCAATAATTGGGATACGAAGCTTGGCGGCTCGCTTGCCGACGCGATCAGCTGTAACGCGGTGGTCAAAGGCTTCGGCGCCGAGGTGCGGGAAGATCATCGCCTCGCGAAAGTCATCTCCAAGTGGCGGCACCGCACTCGCCGGACGTGGGTGCGCGGCACGATCAGTGCTGCATTCCAGGGCATCATGCTTCTTGCGATGAGAGCGGCTTTGATCGGCTATGCCTTATTTTTGTGGGCGCGCGGCCAGGCTACCCCCGGCGACATCGCCTTTGTGCTCGCGTCTTTCACCATCCTGTATGGCTACTTGCGTGATGTTTCCAGACACGTGCGCAACATCCAGCAAGCTGTAAATGAGATGGAGGAACTGGTCAAAACCTGTAGCCAGCCGCCCGACGTGGCGGATGTTCCGGGCGCCAACGCGATCCGGATCACGAAGGGTCACATCGATTTTGAGAGCGTCCATTTCCACTACGGCAATCATTGGTCACCGTTCTACAGCGACTTGTCGATTTCGATTGAGGCCGGCGAACGGATCGGTCTGGTCGGCCCCTCTGGCTCCGGCAAGACCACCTTCGTCAAGCTCATTCAGCGGCTCTACGACCTAGATGCTGGACGAATCTTGATCGATGGGCAGGACATTTCGCGGGTGACGCAGGGCTCGCTGCGCTCGCAGATCGCGATCGTGCAGCAGGAGCCTCTCCTGTTCCACCGCTCGCTGGCCGAGAACATAGCCTATGGACGGCCGGGTGCTTCTCGGTCCGACGTTGAGCAGGCGGCGCGGCTCGCCAGCGCGCATGACTTCATCGCGCGTCTGCCGAACGGCTACGGTACGCTGGTCGGCGAACGCGGCGTGAAGCTTTCAGGCGGCGAGCGCCAGCGTGTGGCGATAGCGCGCGCCTTCCTCGCCGATGCCCCGATCCTGATTCTGGACGAGGCGACATCGAGCCTCGACTCGGAATCGGAGGTGCTGATCCAGAACGCGATGGAGCGCCTCATGGTCGGGCGCACCACGCTCGTCATTGCGCACCGGCTCTCCACGGTGCGCGAACTCGACCGGCTGCTTGTCTTCGACCGTGGTTGCATCACCGAGCAGGGCGACCATGCCGCACTGATCCGTCGCGACGGCATCTATCGCCGCCTGTTCGAGCGGCAGGTCTTGGAGCAGACAAAGGGCTGGAATGAGACTGTGCAGCGCGGTTGAAGGCGGCGTGACTTCAACTTGCCTCCCCAGCAATCCTGTCGGACCGTTCTTGAAAGGCGGCCGCCACTGTCGTTGGATCTTTCGATCCCACGACACGCCTGGGGCCGACCTTTCTCCTGCCGCGCTCTCGAGTAAACCGATGACTGGAATGCAGACAATTTTTTATGAGCTTCTCCCTGCGTTCCCGTCGCGGAGGTCGAGACTTACTCCTGAGGCGGCAGACGAGCGATCACTTAGATTCCCGTTGATGCCATCAATGGAGAGAAGAAAAGCAACGCGCGGGGTCCCCGCTGCACACGCGTTCTCTGGAATTGGGTGTCGCCAAAATCGACGCCCCCCAGCAATCGTTCACCGCCTGCGTCGACATCGGGCACAAGATCTTGAATGTCGGCTGCGACCCACCGAACTTATGCCGAACTCGAGACGTTCTGGAAAATCGCCGAGGCCGGCACGCCGGCGATGCGGTCGCGGCCATCGAAGCGCGTCCCGAGATGGCGCGAGCGTAAGAAACCCGGCTTGCGAGGAAGGGAACATGTCAGAGTTGGAGATGAAGAAGCTCCGCAAGCTGCAGGCGCGCGCCCGAGACGCCAAGATGGACTTGCACGACCTTGCCGAGGACCTGGCGGTCAACTGGACCGAGATCGAGGCGGTGGCCAGGAAAGCCTTCGAGATTTTTGCCGAGTTGGATGCCGCAAAGGAACAACTCGCGGCGTTGGAGAATTCACAATGACGAACGTCACCCGCGACGGCTCTCCCTGGACGCCGCACTATCTGACGGCGATCGATGGCGCGACCTGCATCGGTTGCGGCCGCTGCTTCAAGGTCTGCTCGCGCGAGGTCATGCACCTTCATGGCGTCGATGACGCGGGCGAAATACTCGGCATCTGCGCGGGCGAGGATGACGACTTCGACGGCGAGCTCAACCGCATGGTCATGGTTGTCGACCAAGCCGGCCGCTGCATTGGCTGCGGCGCCTGCGGCCGCGTCTGCCCGAAGAACTGCCAGACCCACCTTACGGCTGACAAGCTTGCTGCATGAGCTGGGGACACGACCAGGAGAACGGCGCCACAGTCGCCGATCACCGTGGTTGTTTCAGCACCAGCCAATGGCCGCCGACAGGCTTGGGGGCGGCGTTCGACCGGCATGCGCTTGCCTGTGTTGCCTACCTCGCGTTCGAGGAGGTCGAGGCAGGCAAGGCGACCGCGACCGAAGCAACCGGCCTTTCGCGTGCCGACCTGCGAGATGTCATGACACGCTATTTCCCGACTGTGCCCGTCAACGCCTTGGCGCTGGAAAAGCTGGCCGATCCTGAGCCGGATGTGGAGGAAGAGCTTCTGCGCGGCCTGCTCATTGGGCATGCCAGGCCGGGCGATCCGGCGAGCACCCTCTTCGCCAAGATCATCGCCAGGCGTAGTTTGCGCAATGACCATCTGTGGCAGGACCTTGGCCTTTTCAATCGGGCCGAACTCAGCCGCTTGATCGCCAGGCATTTCCCGGCGCTGGCGGCCGGGAACACCGAAAATATGAAATGGAAGAAATATTTCTATCGTAAGCTATGCGAGGCAGAAGGCTTTTCGCTATGCACCGCGCCCAGTTGTCAGGAATGCCGCGATTTCGAAAGCTGTTTTGGCCCGGAGGAAGGCGAAAGCCACTTGGCACGGATCAAGAACGGGTTCGCTTTGGATTAAGAGCCGCCTTCGTCGCCGCCTCCGCCTGGGCTTGATTGGCATCGAAGCCGCACGCGCTTCTCCCGGCGACGTCGCGCGGAGGATGGGATGTTCAGCGCCTCACGATATTTCGCAACGGTGCGGCGAGCAATGTCGATCCCGGTGTCCTTGAGCCGGGTGGCGATGTCGTCGTCAGAAAGCACTTCGTCGGACGATTCCGCGGCAACCATCGTCTTGATTTGATGGCGGACAGCTTCGGCGGAGTACGCGTCGCCGCTTTCGCAGGAGCCGATCGCGACGGTGAAAAAATACTTCAGTTCGAACACGCCGCGCGGGGTCAGCATGTACTTGTTGGACGTCACCCGGCTTACCGTCGATTGGTGCACGTTGATCGCATCCGCGACAGTCTTGAGATTGAGAGGCCGCAGGTGGGCGACCCCATGTTCAAAAAAGGCGTCCTGCTGGCGGATGATTTCAGCCGTTACCTTGAGGATCGTCTTGGCGCGCTGATCAAGGCTGCGGATTAGCCAGTTCGCTTTTTGGAGGCATTCGTTGAGAAATGACTGGTCTTTGGAATTTTGGGCGCTAAGGCGGGAGACTTCGGCAAAATAGTTCTGGTTCATCAGCAGCCTGGGCAGCGTGTCTGGATTGAGTTCGATTTGCCACCCACCTCCGGGCGAGGGCAGGACCAAGACGTCTGCTATGATCGATTGAGGCCCCCCGGATTGGAATCGGTTTCCAGGCTTGGGATCGAGCGCGCGGATTTCGTGCAACATGTCGAGAAGGTCGTCTTCATCAACACCACAGTGGCGCTTCAATGTTTGAAAATCGCGTCGCGCTAGCGCTTCAAGATTGGCGACCAGCGCTGCCATCGCCGGGTCGAACCTGTCTAGCTGCCGCAATTGTATCTCAAGGCATTCGCTGAGAGTTCGCGCAAAAATCCCCGGTGGATCGAACTGCTGCAAAGTTCCGAGAACCCGTTCCACGTCAGCCTCCCGGACATTCAGGCTGCTGGCCAGTTCCGAAAGGTTCACCTGAATATATCCGGTGTCTTCCAGATGACCGGCAAGCTCGCCAGCTATTCGCCGCTCCAGCGGCGCAAATGCGCTGAGAGCGATCTGACGAGCGACATGGTCGTGCAGTGTTTCGGTGGAGGCGCAGTAGTTTTCGAGAGCATTGTTTCCCCCGGGTGCGACATTGTTTTTGCCGCGGATTGATTTCCACTGCGAGGCCCGATCCGATACTCCGCCCATCGTTGGCCCGATGTGCGGGGTTCCGGCCGAAATCGAAGGAATGTCCTTCGGCGCCTGGTCTGATGCCCGTTCCAGAAAGGGGTTCTTCTCGATTTCCTGATCGACGAACTGATGCAGTTCGGGATGCGCCAGTTGCAACAGGCGAATGGACTCCATCATTTGCGGCGTCAAAACCAACGATTGCTTCTGACGCTGAAGCAGGCTTGCTGAGGACTGCATGGTTAGCGTGAAACTCCTACCGAGCGACCCTTGGCCTTGTGCAATGGGATTTTCGAGACGTAGGTCATGCAGCCGTCTCGGCTTTGGCGGCTTTCAGCGTTTCAAGAATGTTCTGGGGGGAGGAGACGCAATAGGGGTCGGTCTCGCAGTTGTCAGAAAAACCTTCCTCCTCGAACCACCGCTCCACCAAGCCATTGTTGATCAGAGCGGCGTAGCGCCAGGAGCGCATACCGAAGCCGAGATTATCCTTGGCGACCAGCATGCCCATCTTGCGCGTGAACTCGCCTGAGCCGTCCGGAAGGAGCTCGACCTTCTGCAGCCCCAAGGCCTTCCCCCACGCATTCATGACGAAGGCATCGTTGACGGAGACGCAGTAGATCGCTTCAATTCCCAGCTTCTCAAATTCGTCATAGAGCTCTTCGAAGTTGGGCAGCTGGTAGGTCGAGCAGGTCGGGGTGAAGGCGCCTGGCAGCGAGAACAGTATGACGCGCTTGCCGACAAAGTAGTCGTCGGATGTCTTTTCTTCCCAACGGTATGGATTTGGCCCTTGGACTGAAACATCGCGAACACGCGTTAGAAAGGTGACGAAAGGAACCTTTTTTTTGACGGTCATCAATGTTGCTCCTGGAGTAAAAATTGAGGCGCTGCTTTTTCGCTTGAAACTGCATCGGTTTCGGCCGAGCGCCGCGCGTTTGAGTGTCGGCCTTGGATCAGCCGTGGCAAAACCGCTCGCGAGCACGGGCGGCTGAAGAAAACGAGGTCTCTATTTGCGGCGGCAACGAGAACGGTTTCACTACGCTCTTGTACGGGGTGTCGCGATGTCAGCAATGGTCTTACTCCTGGCCACCTTGTGATGGGTTCTGCCGAGTAAGACGCAAGCGCCATGCCATTCGATTTTAAGGCCGGGGTCACACTGGTTTTTGCAGCGACACTCTTTGCCTTGAGCGGCCAGGACCGTACCTTCGCCAGGACCGAATGCCCCCACGATCACCTGATCGTGAGCTCTGGCTAGAGCGCAGCCCCTTTATACGCTCAAGCCTCAAACCTTTTTTGTCCGTAGCTGGACAAAAATGTCGGAATTCGGACAGGGGGGCCTCGGCGCGGAGAACAGGTGGCTCAAATTAGAACCGGAGAAATCTGGGGCTGATCACAGGAGTCGATCGGGGTTAACCCGACGAGGGTCCCTGTGGCCTTCGTTCTCAGGTTTGAGACGGCTGACGGGGCTTACGCGTTTCGCCCTGTCGACGCTCTCCGATCGTGTCCCGCGGGTGGTGTGGCTGGCGGCATTGGTCGCCGTGCTCTCCCGGCAAGGGCCGGGCTGGTCAGCGCGCCACGGCTGGCAGGCTGATCAGGGGATCATCGCTCATCTGGCTGATCGTTTCCAGGGTCATATATCTGGCCCGCTGCACTGCCCATTCATCGTTCTGTTCGAGCAGGATTGCGCCGACGAGGCGCGCTGATCGCATCGTCATTTGGGAAGATTCCGACGACCTCGGTGCGCCGCTTGATCTCGCCGTTGAGACGCTCGAACGGATGCGTCGAGTGCGGCTTCATAACCGCCGAGCTACACCACCTGATGGGACACGCCCCGCTCTCCACAAAGCTTCGAAATTGACAATGATTACAAAAAACCCAACACGTCCATTGGCAAGGTCCCATGTGCATCTTCCTGAACGGCGCCCGCGTGATGCGGGCACGGTCCCGAGGTGACGGGAAACCGCCGTGCACTCGCGGAGCATTTTGAATCTGCCGCGACTTTGCTGTCGGCTTTGTCATGTCCGCGACACGGCTGTGCTCCGCCAAGCTTGCGGCTGCGCATTCGTTCAAGCCTTGAAGATATGTAGAAATCTCCTGCAGGGCTCTTTCCGCGCCGCTGGCACGACTTTTGAAGCTCTCTCGTGAGACGGCGGCAGCTACCGCGTAGCGTTCATGTTGTGGGTGACATCGCGATCAATGCAGCCAAGGAACACAACATGTCGGGTCCGCGTCGAGCGGCTCCAAGGCACTGCCTGTGAAAGCCCGACCGGCGTGACTGGCGTGGACACCCGCAGTTCGCCTGGCAACGGCCAACGGCCATCGATCGAAGAGGAGATGAGATTCGACCCGCATGTTTGCTCACGCCCTTATGGCGTGCGCTCGTGGAAACGAGGAAAGTGATGTCGACGGGCACCGCCTCTCGCGTGCCGTGCTACGGACATCCTGAAGAGATGACTGGCCTGAATCCGTTGTGGAGAAGAGCTTATTTCCGGCTCGCCGGTCGAAGCTGGAAAATGCCGCGTCTCCGACTAATTGCTCGTCGCTCTTTGGCGGGGCAGGCAGCGGTCTGGCCAAGAGGGTTGCAAGCTAGCCGGATGGCCAAGATGCCATGCCGCGCGGCCTTAGTTAGGGATTAGACGGCAGGAGAAATCCAATGGCGATCAACCCGGTTCCAGATCATGTCCCGCCCGAAATGGTGAGGGACTTCAGCCTGTTCACGTCGCCAGGCATGCCACCAACGCCCAACGGGGATCCACACGCAGCGGTCGCTTGCGCACATGACGGGCCTCCGATCTTCTATTCCCCCTACAACACGCAAGATGGCCGGGGTACCTGGGTCATCACCCGCGCCGCAGACCAGCGTAAGGTGCTCCAGGACGCTGATACCTTCTCCAGCCATCGCAGCATCTTCTCCTCCATACTGGGCGAAACCTGGCCGACGATCCCGCTTGAGCTCGATCCACCGGCCCATGGCGTCTTTCGCTCGCTACTTAGTCCGCTGCTTTCGCCCAAGCGTGTGACGGCACTGGAACCTGCTGTCCGTGAGCTAGCGAGCGCCCTGATCGACGGGATCACCGCATCAGGCACCAGCTGCGACGTTATGAAGGATTTTGCCTTTCCGTTCACTGTCGGCATCTTCCTCCGCTTTCTGGGGTTGCCGGATCAGGGACTGGATACATTTGTCGGCTGGGCGAAAGATCTGCTCCACGGCGACGAAGTGGAACGACCTGTGGCTGCCCGCAAGATTGTGGCCTTCATCGATGAACTTGCAACCAATCGCCGCAAGGATCCGGCCGACGATCTCATGACATTCATCGTGCACGCACGGGTCGAGGGCCGCCGGCTAACCGAGGCGGAAATCCGTGGCATCGGCGTGCTTGTCTTCGTCGCGGGACTTGACACCGTGGCAGCAGCTATAGGCTTTGACCTGGCTTATCTAGCGCGCAACCTCAAGGATCAGGAACTGCTGCGCAGCGAACCAGATCGCATCCTGCTCGCAACCGAAGAATTGCTGCGGGCCTATCCGCCCATTCAGTTGATCCGCGTGGCTACGAAAGATGTCGACTTCGAAGGCGCGCCGATCCGAAAGGGGGACTACGTTTCCTGCGCCACGATGATTGCAAATCGCGACCCGGAAGAATTTGAATCCCCCAACACGGTCGATCTGGCGCGAGAGCACAACCGCCACGCCGCCTTTGGCTATGGTCCCCACCGTTGCCTTGGCTCACATCTTGCCCGGCGCGAGATTGTCATTGGCCTGGAGGAGTGGCTGGCGCGCCTTCCGACCTTCCGGATCAAGGAAGGTACAGCGCCCATCACCTGTGGCGGCCATGTGTTCGGAATCGAAAATCTGATCCTGGACTGGTCATGACCATGGCCGTCCCGAGCCATGGCAAGACAATGGAGGTCAGCGCTATGCGCATTATCGTCCACAATGCCAAATGCCAGGGTCACGCGCGATGCTCGGCGCAAGCGCCAAGCATTTTCACGCTTGATGATGAGGGATACGTCCTGCCTGGCGATATCAATGTGGCGCAAGGGGACGAACTGCTCGCGTCACGCGCCGTGCGATCCTGCCCCGAACGTGCGCTAGAACTCGACCGCACAACCGCCGCGCGGTTCGATCCGGGCACCATTCAACCAAAAGCTGGCGAAGCTTAGGTGGAATCGACGAGACGTGGCCTCACACCCTCCAGCAAGGCGTCCGGCCGCTTCCCTGCCTACATTCTCTCCGGCGTCAGACCTCCATGACACGCGCGACACATGAAGTTGCCTCCTTTCTGGCTCTTCAATTGCCGATCGGATCGTCCTTGCACGGCCCCTAGAGACACAAACGCCCCTCCCAATCTCAGAATTTGCGACAGAGCGATGGACCAGGCAAAAATCACCCGACTGCACGACCGCGAGGCGATCCGCGACTGCCTTTATCGGTACTGCCGCGGCATGGACCGCGCGGATGCGGCTGCGCTGCGCAGTGCGTATTGGCCCGATGCGCATGACAGTCACGGCGCCTATTGTGGCCCAGCCGGGGGCTTCATTGAGTTTGCAGTTGATGTCTTCAAGACTGGACCGCGCTTAATCCACCAGATCACGAACGTATTGATCGAATTCATCGATCCGGCGGAGGCCGTGGTCGAAAGCTATTTCACCGCGCTGCAACGCGGACCAGATAACGACGGAGAAGTACGCCAGGTACTGCTCTGCGGCCGTTACTGCGATCTGTTTCAGAAGAGGGAAGGGGTTTGGCGCATTGCCGAACGGACCGTGGTTTACGATTGGGTCGAAGAGCAGACCCCAGCAGCGGTCCCCGAAGCAGAACGGTTCGGCTTGCGGCAACCGATCGGAACAGCCCATCCCAATGATCCGGTTTACGCGCTCAGGAAGCGCCGCAGCTTGTCATCAAAATGAAAATGCAATGCATGTCACCACAATGCTTTCCAAGGCTCCCAACTGGAGAAACGCATCGCGGGAGCGGTCCCGGAACCCAGTCGTCTATCAGGTGGTCGGAGAGCGCGGCCACCAATCCAAGCAGCGTATGGAACGAGTTTTGCGTGGCTAGTTTGGAAAAATTCGAGCGTTACCCGCTCACCTTTGGACCCACACCCATCGAGAAGCTCGACCGGCTGGGCTAAGCATCTGGGCGGTAACGTGGAGATCTATGCCAAACGCGAGGACTGCAACTCCGGTGTGACGTTCGGCGGAAACGAACTCCGCAAGCTCGAATACCGTCATGAATGGCTTCAGGCCTCAAGCAACAGGTGGCCGCAATCCATTGAATCGAGCCTGCTCAGGCCGGGCGCGAATTGCTCCTCGGCCGGCGCCTGCCACGTCAGACAATCGACTGGATTGTAGCTAAGGAGCCAAAGAGTCAAAGTGAATGGAGACCATTACGTTTGCTCAACAGGAGATCCTCATCGGCCTTCGTAGGATACAACCCGCCGATGAGGATGCCTTGTTCCCTTCCGAAATTGCTGCCCTGGGGGGAGCTGTTGCGAAGGTCCGTCGCCGAAGTGGTTCCGCCAGGATCATCGCTCGAACGCTGCTTGGCGAACTGGGGTTTTCGCCAAAGCCCATCCTGAAGACCCGGCTTGGTGTTCCGATCTGGCCAGATGGCGTGATTGGATCTTTAGCCCATCACGACACGGTGGCCGCCGCCGCCGTCGCAGACAGGAAACATATTGCTGCACTCGGTATCGATATTGAACCAAATGAGCCTCTTCCGGACGGTCTGATCGATTTGATCGCAACGCCCAAAGAGCGAAGCATGTACGGCCTGCGCCTGCTTCGGCGGCGGGACCTTTTCGTCCTTAAGGAGGCGGTTTACAAAGCGTATTGCCCAACGCACAATGAAATACTCGAATTTCAAGACGTTGAAATCGACATTGGCGCCGGATCGGGTGCCGTTCCCAAGGCAAATTGTTCCTTCTCAGTTAAACTCGTTCCATCAACGAATGTCCTGGGTTTGGCCTATCTGAGCGCTCGTGCGTCGTCTGAAAGTGGCCTCCGTTCAAGCGATTTTGTGTAAAGTTCGCGAGACTACCGGTCCCCCCGGCGGGACCTGCGGGAATGAAGCCCTTCGATGGCCAGTCTGCTCTCTCAAGAGCCTCACCTGTGAGCCTCGAACCACCCGATCGGGCGATACCACAGACGTGCGCCACAAAAACCGACGTCCGGTTTCCGTCGAATCGAAGGCGTCCTCCCGAAAGCACCAAACCCCACCATTCCACAGTAACGTTTTAGGCGTGTCTCCCATCACGGGCATCGGCGGCCGGCGGTCTTATCCAAGCCGTCAACAACTCCCCGCACACGGGTGAGCGCTTTCGTTCTTCCGCGCTTTCAACCAAGCTTTGCACCGTTTGTGGCACGCTGATTGCTACGAGACACCAGCATCCGCAGGACTATGGCGGTCCTCGGCCGCGCCGCCCAACACAGACACACAAAGCTTGTTCAACTTATGCCATTCACTGCCATAGATACTGCACTCCTTGGTGCGGTTCCGCCAAAACACTTCGCGTCCATCGAGACGCCGCTGTCGTTCGCCGCGCAAGGCTACCAGCTCAACTCAATCCGCATTCAGCACGGAACTTCCGAGCAGCTTCTGACCGGTGGGGTAGGCCGGACGGGGCGCCTTCGATGGAAGCAGTTCATGCGCTTCGATGGATTGGCGGAGGGATGAAAATGGTACGTCGACCTCCTCCGATGCGCACAGATGCTGGCGAGCCAAGCGGGTATGGTAGACTGCAAGCTACAACGCGGCCAATTTGTTCTAGCGTTATTGTCGGCGGCGGCACGCTGGCGATCAGCTGTGCGCAGCTGGCTATGGAGATGGGCCACGATATTCGCGCGGTGCTATGTGCCGATGCGACATTCGCCAACTGGACGGATCGCGCCAATCTCCCATGCCTGTCAAGCGTGGAAGAGCTGTCGAGCTTCCTCAAGACCGAGCCGGTGAAGTGGCTCTTTTCCGTTGCCAATCCGTTCATCTTGCCGGCCGATGTGTTGGGACGGATCAGTCAAGGTGCTTTCAACTATCATGATGGTCCCTTGCCGCTCTACGCCGGAACTCACGCGACGTCTTGGGCGCTGCTGGCCCAAGAGAGCGAGCATGCCATCACCTGGCATTGCATCAATGATGGGCTTAATCCAGGTGATATAGCGGTTCAGCGCAAAGTGCTGGTTGCGCCTAGCGAAACGGCGCTGACCCTGAACCTCAAATGTCATGAAGCCGCCGTCGAGGGCTTCCGCGAGCTGCTGGGTGGCTTGGCGGGGGGCAAGCTCACTACCCGTCCACAGGCGCGGGAATACAGAAGCTATTTTCCCAGGCGCCAGCGGCCAGATGCGGCGGGTATTCTGCGCTGGGATCGATCCGCGCAAGATCTGTCGGCGATGGCGCGAGCCTTGGATTTTGGGCCGCATCATTCCAATTCATTGTGTTTGTGCAAGGCCCTGGTAGCGGAAGAGGTTGTCGCCGTCAGGCGCTTGGACGTGCTGCCTCGCCGCTCGGGCTTTGAGGCAGGTCGCCTGCTTGAAATCCATCCGAGCCATTGGCGTGTGGCGACGGCTACGCACGATGTAGAGGTCTGGTTTGGCAGTTTGGACGGTGAGCCGCTGGAGGCACAAGCACTCGCCAGCCGCAATGATCTGGCTGAAGGCGATGCCCTTCCTGTCCTCAGCGACGATCAGGCGCGACGCCTGACAGCCATCCACGAAGAAATAGCGCCTTCGGAGGCTTTTTGGGGACGACGGCTTGAGCAGTTCAAAACTGTGCAGCTGCCTTACCTGTCGTCCGGCACAGCAAATGCGCCGCCGGCCTGGCAGTCGAGTTCCTGGCAAGTGTCGAATGCCGTGGCGGAGCTTCCCCCTGCCGATGGGGTGGAATACCTGCTTACGGCATGGCTGATCTATCTGGCCCTCGTTTCGGGCCAGATAGATCTTCAACTGGGATGGAGGCCAGCGCCGAAACCGGCGCGAGCCAGGGTGAAGGCGGCGGGGGCAGTTATCGCTTCCGCCGTGCCAATGGAAGTCACCCTCGATCTCGCATGGGACTTCAAGCAAACACGCAAGGCAGTCGCGGCCGAGATCGCTGATCTCAGCAAGCACGACAGCTTTGCGCGCGATCTTGTCGGTCGGTCTCCGCCATTGCGCCATATCGAGGCGCTGCGGTCGCAAAGGCCCTGGCCGGTTGGTGTGGCGATTGCGGGACAAAACAGTTCTGTCGGTCCCAACTCAGCTTCGACCGGCAGATTCGAGGCAGCGCTGCCGGGCGAGCTGGTGACATTCGAGGTTTGCGCCATCGACAGGCGCTTTCGGTGGCATTTCGATGCCAATCGATTGGCCCCGGAGCAGATCGATCGCATGACCCGGCATTTGGAGACCTTGTTGGCTGATGTGGTTGCCGATGCCGCGCAGCCGGTGGGCCGCATCGAGCTGCTGCCGCGCGAGGAGCGGACTTACCTTTTGGAGGAGCTGAACCGGACGGAAGCGGACTATCCGTCGCACAAGTGCATCCACGAGCTGTTCGAGGCGCAGGTGCGTCAGGGGCCCGACAGGGTGGCGCTGGTGCATGAGGCCGAAGCGCTGAGCTATGGCGAGCTCAATGCTCGCGCCAACCGGCTGGCGCATCATCTGATCGGGCTTGGGGTGAAGCCTGCCGATCGCATTGCGACACTACTGGACCGCTCCGTCACGCTTGTGGTGGCGCAGTTGGCCATTCTGAAGACGGGCGCGGTTTATGTGCCGATAGATCGCGCTGTTCCACTCGCGCGACAAGAATGGCTGATGGCTGATTGTGCTGCACGCCTGGTTCTTAGCGAGAGTAAGCGGGTTGATCTCGCCGAGGTGACGATCCCTGTTGTGCCTATTGAGCCGTTAGCGGCCGATACAGAACTGAGCACCGATCCTGGGCTGAGATTGAGCGCCGAAGATGCCGCTTACGTGATGTACACTTCCGGCTCGACCGGCCTTCCTAAGGGAGTTGTTGTTCCTCACCGTGCTGTCAACCGGCTCGCGATCAATAATGAATATCTGACAATCGATGCCGGCGACCGTGTAGCCTGGGCGGGCAATCCCGCCTTCGACGCCAGCACATTTGAAGTGTGGGCGCCGCTGCTTAACGGGGGCTGCGTGGTTGTAATGAATGCCACCACCGTCTTAGATGCATCGAGTTTTTCCAAGGCGCTCGAACGTCAGAAAGTGACATCTCTGTTTCTGACAACAGCGTTATTCAACCAGTATACGTCATCGATTGCCCCGACGTTATCACAACTTAAATACCTCCTTTGTGGAGGCGAGCGGAATGACCCCTCCGCCTTCCTAAGGTTGCTGAGAGAAGAAGGCCCTGTACGTCTCATTCACTGCTATGGTCCGACCGAGACGACGACATTTGCGGCTACCTATACTGTGGGTCCAATGCAGGAGAAGGCCCTAAATGTCCCGATCGGCCGCCCGATCGCGAACACGCGGGTCTATCTGCTGGATGCTCATGGCACGCCGGTTCCGTTCGGGGCGGTGGGCGAGCTCTATATCGGCGGGGCGGGCGTGGCGCGCGGCTATCTCAACCGGCCCGAGCT
>NZ_NSFZ01000002.1:0-671854 GCF_002294915.1 Mesorhizobium sp. WSM3879 | reverse complement strand
CCGGACGACACCCGCCGAGTGCTCAAACTACTTCGCCAATGCAGGATACGACCGGAGATGACTTCATCCCGCTCTAGTCCGGCTATGGTGCGTCTTCGTTGTTTCTCGCGCAGCTTGCACCCACCCCTCGCCCACGCTACCAAGAAGCTCCTCTCAACCGAGCCCTTGCCATGCGCCCGCGCCCTTCCCTTACGCCGATCGTCGGCGCGCTTCCAACCACGGTGCCGTTTGTCGGGCCGGAGGCGCAAGAGCGCGAGCGCGGGCGGCCTTTCCGCGCCCGCATCGGCGCCAATGAGAGCAGCTTTGGGCCCTCGCCGCGCGTGATTGCCCGCATGGAGAGCGTCGCGCGCGACCAGTGGATGTATTGCGACCCCGACAATTTCGACCTCAAAGTCGCGGCGGCCGCGCATCACAATGTCGGCGTCGAGAACGTGGTGGTCGGCGAAGGCATTGACGGACTGCTCGGCCTTGTGGCGCGCATGTATGTCGCGCCGGGCGACGCGGTGGTGACCTCGCTTGGCGCCTATCCCACCTTCAACTTCCACATCGCCGGCGTCGGCGGCCGGCTGGTGACGGTTCCCTACGCCGACGACAAGGAGGACCTCGACGGACTGCTTGCCGCTGTCGCCAGGGAACGAGCGCCGCTCGTCTATCTCTCCAATCCGGACAATCCGATGGGAAGCTGGTGGGAGGCGCCGGACGTCGTCGGCTTCATCGAGGCGCTGCCGGAAACCACCATGCTGGTGCTGGACGAGGCCTATGGCGAGCTGGGACCGGCATCGGCGCAGCCGCCAATCGACGTCGCGCGGCCGAACGTCGTGCGCATGCGCACCTTCTCCAAGGCGTATGGGCTTGCCGGCATTCGCTGCGGCTATGCGGTGGCCGAACGGGAAGTGATCCGCGACTTCGAAAAGATCCGCAACCACTACGGCGTCAGCCGCATGGCGCAGATCGCCGGGCTCGAGGCGCTGGCCGATCAGGACTATCTGAATTCGGTGGTGGCGCGCGTGGCCGCGGGGCGCCGGCGCATTGCGGCCATCGCCGAGGAAAACGGTCTGAAGCCGCTGCCCTCGGCGACCAATTTCGTCACCATAGACTGCGGCCGCGACGGCGCCTTCGCGCTGAAGGTGATGCAGGCGCTGCTCTCGCGCGACGTCTTCATCCGCAAGCCGATGGCGCCGCGGCTCGACCGCTGCATCCGGGTCAGCGTCGGCCTCGACCATGAGCTCGACATCTTCGCCGAGGAATTGCCTGGCGCGCTGGCGACGGCGCGGGGGAACTAACGGCGATCCACAGCCGTTGCGTTTGCGCGGCGCCGAGCCGGATTCCGTAAGGCTTCGAAGGCGGAGACGAGCATGGTCGAGCAGAAGAGAACCGTTCGGGCGCGCATCTCCGGCAAGGTGCAAGGGGTCAGCTACCGGGTTTGGGCGCGGGACGAAGCCGTGCGCCTCGGACTGACGGGCTGGGTGCGAAACGAGCACGACGGTTCGGTCACGGCGCTCATCGCCGGCGCCGACGCAGCGATCGACTCGATGGTCGATCGGCTGTGGCGGGGGCCTAGGGGCGCGACGGTCATCAGGGTCGAGGTCGAAGAACGCACGGACGACAGTGCACCTATCGGCTTCAGGATCATCGCCTAGGCAAGTCCGCCGAAATCAGCTTCCATCCACCGATCGGCAAACCGTCCGACATTGCTTCTGGTGCGATACGCACACGATATATGTGTGTATATTCCGATTTGTTACTTTAGCGCCGCATGATGAACATATTTGCTCCATAGCCGGAAAGGCGGGTGAGGGAGATCAGGGGGCTCACCAAACAGTATCAACGGGGACATCCGATGCCGCAGCACAGTGCCAACGAGCAGTATCTGCTCGAGCTCATCAATGCTGAGCGCGCCAAGGCCGGCGCCCAGCCCCTGGCCTTCGACAACGATCTCAGCGAAGCCGCCGAGGGCCACGACAAGTGGATGCTGGCCACCGACACATTCTCCCACACCGGCTCCGGGGGTTCGTCGCCGACGACGCGCATGACGAATGCCGGTTATACGCTGAGCGGCTCATGGGCCACGGGCGAGAACATCGCCTGGGCAACGACCCGCGCGCCGACCGGCTATGTCGACGAGGTCAAGCTTCTCCACACCAATCTGATGAATTCTCCCGGGCACCGGGCCAACATCCTCAATTCCAACTTCCGTGAAGTTGGGCTCGCCTTCGAGGTCGGCGACTACAAGGGCCGCAGCAGCGCCTTCGTCACCGAGGATTTCGCCAAGAGCGGCACGGATCTCTTCCTCACCGGCGTCGCTTTCGACGACAAGGACGGCGACCGTTTCTACGATCCGGGCGAAGGGCTGGGCACCATCACGGTGACCGCCAGAAACTCAGCCGGCCAGACCTTCAAGACCACGACCTCGGCCGCCGGCGGCTATGATCTAGCGCTGAAGCCCGGCACCTATAGCGTCACTTTTTCGGGTGCCAATATCGTCACTTCGACGCAGACGGCGACAATCGGCACCAAGAACGTCAAGCGCGACCTGATCGACCCGGCAATGAAATCGGGCACGCTCGCGGCGACCGGCATCGGCAGAAGATTCAGGATCCGATTCAGGCCACACCCCGGCCGCGCAGACCAGCGGATCGAACACGGGCAACGGCACCAAAAATTGGCTCGCAGACTTCTTCGGTAAGCATCCTATTGGCGACCGGGGCACGCCTGGTCTCACCGACTCCACCGACGCGCCCAAGCATGATGCGGTGGCCTTGGACGGCGACCAATTCTTGTTCCGTCACGCCTCGCACGCCAATCCGGACAACGCGCCGGATCCGTCGGACCATGTCCAGCAGGCTGTGGAACGGGCGGCAGCGGGGCTGCACGACCACCTGCCGGCCGACAATCCGGTCTTTGCCGACGCGGCCGATGCGGCGCAGTCCGCGATCACCAAGATCCTGGCGCAGATTGCCGGCCATTCCGACCATCAAACGACGGCACTCGTCGGCTGATCTTGACCGCGGGCCGCGCCTCGATCGCGGCCCGCCAACCCGCCTCAAGCCGGGCGCGGTTTTTTCGGGGGTAACCATCTGACACGCTCGCCTTTAGCTGACCTGAAACCTTCCGAGCTTCGCAAGGCGCTCGCCTCCTTCCGCGGCCCGTATGCGGCCGTCGCCGGCCTCAGCGGCCTCATCAACGTGCTGATGCTGTCCGGTTCGCTGTTCATGCTGCAGGTCTATGACCGCGTTCTGCCTAGCCGCAGCGTGCCGACGCTGGTGGCGCTGATCATTCTGGTCGCCGTGCTTTATGCCTTCCAGGGCGTCCTCGAAGCGATCCGTGCGCGCGTGCTGACACGCATCGGCGCCGGCATCGACGAGCTCATCGCCGGCCGCGTCTTCAACTGCCTCGTGCGGCTGCCGCTCAGAACGCCTGATCGCGGCGAAGGCCTGCAGGCGCTACGCGATCTCGACCAGGTCAGCGGCTTCCTTTCCAGCCCCGGCCCGGGTGCGCTGTTCGATCTGCCATGGATGCCGCTCTATGTTGTGATCTGCTTTCTTTTCCATCCCTGGATCGGCGTCGCGGCGCTCATCGGCGCGCTGCTGCTGATCGCGCTGACGGGGCTCACCGATCGCCTGGTCCGCGCCCCGACCAAGGCAATGTCGGGCTTCGGCACAAGGCGCGGCGCGATCGCGCAGGCGAGCGCCCGCAACGCCGAAGTGCTGGCCGCCATGGGCATGGGCGAGAGGCTGGCCGGGCGCTGGAGCCAAGCAAACAACGCCTTCCGCGAGGCGCAGGCGCAGGCGAGCGACCTGACGAGCGGATTGGGTGCGGCTTCGCGCATCATGCGCATGATGCTGCAGTCGATGGTCCTGGCGCTCGGCGCCTATCTGGTCATTTACCAGCAGGCCACGCCCGGCATCATCATCGCCAGTTCAATCCTGACATCGCGGGCGCTGGCGCCGATCGAGCTCGCCACCGCGTATTGGAAGCACTTCCAGCGCGCGCCAGAGCTGGCAGAGGCTGGTCGATCTGTTTGCCGCCTTTCCGGTCGACGATGGCGGCATGGAGCTTCCGGCGCCAAACGCGACACTCGCTGTGGAAACCGTCGGGGTGACGGCGCCTGGTGGACGGCGCATCCTGCTGGAGGATATCGACTTTTCGCTCGACGCCGGCTCCGGCATGGGCCTGATCGGCCCGAGCGGCTCCGGAAAATCCTCGCTCGTGCGCGCGCTCGTCGGCGTATGGCCCACGATGCGCGGCAAGATCCGTCTCGACGGCGCTGCAATCGAGCAGTGGCCGGCGCAGGCGCTTGGCCGCCATATCGGCTATCTGCCGCAGGATGTCGAATTGTTCGCCGGTACGGTCGCCCAGAACATCAGCCGCTTCGACGAGAACGCCATGCCGGAGGCGATCATCGAGGCCTCCCAGGCTGCCGGCGTGCACGACATGATCCTGCGCCTGCCCGAAGGCTATCAAACCGAGATCGGCGAGAGCGGCGCGGCACTTTCCGCCGGACAGCGTCAGCGTGTAGGCCTGGCGCGCGCGCTGTTCGGCAATCCGTTCCTCGTCGTGCTCGACGAGCCGAATTCCAACCTCGATGCCGCGGGCGACCAAGCGCTGACGCGTGCCATCGAAGGCATCAAAGCGCGCGGCGGCATCGTCATCGTGGTCGCGCATCGTCCCAGCGCCCTCGCCGCGCTCGACCACTTGCTGGTGCTGAATGGCGGCAGACAGCAGGCATTCGGGCTGAAGAGCGAGATCGCACGGCAGGCTTTGCAGCCGGTGACGAAACCGCTGCATGCGGTCGGATCGGCGGGCTGAGATGAGGTCGGCAACTCCCTATTTCAAAGCCGATGCGTTGCGCGTGGTGCGCGACATCGCATTGTCCGCCAGGGCGCGCGCGATCGCGCTGCTCGACCGCGGTTCGAAGCCGATCGAAGGTGCTTCGCCCCAGCAGCAGCGCTTGCGTCAGGCCATTCGCAGGAACGTCCGGGCGGGAGCGATCGCAGCGGCGCTGCTTGTCGGCGGGCTCGGCCTTTGGGCGGCATCAAGCAGTCTTGCTGGAGCCGTGGTCGCAGGCGGCCATCTGGTCGTCGGCTCGAACGTGAAGTCCGTCCAGCATCCGCAAGGCGGCGTCGTCGGCGCTCTCAACGTGCAGAACGGCAGCACGGTCGAGGCGGGCGACGTCCTGGTGCGGCTGGACGACACGGTGGCGCGTGCCAATCTCGCCATCGTCGACAACGGTCTCGACGAGCTCTCTGCCCGCCGCGCCCGGCTGATTGCCGAACGCGACGGCGCCCAGGCGGTGCTCTATCCCGAGCAGCTGTCGGGAAACGCGCATGCCCCTCAGATCGGTCATCTCATCGACGGCGAGAACAGGCTGTTCGCGCTGCGGCGGCAGGCGCGCGAGGGCAAGATTTCACAGCTACGCGAGCGCATCGTGCAGTTCCGTCAGGAGATCGCGGGTATCGAGGCCCAGCTCAGGAGCAAGCAGCAGGAGATATCCCTCACCAAGATCGAGCTCGAGGGCATGCGGGACCTCTGGAAAAAGAAGCTGGTGCCGATCTCGCGTCTGGCCGATCGCGAACGCGCCGAGGCAAGGCTCGACGGCGAAAACGGGCAGTTGATCGCCGCCGCCGCGCAGACGCGCGGGCGCATCAGCGAGATGGAACTGGCGATCATCCAGATCGATCAGGACCTGCGCAGCGAAGTGGCGGGCGAACTGAGGGAGATCGACGGCAAGATGAGCGAACTGCGCGAGCGTCAGATCGCGGCCGAGCAAACGCTGAAGCAGATCGATATCCGCGCCCCGCAATCGGGCCGGGTGCATCAGCTGGCCGTGCACACGATCGGCGGCGTGATCGCGCCCGGCGAGGCGATCATGCAGATCGTGCCGAGCGCCGACGCGCTGGTGGTCGAGGCGCGCGTCGCGCCGCAGGACATCGACCAGGTGCGCATCGGACAGAACGCCACGCTTCGCCTTTCGGCCTTCAGCCAGCAGATCACGCCGGAAGTCGAGGGCCAGGTTGACCGTATCTCGCCCGACCTCATCGAAGACCAGAAAGCCGGGGTCGCCTATTACGCGGTGCGCATCGTGCTGACGCAAAGCAGCCTCAAACAGGCGGGATCGCTGGAACTGAAGCCGGGAATGCCGGCGGAGGTGTTCCTGAGAACCGGCGACCGCACGGTGCTTTCCTATCTGCTTAAGCCCCTGACCGATCAGGCGAGCCGCGCTTTCCGCGGCGACTAAGTCGCTCCGCTCTACAGATCCAGCCGAGGCTTGCGTCAGACCGATTGCAGGCCATTGCCCTTCGGCCTGAACACCATCGCTTGCCCCCTTGAATTAATTGAACGTTCGTTTTATTATCTGCTTCGCAGAGGCAAACATGGCACGCACCACGGGTTCAGATGGCGAAAAAACCGAGGCGGCCGTTCGCGAGGCGGCGGTCGGGCTGATCGCGCGGCTCGGCTATGAGGCGATGTCGATGCGCCAGCTGGCGACCGAAGTCGGCGTGCAGGCCGCCGCGCTCTATCGCTATTTTCCCACCAAGGAGGATCTGCTGTTCACGCTGATGCGCGAGCATATGGAAGGCCTGCTCAAGGCCTGGGATGACGCGCGCCCGGCACCGGCCGATCCGGCGGCGCGGCTCGCCGCCTATGTCGAGAACCACATTGCCTTCCATATCGAGCGGCGCCGCGCCACCCATGTCTCCAACATGGAATTGCGCAGCCTCTCGCATGAGCGGCTGACGCAGATCCTCAAGATGCGCACGGCCTATGAGAAGGAATTGCGCGCGATCCTGCGCGACGGCGCCGACGCCGGCATCTTCGAGATCGACGATGTCGGCCTGACCGCCATGGCGCTGATCCAGATGATGACCGGCGTCATCGTCTGGTTCCGTCCGGGCGAGCGGCTGTCGATCTCTGAAGTCACGGAGACATATCTTTCGATGACAAGGCGGCTCGTCGGCGCGAAGATCGGCGCCGGCAGCGCAACGCGTCCCGTCCGACGCGCAAAGGAGGCCACGGCACTTTGATTTCGCGCATTATCCTTATCGAAGTCGATTTCGGGGTCATGCGCCGGGAGGAACGCCATGTACACGAATACGCTGAACTTCGGGCTTGATGCCGACATTGAGGCGTTGCGCGATACCGTAAGGCGCTTCGCACAAGACAGGATCGCGCCGATCGCGGCCGATATCGACCGCTCCAACGAATTCCCGGCACATCTGTGGGGGGAGCTCGGCGCGCTCGGCCTGCTCGGCATCACCGCCGATGCCGAGTTCGGCGGCAGCGGTATGGGCTATCTCGCGCATGTCGTGGCGATGGAGGAGATTTCCCGCGCATCCGCCTCGGTCGGCCTCTCCTACGGCGCGCATTCCAATCTCTGCGTTAACCAGATCAACCGCTGGGCAACGCCGGCACAGAAGGAGAAATACCTCCCTGCGCTCTGCTCGGGCGAAAAGGTCGGCGCGCTGGCAATGTCGGAGTCCGGATCAGGCTCGGACGTCGTGTCGCTGCGGCTGCGCGCCGAAAAGCGCAACGACCGCTATGTGCTCAACGGTTCGAAAATGTGGATCACCAACGGACCCGATGCCGAGACCTTGGTGGTCTATGCCAAGACCGATCCGGAGCGCAATTCGCGCGGCATCACCGCCTTCATCATCGAAAAAACCTTTGCCGGGTTTTCGGTGGCCCAAAAACTCGACAAGCTCGGCATGCGCGGCTCGAACACCGGCGAGCTCGTCTTCGAGAATGTCGAGGTGCCGTTCGAGAATGTGCTGCATGAGGAAGGGCGCGGCGTCGAGGTGCTGATGTCGGGCCTCGACTATGAGCGCGCCGTGCTCTCCGGCGGGCCGATCGGGCTGATGGCGGCCTGCCTCGACGTGGCGGTGCCTTACGTGCATGAGCGCAAGCAGTTCGGCCAGCCGATCGGCAGTTTTCAGCTGGTGCAGGGCAAGCTTGCCGACATGTATTCGACGATGAACGCGGCGCGCGCCTATGTCTACGCCGTGGCCGGTGCCTGCGACCGCGGCGAGACCACGCGCAAGGACGCCGCCGGCTGCGTGCTCTTCGCGGCCGAAAAGGCGACGCAGATGGCGCTCGATGCCATCCAGCTGCTCGGCGGCAACGGCTATATCAACGATTATCCGACCGGGCGGCTTCTGCGCGACGCCAAGCTCTACGAGATCGGCGCCGGCACCAGCGAGATCCGCCGCTGGCTGATCGGCCGCGAGATCATGGCGGAGGGAGTGTGATGTCTCCCTCCGTCACCTCAGCCGAACGCCTTGGGCAGGTCGTCGGTCGGCTTGGCGACGATCTGATGCTCATCGCGCCACAGAACCTCACGCTGGCGCCGGGACGTGATCGAGCGCACAGGCAAGCCGCCCTCCTCGATCAGCCAGGCGCAATAGCGCGCACGGCTGATGGCTTCCTTGGCGTTCGGGTGGAACCAGCAGACGCCCCAAATCGACTCACGGCGCTTGAAATGCCGCCCAACCCGGCCAGGAATGGGCAAATGCCGATTGAACCAGTCGAACTGATCCTCCAGTTCGCCATGGATCCAGTCCGGGCAGCCATTCCGGTACAAGTACCAGGACGCATGGAAAAAGCCGCTCTCTACCCGGCTCTTCGGATGGATCAGCGGCGTTACAAACCGCACATACATAGTGACACCCACAGCGCTTGCAGGCGCCGTGTTCCTTTTGCTCGAATCCGGGACGTGGAAAGCCGCCCTTCGGCGGCGTCAGGCCATGGCCGAGGGGAGACATTTGGTGAAACGCATATCGATGCCTTTCATCGTCGCCTCCTGAGGTGTCATTCGTACAAAAGATGCCGCGCTGCGCACGCAGCATCCGGGTGCGGGCTGTTACACTGGTTGCGTTGCGGCATCAAGAGGTGTGAGGAATAACGTGGCCACACTCCAAACCCAAATCTCCCCCTCCTCGGAAAGCTTCCGCGCCAATGCCGAGCGCATGCGGGCGCTGGTCGACGATATCGCCGAGAAGGCGGCGGGCATCGAGCGCGGCGGCTCGGACGAGGCGCGCGAGCGCCACCAAAGCCGCGGCAAGCTGCTGCCGCGCGAAAGATTGGCGCAACTGCTCGACACCGGCTCGCCTTTTCTCGAGGTCGGCCAGTTCGCGGCATGGTCGATGTATGGCGAGGATATTCCGTCGGCCGGCATCATCACCGGCATCGGCCGTGTCGAAGGCCGGGAGGTCATGGTCGTCGTCAACGACGCGACGGTGAAAGGCGGCACCTATTATCCGGTGACGGTGAAGAAGCATCTGCGCGCGCAGGAGATCGCGCTGCAGAACAAGCTGCCTTGCGTCTACCTGGTCGACAGCGGCGGCGCCAACCTGCCCAACCAGGACGAGGTCTTCCCCGACCGTGAGCATTTCGGCCGCATCTTCTACAACCAGGCCAACATGTCGGCAGCCGGCATCCCGCAGATCGCTTGCGTCATGGGCTCCTGCACGGCGGGCGGGGCCTATGTGCCGGCGATGTCGGACGAAACGATCATGGTGCGCAACCAGGCGACCATTTTTCTTGGCGGCCCGCCGCTGGTGAAGGCTGCCACCGGCGAGGATGTCAGCGCCGAGGAGCTCGGCGGCGCCGAGGTCCACACCAGGCTTTCCGGCGTCGCCGACCACTATGCCATGGATGACGAGCACGCGCTGGCCATTTGCCGACGCATCGTCAAGAACCTGAATCGGAACAAGGCCGTAAGCCTGAACTTACAGAAACCGGTATCGCCGCTTCACGATCCGCATGAACTCTACGGCATCGTGCCGACGGATTTGCGCCAGCCCTATGACGTTCGCGAGGTGATCGCGCGTCTGGTCGACGGTTCCGAGTTCGACGAGTTCAAGCAGAATTACGGCACCACCTTGGTCACCGGTTTTGCGCATCTGCACGGCATGCCGGTCGGCATCCTCGGCAACAATGGGGTGCTGTTCTCGGAAAGCGCGCTGAAGGGCGCGCATTTCATCGAGCTCTGCTGCCAGCGCGGCATTCCGCTGATCTTCCTGCAGAACATCACCGGCTTCATGGTCGGGCGAAAGTATGAGGCCGGCGGCATCGCCAAGGACGGCGCCAAGCTGGTCACGGCGGTCGCCACGGCACGCGTGCCGAAGCTTACGGTGATCATCGGCGGTTCGTTCGGCGCCGGCAATTACGGCATGTGCGGCCGCGCCTATTCGCCCCGCTTCCTGTGGATGTGGCCGAATGCGCGCATTTCGGTGATGGGCGGCGAGCAGGCGGCGACGGTGCTCGCCATGGTCAAGCGCGAGGGCATCGAGCGCAAGGGCGGTGAGTGGAGCGCCGAGGAGGAAGCGAAATTCAGGAAGCCGATCCTGATGAAATACGAGCATGAGGGTCACCCGCTCTATTCTTCGGCAAGGCTTTGGGACGACGGCATCATCGATCCGGCCAAAACACGCGAGGTGCTGGCGCTCAGCCTCTCGGCGGCGCTCAATACCGGGGTCGAGGAAACGAAGTTCGGCGTGTTCAGGATGTGACGATGAGCGGCGTCAGCGATAGGATCCGCGTGCATACCGGCGACATCACCAGGCTTAAGGTCGATGCCATCGTCAATGCCGCCAATTCCTCGCTGCTCGGCGGCGGTGGTGTCGACGGCGCTATCCACCGCGCCGCCGGGCCGGAGCTGGTCGCCGAATGCCGGACGCTGAACGGCTGCAGGACCGGGGATGCCAAACTGACGAAAGGCTACCGGCTGCCGGCGCGCTATGTCATTCACACCGTCGGCCCGGTCTGGCACGGCGGCGGCGAGAGCGAGGCGGAGTTGCTCGCCTCCTGCTATCGGCGCTCGCTGGAGATTGCCACCGGTAAGGACTGTCGAACGATAGCATTTCCGGCGATCTCGACCGGCATCTACGGCTATCCGAAAGATCAGGCTACCGAAATAGCCGTCGGCACGGTTGCTGTTTTTCTAGGCGAAAACGCCATCCCCGAGACCGTAACTTTCTGCTGCTTCGACGATCTGACTGCCAAACTATACAGCTCAACCGTTGCTGCGATTGGGGGAGCCTGAACTTTATGACAAAGACGTTCCACCCGTTCACGAGATCGAGATTCTTGAGTGACCATCTAGCGGCGCCGGCAAATATTCGATATTGCTCATCCTGCATTGTCTTATGGGGATGGGGTAAAAATGACACGAGAATATCTGCGGAAAGCATCCGCGTCGATACTTGCAGGAATGCTTATATTCGCCTCGTGCGGCGCTGTCGTCGCCGGGTCGCTGGCTGGAAGCGAGGGGGACAAGCGCTTTCCACCTTACATCCCACGCAATCCCAAGGATCCGTGCAACAGGGCATACAAGGCCTATTTGGCGGCGAGCGGCCATTCAGCCTACGCGACCACGCCTTATGCCCGGATCATGTCGTCTTACATCATCTGTGGTGGACACCTGAATGCGCCGTCCCAAAAAGTTGCGGAAGAGCTGGCGATGAAATCCTGCCTGGCCACGCGCGCGCACTACAAGGTGACTACGGGCGGCGCCTGCGAGATCGCCGCATCGAAGTAGGCCCGCGCCTGCCGAATTGGCGCTGCCCGTCGCAAACTCGGGAGGCTCCATGTTCGGCAAGATCCTGATCGCCAATCGCGGCGAGATCGCTTGCCGCGTCATCCGCACCGCGCGCAAGCTCGGCGTGCGAACAGTCGCCGTCTATTCGGATGCCGACGCGCGAGCGCTGCATGTCGAGATGGCCGACGAGGCGGTGCATATCGGCCCCTCGCCGGTCGGTGACAGCTATCTGCGCGGCGACAGGATCATTGCCGCGGCGCTTGCCACAGGCGCCGAGGCTATCCACCCCGGCTACGGCTTCCTTTCGGAGAACCCCGACTTCGTCGACCAGGTGACGGCGGCGGGCCTCATCTTCATCGGCCCGTCCGCCGCCTCGATCCGCGCCATGGGGCTGAAGGACGCCGCCAAGCGGTTGATGGAAAAGGCCGGCGTTCCGGTGGTGCCCGGCTATCACGGCGAAGCGCAGGAGATTGTGCTGCTTGCCACAAAAGCGCGCGAGATCGGCTACCCGGTGCTGATCAAGGCGCGCGCCGGCGGCGGCGGCAAGGGCATGCGGCGCGTCGACCATCCGGACGACTTCTCCGAGGCGCTGTCCGGAGCGCGGCGCGAGGCCAAGGCTGCCTTCGGCGACGACCGCGTTCTGGTCGAAAAATATGTCGACAAGCCGCGCCACATCGAAGTCCAGGTGTTCGGTGACAATTTCGGCAATGTCGTGCATCTTTTCGAGCGCGACTGCTCGGCGCAGCGCCGCCACCAGAAGGTGATCGAGGAGGCGCCCGCCCCCGGCATGACGCCGGCGCTGCGCAAGGCGATGACGGAAGCGGCGGTGAAGGCCGCCAAGGCAATCAGCTATTCGGGCGCCGGCACGATCGAGTTCATCGTCGATGCTTCCGAGGCCCTCAAAGCCGACCGCTTCTGGTTCATGGAGATGAACACACGGCTGCAGGTCGAGCATCCCGTCACCGAGATGGTCACCGGCGTCGATCTGGTCGAATGGCAGCTTCGTGTCGCCGCCGGCGAAAAACTGCCGAAGGCGCAGAACGAGATCGCCCTTGCCGGACATGCTTTCGAGGCGCGCATCTACGCCGAGGACGCGGCCAGGGGATTCCTGCCGGCGACGGGCACGCTTTATCATCTCAAATTCCCCGACACGCCGCCGGAGGATGCCGCCATGCGCATCGAGACCGGCGTGCGGTCCGGCGATGCGATCTCGCCCTTCTACGATCCGATGATCGCCAAGCTGGTGGTGCACGCTAGGGACAGAACCACCGCGCTTGGCGCGCTGCGCAAGGCGCTGGCCCGAACCGAAGTTGCCGGCTCGACGGTCAACACCGCCTTCCTTGCAGCACTCGCCGCCGACGCCGATTTCGCGGCGGGCGATATCGACACCGGCCTGATCGGCCGGCATCAGGATGCTCTCGTCGCTGTTCCCGCGCCAAGCGATGAAGCGATCGCCGCGGCGGCGCTGGCAGCGACCGACGCAAGCACGGCGGGTCCGGCCGCCGATCCGTGGTCCTCGCTCGCCGGCTATGCGCATTTCCATACGCTGGCGCGCCGCACCCGGTTGCGTTACGGCGAGGAGAACATCCTGGCCCGGGTATCGGCGCGGCCTGACGGCCGCTTCCAGGTGGCGCTGGAGGCGCCGCATAACGCGCTCAACGCGCACGACCTCAGGAGCATGCCGCGCAGCGCGCGCTGGCCGGGCCATGTCACGGTGTTCGAAGGAGCGGTCGGATATACATTCACGGTGCCGGATCCGCTGGCCAAGGCGGATGAGGCCGCGGCCGCGTCGGACAGCCTGCGCGCGCCGATGCCGGGATTGGTCAAGCTGGTGCGCGCGGCAGCGGGCGATAAAGTTATCAAGGGCCAGCCGCTCCTAATCCTCGAAGCGATGAAGATGGAGCACACGATCGCCGCACCCCATGATGGGGTGATTGCCGAGATCGCGGCCGAAGGCGCGCAAGTGAGCGACGGCACGGTGCTGGTGCGGTTCGAGGACGCACGGGGCTGAGCTGCCGGTCGCCTTGGATCGGCAACGGGACAAACTGGCTGGGGCAGCAGGACTCCAGGGGGGCGCCGTAGAGCGCCGAACTGGCCTCCAAATCAGTGCCAAGGCACATACGAAAACGGCCGGGACAAATCCCGGCCATTTCCAATCGATCTGCAGAACGAATTACGGCTTGATCGGCGCGTATTTGCCGTCGTGCCACTGGTTGATGTCGTAGCTGGCGTTCTTCAGGTCGCCCTTCTCGTCGAAGATCACGTCGCCGACCACGGTGCTGATCGGCTTGCCGTCCTTCAGCGCCTCGGCGACCTTGGCCGGGTCGTCGGTGCCGGCGCGCTTGACGCCTTCGGCCACCGCCTGGATCACTGCATAGGAGAACAGCGTGAAACCTTCCGGTGTGAAGCCGCCTTGCTTGATCTTGGCCACGGCCTCCTTCGCTTCCGGCTTCGACTGCGGATCCGAGGGGAAGACGAACATCGTGCCTTCACCGGCCGGGCCGGCGATCTGCCAGAATTCCGGCGAGGCGATCGAGTCCGGCATGATCAGCTGGAACTTGACGTTCTGCTCCGCTGCCTGGCGCAGGATCAAGCCGGCCTCCGGATGGTAGCCGCCGAAATAGACGACGTCGGCCTTGAGCTCTTTCAGCTTGGTGACCAAAGCCGAATAGTCCTTCTCGCCGGCATTGATGCCTTCATAGTCGACCTCCTTGAGGCCGCCTGCATTCATGGTCGCCTTGACAGCATCGGCAACGCCCTGACCGTAGGCGCTCTTGTCGTGCAGGACGACGACGTTCTTGCCGGCATATTTCTTGGCGATCCATGGACCGATGAAAGCGCCCTGCGCATCGTCACGCGTGTAGAGGCGCATAATCGTCGGCCAGCCGGCCTTGGCCGCGGCGTCGGTCAGTTCCGGATTAGACGAGGCCGGGCTCATCATCAGGGTGCCGGCTTCGGCGTAGACGGCGGAAGCGGGAATGCTCGAGCCCGAGCAGGCATGGCCGTCGACGAACTTGACGCCGTTGGCGACGATGCGGTTGGCGACCGACACGGCCTGCTTCGGATCGCATTGGTCGTCCTGGATGTCGATCTTGATCTTGTTGCCGTTGACACCTCCGGCGGCATTGATGGCATCCGCCGCGGCCTGCGCGCCCTGCTTGAACTGGTCGCCGATGTTGGCGAGCTGCCCGGTCATCGGGCCGACCACCGAAATCGTGATGTCGTCGGCGAAGGCAACCGATGCGCTCATCGTCAGGCCCAATGCGGCCGCGCTCAAAATACCCAATCTTTTCATGACAATAGAACTCCTCCACTTGCGCGCGGCCGTTCCGGCCACGCTTCTTCCAGAGAGCCGGGACAATTTCACCCTTCGCCGGAAC
This sequence comes from Mesorhizobium sp. WSM3879, assembly GCF_002294915.1. Taxonomy (NCBI): domain Bacteria; kingdom Pseudomonadati; phylum Pseudomonadota; class Alphaproteobacteria; order Hyphomicrobiales; family Phyllobacteriaceae; genus Mesorhizobium; species Mesorhizobium sp. WSM3879. The sequence continues at coordinate 656,938 of NZ_NSFZ01000002.1, read as the reverse complement.
TGTCGAGAGCACAATGTATCGGGATTTGGTTCATTTCGACGGGGAGTTCTTGGGCCAAGCCGCCGTTCCGGAGACTGCGCAAATGCAAAAGCCGTGCCGGCCTTGTCCCGGCCGGTCGCGGCTTTTGCAGTCGAGCTTCCCGGCGCCCCGCGCGCCTGAACCCGCTCGCTTCCCTGTGTTGTCGCACGGCTTGAGTTCGTTGACCTGCCGCGTTCTTGGTCTGGTTAACCGGCCGTCTTTTTGCGGCCTTGTCCCTTTAAGAGCTTTCGGGCCTTACCCCGCAAAATCAGTGCATCGTCATCCATTCGCGCGCTTCGCGCAGCGCCTTGGCGATCTCGGCCTTCGACATCGATGCCGACAATTCCGAGCGCAGCTCGGCGGCGCGGAGCGATCCCTTGATCGCGGCGATGTTGAACCATTTGTGGGCGGCAATGACGTCGGTCTCGCAATCGCGGCCGGTCGCATACATCATGCCCAGTTCAAAAAGAATGTCGGCCTGGGCAGTTGCCCCCATGGCGCCGAAGCCGGCTTCAAGCATTTCAAAGCGTGCCATTTCAATCCCCTGTCTGCTCCCGAGAGCTGCCTCCTTCTGTCCCTGGAAGTCCCCTGGGCGGGCCGCTCTTTCGATGCTTTCGAGGATGACGGCTCGCCTTGAATCCGTCGTTAAATGGCTTGCTTAATTTGAAGAAAACAAAGCTAAAACAAGAGGTAAACGCGAAGAACCGTTAAGCATAGGAATCCAGCAATTCAGCCGATCTGCGCCAAATTCGTCGAAAATTTGGGGCGCGGGAATCAAGACTTCGCTAACCACGGAAACCGAAGCCTTTTTCGCCATCCGTTCATTTTCAACGATCGACCCGGCCAAAATCCTTGCAAGCTTCCGTCGGGGCACGGCTTTCGTTTTGGCGATGGCTGGATTAGCTTTACGTTTGCGTAAGGGACAGAGAGGCGGAACGAGGCCCGCCGGAACCCTAAAGGGAGGACAAGCATGTTTCGAAAAGTCAGCCTGGCCCTGGCGGCCACCTTGATGATGGCAGGCGCCGCGTCGGCCGACCCGATCGAGGGCAATTGGAAGACGCAGGCCGGATCGACAGCGGCGATCGCCGGCGGCGGGGCGTTTTCCATCACGCTCAAGTCCGGCAAATATGCCGGCAAGACGATCGGCTCCTTCAAGGCGGCCGGCGACAACAAGTACACCGGCACCATAACAGACCCGGAAACCGACAAGACCTATTCCGGCAAGGCGACGCTTTCCGGCACCTCGCTAAAGATGAGCGGCTGCGTTCTGGGCGGACTGATCTGCAAGACCCAGACCTGGCACAAGCTCTGACAGTCGAACGGATGACGATGCAAAAACGGGGCCCGGCGCCCCGTTTTCCTTTTGAGCGCCGTTTCTGAGCCTGGACAAGGCACTTCGCAGGCCTTCGGCCGGTCATGACCCCATCAGCCAATTTGAACCGCAGATGAATATTGGTCTCAGAACCGGTTCAGAGGCGTTCGGGCATTCTCCTCGCCATCGAAGGAGAGACCAATGCTTGTCCGCCGCTTCACCATCGTCTGCCTGCTGATGAGCCTGTTCGGCATGTTCTTCGCCATCCTCGTGGCCGAAGCCGGCCGTCCGGCGCGCTCACCGCGAATGGCCGATACCTGCCGGCTGGACTGCATGAACCATTTCGGCCGCTGAAACGACCAATACTCGAAACCGGAACGACCACCATGAACCGCATCGCTGCCTCCACCCTCAAAGCTCTTCGGCTCCTGCCGCGGGCGATGCTCATCCTGATGGTGCTTGCCGCTCCTGTGCTGGCGGTGCCGATGATGCGCGCCGACGCCGGTTCGGTCATCGAGGCGCCAACGCCGAAGAAGGCAGGCATCGGCTTCGTGCTGCTGGTCAGCCTGCAGCGTGGCTGACACGGCCAGAGAAAAATACTCCGCAAGGCGGGCTTCGCGCCCGCCTCCCCCTCCCAAGCGCTCTTCCAAATCCCTATATTGGGCCATGGAAAAGCGAATCTACCCCCAAGCCATCGAATCGGTCGTCATGCCGGAGCCTTTCGGCAGGCAGAGTTTTGACGACGCCAAGAAGGCGGTCGCGGCGCTGGAGGCGCTCTACGACCGCAACACCAAATTCCTGCGCGATTCCTTCGCCAAGCTCGCCGCCGGCGGCGACGAGAGCAGGCGCTACCGGGCCTTCTATCCGCAGATCGGCGTCACCACCACCTCGTTCACGCAGATCGACTCGCGCCAGGCCTACGGCCATATGCCGACGCCCGGGCATTTTGCCACCACCATCACCCAGCCAAAGCTGTTCGAGAACTATCTCGTCGAGCAGCTTCGGCTCATCATGCGCAATCACGGCGTCCAGGTCACGGTGTCGGAATCGACGACGCCGATCCCGCTGCATTTCGCCTTCCTGGAGGGCACCTATGTCGATGGTACGGCTGCCGAGCGGATCAGGCGGCCGATCCGCGACCTGTTCGACGTGCCGGATCTCGACGGCACGGACGACCAGATCGCCAACGGCACTTTCGAGGTCGCGTTCGGCGAGCCGAGGCCGCTGGCGCCGTTCACGGCCCAGCGCATCGACTATTCGCTGCACCGCATGACGCACTACACGGCGACCAGCCCGCAGCATTTCCAGAATTTCGTGCTGTTCACCAATTACCAGTTTTACATCGACGAGTTCGTGGCGCGGGCCCGCGAGCTGATGGAGAGCGGCGGCGGCGGTTACAGCGAATTCGTCGAGCCGGGCAACCTCGTGACCAAGGCCGGGGCCGGCGCGGCGAGCGAAGGCACCCCGCCACAGCGCCTGCCGCAAATGCCGGCCTACCATCTGAAGAAGTCGGGCCATGGCGGCATCACCATGGTCAATATCGGCGTCGGCCCGTCCAACGCCAAGACCATCACCGACCATATCGCGGTGCTTCGGCCACATGCCTGGGTGATGCTCGGCCACTGCGCCGGCCTGCGCAATACGCAGGCACTGGGCGACTATGTGCTGGCCCATGCTTATGTGCGCGAGGATCATGTGCTCGACGACGACCTGCCGGTCTGGGTGCCGATCCCGCCGCTGGCCGAGATCCAGGTGGCGCTGCAGGAAGCGGTCGCCGAGGTAACGGGACTTTCCGGCTACGATCTCAAGCGCATCATGCGCACCGGCACCGTCGCCACCATCGACAACCGCAACTGGGAACTGCGTGACCAGCGCGGACCGGTGCAGCGCCTTTCGCAGTCGCGCGCCATCGCGCTCGACATGGAATCGGCGACGATCGCCGCCAACGGCTTCCGCTTCCGCGTGCCCTACGGCACGCTGCTGTGCGTCTCCGACAAGCCTTTGCATGGCGAACTGAAACTGCCCGGCATGGCGACGGAATTCTACAAGCGGCAGGTGGCGCAGCACCTCACCATCGGCATCAGGGCGATGGAGAAGCTGGCCGAAATGCCGATGGAGCGGCTGCATTCGCGCAAGTTGAGAAGCTTCTCCGAGACTGCTTTCCAGTAGCCGGGGCAACTCATCGTCTTGCCCGGGCCGCAATTTTGCCGATAAGCAGGCCTGAGCGAGACTATGTCGCTGCAAAAAGATGCCGGCGACATTCAGCAGAACACGACTGACATGACAACAGGCGGCGCGCGCTCAAACATGATGGCTGGGGTGGCATTCCTGGCGATGACGGCACTCACGGCCGCGCTGCTGGCCGGATTCCTCGGCGCGCTGCATCCAGCCCTCGATTCGTTCTCGCATTTTCGTATTCATCTGAGCGTGCTCACGGCGCTGCTGGCGGTGGCGCTGCTTGCCAGTTCGTACCGGCTGCAAGCGGCAGCAGCGCTGCTCTTCGCCCTCGCCTGCCTTGCCACGACGGCCAGCGCACTGCCCAGGTTGTGGCCGCAGCAGGCGGTCGCCAAACCTGCCGACCGTATCGTCTACAGCCTGCTGCAGATCAATCTTCGCTTCGACAATCCGACACCCAAGAAGGTGCTGTCGCTGATCGGCCGCACCAATCCTGACGTGATCACCCTCGACGAGGTGTCGGGAATGTGGACGAGAGAGCTCGGCTATATCACCGGCGCCTATCCGTACCGCATCCTCTGCCCCTACCCCAACGGCGTATTCGGGGTCGCGCTGCTCTCGCGACGGCCTTTTGCCGCCGGCACGGCGCCGCATTGCGAGCCGCGCGGCGCGATGGCTACCGCCACGATCGATTTCGGCGGCACCGGCGTCGATGTCGCGGCAATCCATTTGAGCTGGCCGTGGCCGCGCGAGCAGTACTGGCAGATCGGCGAGCTGGCGGAGCCGCTTGCCGCGCTCGGCGAAACCGCCATCATGGCCGGCGACTGCAACGCCGCGCCGTGGAGCGCTGCGGTGCGTCGTGTCGCCTCGCTCGGCGGACTGAGCGTTATGCCGTCGGCCGGGCCGACCTGGATCCATCGGAAGCTACCGGATTTCATCCGGCGCTTCGCCGGCCTGCCGATCGACCAAGTGTTCAGCAAGGGCGCCGTGACCATCCACTCGGCGACGCGGCTGGAAGACGCCGGGTCCGACCACTTGCCGGTGCTGATCGAGTTCTCGTTGCGGTCCGACGGCCGACAGCCCGAGCACGAGCATCAGTCGGCGCTGGCCGCAAACGCACAACTTGGCAAGACGGGCAGTTAGCGTCGCATTGCTTCCCGCCGCATCGCCGGTTTCTGCTTGTGCCGCTAGGGCCTGATCAAAGCAGCGACCAGGTGCTCGACATGACCGCCTTCGCGGTGCTCGCGGGCATCGAAGGCATTTTGCCTGGCCTCGTATTCGGCATAGACGGCCTGGATGCGCCGGCGCGCCTCGCTGCGCGCCTTGTAGCAATAGGGGTCGTTAGCGACCCTAAGACCGGTGATCGAGCGATCGGTGACGCGCATCATTTCCCGGGCAATGCGGCCATGGGTTCCCTCGTGGGCGCGCACGCCGGCGAAGAACCGGTTCCAGCGCTTCTTCAATGCAGGCGTGGCTGGCGACGCCAAGCGGGGGAAAGTGTAGAAGAGACTGAGCGTTCCGTTTGCCTGCCGTATCCGGCACGAGCCCTTGTCCTGGATAACGCCAAGCTCCCAGTCGGCCGTATAGGCGGTCTGGGCGATGGCATGCGTCATGAAGCCGTGCTTGGGACCTTTGCTGCCCATCGCCTCGATGAGCGCCGCGCCCGAATTGCCGGCAATGTCATAGGTGCGCGTCTGGACCAGCACCCTGGTGCCGGCCGAAGCCTGCGGCGCGCAGAGCGCGCCGAGAGCGACAAGGCATGTCAGAACCGCCATGCGCATAACCGTCTCCTCCCTATCCTTAGGGAAAGGGAACACAGGCAGGCAGCGGATTCAACAGCCTTGAGGTTGCGCCGTCGCAACCGGTATTGCTCGTAGGTGCCGCCTGTTACCCGGCTCTCGCCAGCCGCAGGATGGCGGCTGTCGAGCCGGCCCGGCCAGACGTGGGGCTCACATGCCTTGGTAGACCGGCCCCTCTCCGCCTTGCGGGGGTACCCAATTGATGTTCCGGTTCGGGTCCTTGATGTCGCAAGTCTTGCAGTGGACGCAGTTCTGCGCGTTGATGACGAAGCGCACATCCTTGGCGGACGGATCGGCGGCGGCGTTGCCGTCCTTGTCCACCCACTCATAGACGCCGGCCGGGCAGTAGCGGGTCGATGGCCCGGCAAACACGTCGTGCTCGGAACGCTGCTGCAGCGCCATGTCGCCGACGATGAGGTGCACGGGCTCATTTTCCTCATGGTTGGTGTTGGACAAAAACACCGAGGAGAGCCGGTCGAAGGTCAAGACGCCATCCGCCTTCGGATAAGCGATTTTCTGGTGCTTGGAGGCGGGCTCGAGCGTCGCATAGTCGGCCTTGCCGTGCTTCAGCGTGCCGAAGGGCGAGAAGCCGAACAGCGTGTTCAGCCACATATCGAGACCACCGATGCCGACACCGACGATGGTGCCGAAGCGCGACCACAGCGGCTTCACGTTGCGCACCTTCTTCAGGTCCCTGCCGATGTCGCTGCCGCGCCAGGCGTCTTCATAGGAGGCGAGCTCGTCATTGGCCCGGCCGGCGGCAATGGCGTCCGCGACATGCTCGGCCGCCAGCATGCCGGACAGCACCGCATTGTGCGAGCCCTTGATGCGGGGCACGTTGACGAAGCCGGCCGCGCAGCCCATCAGCACGCCGCCCGGGAATGAAAGCTTCGGCACCGATTGCCAGCCGCCCTCGGTAATGGCGCGCGCGCCATAGCCGATCCGCTTGGCGCCCTCGAAGGTGCCTCTGATCGCCGGATGAGTCTTGAAGCGCTGGAATTCCTCGAAGGGCGAGAGCCAGGGGTTCTTATAGTTCAGATGGACGACGAAGCCGACCGCCACCTGGTTGTCTTCGAGATGGTAGAGGAAGGAGCCGCCGCCGGTTTTCATGTCGAGCGGCCAGCCGAAGGAGTGCTGCACCAGCCCCGGCTTGTGGTTCTCAGGCTTGACCTGCCAGAGTTCCTTGAGACCGATGCCGAATTTGCCGGGCTCGCGGCCGTCGGCAAGCTGGTATCTGGCGATCAGCTGCTTGGCCAGAGAGCCGCGCGCGCCCTCGCCGATCAGCACGTATTTGCCCATCAGCGCCATGCCAGGGGCGTAGGCCGGGCCATGCGTGCCGTCCTTCTCGACGCCCATGTCGCCAGTGATCACGCCGGCCACGGCGCCGGCTTCGTTGTAGACAAGGTTCGCCGCGGCAAAGCCCGGATAAATCTCGACGCCGAGCGCCTCGGCCTTGGTCGCCAGCCAGCGGCAGACATTGCCGAGCGAGACGATGTAGTTGCCGTGGTTGTTCATCAGCGGCGGCATCAGGAAGTTGGGCAGGCGGAAGGACCCGGCGGGGCCCAGCACCAGGAAATGATCGTCGGTGACAGGGGTCTTGAAAGGGTGCCCTTCCTCCTCGCGCCAGCCCGGCAAAAGGCGGTCGATGCCGATCGGGTCGACGACGGCGCCGGACAAGATATGGGCGCCGACCTCGCCGCCTTTTTCCAGCACGACGACGGAAAGGTCGGGGTTGAGCTGCTTCAGACGGATCGCCGCGGCAAGGCCGGCCGGACCGGCGCCGACGATGACCACGTCGAATTCCATGCTCTCGCGTTCGATTTCGCTCATCTGCCCCTCGCTGGCTTGCCCTATTCTCGCATTTTGCTGGCTCACGCGCTGCATAGCGCATCAATTCGCGACGCGAAACCGGCGCTGACGTGACAAAGCCGATTTCGACAAAAAGTCGCGGTGTTCCATACGAAACGGCCATCGGACAGGCGACGGCGAAGCATAGGCCAGGGCCATGCAGTTGGAAGGCCAGGCCCGTCCGGCACGTTTTTAATTGTTCGACGGCTTGCTTATCGGCAATACTTGGCCCCATGCGCACTCCCGAGCCAACCGGCTTTTCATTGAAGCGCTTACTCTTCACGCCCGGCGTGCTCTGCCGCGCGGTTCTTCCGCTCCTCTTTTCGCTCGGCGCGGCCCAGGCCGATCCGCAGAAAGTCTGGGCGGCCGGCGCCTACTCCTTTTCCGACGAGCTCGGCGGCTTCCGCATCACCGGCGCTTCCGGAATCGGCACCAAGGATGACCCGCTGGTCATCACCGAGGAGCTGAATTCGGCGACGCCAGTGACGCTGACCATCCGCGCGATCAGGCCGATCGAAGCCTTCGGCAGGGCCGGCAACGTGGCCAATGGGGTTATGTACATGCGCATCGACGTGCTCAACAACAGCTCCCTGCCCTGGGTCGAGTTCCAGTTCGAGCTGCAGGAAATCCTCGACCAGCCGAGCGTGTTCGGCGACGGTCTCTCCTTCGACCAGCGCAACAAGAGTCCCGACAACATCGTCTCGAGCAACTTCGCCGATTTCGACCGCCAGTTCGAACCCTATGACCGGCTCTTGTTCAAGAACGGCAAGGTCGACCCGCTGAAGACGGCGACGTTCGAGTTCCTGATCACCGACTACACGCCGCGCTGGACATTTTTCCTGGTGCAGGATCCGCGCATACCGACGGGCTGACAGACATTGCGCTGAATGGCGAATTCCGAGCGGTTGCAAATCTTTGCCGCGCGGACGATGGTGGCGCCATGACTGCCGCCTCCCCCAACAACCCGATCGATATCGCAGAGCTGCTGGCCTTCTATGCCAGCGCCGGCGTAGACGAGGCGCTGGAAGACACGCCTGTCAACCGCTTCGCCGAGGCCAGGCCGAAGCAAGCCGAGCGCGCGCCTGCGCAGGCGGCCACCGCGCGTGAAAGCATGCCCCTGGAGCGGCCGGCATCGGAGCCCGGATTGGAGGCGGGCCGGGCGGCGGAACGGCCGGCGGCATCGACGGGACTTGACGCAAGCCAAGTGCCCGATGCGCCGCGGCGCCCGACGCTCACCACCGCCACGGTCCCCGACGAGGGGCAGATCAAGCTCGCGCGGCAGCTGGCGGCGAGCGCCTCGACGCTTGACGAGCTGCGTCAGCAGATGGCGGCGTTCGACGGCTGCAATCTCAAATTCACCGCCAAGAACCTGGTCTTCGCCGACGGCAACCCGAATGCCGACCTGATGCTCGTCGGCGAGGCGCCGGGCCGCGACGAGGACCTCGAAGGTCTGCCCTTCGTCGGCCGCTCCGGACGGCTGCTCGACAGCATGCTGGCAGCGATCGGCCTCGACCGGACATCGGCCTATATTGCCAACGTCATCTCGTGGCGCCCGCCGGGCAACCGCACGCCGACGCCGCACGAGACCGAGATCTGCCGCCCGTTCATCGAAAGGCAGATCGAGCTGGTCAATCCGAAGGTGCTGGTCAATCTCGGCGGCCCTTCCGCCAAGACGCTGCTCAACACGACCGAGGGCATCCTGCGCCTGCGCGGCAATTGGCGCGTCCACACCACCCAGTCGGGCATTGCCATTCCAGCGATGCCGACGCTGCATCCGGCGTATCTGCTTCGCACGCCTGCACACAAGAAGCTGGCGTGGCGCGATTTTCTCGAGGTGAAGGCGAAACTGAGGGCGTCGGGGTGAAGCACCTCCCCTTCTCCCACAACAAGGGAGAAGGGGAGCGATAACCTCTCAGGTAATTGAATTACTCCCCTCGCCGGCCTACTCATCCCCCATGACAACACCCGACGTCTCCGCCGGCAGCCTCATTCGCGAGTGGCGCACGCGCCGGCGCATGAGCCAGCTCGACCTCGCCATGGAAGCCGATATCTCGCAGCGGCATCTCTCCTTCGTCGAAAGCGGCCGCGCCCAGCCTTCGCGCGAGATGGTGCTGCATCTGGCCGAGCAGCTTGCCATTCCTCTACGCCAGCGCAACCAGCTTTTGCTCGCGGCCGGCTTCGCGCCGACCTTCAGCGAAAGGCCGCTGACCGATACGACGCTGGCGCCGGCGATGGCTGCGGTCGAGACGGTGCTCAAGGGCCACGAGCCCTTCCCGGCGCTGGCGGTCGACCGGCACTGGAACCTCGTTTGCGCCAACGCGGCGATCGGCCCGTTCCTGGCCGACGTCTCGGAGCCGTGGCTGCTCAAGCCGCCGGTCAATGTGCTGAGGCTCAGCCTGCATCCCGGTGGCGTCGCGCCGCGCATCGTCAACCTCGCGGAATGGCGCGCGCATCTGCTCGAGCGCCTCAAGCACCAGAACGACGCCACCGGCGACTCCATGCTGATCGAGTTGGAGAAGGAATTGCGCGGCTATCCGTCCGGGCTGAGGAGCAGCCGGCCGGCGCCGGTCGAGCCAAGCGGCATCGTCCATCCGCTCAGGCTCGCGCATGGCGATCAGGTGCTGTCCTTCATCAGCACGATCACCGTCTTCGGTACGCCGCTCGACGTGACGCTGTCGGAGCTGGCGATCGAATCCTTCTTCCCCGCCGACGACCAGACGCGGACCGTGCTGGTGCGGCTGGCGAAGGAGCGGACGGCCGCTTCGTAGGCTTACCCCTGCGGCGGCGTCGCCCTTCGGGTGCGCGTGCGCTCGAGGCCAAGTTGCCTTTCGCGCCAGATGATGAAGATGCCGGCGGCAACCACAATCACGCCGCCGATCAGCGTGTTGAGCGACGTCACATCGCCGAACACAAGATAGCCGATGACGACGCCGAGAATCATCGAGCTATATTCGAAAGGCGCCACGACCGAAGCCTCGGCGTGGCGGTAGGCGGCCGTCATCAGGATCTGACCGAGCCCGCCGCAGAAGCCGGCCATGACAAGCAGCGCGGCTTGCATCGGCGTCAGCATCTGCCAGCCGAAAGGCAGGGTGAGCAGCGCCAGCACGCTCGCCGTCGAGGAAAACCACAGCACGATGGTCGCCGTCTTCTCGGTCTGCACGAGATTGCGTACCAGAAGCATGGCGACGGCCGAGATCGCCGCGGCGATCAGCGCCGCCATGACGCCAAGCACCTCCTGGTCGTCGAGCGCCTCGTCGGAATTCAACAGCGTCAGTTCCGGCCAGGAAACGATCAACAGGCCGACGAGGCCGAAGGCGACCGCGCTCCAGCGATAGACGCGGATCGTCTCGCCCAGGAAGATCGAAGAGAACACCACGACCAGCAGCGGCTGGGCATAATTCAGCGTGATCGCTTCGGGAAGTGGCAACCTGGTCAGCGCGAAGAAGCCGAGCCCCATGGCGCCGACGCCGACGACGCCGCGCGCGATGTGGTTGAACGGCCGTTTCGTGGTGAATGCGGTGGCGAGCTGTCCCTTGAAGGCCAGAAAGGCGATGATCGGCAAGATGGCGAAGAAGGAGCGGAAGAAGACGATCTGTCCGGCGGGCACGGCGCCGGCCGCCTTGATACAGGTCTGCATGCCGACAAAGACCGCCACGGAGACGATCTTCAGCGCAATGCCGCGCAGCATATTGTGGCCGACGGCATGATCGACGGTCATCTTGCCTCGTGACGATGGTCGGAAAACGAAGCCCAGAAATAGACCTTGGCGCAGTTTTGTCGAGTGACCGTTTGGTGTAAAGAGCGCGGACTTTAGAATTCCCCCACCAGCAAAGCCTGCTGCCCACCCGAATTGATAGGAAAAACGACGGAATGCGCACAGATACCGGCCATGTCTTCAAGCTCGAAGACTACCGCCCCAGCGACTATCTCATTCCGCGGACCAGCCTCGATTTCCGTCTGTCTCCGGATGCCACCCGCGTCACTGCCGTGCTCACCGTCGAGCGACGCCAGGGGGTCGCCGCTTCCGCGCCGCTGGTGCTCGACGGCGACGGGCTGAAGCTGCTCGGCGTTGCCATCGACGGGCAGGTTCTCCCGGAAGCCGACTATCAGGCTACGCCCGACCAACTGACCATTCCGACGCCGCCGGCGGCACGGCGCTTCGAGCTTCGTCTCGAGACCGAGATCGCGCCGTCCAGCAACGAGTCGCTGATGGGCCTTTATCGCTCCAACAATGTCTATTGCACCCAATGCGAAGCGGAGGGGTTTCGCCGCATTACCTATTTCCTCGACCGTCCAGACGTCCTCTCGGTCTACACCGTGCGCATCGAGGCGCCGCACGCCGAGGCGCCGCTGCTGCTGTCCAATGGCAACCCCGTAGAAAGCGGGGCGCTCGCGGATGGCCGGCACTATGCCGTCTGGCACGACCCCTTCCCGAAGCCTTCCTATCTCTTTGCGCTGGTGGCTGGCGCGCTCGGCAAGGTCGCGGGAAGCTTCACCACCCTATCCGGCCGCAAGGTCGAGCTCGGCATCTATGTCGAGCCCGGCAAGGAGCGGCTCGCCGGCTACGCGATGGATGCGCTGAAGCGCTCGATGAAATGGGACGAGGAGGTCTTCGGCCGCGAATACGACCTCGACGTCTTCAACATCGTCGCCGTGTCAGACTTCAACATGGGCGCCATGGAGAACAAGGGCCTCAACATCTTCAACGACAAATATGTGCTGGCCGACGAGGAGACGGCGACCGATGCCGATTTCGCCAACATCGAGGCGATCATCGCGCATGAATATTTCCACAATTGGACCGGCAACAGAATCACTTGCCGCGACTGGTTCCAGCTCTGCCTGAAGGAAGGGCTGACGGTTTACCGCGACCACGAATTCTCGGCCGACCAGCGCTCGCGCGCGGTAAAGCGCATCGCCGAGGTGCGCACGCTGCGCGCGCATCAGTTCCCCGAGGACCAGGGGCCATTGGCGCATCCGGTCAGGCCGCGCCGCTACCGCGAGATCAACAACTTCTACACTGCAACAGTCTACGAGAAGGGCTCGGAAGTGGTGCGCATGATCCGCACCATCCTCGGCGCGGAGACCTTCCGCGCCGGCATGGACCTCTATTTCGAGCGGCATGACGGCGAAGCGGCGACGATCGAGGACTTCCTCAAAGTGTTCGAGGACGTTTCTGGCCGAGACCTCACGCAGTTCGCTCTCTGGTACCATCAGGCCGGCACGCCGAACCTGACGGTGAGTTCCTCCTACAATGCGGCGGCCAAGGCATTGACGCTGGAGATCGAGCAGTCGGTGCCGCCAACGCCGTCTGAAAGCCGCAAGCGACTGATGCATATTCCCCTAGCCTTCGGCCTAGTCGGCGCCGGCGGCAAGCCTGTCGCCTGGACAGCCGTCGATGGCGCCACCGTCGAGGACGGCATCATCCATGTCCGAAAGCGGCGGCACACGGTGCGCTTCTCGGGGGTTTCGGAGCGGCCTTCGGTGTCGCTCAACCGCGACTTCTCGGCGCCAATCACGCTCTCGGTGCAGCAGAAGGCCGACGACCAGTTCTTCCTGGCCAGCCATGACAGCGATCCTTTCTCGCGCTGGCAGGCCTTCAACACGCTGCTCACCGACGCGCTCATAGCAGCGTTCCGCCAGCTGCTGGGCGGCAAAGAGTCGGCCTTCGACGCAAAGCTCGCCGAGCTTGCCGGAAGCATTGCCCGCGACGAGACGCTGGAGCCGGCCTACCGGGCGCTGGCTCTGTCGCTGCCCGGCGAGGCCGATATTGCGCGCGACATCGGCCAGGGCATCGATCCCGACGCCATTTTCGCCGCCCGCGAGGCGCTGGCGCGGACGATTGCCATGGCGAACCGCGAGATCTTCTCGGCCCTTTACGCCAGCCTGGCCGACAACGGTCCGTTCACGCCCGACTCGGCAAGCGCTGGGCGCCGCGCGCTGCGCAACATCCTGCTCGATTACCTGTCGCTCCTGCCCGAAGGCACGGCGCTTGCCGCGCGGCATTTCAACGCCGCCACCAACATGACCGACCGCGCCGCGGCGCTGACCGTGCTGGCACACCGTCATGCCGGCTCCGCGCAAGCGGAGGAGGCACTGTCGGCCTTCGAGATGAGATACCGCGGCGATGCGCTGGTGCTCGACAAATGGTTCCAGATCCAGGCCGGAGTGCCGGGACCGCTGACCGTCGAAAACGTGCGCGCGCTGATGCAGCACCCTGCCTTCTCGATCGCAAATCCGAACCGGGTGCGCTCGCTGATCGGCACCTTCTCCAGCGCCAACCAGACCGGCTTCCATCTCGCCGACGGTCAGGGCTACCGCTTCTTCGCCGAGACCGTGCTGGAGGTCGAGAAGCGCAACCCGCAAGTGGCAGCACGGCTGGCGACGGCGCTCAGGTCCTGGCGCTCGCTGGAACCGGTCCGGCAGAACAAGGCAAGGCAGGCACTGCTGCAGATCGCGAACGCCGACAACCTGTCGGCCGACCTGCGCGACATCGTGGAGCGGACGCTGGTGTGATTAGCACTCTTCCCCCCTGGTGGGGGAGATCAGCAGTTTCGACGAATTTCAATCAACTTTTAATCTTTTTTGGCCGCGCCTCTGGACAAGGCGAATCACCTTTGATTCCTTATTGACGATTCGGACGTGCGGCGTAGCCGGATCGTCAAGTATGCGGCAAATCGGGGAGTGCCATTTATGGCGAAGACGGACGCGTGGGGCGCGCCCGGAGGGAGAGCTTTTGCGCGTCGCGAGGCAAGGAGCGGCGGGCCTGCCGGCAATGCGCGTCTGATCGCCGAACCCGCCTACCAGCGGCTGCTGGCGGCGGAACCGCTGCTGCGCCGCTCCATCCCCGCACTGATCATCATCTTCCTGATTGTCATCGCCGCACTGCGCTTCCTGTCGCTGGTGAACGACCGCGACGAGGTCGAACGCGACGCCAAGTCGGTGCTGGCGTTAGCCGCCGGCCAGATGGCACAGGCGATTGCGGCCGACCCGAACGCAGCCGGCGTGAATGCGACGGACCTTCTGGAGAAGACCAGCCGCCAGGGCGCCATGGGCCGCAGCCACGTGCTGGCCATCACCGACGGCGCTTTCAAGATCGTCGCGGTATCGCCATTGTCGACCGGCTGGCAGGGACGCTCGCTGGACAGCCTGGTGCTCGGCGGTCAGCCGCTGTTCATGTTCGGCGACCGCGCCGGCGTTATGGATGTCAGCATCGGCGGCAAGGACTGGTTCGCCGCCGTCAGCCTCACCGGCGACCGCAACAACGCCGCGGCGGTGCTGGTGCCCAAGGAGGCGGTGTTCGACAGCTGGCGCAAGACGGTGTCGCTCAACGTCACGTTGTTCGTGCTGACGGCCGGCGTGCTGATCGTCATCCTTTACGCCTATTTCGGCCAGGCGGCGCGCGCCCAGGCGGCCGACCGCATCTATCTCGAAGCGCATCAGCGCATCGACATGGCGCTGGTGCGCGGCCGCTGCGGGTTGTGGGACTGGGACATGGTGCGCGGCAAGATGTACTGGTCGCGCTCGATGTACGACATGCTGGGCTACGAGCCTTGCGATACGATGCTGTCCTTCGGCGAGGTCGACGAGATCATCCATCCCGACGACGGCGACCTCTTCGAGCTCGCCAACCGCATCGTCGAGCGCGAGATCGACCATATCGACCAGGTGTTCCGCATGCGCCACGCCGACGGGCAGTGGGTGTGGATGCGCGCCCGCGCCCAGGTGATCGACCCGGAAGCGCCCGAGATCCAGCTGATCGGCATCGCCGTCGACGTCACCGAGCAGCGGCATCTCGCGCTGCGCTCGGAAGCGGCGGACATGCGGCTGCGCACGGCGATCGAAAACATCAACGAATCCTTCGTGCTATGGGATGCCGCCGAACGGCTGATCATGTGCAACTCCAAATTCCAGCAGGACAACGGGCTCTCGGACCGCGACGTGATGCCGGGCGCAACCCGCGACATGCTGGAGGAGCGCATGCTCGCCTTCGCCTCGGAGCGCAGGCTGGCCAACGCCAACGGGCCGCATGGCGGTGTGACGCTGGAGCGCCAGCTCGCCGACGGACGCTGGCTGCAGGTCAACGAGCTCAGGACCAGAGACGGCGGCATCGTCTCGGTCGGCTCCGACATCACCCAGATCAAGCTGCATCAGGAAAAGCTGGTCGACAGCGAGCGCCGCCTGATGGCGACCATCCACGATCTTAGCCTCGCCCGCCGGGCCGAGGAGGAACGCGCCAAGGAGCTTGTCGAGCTCAATCGCAAATACATGAAGGAAACCGAGCGCGCCGAGGCCGCCAACCGGGCGAAGTCCGAATTCCTCGCCAATATGTCGCATGAACTGCGCACACCGCTCAACGCCATAATCGGCTTCTCCGAGCTGATGCAGCAAGGCCTGTTCGGACCGCTCGGTTCCGAGCGCTACGAGGAATATGCCAGCGACATCAACGGCAGCGGCAAATACCTGCTCGGCGTCATCAACGACATTCTCGACATGTCGAAGATCGAGGCCGGCCAGTTCTCGCTTGACCGCGAGGAAATCGACCTCTGCCCGCTGATCAGGGAAACGGTTCGCGTCATCTCGCTGCAGGCGGCGGAGAAGTCGATCACGGTAGAGACGCGCATCGCCGATGCGATGCGGCTCTACGCCGACCGCCGCGCGATCAAGCAGATCGCAATCAATCTGCTCTCCAACGCGGTGAAGTTCACCGGACAGGGCGGCAAGATCACGGTCAGGGCGCGCAGCGCCTCAGGCGCGCTGGTGCTCACCATCGAGGACAATGGCTGCGGTATCCCGAAGCAGGCGCTGAGCAAGCTCGGGCGGCCGTTCGAGCAGGTGCAAAACCAGTTCTCCAAGAACCACACCGGTTCCGGCCTGGGCCTCGCCATCTCGCGTTCGCTCGCCGAACTGCAGGGCGGCGCGCTGAAGATTCGCTCCACCGAAGGCGTCGGCACGATCGTGTCGGTCCGCATCCCGCTGAAGAAGGCGCCGCCCATGGTCAAGGTGGCGGCTTAGTTGGCGCGCTGAAATTCGAAACGCCGGCGCCAGGAAATGACGCGTGGATTAACCTCGCGAGATCGACGCTCCCGCGCGAAGCAGAAGGTCGAAATCCTTCCGAACCTTCCGCGACGTCTCCTTGAGATGCGCTTCGAGCACACCGAAATCCGGCAGGTCGGTGGCCGCCAGAAGCAGATCAGAAAGCCCCGGCGGAACATCGTCGCGCTGGAACTCGCCGGTAAGGCAGAGCCTGATCATCTGGGTCAGCGCGAGATAGAGCCTCCAGGCCTCGCAAAGCTCCTGCCGAACATCAGGCGCCGCGTAACCGGGGGCCAGTCGCGCCAGCACTTCCGCCGTCGCGGTTGCCCGCCTACCAGCCTCGACCGCGCCGGTGATGACCGCGACCTGGGCGATGAATTCAAGGTCGATCAGGCCGCCGGGGATCAGCTTGATGTCCCAGAGATCGCGCGGCGGCTTTTCCGTGTAGATCAGCGCCCGCATCTCGGAGGCATCCGCCTTCACCTTGGCGCCGTCGCGCGGCTGGGCGAGAACCGCCGCAACCTCGTCCTCGACCTCGGCGCAAAGCGCTGCGTCACCGCCGATGGCGCGTGCTCGTGCCAGCGCCATATGCTCCCAGGTCCAGGCATCCTGCCGCTGATATTTCTTATAGGCGTCGATATGGGTGGCGACTGGCCCCTTGTTGCCGGAGGGGCGCAAGCGGAGGTCGAGCTCATACAGGACGCCTTCGGCCGTCGGCGCCGAGACGGCGGCGATCAGCCGCTGCGTCATGCGGGTGTAGTAGTGTGAGGGCGCCAGCGGCTTCTCGCCATCGGAGTCTTCCGCATCCGAATCGTGGTCATAAAGCAGGATCAGATCGACATCCGAGCCGGCAGTGAGCTCGCGGCTGCCCAGCTTGCCCATGCCAAGCAGCGCGACCCTGCCCCCGGCAATCCTGCCATGGCGCAACGCGAACTCGGCGATGACCGCGTTGAGCGCCGCTTCAATCGTGAGGTCGGCCAGGTCCGAGAAGGCGCGACCGGCGCGCGCGGGATCGATGGAGCCTGCAAGCAGCCGCACGCCGATCAGGAATTTCTGCTCGGACGCGAAGATGCGCAGCCGGTCAAGCACATCCTCATAGGCGCGGTCTCCCTCGATGAAAGCCGCAAGCCGCGCGGAGAGATAGGCACGGTCGGGCAGTTCCGCGAGCAACGCCGGATCGAGCAGACCGTCGAACACATGCGGACGGCGCGTGATGATGGCGGCGAGCCGCGGGGCGGCGCCCATGATCGTCGCCATCAGCTTGAGCAGTGCCGGATTGGACTGCAAAAGCGAGAAGAGCTGGATGCCTGCCGGCAGCCCCGCGAGAAACTCGTCGAAGCGGATCAGCGCCTCGTCGGCGCGGCGCGTCTGGCCGAAGGCTTTCAGCAGCGCCGGCGTCAGTTCCGTCAGCCGCTCGCGCGCCTCCGCCGACTGGGTGACGCGGTATCGGCCGAAATGCCAGCCGCGAATGACACGGCAGATGTCGCTCGGCCGCTGAAAGCCCAGGCGATGCAAGGTCTGCAGCGTGTCGGGATCGTCGACATCACCGGTGAAGACCAGATTGCCGACGCCGGCCGACAGTTCGGGTGCCGTCTCGAACAGCGCCGCATAATGGCGTTCGACCTGCTGCAGCGAGGCGCGGAAAGCTTCCGCGAATTCCGCCTCGCCGGTGAAGCCGAGCATCAGCGCGACACGCTCCAGTTCCTCGTCCTCTTCGGGCAGGACGTGCGTCTGCTCGTCGGCCACCATCTGGACGGCATGCTCGACACGGCGCAGAAACCAGTATTGCCGGGTGAGCGCATCGCGCGCATCGGCGGTGATCCAGCCGCGCGCGGCGAGCGCGTCCAGCATTGGCACCGTCTCGCGGCCGCGCAGCTCCGGGAAGCGGCCGCCGGCAATCAGCTGCTGCGTCTGGACGAAGAACTCGATCTCGCGGATGCCGCCGCGGCCGAGCTTGACGTTGTGGCCTTTCACCGCGATCTCGCCGTGACCCTTGTGGGCATGGATCTGGCGCTTGATCGAATGGACGTCGGCGATCGCGGCGTAATCCATGTATTTCCGCCAAACATAGGGCTGCAATTCCTTGAGGAAGGCCGAGCCCGCGGCAAGGTCTCCGGCCACTGGCCGCGCCTTGATCATGGCGGCGCGCTCCCAGTTCTGGCCGCGGGCCTCGTAGTAACGAAGCGCCGCCTCGACCGGGATCGCCAGCGGGGTCGAGCCGGGATCGGGGCGCAGCCTCAGATCGGTGCGGAAGACATAGCCATGCTCCGTGCGGTCCTGCAGGATGCGCACGAGACGGCGGGTGAGGCGCGAGAACAGCTCCGTCGCATCGAGCGGATCGACCACCGCCGGCGCCTCCGGATCGAAGAAGACGACGAGGTCTATGTCGGAGGAAAAATTCAGCTCATGCGCGCCGAGCTTGCCCATGCCGAGCACAATCCAGCCCGAGCCGCGCGCCGGGTCTTCCGGATGGGGCAGCTTGAGCTTGCCCTGCCCGTGCGCGTCGAGCAGCAGGAAATCGACGGCGGCGCGTGTGCAAGCATCCGCCAGGTCGCTCAGACGGCGCACCGTCAGCGCGGTTTCGGCTTCGCCGGACAGATCGGCCAGCGCGATCAGGAAATGCGCTTCGACCTTGAACTGCCTGAGTTCCATCATCAGGCTCGATTCCGAAACATTGTCGGCCCGCGCAGCGCGATCGACCGCCTCGCCGATCTCGTTGAGACGCGCTTCGATCGTCTGGTCGAACAGCGTGTCGAGAATGGCCGGCCGGCGGCGGGCCGTATCACGCAGGAACGGCGACAGGTCGAAGATGGCGGCGAGCAATTCCTGCAGTGCTCCCTGGCCGGCGAGGAACGCGGCCAGACGCGGAAGGCCGTCTTGCTCGGCCGCGTCAGCGATCTCGGACAATTCCCTCCGGGCATGGTCGCCGCCGAGCGGGCGAAGCGCCAGCGTCGGTTGGAGTTGCCATTCCGTATCGATCTTCTTTTTTGCCATCCTGGCCGCCATCAATGCGTCTCCCGGGCCGGGAAACTCATGACTACGGACAATCCGGGATTGGCGGGCAGAAGATCAAGCCTGCCGTTATGGAAAGTCATGATCGCCTTGGCGAGGCTAAGGCCCAGACCCGAGCCCGGCTGCGAACGGCTCTTCTCCAGCCGCACGAAACGCTCGGTGACCCTGGCGCGGTCGGCATCGTCGGGAATGCCAAGGCCATTGTCGGAAACGGCGAGCTTGACCTCGCCGCCGATGCGCTCCAGCGTGACGCGCACTTTCGGGCTCTCGGCGGCGCCGGTCGAGTATTTGATGGCGTTGTCGACGATGTTCGACAGTGCCTGGCCGATCAGCTCGCGATTGCCGTTGATGGTCACCGCTTCCGGCACCGCGGTTTCCAGCACGACGCCCGCCTCTTCCGCCACCGGCTCGTAGAGCTCGACGACATCGCTCACCGTAGCGGCGAGGTCGACCGGGCCGGTTGTCTCGGAGGAATAGCCGGCCTCCAGCCGCGAGATCATCAGGATGGCGTTGAAGGTCTTGATGAGCTGGTCGGACTCGGCGATCGTTCCCTCCAGCGCCTGACGGTAGTCCGTCGTCTTGCGCTTGCCGGCAAGGGTGGCTTCGGCGCGGTTGCGCAGCCTGGTCAGTGGCGTCTTCAGATCGTGAGCGATGTTGTCGGAGACCTGCTTCAGCCCCTCGTTCAGCATGGCGATACGGGCAAGCATCGCGTTGAGGTTTCCGGACAGGCGGTCGAATTCGTCACCGGCGCCGGTCACCGGCAGCCGTCCGCTGAGATCGCCGCCCATGATGCGGCGGCTTGCGTCGGAGACGCTGTCGATGCGCTTCAGCGCGGCGCGCCCGACGAAGAACCAGATCAAGAGGCCGCCGAGCCCCATCATGCCCAGCGCAAGCATCAGCGCGCGGCGGATGACGGCGCGGAAGCGCTCGGGCTCGCCAAGATCGCGCCCGACCAGCAAGATCATCTGATTGGGCAGTCGCAGCACCAGCGCGATAGCGTTATGGCCTTCTTCGCCTTCCGACCGAGCGCTGCTGTCGCCCGGGGACGGCGCGCTCTGATCGGTGCCACCACCACGCAACCGGTCGAGTTCGCCCTCACCGAAGCGATGGTACGAAAAGGGCTCCGTCGTCCAGCCCTCGGTTTCGATGATTCCCGGCTCCAGGCTCTGCACATTGCCGGTCAGGATCTGGCCGTTGGCGTCGGCGATCAGATAGAGGTTGGCGCCAGGCTGGCGCGAGCGGGCTTCAACCACGCGCACCAGCAACGGCAGGCCGCCATTTTTGTATGCGCGAGCCAAGCCGAGGATCTCGTCATTGATCGTGTCCTGGGTCTGCGCCGTCAGCATGCGCGCCGAGAGCGACGTCATGTAAAAGACGAGCAGCACGGCGCAGAGAGCGAAAAGCAGAAGGTAAAGCGCCGAGAGCCGGGCCGCCGTCGTCTTCATGATGGCCGGCAGGGAAAGAGCCATGTGCGTCTAGATCAGGATGACGATTGGCTGCACGGTAACCCCTTGTTGCAGCATCTTTTCCGAAACGTTCCCTGACTTTCGGTTTGGGATCATGCTCTAGCCGCCTTTCAGCATGTAGCCCGCGCCGCGGATGGTGTGCAGGATCGGTTTGTCGAAACCCTTTTCGATCTTGCCGCGCAGGCGCGAGACATGAACGTCGATGACGTTGGTCTGCGGATCGAAATGATAGTCCCAGACATTTTCCAGCAGCATGGTGCGCGTCACCACCTGGCCGGCGTGGCGCATCAGATATTCCAGCAGGCGGAACTCGCGCGGCTGCAGCGTGATCTCGCGGCCGGCGCGCTTGACCGAATGCGACAGACGGTCGAGCTCGAGATCGCCGACGCGGTAGACGGTCTCGGTTTCCCGGGCGCCGGCGCGACGGTTCAACACCTCGACGCGGGCAAGCAATTCGGAAAAAGCGTAGGGTTTGGTGAGATAATCGTCGCCGCCGGCGCGCAGCCCGGTGACGCGGTCGTCGACCTCGCCCAGCGCCGACAGGATCAGCACCGGCGTGGTGTTGCCGCGCGAGCGGAGCGCTGCGATCACCGACAGCCCGTCGCGGCGCGGCATCATGCGGTCGACCACCATCACGTCATAGTCGCCGGCGTCGGCAAGCGCGAAGCCGGTCTCGCCGTCCCCGGCGACATGGGCGGTGTGGCCCGCCTCGGCGAAGGCTTTCTGCAGGTAGTCCGCAGCCTCGCGGTCGTCTTCCATGACGAGAATCTTCATGGAGCCGTTATACGCGATTTCACTGGAAGGTTGAGGGGCAGCCATGACTCAGCGCCTTTGCGTTCGCCAGCCGCATGTCGTGATCCCAGACCGGTACCCACTTGCGGGCACCGTGCTTGGCAAGCGGCAGCGGGTGATGGGAAACCCGCTGCCGCAGGAGCGAAACACGGTGACTGACTGACGTGCTCGGCCCCATGTTTTCCCGGCGGCGGCTCGGGGGTGTTGAAACCGCCGCAAGGAAAAGTCGCTGAGCAATTCCAGGAAAGGCGTGAAGCGGGTTGCCGTCCGGAATTGCGTCAAACAGAGAGTTAGAGCGGTTCTGCGTTCTCGAGGAGCGATTGAACCGCTCTATCAGATCAGCCCTTACCGACCGGCAGCGCGACGAAGCGGTTGCTATCGTCGCGGGTGATCTGCATCAGCACGGCCTTGCGGCCCGACTTGGAGGCATCGGTCATGGCCTTGGAAACGTCGTCGGTAGTGTTCACCTCGTTCGAATTGATCGAGGTGATGACGTCGCCGGGCTGAATGCCGCGGTCGGCCGCATCGCTGTCCGGATCGACATCGGTCACCACCAGGCCCTTGCCGTTTTCCGACTTGGTGACGGTGAGGCCGAGATCGGCAAGCGTATCGGCCTTGGCGGGAGCCGCCTGCTTGTTGCTGCCTTCGTTCGAGGCCTGCTTGTCGCTCGAAGGCAACGTGCCGAGGTCCACCTTGACCGTCTCGTTCTTGCCGTTGCGCCAGACAGTGACATCAACCGACTTGCCCGGCGCATAAGCGCCGATCATGCGGGCGAGTTCCTTCGGCGAGGCGACGTCCTTGCCGTCGACCTGGGTGATGACATCGCCGGCGACGATGCCGGCCTTCTTGCCGGGACCAGCGTCCTGCGCGCTCGAAACCAGCGCGCCCTTGTCCGACTTCAGGCCGAGCGACTCGGCAATGTCGGAGGTGACCGGCTGGATCTCGACGCCGAGCCAGCCGCGCTGGACTGAGCCGTTCTTCATCAGGTCTTCGACCACCTGCTTGGCGGTCGAGGCCGGAATGTCGAAGGCGATGCCGACACTGCCGCCCGACGGCGAGAAGATGGCGGTGTTGATGCCGATCACCTGGCCGTTGAGATTGAAGGTCGGACCGCCCGAATTGCCGCGGTTGACCGAGGCGTCGATCTGGATGAAGTCGTCATAGGGGCCGGCGCCGATGTCGCGGCCGCGGGCCGAAACGATGCCTGCGGTGACGGTGCCGCCGAGGCCGAACGGGTTACCGACCGCGACGACCCAGTCGCCGATGCGGATCTTGGAGTCGTCGGCGAAGTCGACATAGGTGAACTTGCCGCCGCCATCGACCTTCAGCACGGCGAGGTCGGTGCGCGGATCGGTGCCGATCAGCTTGGCGTCGAGCTCCTTGCCGTCATTGGTGACGACGGTGAAGTCGGAGCCTTCCGAAACCACGTGATTGTTGGTGACGAGGTAGCCGTCCTCGGAAATGAAGAAGCCCGAACCTTGAGCCACGGGGCGCGGCTCGCCATTGCCGTGGTTGCGGTGGTTGAAGCGGGGCATGCCGAACTGGCCGCCCTGATCGCCGAAGCCGCGGAACTCCCTGAAGAAGCGACGCAGCTGCGGATTGTCGGGCAGGTTGTCGAAGCCGTTCTGATCGTCGGAGCCGTCATCGGCCGTCGGCTGGATCTTGGCCTTCACCTTGACGCTGACCACCGCCGGCGAGACGCGCTCGACGACGTCGGCGAAGCTCGGAACCTGCGGAGCCTCGACACGCACAGCATCGGCCAGCACGGGCGCAGTGCCGGTGGCAAGCGCGCCTGCGCCGACCGCACCGATGACGGCCAAGGACGCGACAGCCGCCATCAGGCGCTTGCGGGTGCTTGAATATGAATCGGGGGCAATATTCATGGGTCTCGTTTCCTCTTTCGAAGTGGATGCGCTCAGGAGAGCATCCTCGGAAAAGAGACTTAGTGAGGCGCACATTACGGCGCCATTTCCGATATATGAAAATTTTGTAATGTTGGCGCTTTAATCGCGCAGCAGCTTGTCCAGCGCCGCCTGTTCCTCGGCGCTGAGCGTGCTGTCCGGCGCCGGGCGGCGCGAACGGGTGCTGAGCACGATGAAGATGCCGCCGGCCAGAAGCAGAAGCGCCGGGGTGCCCCACAAAAGCGCGTTGCGCAGGCTGAAGCGCGGCTTCAAGAGAACGAATTCGCCGTAGCGCGACACGATGTAATCCATCACCTGCTGGTCGGTATCGCCGGCGACGAGGCGCTGGCGCACGAGGATGCGCAGGTCGCGGGCCAGATCGGCGTCGGATTCATCGATCGACTGGTTCTGGCAAACCATGCAGCGCAGGCCTTCGGAAAGCGCGCGTGCGCGAGCCTCCAGCGCCGGATCGGGCAGCACCTCATCGGGCTTCACCGCCTGTGCCGCGCCGGCGAAGACCAACGCCAGCAGGAGGATCAGCGGGGCGAGCGAAAACTTCGCTTTCATGTCGGGCTCGCGGGTAAGGCAGCGGCAGCCGGCTTGCGGCGCCTCGCGGGGGCGCCAACGCGCAGGCGGCGGTCGAGCAGCGACATGGCGGCGCCCGCCATCATCACCAGTCCGCCGCCCCAGATCAGCGTCACCAACGGCTTCCACCACAGGCGCACGACGACCGAGCCGTCCTTGCCCTCATCGCCGAGCGACAGATAGAGCTGGTTCAAACCCAGCGTCCTGATGCCGGACTCGGTCGTTACCGTCTGCCGCACCGGATAGAAGCGTTTAGCCGAGGTGATCTCGCCATCGGCGTTGCCATCGGCGCCAATCAGCAGGAAGCGGCCGCGCTCCTCAGTGAAGTTTGGGCCTTTCTGAGGAAACAGTCCTTCGAAGCGCAGCGTGTGGCCGGAAAGTTCCACCGTCTCGCCCGCGCGCATGGTGAGAATCTTCTCGGTGCCGAACGAAAGCGTGCCGACGATGCCGAGCAAGGTGAGCCCGAGGCCGAGATGGGCAAGCGCGGTGCCGAAGACCGAGCGCGGCAGGCCGGCAAAGCGTCTCAGCATGACGGCCGGCGCCACCGAGCCTATGCCCGACTTGACGGCAAGGTCGGTCAGCGCGCCGGCAACAAGCCAGACGGCGAGGCCGACGCCAAGCGCAGCGAAGACCGAGGCGCCATCGACGAACAGGCCGGTGACCAGCATCGCGGCGATCGCCAGCCCGAAGGCCGCCATCAGGCGCTGCGAGGCGGCAAGGACGTCGCCGCGCTTCCAGGCAAGCAGCGGACCGAACGGCACTATGGCGAGCAGCGGCAGCATCAGCGGGCCGAAGGTCAGGTCGAAGAAGGGCGCGCCGACCGAGATCTTGCCGCCGGTGATGGCCTCAAGCGCCAGCGGGTATAGCGTGCCGACGAGCACCGTCGCGGTCGCCGTGGTCAGGAACAGATTGTTGAGCACGAGCGCGCCTTCGCGCGAGATCGGCTGGAACAGGCCACCTGCGGTCAGGGTGGAAGCGCGCAGCGCAAACAGCGCCAACGAGCCGCCGATGAACAGCGTCAGGATGCAGAGGATAAAGACGCCACGCGCCGGATCGGTGGCGAAGGCATGCACGGAAGTCAGCACGCCAGAGCGGACAAGAAAGGTGCCGAGCAGCGACAGCGAGAAGGTGAGAATGGCAAGCAGCAGCGTCCAGATCTTCAGCGCCGAGCGCTTTTCCATGACGATTGCCGAATGGAGGAGCGCCGTGCCGGCCAGCCAGGGCATGAAGGAGGCGTTCTCGACCGGGTCCCAGAACCAGAAGCCGCCCCAGCCAAGCTCGTAATAGGCCCAGTAGGAGCCCATGGCGATGCCGCCGGTCAAAAACATCCAGGCGACCAGCGTCCAGGGCCGCACCCAGCGCGCCCAGGAGGCGTCGATGCGGCCTTCGATCAGGGCTGCGACCGAGAAGGAGAAGCAGATCGAGAAACCGACGTAGCCGAGATAGAGCAGCGGCGGATGGATGGCGAGACCGAGGTCCTGCAGGATCGGGTTGAGATCGCGGCCCTCGATCGGCGCCGGGTTCAGCCGGATGAAGGGATTGGACGTCGCCAGGATAAACAGGAAGAAGGCGGCGCCGATCATGCCCTGCACGGCCAGAACATTGGCTTTGAGCGTCGCCGGCAAGTTGGAACCGAAGACAGCGACGAGCGCGCCGAAGAAGGTCAGGATCAGCACCCAGAGCAGCATCGAGCCTTCGTGGTTTCCCCAGGTGCCGGTGATCTTGTAGATCATCGGCTGCAGCGAATGGGAGTTTTCCCAGACGCTCGCCACCGAGAAATCGGAGCCGGCATAGGCGGTGGCAAGAGCGGTGAAGGACAGCGCGGTCAGCGCAAAGCCGGTGACCGCGACCGGGCCGCCGACCGCCATCAGCCGCTGGTTGCCGGCGCGGGCGCCGACCAATGGCACCAGCATCTGCACCAGCGACAGCGCGAAGGCGAGGACGAGCGCGAAATGTCCGGTCTCAACCATTATTGGCTCTTGCTCTCCTGCCAGACGCCCTTGGCTTTCAAGCCGTCGGCGACCTCCTTGGGCATATAGCGCTCGTCGTGCTTGGCTAAAACGCTATCGGCGACGAAGACGCCGTCCGGGCCGAAAGCGCCCTCGGTGATGACGCCCTGCTCCTCGCGGAAGAGGTCGGGCAAGATGCCGGTATAGGTGACCTTGACCGATTTCTGCTCATCGGTGACCGAGAAGGCGACGGTCGCGCCCTGACCGCGAACGATGGTGCCTTTTTCGACGAGCCCGCCAAGGCGAATGCGCTGCCCGGGCTGGACGGTTGCGGCGGCGAGGTCGGCGGGCATGTAGAAATACGAAGCCTTCTGGCCGAGCGCGTAGAAGGTAAGACCGGCAGCAGCGCCGAGGAAGGCCAGCCCTGCGAGGATCACCGACAATCGCTTCTGCTTGCGCGTCATGGCCTACTCCGTCGCCGTCACGCCGAGGGAGGCGGCAAAGGCGGTGAATTTCTTGGCCTGCTCGCTGTCGGCGCCGAAGACGGCAACCGCGCGGCCGAGCGCGTCGCGCGCCCGGTCGGCCTTGCCGAGCACTACATAGGAACGAATGAGCCGCATCCACCCTTCCTCGTCGCGCGGATTTTGTTTCAGCCGGTCGTCGAGGCTGGCGACCATGGTCTCGATCATTGCCTGCCGGTCCTGCGGCGCCATCGCTGCGCCGCCTCGACCTGCCCGGCATCCGGGCCGGTCGCCGGCTTGCCTGCCGCCGCCGGCGGCTCGGCCGTTTCGGCGAGCGCCTGCTGGACGGCGCTGCGCCAGGGCGAATCGGGCGCAAGCTGACCGAGCATCTTTTGCCAGGCGGCGGCGGCTTCCGCCTTCCTGCCTTCCTGGGCCAGGCCCATCGCCAGATAGAAATTGGCCTTGGCGTTGGCGGGATCGAGCTTCAAGGCCGCGTCGAAGGCGCCCTGAGCCTCGGCCGTGACGATCCCGCCGGCAGCGTTGGCGATCGCCTCGCCAAGGCCGGCCTGGCGCACGGCGCTGTCGCCGTCGAGGCGGATGGCGTTGCGATAGGCGGTCACCGCGTCGGCGTAGCGCTGCAGGCGCAGATAAACCGGCGCAAGCACGTCCCAGCCCTTGCCGTCCGAAGGGTTGGCGGCGAGATGCGCCTCGGCGCGGGCAACCAACTCGTCGACCGAGGACTCGGCAGGGTTCTTGGCCAGCCGCTCGGCCAGCGGCTGCGAGGGCAGATCCGGCGAGCCGAGTGAGCCGTAGAGCCCCCAGCTGACCAGCGGCACCGCCAGCACGGCGGCGGTGGCGACCAGCCTTGCGGCGCGCGAAGGGCGCGGCGCTCGCGCGCTTGGCAGGCTGTCCGAGCCGAGACGCAGAATGCGGCGGCCGATCTCGGCGCGCGCTTCCTCCGCCTCACCCGGCTGGATGAGACCGCGCGCCATGTCGCGGTCGAGTTCCGAAAGCTGATCGCGATAGACTTCGAAATCGTGATCGCCGGCGGTCGATGCGGCTTTCGTGCCGCCGGCCAGTGGCAAAAGCACCGCCAGGCTGGCGCCCAGCGTAAGGATTGCAGCTATGACCCAGAACAGCATGGCTATTCCAATAAAGGCAGAGCCCTGCCCTGCCAACACGGACGCCCTGCGACGCTTTGGCGGCAGACGCGCCGGCCGTCCTTGATCAATGTCAAATTGCACCGATCGTTGCTAATTCAGGTCAGCGGCGTCCAGCTGCCGTCGGCATTGCGGCAGGCGGTGCCGCGCGCCGTGACGCCCGAACCGCTCGTGTAAACGGTGTGGGTGTATTGGCGGCAGTCCTGCGAGCCGACCCGGTAGGGCTGGGCGGCAACGACCTCGCCATAATGGGTCGAGCTGTCGCCCTTCCACGTCACCTTCTGGCCGCTGGCGTTGTATTCCAGCGCCTTGTACTCGGCCTCGAGGCCTTTGCGCTTTTCAGCATCGCTCAGACCCGAACCGATCGAGCCGCCGATGAGCCCGCCATTCATGGCCGCGACGATGCCGGCTCCCACCTTACCGGCGGCCGGCGGCGTGGCGACGGGTGTGACCGGAGAGGTCGGGCCGGTCCTGCCCAGCGTGGTGCAGCCCGACACGGCCATCAGGGCGGAAACGAGCGCAACGCGAATCTTCATGCCAGCAACCGGTTCTCTTGAGCGGGATGGGCTTCTTGGGCGAAAAGCACTTCTGAAGCGAGATGGATCGGGAACCGCGCCAGCGGGAAGGATAGCGAGCCCATAGTATTGATATTTGTCGGAAATTTGGCCGCAAGCGGCCGCACGGAAATCGATAAAAACATTATTGAAGGCTCCGCAATCTTACCACCGCCCTCAAGCCGCCCATGCTGGACCGTTCCAGCGCCAGGGCGCCTCCATACTCGTTGACGAGGTCGGCGACAATGGCCAATCCAAGCCCCGTTCCCGGCTTCGTCTCGTCGAGTCTCTTGCCGCGTTTCAACACTTCCCGCGCGCTGTCCTCGGGAATGCCGGGGCCGTCGTCCTCTATGACAATTTCAAACAGGTTGGGGCTTCCCGCAACGGTGGCGACCGAGACGGCAACGGCGCTTTTCGCCCATTTCATGGCATTGTCGAGGAGATTGCCGAGCAATTCCTCAAGATCCTCGCGCTCGCCGGCAAAGACGATCCCGGCGGCCGGCGGCGACAGCGAAAGCTGTGTCTGCGGGTTGAGCTTGCGCAGCACGCGCACCATGCGCTCGACCAGCGGCGCCACCGGCGTGCGGAAGACGACGCTGTCGCGCTGGGCGGCGACGCGGGCGCGTTGCAGATAATGGTCGACCTGCTTTTGCATCGAGGCAGCCTGCTCGGCGATGAGCTCGCCCTTGGCGCCGCCGAGCGCGCGGCCCTCGTTGATCAGCACGGCAAGCGGCGTCTTCAGGGAATGGGCGAGGTTGCCGACCTGGGTGCGCGAACGCTCGACGATGCGCCTGTTGTTCTCGATCAGCGCATTGGTCTCGCTGGCGAGAGGCTCGATCTCGGCCGGAAAGCGCCCGTCGAGCCGCTGCGCGGTGCCCTCGCGCACCATCGCCAAAGCATTGCGCACGCGGCGCAAAGGCTGCAAGCCGAAAAGGATGGCGATGGCGTTGATGGCGATCATGCCGACGCCGAATAGCGACAGATAGGTGAGCAGCCGGCGCTGGAAGCTCGCGATCTCCTGCTCGAGCTCGCTGTGATTGCCCATCACCCGGAAGCGCGCGGCGCGGTTCTTGGCATCGAGCACGAACTCGCTCTCGAAAACCTCCAACTCCTCGCCCTTGATGCCCTCGGTCGAATAGCTGCGCTGGAAGTTCGCGTTGAACGGCACCTCGGCGACGCTCGGCGACAGGATCGAGGAGGTCATCGAGGAGGAATGGAGTTCGCCGTGAACGTCTTCGGAGGTCGGCTCGACCGACCAGTACCAGCCGGAATTCGGCTCCGAGAAGCGCAGATCGCCAAGGTCGGGCGAGCCGATGAGCGCGCCATTGTCGGAAATGCCGACTGAGCCGATCAGGTTGAACAGATGCGCCGAAAGCAGACTGTCGAAGCCGCGCTCGCTGGCCTGGCGGTAGAGCGTGGTTATGAGGGTGAAGATGACGACGAGCGTCAGGATCGCCCAAATCGTGGAAAAGGCGATGACGCGGAAGGTCAGCGAGCGCGGCCAGAGCCGCAGCTTTGAAAGCCACGTTCTCATCGTCGGCTTCAGCGGTTCCGCGTCACGCCTCCGGCTCTCGCATGCGATAGCCCATGCCTCGCACGGTTTCGATCATATCGATGCCCATCTTCTTGCGAAGCCGTCCGACAAACACCTCGATGGTGTTGGAGTCGCGGTCGAAGTCCTGGTCATAGAGATGCTCGACCAATTCGGTGCGCGATACCACCTCGCCCATATGATGCATCAGATAGGCAAGCAGCCGGAACTCGTGGGAAGTGAGCTTCAGCGGCACGCCGTTGACGTCGGCCTTGGAGGCCTTGGTGTCGAGCCGCAGCGGCCCGCAGGTGAGCTCAGAAGAGGCATGGCCGGCGGCGCGGCGGATCAGCGCCCTCACCCGGGCCAGCACCTCCTCGATGTGAAAAGGCTTGGTGACGTAGTCGTCGGCACCGGCATCGATGCCGGCAACCTTGTCGCTCCAGCGGTCGCGCGCGGTCAGGATCAGCACAGGCATCTTGCGACCGCCGCGGCGCCAGCGCTCGACGACGCTGATGCCGTCCATCTGCGGCAGGCCGATGTCGAGGACGACGGCGTCGTAAGGCTCGGTGTCGCCGAGGAAATGCCCCTCTTCGCCGTCATAGGCGCGGTCCACCACATAGCCGGCATCGACCAGCGCATCCGTAAGCTGCCGGTTGAGATCCTTGTCATCCTCGACGACGAGCACGCGCATGGTTCGTAGCCTGTTGAAGGGTGGAGGTATAGGCCGATTCCGCCGGCCAGGAAACTTAAGCCTGTTAAAGGGAATTGGGCGTCAGTCCAGCGGCACCACGATCTCGGTACGGCGCGGCCGCTGGCCCTCCTTGCCGGGGACCAGCACCACGATCACGCAGACCTGCTGCCCGCCGCGGGTCGCCTGCGAGGCCTTGGCGAGCGTGCCGCCGTTCTGCGCGGCGATCTGCTGGCCGATCGCATAGCAATCGCTGGCAGCAAGTACGACCGGCTGGTCGACCGATGGCTCGACGAGCGGCATCGCCGTCGCCTGCGACGCAAAAAGCCCGGCTGCGGCAAGCGCCAGCGCCGCGGCGCGAGTAAGGAAGCGGAGCGTTTTCATGATCACGGTACTAACGCATTTGTGCTGAACATGAAATGAACGGTGAACGGCCGAAAATCCATGCCCGCCATACCCCCTGCCCGCGAGACGAACAAATGCGAGTCCAAGTGCCTGGGCCCCATCAGGACTAGCCATGGATTGATAGCCGGAAAATCACGGGCGCGGCTACGGTTTTCGCGGCTTGCATATGCTCTAATTTGCGCCGTGAAGCAGTTGAGGACGGGGAGAATGCCATGAGCCATGACGACCTTGCCAATCTTTACAAGGACTACATTGCCTGCCTCAACGAACAGGATTGGGACAATCTCGGCCGGTTCGTCGGCGAGGAGGTGCAGTATAATGGCGAGACGGTGGGGCTTTCGGGCTATCGCCGGATGCTGGAAGGCGATTTTCTGGCCATTCCCGATCTGCGTTTCAACATCGAGCTTCTGGTTTCAGAGCCGCCGCGCGTGGCGGCCCGCCTGCATTTCGACTGCAGGCCCAAGGGCATGCTGTTCGGCCTAGCGGTGAACGGCAGGCGAGTCACCTTCGCGGAGAACGTCTTTTATGAAATCCAGGACGGGCGAATACGCGAGGTCTGGTCTGTCATCGACAAGGCCGCCATCCAGGCCCAGCTCTAGAGAAGTCCATCGTTTCAAGGAAACGCGGAATTGCTCTAACTCTTTGTTTTTTCGCACTTCCGGACGGAAAACCGCTACGCACCTTTCCTGGAATTGCTCAAGGAAAAGCTGGTCTCTCAGGCACCTTCTTGCGTCAGCGCGCGGAAGCGCAGCAGCCCGTGGTGCACCGCGAGATCGTCGTCATAGCGCGCCTCGGCGAATTCCAGCGACAGCCGCGTCTGGCCACGCGGGCCGATCGAGAGGGCCGCGCCGTCGAGGCGCGCCTTGATGCTGTCCATGATGAGCCGCGTCTCGGCCTCGCCCTGCGCCTTCGACCAGATGTGGAGCGTGATGAGTTGGTCGTCGTTGTCGTCGGCGCCGGTGTCCAGGTCGAAGGCGCTGGTGCGACCGTAGGTGACGTGCGGAAATGCGGCCTTGGCGTCGGCGCGCTCGAGCAGGCCGGCGCCGCCCAACAGCGCCGACAGCGACGCATCGGTCTTCAATCGCAGGAACAAGGCCTGCATCAAGTCGCCAGGCGTCGTCATATGTGCTTCCTCTCGCCTGCCTTGTCCTCATCACAGCGTAGCCGCCTTGCACCCGTTTCGCCAGATCGTCGGACGGCGGCTTGAGGCAATGCGATCAAGCCTTGCTGCTGATCACCCTTGCCTGATCCCTGATCACCGCGGTCACGAAACGGATGACGGCGCGCACAGGCGCCTCATCACCGATCTCGCGGCGATAGACAAGCAAAACCGGGTGGCTGCCGAGAATTTCGGGGGTGACCCGCACCGTGCGCGGTTCCGGTTCGGCCAGCATGCAGGGCATCACGCGTGTCCCGATGTGGGGCGGCACGGTTTTTGAGGAAGGCGCCGCGCAGGGTCTGGTGGAGCAATGCGACTACGTCTACACAAGGCTGCTGCCCGGCCCGACTGGAGCGCGGGTCGCTTTCGTCGCGGGGCGCAAGCTTGGCTGACGAGCGGGGCAGACTGGCCAGGGAGGCCGGAAATGAAACTTCTGATCTTTGGCGCCTCGGGCGCGACCGGCCGCGCCCTCGTCTCGGCGGCGCTGGCGGAAGG
Source organism: Mesorhizobium sp. WSM3879 (assembly GCF_002294915.1). Taxonomy (NCBI): domain Bacteria; kingdom Pseudomonadati; phylum Pseudomonadota; class Alphaproteobacteria; order Hyphomicrobiales; family Phyllobacteriaceae; genus Mesorhizobium; species Mesorhizobium sp. WSM3879. Next base: position 624,592 of record NZ_NSFZ01000002.1, on the reverse strand, counting down.
CCATCTGGTCACCGCCTTCGTCCGCACCCCGCGCAAGCTCGCCATCAGCCACGACCGTCTGAGCGTGATCGTCGGAGACGTCGCCGACTGCAAGGCGGTGGAGGGCGCGATTGCCGGTCACGACGCGGTGTTGAGCTGCCTCGGTGTCGGCGTGCCACTGAAGCACGACGCGGCGGTGATTGCCGGTATCGGCTTCATCGTCGAGGCGATGCAACGGAGCGGGCCAACCCGGCTCATTTATCAGTCCTTCCTCGGCGTCCGCGACAGCCGGCGGCAATTGGGGCCACTGCTCGGCGGCATCGTCGTGCCGCTCGTGCTGCGCCATGAAGCGGCGGATCACGAAGCGAAGGAAAGGCTCATCGCGCAGTCCGGCCTCGACTGGACGATCGTGCGACCGCCAAAGCTCGGCAACGGTCCAGCCATCGGCCGGTTCCGCCACGGCCACGGCATCCGGGCCAGATCCTTGTTGCCGACGCTGGCGCGCGCCGACGTGGCGGCGTTCATGCTTTCCCAGGTCAGCGACAAGACCTATTCGCGTACAGCGGTTGCCCTGCTGCCTTGACCTCACGACACCGGTGCCGCGCCGCCCTCTTCGGTGCGACGTGCGATGAAATCGTCGAGCACGCCGGCGGTGGCGGCAGCGGATGCGGGCGGCTGGAAATCGGAAAGAATCCGCTTCCAGATGCCGGTGGCGCGCTCCGTCGCGGTCTTGCCGCCGGATTGCGTCCAGTTGCCGAAATTCGACCAGTCGGCCACCAGCGGTTCGTAAAAGGCGGTGCGGTAGCGGACCATGGTGTGGGCGGCCGAGAAGAAATGGCCGCCGGGCTGCACCTCGGCAATGGCGTCGAAACCAATGGCGTCGGCATCACCCGGTGTCGTGGCGCAAAGCTCGGCGACCGTCTGCAGCGCCTCGATGTCGGTAATCAGCTTTTCGAACGAGACGCTCAAGCCGCCCTCCAGCCAGCCTGCCGCATGGATGCAGACGGTGGCGCCAGCAAGCACCGAGCCCCATAGCGCGAACTGCGTCTCATGCGCCGCCTGCGCGTCGGAGACATTGGCGGCGCTGCCGCCGCCGGAACGCCAAGGCAAGCCGGTGAAGCGCGCGAGCTGGCCGGCGCCCAAGGTCGCCTTGATGTGCTCCGGCGTGCCGAAGGCCGGCGCGCCCGACTTCATGTCGACATTTGAGGAAAACGAGCCATAGACCACCGGAGCGCCGGGGCGCACGATCTGGGCGAGCGTCAGCCCCGCCAGCGCCTCCGCATGCTGCAGGGTCAGCGCGCCGGCGACCGTGATCGGCGCCATGGCGCCCGCCAGGCAGAAGGGCGTGATGATCGACACCTGGCCGAACCTGGCGAAGTCGATGATGCCTTGCGCCATCGGGATATCGAGCTGGCGCGGCGAATTGGTGTTGATGACGGTGTAGCAGTAGGCGCCGTTACGAAATTCCTCCTGCGAGAGGCCGCGCGCCAGCCGGACCATCTCGAAGCTGTCCTCGACCTGCGGTGTGCCGCGGGCGAAGACGAAGGGGAACTTGTCGGACAAGGTGAGCTGCGCGCGGCCGGTGGCAAAGTGGCGAAAGCGCGTGTCGACGTCCTGCGGCTCGATGCAGGGGCCGAGCATATGCAGCACGTCGAAATGCTGCAGCAGCTTCATGAATTCCTCGAAGGCGGCGAGCGTGCCGGGCCGCCTTCCGCGCTGGAGATCGGTGACGTTGGGCGCGCCGGAGCCGGCGAGGAATGTCATGGACCCAAGCTCGAGGATAAGGTCGCGGGAGCGGTCGCCGCCATAGGCCGGGATCGAGCGCGGCGCGGACGCCAAGCCTGCCTCGACCGTGTCGCGGCCGATCCGCACCATCTGGCTGTCCTCGTCGACCAGGGCGCCGGCCTTGGCAAGAATGGCGCGCGCCTCCGGCAGCAGCACCTTGATGCCGAGTTCTTCCAGCACGCGCAGCGCCGTGTCGTGGATCGCGGCGACCTGATCGTCGGAAAAGACCGGCTGCGGCAGGAAGGGGTTCTTCAGCGAACGATAGTTCGGGCGGCGGCTGGACTCGCTACCGGCCTCGCCGGTGCGTCCGCGCCGGCGTTCGCGCCTCTGATCGCGTGCGGCCTCATCAATCATGCCCAATCCTCCCTATTGCCGCATTGCCTCGCCCTTGGGGTCATAGGGCGAGGCCGCGATGACGCGCGCCGGCCGTTCGACGCCGACAATGTGTACGGAAAGTTGCGTCCCCTCCCCGGCGAAATCGTCATCGAGCAACGCCAGGGCGACGCTCTTGCCAACCGTGTAGCCGTAGCCGCCGGAAGTGACGAAGCCGACGCGCCGGCCCTTGTGCCAGACAGGCTCGAAACCGCTGGCGTCGGCGTCGACGGCATCGACTTCCAGGGTCACGATCCGCCGGGCGACGCCCGCCTTGCGCTCCTTGAGAGCTGCTTCGCGGCCGACAAAATCGCCCTTTTCGAAGGCGACGAACCGATCGAGCCCGGTCTGGCCGGGCGTGTAGCCTTGGGTAAACTCGCGCGACCAGATGCCGAAACTCTTCTCCAGCCGCAGCGCGTTGAGCGCGTAGTAGCCGATCTCGGCGAGACCAAGATCTTCGCCGGCGGCGAGCAGCGTCTCGCGCAGCGCCCCGTGCAGGGTGGCCGGGCAATTGATTTCGAAGCCGAGCTCGCCGGCGATCGACAGCCGGGCGACCCGGGCGCGAACCATGCCGATGTCGAACTCGGCGCAGGCCATGAACGGCAGGGTTTTGGCGGAGACGTCCTGGTGCGTGGTGCGTTCGACGACCTTCCTTGCATTCGGCCCGGTCACCAGGAAGCCGGACATCGCGTCCGAGATGTCGTTAACCGAGACGCCGTCCGCCATGTGCGCCTCGAACCAGCGCATGTGGAATTCGCGCAGGTAATAGGAGCCCATGATCCAGTAGTCGCCGCCGCCCCAGTTGAGCACGGTAAGGTCGCCCTTCAGCCTGCCGTCATGGCCGAGCATCGGGGCAAGCTTCGCGCGCCCAGGCTTCGGCAGTTTGCAGGCAAGCAGCCGGTCGAGCCAGGCCTCGGCGCCGGGACCGGACACGGCGTAGCGCGAGAAGGCCGTGGTGTCGACGAGGCCGGCGGCGCGGCGCACCTGCAGCACCTCATCGCCGACGATGTCGAAGGCGTTGGAGCGCTTCAGCGTCGTCTCCTCGCGAAAACCCATTGGCGCGAAATAGGCCGGGATTTCCAGCCCCCATGAGGCCGTCCACTCGGCGCCGGCCGCGCTCATGCCGTCATAGGCGCCGGGCCGCTTCAGCGGCCGGCCCGCCGGCAGCCGCTCGTTGGGGAAGGTCATGACGAAGCGACGGGCGTAGAACTGGCGCGTGGTTTGCCTGAGATACTCGCGGTTGGCGGCGAAGGCGCCGTAGCGGGCGATGTCCATGCCGAAGATGTCGGCCTGCGGCTCGCCGTAGATCATCCAATCGGCCAGCGACTTGCCGACGCCGCCACCCTGGCTGAAGCCGGCCATGACGCCGCAGGCGACCCAGTAGTTCTTCAAGCCACGCACCGGGCCAACCAGTGGATTGCCGTCGGGGGTGAAGGTGAAGGCGCCATTGACCCATTTGCGGATGCCCGCCTTGGCCAGGCAGGGGAAGCGCTGATACGCCTTCGAAAGCTCCGGGCTGATGCGGTCGATGTCCTCGGGGATCAGCTCGATGCCGTAGTCCCAGGGCGCACCGTCCATGTTCCAATGTTTTGGGTTCTGCTCGTAGACACCGAGCAGCACGCCTTTGCGCTCCTGCCGAAGATAGGAGAAGCCGTCGAGATCGACGGCAAGGCCGAGCTCCTTGTCGAGGGCAGCGACCTCCGGAATGTCCTCGGTGACGAAATAATGGTGCTCCATCGGCGTCACCGGCAGGTCGACGCCTGCCATGAGGCCGACCTGCTTGGCCCATAGGCCGCCGGCGTTGACGACATGCTCGGCGACAATCGCGCCCTTCTCCGTAACCACATCCCAGCCGCCGTCGGCGCGCTGCCTGAGCTCGATCACGCGGTTGCGCAGGATCACATCGGCGCCGCGCTTCTTTGCGGCGCCCGCATAGGCGTGCGTCGTGCCGTAAGGGTCGAGATGGCCTTCGTTGGAATCGTAAAGGCCACCCAGCACATCGCTGACGTCGACGATCGGGCAGATCTCCTTGATCTCCTCGGGCGTCACCAGGCGGGCCGTCTCGATGCCGACCGACTGGAACACCGCCCAGGCCGATTTCAGCCATTCCCAGCGCTGCGGATCGCTTGCCATGTTGACGCCACCGGTCATGTGCAACCCGGCATCCTGGCCGGACTCGGCCTCGATCTCGCGGTAGAGCTTGATCGTGTAATCCTGCAGCGCCGCGACATTGGGGTCTGCGTTCAGCGCATGGAAGCCGGCCGCCGCGTGCCAGGTCGAGCCGGCCGTCAGCTCGGCGCGCTCGATAAGCGCCACGTCGCTCCAGCCGAAGCGCGTCAGGTGATAGAGCACCGAGGCGCCGACCACGCCTCCCCCGATGACGACTGCCCGGTAATGCGATTTCACGAGCCTCTCCCTCTCGTTGGAGAGCCTTACGATACACCTCCTGTACACAAGTGTCTAGACACAAGTGTACAGGTCGCTTGCGCGCCGCTTCCCGCCATGCCTATTGTGCGGCCATGATCATGACCGCCCCGCAGGCCGAACCGGTTCCCGGCAACATCAAGGTCACGCGCTCGGACTGGATCGATCTGGCGCTTGAGACACTGATTTCAGACGGTATCGAGAGCGTGCGCGTGCTCACCCTCGGCCAGAAGCTCGGCGTGTCGCGCTCGAGCTTCTACTGGTATTTCGAAAGCCGACAGGATCTGCTCGACCAGTTGCTCAAGCATTGGCACGACACCAACACCACTGCGATCGTCGAGCGCGCCCGGCGCCCCGCCGAAACCATCATCATGGGCGTGATGAACGTATTCGAATGCTGGGCCGACGAGCGACTGTTCGACCCGAGGCTCGATTTCGCCGTACGCGAATGGGCGAGGCGCTCGGCCGACGTGCGGCAGATGATCGACCAGGCCGACGACGAGCGCCTCAGCGCCATCCGCGACATGTACCGCCGGCACGGCTACGACGACGAGGACGCCTTCATCCGAGCGCGTGTGCTCTACTACATGCAGATCGGCTATTACGTTCTCGACCTCAAGGAACCGGTCGAGGCCCGCGTCAGCCATCTGGCCGCCTATCTGCGCTCCTTCACCGGCCAGGAGCCGACCGAAGCGGATGTGGCGCATTTCATGCGCTTCATCGCGGCGCGGTGATAACTACCCGCCGTTCACGGCCGATTGACCTCTATTCAACAAAGCTTGTGCTGTGGCTTCGCTGCCCTTGTGAGCAGTGATAAAATGGTCGAATAGTTTGGCAGGGTGCCACCTGAAACTGCCCGCATGCTGTTTTCGGGCGAAAGCGCATTGGGGCGGAAGTCTGGAATGCCAACTCCTTCGAAACCACGCAAGAGAAGAGGCCGGATCGCCTCGGCGGCTCTTGCCGTCGATGCGTGGCTCGATTCCTCGCTCTACGAGATCAGCTTCAAAGCGCGCGAATTCTGGGAGGCGGCAACCATCTTTTCCCGCCGCTTCCGCCTGCATGGCTGGCGACGCGCCATCATCGAGGTGCTGAGCGAAGGGTTCACCATGGGAGCCGGCGGCTTCGTGGTGCTGTTGGCGCTGGCCATGCCGGCGTTTGAGATCACCGCCGGCGATTGGCGCAACCAGGGCGATTTCGCCGTCACCTTCCTCGACCGCTACGGCAACGAGATCGGCCAGCGCGGCATCATCCAGCGCGATTCCGTGCCGGTCGACGAGATGCCGGACATCGTCATCAAGGCGGTGCTGGCGACCGAGGACCGCCGCTTCTTCGATCACTACGGCATCGACGTTCTCGGCCTGTCGCGCGCGATCTTTGAGAATGTGCGCGCCAATTCGGTGGTCCAGGGCGGCTCCAGCATCACCCAGCAGTTGGCCAAGAACCTGTTCCTGTCCAACGAGCGCACCTTGGAGCGCAAGATCAAGGAAGCTTTCCTGTCGCTCTGGCTGGAGGCCAATCTCTCCAAGAAGGAGATCCTTCAGCTCTATCTCGACCGCGCCTATATGGGCGGCGGCACGTTCGGCATCGAGGCGGCGGCGGATTTCTATTTCGGCAAGAGCGTCAAGGACCTGAACCTCGCCGAGGCGGCAATGCTGGCCGGCCTGTTCAAGGCGCCCACCAAATACGCCCCGCACATCAACCTGCCGGCCGCCCGTGCGCGCGCCAATGTGGTGCTCTCCAACCTTGTCGACGCCGGCTTCATGACCGAGGGCCAGGTGCTGCAGGCGCGGCTGCATCCGGCAGATGTCGTCGACCGCGGCGAGCAGAAGAGCCCTGACTATTTCCTCGACTGGGCCTTCGACGAGGTCAAGAAGATCGCCAAGCCCGGCCAACACTCGCTGGTCGCCCATACGACCTTCGACGCCAATATCCAGAAAGCGGCCGAAGAGTCGGTTGAATTCCATCTCCGCCAGTTCGGCAAGGAATACAACGTTACCGAGGGCGCGGTGGTGGTGATCGAGACCAACGGCGCGGTGCGCGCCATCGTCGGCGGCCGCGACTATGGCGCCAGCCAGTTCAACCGCGCCACCAAGGCGCTGCGGCAGACCGGGTCGTCGTTCAAGCCTTATGTCTATGCCACCGCGATGGAGCACGGCTTCACGCCGGACTCGGTGGTTTCCGGCGGCGCCGTCAGTTGGGGCAGTTGGTCGCCACACAATTACAATGGCGGCTCGGCCGGAAACGTCACGCTGCTCACGGCAATCGCCAAGTCGATCAACACCGTGCCGGTGCGGCTTGCCAAGGACTATCTCGGTATCGGCCCGATCAAGGCGATGGCCGAATCCATGGGTGTCGAATCGCCGCTGGAATCGCACAAGACCATGGTGCTCGGCACGTCCCTCATGACGGTGATGGACCAGGCGACAGGCTACAGCGTCTTCGCGCAGAACGGCTTCGTCGGCTCCCGGCACGGCATCACGCAACTCGTCACCCGCACCGGCGACGTCGTCTATGACTGGGCCAAGGACGCGCCGCCGCCGCACCGTGTGCTGTCGGAAAAAGCTCTGAAATACATGAACACCATGCTGGCCGCGGTGCCGGCGATCGGCACGGCGCGGCGCGCGCAGCTTCCCAACATCGTCGTCGCGGGCAAGACCGGCACCACGCAGTCCTACCGAGACGCCTGGTTCGTCGGTTTCACCGGAAACTACACGGCCGCCGTCTGGCTCGGCAATGACGATTTCACGCCGACCAACAACATGACCGGCGGGTCGCTGCCGGCGATGGTCTGGCAGCGGCTGATGGCCTATGCACACCAGAACATCGATCTGAAGCCGATCCCTGGCCTCGATCATCCCTGGGTCGACCCGGAGGTCGCGGCCAAGGCCGAGGAAGAGGCGAAGAAGGAGGCCGCGGATGCCGCGGCGCAGGCAGAGGCCGAGCGCCCGCCGGTGCTTTCCAGCCGCACCACGCAGACGCTGAGGGCAATGACCAAAGCCTTCCAGGCGGCGCCGGTTCTCAACGCTCCTACCCTACCGGAGACACTGTCCGCGCTTTGAGCCTTCGTTCGACGCATGCGCTTGCCCCGAAACCGGTCCCACTTTCGCGGGAAAGCTTAGCGGAGACTAGGCAATTTGAGCCCGACCCATTCGCCGGGTGGGATCTCGGCCCCGACACGGAAGTTGAACGACAAGACCCTTGTCGCATCGGCGTCGACCTCGCACCGGAAGCTTAGGCGGTACCATGTGGTTGCCGTGCTGAAGGCGGCCACCGAAGGGTTAAGGACATTGCCCACCTTCAGCGGAATGGATGGCAGCCATTTGGGAGAATAGGAGGCGCCCTGCAATTCCTCGTTCAAAACGCTGCCGCAAAGATTGGCAACCCGCTGGTCGCGAGGCACCTCGCTCATAGAGCTTGTGGCCAGCGCATCACCGGTAGCGCCCTGCGAATAGAGCTTTCGAACACCCGGAAGGCCGGAATAGATCGGCGACGCAGCAACGGCGGCGTTGGTAGAACTTGGCGTTCCGGCGCTCTTGCTTCGGGATTTCGAGAGCTTTGCAGGCCTGAACTTCAGCGCATTTGCTTGCTTGGGCTTCTGCTTTTCGGTCGCGGCCGGAAGCTCGACCTTACCGCCGCTCTTGGCATCCATCGGCGTCGGCGCCGCGGCTGTTTGCTTTTCGGCGGTTGGCGCTCCTGCCTCTTGCTTGGCTGCCTGCCGTTTGTCCGTGTCCTGGGCTGTCTTCTCGTCACTTTGCGCGGGCTCGGCGTCCGTCGCGGCGATTACCGGCTTCTCGTCAGCCGTGCTTTGATCCGCCGGCTGATCGGCATCTGCCGGCGCGGCAGATTGCTTCTGTGCAGGCTTCGCCACGGCGGGCGGCTTGGTATCGCTATCGTTGGCCGGCGACGGCGTGTTGTCCCGGTTGCCGGCTCCATCCAGGGATTTCCTGGGGCCGGTGTCCTTGTTGCCGTACTGGAAAACGGGCTTTAGCACTGCGATCGGCGGTGGCTTCGGCGGCTGCTTTTCCGGCACTGGCGGCTTTTCGACTTTTTGCTCGGGAGGTTTTTCGGGTTCCGGGAGCTTGTCGGCCTTGAGTTGCTTCGGCTGCGGTGCGGGCGGAGGCTTCGGCTTAGGTTGCTCGGGCGGAGGCACAAGCGCGACATTGACCGGCTGTTCCTGATCCGGCTGTTGGGCGGGCTTGGGCAAGGTATAGACCAGAAACGCTGCGATCAGCGCATGCAGCATCAGCGATGCGGGCAAAGCCCACGCCAAATTCCGACGCCGCTCTCCTGTCTCGCCCTTCATCCCGACCGATGTGGAACGAAATGGCGGCGGCTTCAAGCACAGGCATCGGATCGGCGCCTGACAAGTCAGTGATTGGATGGCCACGTGCAGCGCCGCCGAGAATCAGAAGGGGCGCGGTGCGGACTTGTCCGTGACAGGCCGGTCGCCGACATGGGAACGTCATACTACTGCAGGCCGCAACCACCTGAATATCGCCATGCCCAAGGCAAGCCGGCTTGCCACGAGGCCCCGCGCCGCGATATCCCGGGCAACCCTCTCAGTTCCGGCCTTCCATGCTCAAGACCGTCTCCCTCACGCTGCTTTCGCTTGCCATGGCCATCGGCCTTGGCGGCGGCAGTGTCTGGTACGCGCTCAACGCGCAGGACGGCGTCGGTGCGATCCGCATCGGCCAATGGACAGCTTTTCCTGAAATCGGCACGGAAGGCTCCGACCCCTACTCCAAGGCGCGCGTGGCGCGTGAGGGCGTGCTGGCGCTCGGCCGGGCGGAAGGGTTGTCCTTCGTCGCCGAGCGCGACGCAGCCGGCCAGCCGCTGAAGCGGGAATGCGCCTATTCGATCGAAGGCGGCTATCCGACGGCCCGGTTCTGGACGCTTTATGCCGCCGACCAGTCGCTCGGCGTGATCGACACCGGCAAGGCGAGACAGGCGGCCCTGCAATCCTACGAAGTGCTGCGCCGGCCCGACAATTCGGTCGTCATCTCCGTCGGCGACCGCCCTGCCCCGGGCAACTGGCTGCTGACGGCCGGCTTCGGCAAGATGTATTTCGTGCTGACCTTCTACGACACGCCGATCGCGAGCAGCACCGGGCTTTCCGACGTGACGCTGCCGCGCATTCTGAAGGCGGGCTGCCATGCGTAGCCTGCTGCACGCCCTGGTCCTCGGTCTGCTCGGCGCCGGCATCGTGCATATCGCGGTGCTGTTTTTGGTGCCGGAATTTTCCGAGCGCGATGCCTGGTCGCGGCTGGCAATGGCCTCCGACCTCTACAAGATGACGCGCCTGGACGCGGAGGCCGGCGGTGCACCTGTGGTGAAGTCGGTCGACCCCATGTTCTACGCGGCCGCCTGCCGCTTCAATCTCGCCGACGGGCTGGTGCGGATCCGGGCGCCCGGCAACGTGCCGTTCTGGTCGGCCTCGGTCTATGACCGCAGCGGCCATAACATCTATTCCTTCAACGACCACAATGCGAACAGCGAGAAGCTCGATGCCGTGGTGCTGACACCGGCGCAGATGATCGACGTGCGGCGCGATCTTCCCGAGGACTTGCAGGGCGCGATCTTTGTCGAGGCGCCGATCGAGGAGGGCATCTTTGTCGTCCGCGCCTTCGTGCCGGACGATAGCTGGAAGCCGATCGTGTCGCGCTTTCTCGAACAGAGTGCCTGCGAGCTGCAGGAATACTGAAGAGTCAGCTCAGTGATGCGGCATTAGTGGCGACCCAGGCTTGTCCGGGCCGTCCGGACGCGCCGCGCCGACCTGCGGCTGTGGCTCATAGCGGACGCCGGGGAAGATGATGACAGCCGCTGCCGTGTCGGTGTCGTGGGTTACTCGATTGACGGGTGCCGCTCGCGGCACGAAAGACAAGACCATTCCCATGGTTCGCGTATTCCTCTCGGTTTGACCGGAGCACAACGCAACGCCTCCAAGTCGATTAAGGCGGGCAGAGGGTTAACGGAGCGCTAACGGATCGCGGCTAATTTGATGTTTGTTCCCTGGAGACGCGAAACCGGCCCGGCCGGAGGCGCGGGGCCGGGTCTGTGTCGAGTATCGGGCGTATCCTCCGTGTCTTCTTCGGATTTCAGGCACATCGCTATCCGGACCGAAGCGGGAAAAGCCGAAAGGCTGTTCCGCGCCGCCGTGTCGGCCTTCTGCTCGCTGACGCGCCCGTCGCGGCGCGAAATCGCCCAACTCGAGGATCTGACGCTGCCGCTGTTCGACGAAGTGTCGGTCGAATCGCGCCGCTATGTCGCCGCCGCCCTTTCCGAATGCGAATATGCGCCGGCCGCGTTGGTGCGGCGGCTGGCCGAGGAGCCGGTCGAGATCGCGGCGCCGCTGCTTATCCGCTCGAACGCGCTGAGCGACATCGACCTCATCGCGCTGATCGGCCGCCATGGCCTGCCGCACGCGCGCGCAATCGCTCGCCGCAAGGAACTCAACGCAACCATCGCCCACCTGATCCGCGCGCTGGAGAAGCCGACGCTGGTCAACACGCGGCCGCCGGAGACGGTCACGAAACTCGCGCCGGTGAAACCGGCCGCTTCCGCAACAGAAGACAGCCGCCCGGATCCCGGCGTATCTGAGGAAAGCGCGCGGCGACGCCTGCGCTCGATGATGCGGCCCGCCGGCGAAAGTGCCGCTGTCAACCCGTTCCTCGGACAGCCGACTTATCTGAAGCTGCGCGAGACGGCGCTGACCGGCAACCTTGCTTTCTTCCAGACAGCGCTTGCCGACGCGCTCGACATCGATTTTGCCACAGCCCGCTCAATCACAGAGCAATCGGGCTACGCAGCGCTGCTTGCGGCGCTCAAGGCGCTCGACCTCAGCGAAGACAGGGCCTTCCTGATCGCGGTCGCGATCTATCCCGGCGAGTTCCCGCATCCCCAGGCAATCCGTCTGTTCCTCGACCGCTATCGGCTGCTGCATCGCGAGGCAGCGCTCGACATGGTGCGGGCCTGGAAGGCCGAAACGATGTCTCGGGCGATCCGCGGCAACGCCATCGAGACAGGGCGCCACGCATCGAACAGCGATGACAAGGCCGCCGGCCGCAAGGCGTCCTGACCCAATTCCAGGGAAGTGCACAGCGTTTCCGTGGCCGGTCGGGACGCCGGGCCGCCGCCTCTATTCCGCCTTCACGGACACAAGCTCCTCGACCGGAACGGAGCCGGCCTCGATCTCGACCACCCAGATGTCGGGATCGAATCTCTTTTCCTTTTCCAGCCTTGCATCGAATGCCGAGCTATCGTCGCCAGAATCGAGCAAGGTGAAGAAGCGCTCGTCGGGCTTGGCCGAATCGTAGCTCGTTTGCGGCGCCGGTCCGTACAGAGCCACCTCGCCCAGCCGGCCGCGCGACAACACGAAGACGGCGCCAGCCTCGGTCGCGCCGCGCTTGACCACGGCAGCAAAACCGCCGGCGGTGAAGACACGGCGCAGAAGGGCCGATACCCACAGATCGGTAGTCACGCGCATGGCAGGGTTCCGGATGGCATGCGCGGTTCCTTACAGCATCGGCAATGGAACCGAAAAGCCGGCAGCCCTCAGTTTGTCAGGCCGATCTCGCGCATCTTGGCATAGACCACTTCGTCCGGCTCACCGGTTTCGGGCAGGCCGAACAGCGCCTGGAACTCCTTGATCGCAGACTTGGTCCGGGCGCCTACGACGCCGTCGAGCTGCATATCGTCATTGCCGAAGGCCTTCAGGCCAGCCTGGATCTTGACGATGCGGGCGTCGGGGGCCTGCGTTGCGCCGTTGGCCGGAGAGGAGACCGGAATGGCCGCCGGTCCGGCGGCCTGGGCCGCAGCCCTGTCGGCCGGTCTCGGGGCCGGATGCGGAATGGCCGCAGTCGTTTGCCTGGCGCCAAGCTGATCGAGCAGCGCGCCGTCGATATCGCCGGAGGCGGGCAGCCCGACCTTGAGCTGATAGGCCTGGATGGCCTTGCGCGTGGCTGGGCCCGTGAGGCCGTCGACGGTGCCGTCGTAGAAATTGAGGTCCTTCAATATGCCCTGCACCTGCTGGACGACCGGATCGGGCTTGGGAGTGGGCTGCGCCTGCCGCACGATGTTGATGGTGGTCTCCGGCTCATCCGAGACGGCATGCGGGAAATTCTCGATGCTCCTGGTGGCGAAGAAGGCGCTCGTGTGTGGAAAAGGCTGGTACCAGAGCGCGTTGGCCGAAACGTAGAATAGCGTCACCAGGAAGGCGGTCGAGCCGCCGACCAGAACCGGGTTGCGCGAGATCATCTGGCCAACCGCCGCAGCGCTCTCGGCAAGCAAGCCACGCTCGGGTTCGACCACTTTAGGCCGTCTTGCGGAGCGAGCCATTGCTGTCCCCATTTGCATCCCCCTTCGGCTTTGCAATCGGCACCGGCAGCACGTCGGCCGGCGCGCCCGAGCGCCGCTTCGGTCCGTTCACCGGCAGGCTGATCGTCACCGTCGTGCCTTCGCCCGGCGCGCTCTCGATCGACATCGTGCCCTCATGCAGCGCCACCAGCCCCTTGACCAGCGACAGGCCGAGCCCGGTTCCCTCGAAGCGGCGCGTATAGTCGTTCTGGATCTGCATGAACGGCTTGCCGAGGTTGGCCATATCCTCGTCGGCGATGCCGATGCCGGTGTCGCTCACCCAGAAATGCAGCCGCGAGCCGACCCGCTTGGCGCCGATCACCACGCTGCCGCCGTCAGGCGTGAACTTCACGGCGTTCGAAACGAGATTGATCAAGATCTGCTGCACGGCGCGGCGATCGGCATTGATCTCGCCGGCGTCAGGCGCGATCTGGGCGCCGAGCGCGATGCTCTTGGCCTCCGCCAGCGGCCGCATCATCGAGCGGCACATGTCGGCCGCATCGGCGAAGCGGAACGGCTCGAGCTCGGTGGCATAGGCGCCTGCCTCTATGCGCGAGACATCGAGGATCGAGGTGACGACGGACAAAAGATGCTGGCCGGACTCCCTGACCAGGGCGACATATTCCTTCTGGCGCGGATCGCGGAAGGCGCCGAACATCTCGTGCAGCAGCATGTCGGAGAAGCCGATGATGGCATTGAGCGGCGTGCGCAGCTCGTGGCTGACCACCGCCAGGAAACGCCCCTTGGCCACTTCGGCGGCAGCCGCAGCCTCCCTCGCCGTGGCAAGCTCTTCGCGGAGCGCAGCGACCTCGTCGTTCTCACGAAGGACGAAGGTCAAGATGTCCTGCTCCCGCGCGCCGCGCAGCAATTCAAGGCGGAACGGGCGGAAATTGTCGGCCGAGCCGCCACCGTCGCGCGGCAAGCGGATGCGCAGGTCGAGCCGGCGCTTCGGCGCGCCGTCGCGCATGTCCGCGAGGGCGGTGAGATAGGCGACGCGATCGGAAAGATGGACGCGCTCGAACAAGCCGGTACCGAGCAGGAGTTCCGGCGCCAGCTTCAGAATGGAACGCGCCTTGGCCGAAGCGTCGAGTACCTCGCCCTGGCGGCCGACGCGCAGCACGACGGCATCGATCGTCTCTTCGAGACGGTCCACCGCAGGCTCAACCTGACGCGCATCGGCGGGATTGGCGAAGGCCGCCGCGCGCGGCAGGAGCGTAAGCGCCCAGGCAAGCGGCAGCAGCCAGTGCCAACCGGCGATCGCGGCCTCGCCGAGCGGCAGGAACTGGTTTGCGAAAGGCTGCAGCAGGATGGCGCCGAATGCCGCCAGCGCGCCCGAAATTGCTGCGCGGCGCGACCCGGCGATCCACCAAGACTCGACCGGCAAAGCCACGGCAAGCAGCGCGACGGGCGACGCCAGACCACCCGCCGCGGCAATTGCGCCGGCAAGCGCGAGGCCGCCCGTCGCCACCGAGGCACGGCCGGCGAGCGTCATGCGGCCGGTGGCGGCAACCAGAAGCGCTGCGAACCAGCACAGACCGAAAGCGCCGAAGATCGCAGCCACGGTAACGGCGGCACCCAGGCTTGAGGTGACCAGCGTCACCGCCGCACCCGCGGCGAGGAAGGGAGCAGCGAGCATGACGCCGATGAAGCGGCGCTGGCGCTGGCGCTCAGCCTCGTCCGTGACGGTCGGATGAACCATGCGTTCGCAGCCGGCGGCAACCGCGCCAGGCAGAGGAACGTATCTGGCCGTAATCGAACTCAACGCACTCGGACCCGGTCGTGAATTGCCCTGCTTCTGCAGGTGACTCTTGATTGGACTGAAAGTCGCATCCAGCGTTTAAGGAATGGATAAGGCAGGGAAGGCGAGCGCCCCGCCCGCGGCAAATATCGGGACGCCGGCACCCCAAAGCCCGTCGATCTGCCGCCATGGTAAATGGAGCGTTAGCCACAGCCCGGCTCGCCTGGCCTCCCGAAAACCCAGTGCCGATGCTCGCCCTTTCCAAAGTTTTTCTTTTGAAACAGCCGCATAGATGGTTATTTCAAAGTTAATACAGTGGATCAGATTTGAGTTAGATCAATAGCGTGAAAACCAATCCTTTCGACTTTATCTAAAATTTGAAGAAAATTCGCGGCTTCGGCGCAAGCCACGCTTCGCGCCTTCGTGCCATTGTCACGTCCATAAAAAGAGGTCATGCCGATGGATGCATGATCCGATCACGACGAGGCATCGAGATGGGCTTTCTGATCAGGATGGCTTTCTGGTTTTCGCTGGTGCTCTTGGCGCTGCCGCTCAGCGTCGGCCCCGACGAGGATGGCCGCGAGGCGGTCGGGCCGATCCAGGCGCTGTTTGCGGCGCGCGAGGCGGTCGGCGACATTGCCGGCATCTGCGAGCGCAAGCCGGATGTTTGCGAGACAGGCAAATCGGCCATGCACACCATCACCGTGCGCGCCAAGGAGACAGCCAAGATCGCTGCCGCCATGCTTGATGACCAGCAGTCGGAAAAGACGGCCGCGCCCGCTGCGAAGGTAGCGGAGACGTCTGGCGAGACCACCGGCAGCGTCGCCGAGGACATCGTCCTGCCCGCCAAAGTCAACATCCCGGTTATGCTGACGGCGAAGAACTGAGATTCCTTTTTCTGGAAATGCTCTAACGCCGCGGGCCCGCCCGACCTCTCGACGCCCGCGGCGTCTTTCTTTTTCCGTGACGTGGCGGCGCCGGGTCACTATATGCGGGCAATGACGACCTCGATCGAAACGATCCGCGACGATTTCTCCCTGCTCGACGAGTGGGAGGACCGCTACCGCTATGTGATCGAGCTCGGCGAGGCGCTGCCTCCGTTTCCCGAGGCGGAACGCACACCGGCCAACAAGGTGCCGGGCTGCGTCAGCCAGGTGTGGCTGACCACCGAGCAGGGAGAAGGCGTCGATCCGGTGGTCAGCTTTCGCGGCGATTCCGACGCCCACATCGTGCGCGGCCTTGTCGCCATCATGCTGGCGCTGTTCTCGGGCCGGCCGGCCAGTGAAATCCAGAACACCGATGCGGAAGTGACGCTGAAAGAGCTCGGCCTCGACGAGCATCTGTCGCCACAGCGCGCCAACGGCCTTCGCTCAATGGTCAAGCGCATCAAGCGCGACGCCGAAGCCGCCTTGAAGCAAACCGCCTGACTCTGCCCCAAGCCCGGCAACAAGCCGCACTGCGGCGGGTTCACCCGTTCGCAGCAAGACATCCGTGAAATACCTCAAAAGCAAAACGGCGCCCCGCGGGCGCCGTCGCTTTTGCCGACTTGCGGAAGCTGCTACCGGCGACCTTTGGGCTTGCGGCCGAGGCCCATCTTCTTGGCCAACTGCGAACGAGCGGCTGCGTAGTTGGGAGCAACCATCGGATAGTTGGCGTCCAGGCCCCACTTCTCGCGGTATTCTTCCGGGGTGAGGTTGTAGTGCGTCATAAGGTGGCGCTTCAGCGACTTGAACTTCTTGCCGTCTTCGAGACAGACGATGTAGTCGTCATGCACGGAGCGCTTCGGGTTGACGGCCGGCTTCTGCTTCTCTGCCGAAGGCTGCTCCGTCGTGCCGCCGACGCGGCCGAGCGCAGCATGGACGTCGGCAATCAGGTTCGGCAGTTCGCCGACCGGCACCGGGTTGTTGCTGACATAGGCCGCGACGACATCGGCAGTCAGCTCGATTAGCGCGTCCCCATTCCTTGAAGGTGTTTCGACGATATCCATTGTGCTCAGGCCCCAACGAGAGTTTGTTTTCTAGACTGCGCCCTTTTTCTGGATCGGGCATCGCGCGAAATTCATGCAGGCAAGCCCTGCGATTCGCGTCGCGTCATCTTAATGACCCTGTGCTGCAAGTAAGTCAATTCACCTATTGAATTATATTCGGCGATATTCATCAAATATTGCCCGTTCAGCTTCAAAAATTCGTGTGCCGTGTAACTTAGCGAGATTTTTTTGGCCGGACCAGTGCAGCCTGACGTGGCGCCAAGCACGCTTTTACACCTCTGGTCGCGTCAAAACAGGTTCTTTATGCTTGGCTAAACTAATGTTTGGCCGCCCGGTGGGCGAAGAATCCTATGGATCATGGCGCGGACATTCATCCTCGCGTCAAACAGCCAAGTCGCCTCGACGAACCTCTCAGTGGGGTTTGATGTACTTGCCGTAGACCCAGCCGGTAACAAAATCACCGTTCTGCGCCGGATCGTGCCAGACCTCGCACCAGCGGTAGCGGATCGCCTGCCGCTGCTTCCAGTGCGGTTGGCCGGCAATGTCGAGCAGATCTATCCCGCCCGTGCAACGGCCGGTCATCTGCAAGACAGTGCCATTCGGATAGGCCGCCTGTCTTTGCGATGTGTTTGACGGATACTTGCGCGCGTTGAGCGTGTCGCCGAACGGCACGCCAGCCACTTGCCAGGCCGCGAACACGGTTGCATGAGACTGGCCGGAAAAGGCCAGGACCGCCGAAGCGACAGCAAAAGCCACGGCGGCTCGAACATAGGATTTCATCTTTTCCCCTTTCGACTTACCTTGTGTAGACCACCTTAAACCCCGCCCTTTGAACCGCTGCTGAGCGACGCGTTCATTCGCCATTCAAGCAAATTTCAGGCAATTCCATAGCGAGACGCAATGACCAGAACCTCCGTCTTCCCGACCGCCATCCCGCCGCGGCCCGAGAAACGCCCCATCTTCGACGTTCATCACGGCATCACCCGCACCGATGACTACGCCTGGATGCGGGCCGCCAACTGGCAGGCGATGTTCAGGGACCCTGCACTGCTCGACGGCGCGATCCGCGCTCATCTCGAGGCCGAGAATGCCTACCAGGCAACGCTGATGGCCGACACGGCCGAGCTGCGCCGCAAATTGTTCGCCGAGATGAAGGGGCGCATCAAGGAGGACGACTCCACCGTGCCGATGAAGGACGGTCCCTACGCCTATGGCTCGTCGTTCAAGCTCGGCGGCGAGCAACCGCGCTACTTCCGCACGCCGCGTGATGGCGGCATTGAGGAGATCCTGCTCGACGGCGATGCGGAAGCCGAAGGCAAGCCCTATTTCCGTCTTGGCGGATTCGACCATTCGGCCGACCATCGCAAGCTGCTCTGGGCTTTCGACGACAAGGGCTCGGAGTTCTTCGCGCTGCGCGTGCGGGACATCGCCAGCGGGAAAGAACTCACCGATCAGATTCCGGATACAGGTGGCGGCGGCGTGTGGAATGCCGGAGACGACGGCTTTTTCTACACCCGCCTCGACGACAGCCACCGCCCGTCAAAAGTGTTCTTCCACGCGCTTGGCGACAATCCGGACAACGACCGGCTGATTTACGAAGAGACGGATGCCGGCTTCTTCATGGATGTCAGCGGCACGCGTTCCAACGACTGGATCATGATCGGCATCAACGATCATGAAACCTCCGAATACCGGCTTCTGCGCGCCGACGAGCCGTTCGCCGAGCCGAAGCTGGTGGCGGCGCGCGAGACCGGCCTGCAATATGACCCGGAGGAAGGTGGTGACGTCTTTTTCATCCTCACCAATGCCGACGGCGCCAAGGACCTCAAGATCATGACCGCGCCGGTCGAAGATCCGGTGCAGGCCAACTGGAAGGAACTGGTGCCGCACGAGCCCGGCCGGCTGATCCTGTCGGTGCTCGGCTTCAGGCACCACATGGTCAGGCTGGAACGCAAGGAGGGCCTGCCGCGCATCGTGGTGCGCGATCGGGCAAACGGCGAGGAGCACCTCATTGCCTTCGACGAGGAGGCCTTCTCGCTCGGCCTTTCCGGCTCCTACGAATACGACACCGAAGTCATGCGCTTCACCTATTCGTCGATGACGACACCGGCACAGGTGTTCGACTACAACATGCGCAGCCGCGAGCGCGTTCTCTTGAAGACGCAGGAGGTGCCATCGGGCCACGATCCGGAGCATTATGTCACGCGCCGGCTGATGGCGCCGGCTGCCGACGGCGAGCTGGTGCCGATCTCGCTGATCCACCATCGCGACACGCCGCTTGATGGCTCGGCGCCCTGCCTGCTCTACGGCTATGGCTCCTATGGCATCACGGTTCCTGCCGCCTTCAACACCAATTGCCTGTCGCTGGTCGACCGCGGCTTCGTCTACGCCATTGCCCATGTGCGCGGCGGCAAGGACAAGGGCTACGGCTGGTATGACGACGGCAAGCGCCGGCACAAGCTGAACACCTTCACCGATTTCATCGCCTCGGCGCGCCATCTCGTGGCCGAGCGCTACACGTCGCACGATCGCATCGTCGCGCAGGGCGGCTCGGCCGGCGGCATGCTGATGGGGGCGATCGCCAACATGGCACCCGAAAGCTTCGGCGGCATCGTCGCCGAGGTGCCGTTCGTCGACGTGCTCACCACCATGCTCGACGCCAGCCTGCCGCTGACGCCGCCGGAATGGCCCGAATGGGGCAATCCGATCGCCTCGGCCGAGGACTACGCGACGATCGCTGCCTATTCGCCCTACGACAATGTCGCGGCGCTCGACTATCCGCCGATCCTGGCGCTGGCAGGTCTGACCGACCCGCGCGTCACCTATTGGGAGCCGGCCAAATGGGTGGCGCGGCTGCGCGACCGCAAGGCGGGCGACAATCCGGTGCTGTTCAAGATCAACATGGAGTCCGGCCATGCCGGCGCCTCGGGCCGGTTCTCGCGCCTGGAGGAGATCGCGTATATCTACGCCTTTGCGTTGAAAGTGACCGGCAAGGCCTGATTTTTCCCTCGCAATCGCGAGCACCTCGCGCTACGCAATGCGCCTCGTTTTGGTCGCGGCCGGTTCGGGCCGCGCCATCCGTCATTCGCAGGGTTCGTCATGCTGCTCGTCGACGTCTATCTCGACAAATCGCCCATCCAGGGCATCGGTGTCTTCGCCAAACACCGCATTCCAAAGGGCACGTTGATCTGGAAGCTCGATCCAAGATTCGACCGCCGCATTTCGGTCGACACTTATGAGAACGAAAGCGGCCCGGTGAAGTCCTACCTCGATCGGTACTCCTATCCGGACAGGCGCGACCGGAATTATATCGTCTTCGAGGCGGACGATGCGCGCTACATGAACCATGCCGACGAGCCGAACTGCGACGTCTCCTCGCCGGAGGAAACCTACGCGCTGCGCGACATCGCGCCCGGCGAGGAACTGACCTGCGACTACAACCACTTCTTCGAAAACGGCTTCGATTTTTTGGGCGACCGCCACGCGTAATCGGAGCGACCGCGGACGAGGCGTCTCACGCCGAGAGCAATTCCGGCAAGCGCTCCATGGCCAATCTGCCGCGCAGATGTCGGATGGCGGCCAAGGCTTTGCCGGCGATGACGCCCAAAGCGACGCCGCCGGCGATCGCAAGCAGTTGGAAGCCTGGAGCCGGCAGCCAGCCTGCGACGGGTGCCATCAAAAGCTCCGGGACGAAGCGATGGACCAGGTAGATCGGGAAAGCCGCGACGGCTACCTGCATAACCGCCTGCCCCACACCAGCAGGCAGGCGAACACGCGGCAGGTAAAGAAGAGCCGAGAGCGCCGCGAAGATCGTCAAATACTTGACCGTCGTACCCAGCCAGACCGACTCCCAAAAGGCTAGATACCCCAATACGGCAGTGGCAAATGCGGTCACGACGACTTTTCTGGCGGGAGTGTCGGCCAAACCGGCGCACCAGCCGAAGACCGCAAGGTGGAAGACCCAGTAGATCGCGAAGATCTGGCGGCTGCCTAAGTCCAGGAACAATGGGACTGCAAAGCGCGCAGCGGCGGCAAACGCCAATAGTCCGATCGAGAAGGCAAAGGGTCGAGCCTGGGCGAGCTTGCGTAGAACCGGAACGGCAAAGGCGAGGGCGAAGACCAGCAGCGTCTGAGCATAGGCCTCGATGAACCAGTAGAGATACGGGATCATCTCGTGACGTTCCGGTTCGGCATAGCCAAAGTTGCCGGTAAGGGTCATCGAGGCCCAAGGGATCGCCTGCCAGGCGAGGGAGTAAGCGGCGACTATGAGAAAATAAGGGATCAGGACGCTGATCGCAGGTTTCAGCGCGTGCCGGATCCGACCGGCAAGCAAATGGACCGACTGAAAACGCGCAAGGCTGTAGCCGACAAGCAGCATCATGATGCCGGAGCCGCCCGGGATAGGCCACAGCGTCTCGTGATGCACGACCACCAGCAGGATGGCGAAGGCCCTCAGCACGATATCGACAGGCGTCTCGTTTGCCTGGTCCCGCATGAAAGACCGTTTCGCCGAATGAAGATTTGTCAGGTCTCCAACACTTAGCCGTTCCCAGCCGTCCGGCAATTCCAAGCCGAGCCGTTCGAGTTCCAGAGCCAATTGCAAAAAGCGAACGGAATCTCCGCCGAGCGACACAAAGCTGTCAGCGCGGCCCACCGGAAGCGGATAGAACACGCGGGCATAGGCTCCGGGCACGCCGCCACGTTCGGAGCGGATTTCCGCCCGTCCCAGCAACATCTCGCGCTGCAGGCAGCCATAGTCGATCTTGCCCGAGGCTAGCCTGGGAAGGTCGACACGCGTCGAAACTCGAACCAGATTGGCGGGCAAGCGGCTGACTTCGGCCAGGATACGCTGTGCCCGACCGGCCGAGCCGGCGCCGGTCACATAGGCTTCTAGGCCTCGATCGTCGCCGAGCACCGCGGCCGCAATGCCGGCCCGCTCCAGGGCCCGCTCCATGATATCGAAGCCGATCCTGAGGCCGGCGATCTTGGCAAAGCGGCTCTTGCGCCCGACGATGCGGAAGAAACCTTGCTCGTCCTGGACGGCAATATCGCCGGTGTTCAGGATCTCGACCTCAGCCCCGCGCGCCAGATCACAACGCTGCTCGGCGTAACCCATCATGACGTTCGGGCCGCGATAGACAAGTTCTCCCGGGATGCCCGAGCGGCTGACCGGCTCCCCCTTGTCGTCGACAATGCCGAGGCTGCCGCCTGGGATGGCGACGCCGATCCGCTCCTCCCGGTCGGACAGGCTCTCCGGCGGCACGAAGGCGATACGCGCCGTCGCCTCGGTTTGACCATACATGACGAAGAAACGCCCACCCACGGCGCGCAAATGATCCCTGTACAGGCGGATGACGTCGGGGCTGAGCTGTCCACCCGCCACCGTCATCATGCGCAAACCCTTGAGCTTAGCGTTGCGGAAACGCATCCGTTCCAGGAGTTCGTAGGAATACGGGACGCCGGACAGATTGGTGCAGCCACCGTCGGCGATTATCTGGAGGAAATCGCCGTCCATCGCGGAAACACCGGGGAAGAGGATGCTGCCGCCGGCAATCAGATGCGAATTGAGAACCGACAGTCCGTAGGAATAGTGCAGCGGCAGCATGAGAGCGGCCCGGTCGGCGGACGAGAGTTCGAGATAAGTCGTGATGGCGCGCGCATTGGCTTCGAGATTGGCATAGGAGAGCCTGACCGCCTTGGCGGCGCCCGAGCTGCCGGACGTCATCAGCAGCAGCGCGAGATCGGGATGCAGCGGCTCAATGTTCCTCGCGGGCCAGGCTTCCGTCACGAGACGCCAGCGGCCATCGGCTCGGCGATAGGTGAAATCCGGCTGGAAGGCTGCCAGGAAATCGTCCCAGACCCTTTTGTCGCAAGGCGGCAGCATGGCCACCGCATGACCCGCCCGCAGGGCTCCAAGATAGGCGACGACCGCATGCTCGCAGGGTTCCGCTGAGATGGCGACGAGCTGCTTTCCCTCATCCCCCAGCCGTGTGGCGAAGTGCTGCGCAAGGTCGTCAAGCTCCGCATAAGACAGGCTGCGCCCGTCGGCGAAGAGAAGTGCTGCGCGCTGCTCGCCACGGGCGAATTCAAACACAAGGTCGAGAGAGTGCATGGGCAAGGCTTCGGTCCGCCTGGAAACTGGCCGAAGCGCGTATGATACATGACTATTAAAGTCAACTAATATGGACCTGAGACATCACAGGCAGATCGCACCGATGGTGTGGCGCAGCCGATATGCGTCGGTCAGCTCGCCGGCTTGCGCGCCGGATAGCCGTTGGGATGCGGCGGAACGGCCTTCAGATAGGCGGCGATCGCGGCGCGGTCGTCGGCCGTCAACTGAGCTATGTTGCGCTGCACGTCGACCATGGCGCCGCCGACGGAATCGAAATCCGGCGTGAAACCGGTTTCGAGATAGTTGGCGATGTCGGCCTCCGACCAGGCCTTCGTGCCGCCTTGCGGGGTGATATTGGGCACCACGCCCGAGCCTTCGGCGGCCACGGCTCCCGCCAGCCATTCGGCCTTCTTGACGCCGCCGGCAAAGTCGCGCGGCGTGTGGCATTCGCCGCAATGGCCGGGGCCCTCGACCAGATAGCGGCCGGCCAGCACCTTGTCGGGCGCGCCCTCGGGCAAGGCAATGACCGGTTCAGGGCTGACATAGAGCCGCTTCCAGAGACCAATGCCGCGACGGATGTTGAAGGGGAAGGAGAGTTTGTGGCCGGGCGCCTTGCCGGCGACCGCCGGCAGCGTCTTCATGAAAGCATAGAGGTCGGCGACATCGGCCGGCTTCATGCGAGCATAAGAGGCATAAGGGAAGGCCGGATAAAAATGCTCGCCGGAGGGCGAAACGCCCTTCAGCATCGCATTGGCGAAGTCCTCCTCGCTCCAGGCGCCGATGCCGTCCTTTTGATCCTGCGAGATGTTGGGCGGTACGAAGGTGCCGAACGGCGTCTTCAGCTCCAGCCCGCCGGCAAGCTCCAGGCGGGCATCACCCTTGGACCCCGGTTTGGCGTGGCAGGATGTGCAGCCGCCGGCAAAGAAGATGCGCTTGCCTTTCGCAGCATCACCGGGGCCAAGCTGCGCGACGGTCGCGGCATCAAGCCTGACGGGCGCTGACAACGCCCAGCCGGCGACCGCGCCGGCGCCGCCCAGCACGATGACGGCGCCGACGAGCTTCTTCAGCCACGCCATATCAGGCGATCAGCCCTTCTTGATCCTGTAGGTCTCATGACAGGCGCCGCAGTCGCCGCCGATGGTGTTGAGCTGCGCCTTGAGCGCATCGACATCGGCCGGCGGCGAAGCCACTGCCGCCTTGACGTCGGCCAGGAACTTGTCCCCGGCCGCCTTGAAGCCCGGCATGTCTTCCCAGATCTTCGGCGCCGCCGTGGTGTCGCCCTTGTCGCTGCCGGCCGGGAAAAGTTTCTCGGCATCGAATTTTTCGGCGTTCGCCTCCAACGCCTTTAGCGCCGTCAGCACAGGGGCGGCGTCGAAAGCCTCCTCGCCTTTGACGACCTTGGACAACTGGCCGGCGAGCTTGCCGCGTTCCTTCATCAGGGCCTGGCGATCCTTGATCGGGTCGGCATAAGCGGCCGAACCGGCAAAAGCGAGCAAAGAGATGGCGATGACAAGCTTTTTCATTCAATTGGCTCCATGGTGAAGAGAGTTCGCGACTAGACGTTAACGGGCGTTGCAGTGGAATTATTCCCTCCGCGCCGCAACGATTTTCTTGACTGGAATTGCCCTCCTGCGCCGGCAAAAGAAAAGCCCCGGTCATGCCGGGGCTTTTGTCGAGATGGTCAGCCTTTCGCCTTCTCGTAGAGTTCCAGGACATAATCCCAGTTGATCAGGCTGTCGACGAATGCTTCGAGATATTTCGGCCGCGCGTTGCGGTAGTCGATGTAATAGGAGTGCTCCCACACGTCGACGCCGAGGATCGGCGAAGCGCCATGGACCAGCGGGTTCTCGCCATTGGGGGTCTTCGAGATCGCGAGCTTGCCGTCCTTGACCGAAAGCCAGGCCCAGCCGGAGCCGAACTGGGTGGTGCCGGCGGCGACGAAGTCCGCCTTGAACTTGTCGTAGCCGCCGAGATCGGCATCGACGGCCTTCTGCAGCGCGCCCGGCAGCTTGTTGCCGCCGCCGCCCTTCTTCATCCATTTCCAGAAATGGATATGGTTGTAGTGCTGGGCGGCATTGTTGAAGAGCCCGGCATTCTTGCCGAAGGACTGTTTCACGACCTCTTCGACCGACAGGTCGCCCATTCCAGCCTCGGCGGCCAGCTTGTTGCCGTTGTCGACATAGGCTTTGTGGTGCTTGTCGTGGTGATACTCCAGCGTCTCCTTCGACATGTAAGGCTGCAGGGCCTCGTAGTCGTAGGGCAAAGCGGGCAACTCAAAAGCCATGGATGGTACTCCCTCAGGAAAAGTCCGGTGAAACTACCGGACTAAGATAGGTCTGGAATGGGTTGGGACAACTCCGGAACGAAGCGCCGAACGCCTTTTTATCTGCTCAGGCGGCGGAAGTCGAATGTGCCCAATCCCAATAGAGCTCGCGCGCCTTCTTGGCGACCGGTCCAGGCTGAAGGCTGCGGTCCTCGATGCGCGTGATTGGCACCACCTTGGAATGGTTGCCGGTCGAGAAGATCTCGTCCGCCTCGAGGAAATCGCGGATCGACAGCGTCTTCTCGGTGGTCCTGAAACCATAGTCGCCGAGCAGGCTGATCGTGCGCGAGCGGGTGATGCCGGAGAGGAAGGTGCCGTTCGCGGCGGGCGTCATCACATGGCCGTCCTTGACCAGGAAGATGTTGGAGGTGCCGGTCTCGGCGACATTGCCCAGCATATCGAGCACCAGCGCGTTGTCGAAGCCGCGCATCTTGGCCTCGAGGATGGCGCGGCCATTGTTGGGATAGAGGCAGCCGGCCTTGGCGTTGGTCGGCATGGTCTCGATGGTCGGCCGCCGGAACGGCGAGACGCCGATCGAAAAGCCCGAAGGCGGAATCATCGGCGCTTCGTAAAGGCAGAGACAGAAGCGGGTCGAGGACGGGTCGGCCGGCACGCCCATATAGCCGCCATGCTCGGCCCAGTACATCGGCCTGATATAGACGGCGGTCTTGCCGTCGAATTTCTTCAGGCCGTCCCATGTCAGCCCGACGATCTGCTCCGTCGTCATGGAAGGCTTCAGGCCGAGCGCGATCGCCGAGGCGTTGACGCGCGCTGCGTGACGATCGAGATCGGGCGCCACGCCTTCGAACCAGCGAGCGCCGTCGAAGACGCTGGTGCCCAGCCACATGGCGTGGCTGCGCGGCCCGAGAATGGCGACATTGCCCTCGTACCAGTCGCCGTCCACATAGGTCCATGTCGCGGACTGCGCCGCTGCCGCCAGTGTCATCGTTTGCCGTCCGTATGGATGATTTCAGGCCGCCATAGGACGATGCTTTGACGGCCGGCGTCAACCGACATCGGAAAAAATCCTTGAGGCCAGAGGTACTTAAAGCGCGGCGCAGGCAAAGGGATGGGCCCATGCGTGTTGGGTTTTTGTCTTGATGCAATCCTTTCCGAAAACCGCTGCCCACTTTTGAGCGACATGCATTAACCGCAATCAGCGCTTGCGCGGCAAGGCCGGGCGCCGCAAAACTCCTCCTATGCATCATGCAGCCTATGTCTTCGACGCCTATGGCACGTTGTTCGACGTGCACGCCGCGGTACGCCGCCATGCCGGCGAGATCGGGCCGGACGGCCAGCTTCTCTCCGAAATCTGGCGCGCCAAGCAGCTCGAATACTCCTGGGTGCGGACGCTGATGGGCGCCTATGCCGATTTCTGGCAACTGACCGAGCAGGCGCTGGACTTCGCGCTGCGCAAGGTGCCGTCGGCCGATCCGGCGCTCAGGGCAAGGCTGCTGGAAGCCTATTGGCGGCTCGACTGCTATCCGGAAGTGCCGGCGGTATTGAAGGCGCTGAAAGCAGCGGGAGCGAAGCTCGCGATCCTGTCCAACGGGTCGCCGGAAATGCTGCGGGCGGCGGTGAAATCGGCCGCCCTCGACCAGATCCTCGACGACGTCTTCTCGGTTGACGAGATCAAGCGCTTCAAGACCGATCCTTCGGTCTACGACATGGTGGTCACCGGCTGGCGGCTCTATCCGGGGGCGGTGTCGTTCCAGTCCTCCAACCGCTGGGACGTCGCGGGCGCCGCCAGGTTCGGCTTCCGCACCGTCTGGATCAATCGCGCCAATCAGCCCGACGAATACCGGGACTTTCCGCCGGGGCTGATCCTGCCCTCGCTCGAAGGCCTTCTGGCAGGGGTTTGAGGGTGCTGTTGCTGCAGTGCAACAGATGTGTCGCAGTCACAGCTTCGCCTTTGTTTGTCCACCCTGAGGCCAGAATTGGAACCGCCTATCACCGCCGACTGTTAACAGCTGCCGGCGGCCGGCCCGCGGATTCATGCATTCTTGCGATTAAGACCTAGAAAAGGCAACCATGTCAGACGCTTCCTTCCGCATCAGCCGCCGTGGCTTCCTCAATCTCACGGCTCTTGGAGCTGCTTCGGCGGTTTCCGCCTGCTCGACCACCGGTCCTCGCCCGGCAGCCGTGCAGCCGCCACCGCCGGCCTCTGTCGAGCCGCCGCTCGGCGACTACGCCACCATGTATGGGCCGATGTCCGACAACGGCTTCGACCTGCCGGCCATCCCGGTAAACAAGATCGACCACAGATATTTGCGCCAGATCGTTCCCGATCCGACCGGACAGCGCCCGGGCACCATCGTCGTCGATACCACCAACCACTTCCTCTATCTGGTGCGTGAGGGTGGCCAGGCGATCCGCTACGGCGTCGGTCTCGGCCGCGCCGGCTTCGAATGGTCGGGCGATGCGGTCGTGCAATGGAAGCAGAAGTGGCCGAAATGGACGCCGCCGGACGAGATGGTCGCCCGCCAGCCGGAACTGACGGAATACAGCGCCAAGAACGGCGGTATGCCCGGCGGGCTCAAGAACCCGCTCGGGGCGCGTGCGCTCTACCTCTTCAAAGGCAACCAGGACACGCTCTATCGTCTGCACGGGTCGCCGGAATGGTGGTCGATCGGCAAGTCGGTCTCGTCGGGCTGCGTGCGCCTGATCAATCAGGACATCATCGACCTCTATGACCGCGTGCCCAACAAGACGCCGGTCGTGGTCACAGCAGATGTCGGCCAGCCGATGGCCGATATGCCCGAACGCCGGGCCATTCCGATCGACAACGGCGTGCCGGACGACTCTGTCCTGCTGGGGCCGGTGCCGCAGGAGAGCAACGAGGTCTTTTGATCCGGCGTTCGTCAGCGGTGCCTGGCGAGGATGTCCGCCAGCACCGCAACGCCGCGTCGCAACGCCTCCGCGTCGAGACCAGCATATCCCATGATGAAGCCCGTCGTTTCGGGCCGCGGCTCGGCCGGATCATAGAGCGGCGATACCGGATAGAGGCCGATCCCCGCAGCACGTGCGTCGGCGACGATCGCCGGCTCGCATCCAGGATCGATGCCGTTCAACCAGGCCACGAGGTGCAGGCCCGTGTCGGCCCCAGCAACAGTCACCTTTGGCCCGATATGATCGGCCAGCGCCCGCAGCAGGACCTCTCGGCGCTCGGCATTTTTCCTGCGGATGCTGCGGACGTGGCGCTCGTAAGCGCCGCTCGTCAGCAGGTCGGCCAACACATCCTGCTCCAGCATCGGAGCATGCCGGTCGGTCAGGCGCTTTGCCTCGCTGAAGGCCCGACGCAGGCCGGCGGGGACGACGAGATAACCGAGCCGCAAGGTGGGCGAGAGCGTTTTGGACAGCGTGCCGACATAGATGACCGAGCCTGGATCGAGCGTCTGCAGAGGCGGGATGGGGGCTATGTCGTGGCGGTATTCGCCGTCGTAGTCGTCTTCGACGACATAGGCGCCTGATGCCGTGGCCCAGGCCAGGAGGGAATGCCGCCGCGTCGCCGAAAACACGCCGCCGAGCGGAAACTGGTGCGATGGCGTGACGTAAGCCAGACGGGCCGGCGGCAGCGCATCCGTCCTTATCCCGTCAGCGTCGACCGCAACTGGCACGGCGACGCCGCCCGCAGCCGTGAAGGCATGGCGGGCCAGCAGATAGCCCGGATTCTCGATCACGAACGGATCGCCGGGGTCGAGCAGCAGCCGCGCGCAGAGGTCGAGCCCCTGCTGGGAGCCGTTGACGACGGCGATCTGGTCTGGCGCGCAGCTGATGCCGCGTGCGCGCCAGAGATAGGTTTGCAGGGCGCTGCGAAGAACAAGCGATCCCTGCGGGTCGCCATAGCGCAGCCGCGCGCCGCGCCGCAGAATGGCTTTGTTCGAGGCCCGTCGCCAAGCCAGGACCGGGAAGTCCGCCCCGGACAGGTCGCCATAGCGGAAATCCGCAACCTTGGCCGGCTGCTGTTCCACCGGCGAAGGCAGAGCCAGCAGCCTGCGCGCGAACGTCGAGAGGTTGCGTGGCGAGGCAGCCGCGATGGAAGCCGCCCCTGACGGCCTCTCCAGTCCCGGAGCCACAATGGCACGCGCGCCCTGCCGAATGATCAGATAGCCTTCGGCGTCGAGCTGGTTGTAGGCCGCCGTCACCGTGGTTCGCGACGCGCCCCATTCGGCGGCAAAGGCCCGCGATGACGGCAGCCGATCGCCGGGCCGGTAAACGCCGCTGTGGATCTGCGCCTTGATCGCCGCGATGATCCGGCGCGCCACGCCTTCCTGCTCCAACTGGACCATCGAAAACCTGCAAAACTGGATGTTCCAAGCAAGCCAGCTTTCCTGCATCTTTAAATGCAATGCAAGGAGTTTCCGCCATGTACATTCCGCCCGCCTTCCGCGATGACGACAGGGAGAGCCTCATGGCGACGATCCGCGCGGCACGGCTGGCGACGCTGGTCACCGCCACGGCGGAAGGACCGCAGGCGACGCCATTGCCGCTTTTGCTCAACGAGAGCGAGGGCGAGCATGGCACGATCTACGGCCATGTTGCGAAGGCAAATCCGCAGTGGCGCGCACCGGTTCTGGGCGATGGCCTGGCGATCTTCATGGGGCCCGACGCCTACGTGACGCCGGCCTGGTGCCAGACCAAGCAGGAGACCGGAAAGGTAGTGCCGACTTGGAACTACCTCGCCGTTCATGCCTATGGGCCGATCGAATTCTTCGAGGATGCCGACAGGCTGCTCGAGATCGTTACGCGCCTGACCAATCTGCATGAAGGCGGACGCCCCTCGCCTTGGTCCGTATCGGATGCGCCGCCGGATTTCATCCAGGCGCAACTCAAAGGCATTGTCGGCTTGCGCATGCCGATCACGCGGCTCCAAGGCAAGCGCAAGATGAGCCAGAACCGCAACGCGGCCGATCGCGCCGGTGTCGCCACCGGTCTAGCAGCGAGCGACCGGCCTTCGGATCGCGACGTCGCCCGACTCATCCCGTCATGAGATACGATCCAGTCCAATTGCCAGCGAGCCGATCATGCCGGACCTGACACAATTCGCCTTGTACTTCGCCGCGGCGCTGCTGCTCGCCATCACGCCCGGACCGGGCATCTTCTATGTCGCCGCGCGCACCCTGGCCGGAGGCCGCGCTGAAGGCATCGCCTCCAGTTTCGGGACGGGCCTGGGCGGCATGGTTCATGTGCTTGCCGGAAGCCTGGGCGTTTCCGCCCTCGTGCTCGCGAGCGCCGAACTCTTTACGGCGCTGAAGCTGATCGGCGCCGTCTACCTCGTCTGGCTCGGCTTGCGCACCTTCCAGTCCGCCCGCCGCGAGGCAAAGGCAATGCTGGAAGGTGGCGCGCCGACGCCTGCGGTCGGCGCTGGCCGAGCGTTTCGCGAAGGGGTGCTGGTCGAGGCTCTGAACCCGAAGACGGCCGCCTTCTTCCTGGCCTTCATTCCGCAATTCGTGGATCTCGGCGCCGGCCACGTCGCCTTGCAGTTCATGGTGCTCGGCTTCGTGTCGGTGACGCTCAACACGCTGGCCGATATCGTGGTCGCCTTCGCGGCCGGCCGCATCAGCGATGGCGCGGCAGGCCGGTCCGGCATGGTACGTCGGCTCCGGGAGGCGTCCGGCGGCGCGATGATCGCGCTGGGCATCGGCCTTGCCGTAGCCAAGCGCCCTGTCCTCTGATCGCCGCGCCTCAGTTGGGCGCTACCGCCCGCGCGCCAGGCTGCCTAGTATCCCGCGCACGATCGCGCGGCCGACGGAAGAGCCCACCGAACGCACCACCGACTTGATCGCGGCTTCCGCCACTGTCTGACGGTTGGAGGACCGGCGGCCCGACCCTCCCAACACATCGTCGAAGCCCGGAATTGTCCAGCGCGATCCGCCGGTGCCCGCCTGCTGCGCCTGCGCTTCGGCTTCCTGCGCCTCCCTGGTCTTCTTCTGCAGTATCTCGAAGGCCGAGTCGCGATCGACCGCTTGATCGTACTGCCCAGCGACCGGGCTCTCGGCAAGGACCTTGCGGCGCTCGTCGGGTGTGATCGGCCCGAGCCGCGACGACGGCGGACGAATCAATGTGCGCTGGACCATGGCCGGCACGCCCTTGTCCTCCAGCATCGAGACCAGCGCCTCGCCGGTGGCGAGCTGGGTGATCGCGGTGGCGCAGTCGAAATCCGGGTTGGGCCGGAAGGTTTCGGCCGCCGTCCGCACCGCCTGCTGCTCGCGCGGCGTATAGGCGCGCAACGCGTGCTGCACGCGGTTGCCGAGCTGGGCCAAAACCTTTTCCGGAATGTCGAGCGGGTTCTGGGTGACGAAATAGACGCCGACACCCTTGGAGCGGATCAGCCGCACCACCTGCTCGACGCGATCAACCAGCACCTTCGGCGCGTCCTCGAACAAAAGATGCGCCTCGTCGAAAAAGAAGACCAGCTTCGGCCGCTCGAGATCGCCGACCTCGGGCAGTTCCTCAAACAGCTCCGACATCAGCCATAGCAGGAAAGTGGCGTAGAGCCTGGGATTCATCATCAGCTTGTCGGCGGCCAGAACGCTGATCGCGCCGCGGCCGTCGCGGGTGGTGCGCATCAAATCGGCGATGCGCAGCGCCGGCTCGCCGAAGAAGTTCGCGGCGCCCTGCTGCTCAAGCACCAGAAGCGTGCGCTGGATGGCGCCGACGGAAGGCTTGGTGACATTGCCGTAGCGTGCGCTGAGCTCGTCGGCACGCTCGGCGATGTTGGCGAGCAGCGCCTGCAGATCTTTGAGATCAAGCAGCAGCAGGCCCTCTTCGTCAGCGATGCGGAAGGCGATGTTCATGACACCTTCCTGCGCTTCGGTGAGGTTCATCAGCCGCGACAAAAGCAGCGGCCCCATTTCCGAGATGGTGGCACGGATCGGGTGACCCTGCTCGCCGAACAGATCCCAGAAGATGACCGGGTATTCCTGAAACTGATAGGGATCGAGCTTCACCTGCTCTGCACGCTTGACCAGGAAATCCTTGGCCTCGCCCATCATGGCGATGCCGGAAAGGTCGCCCTTGATGTCGGCGCAGAAGACCGGGACGCCGGCATTTGAAAAGCCCTCGGCCAAGACCTGCAGGCTGACCGTCTTGCCGGTGCCTGTGGCGCCGGTAATCAGGCCGTGGCGGTTGCCGTAGCGCAGCAGGAGTTCCTCGGCGCGCTGGTAGGAATCATCAGGCTTGCGGCTGGCGCCGATGAAGATGCTGTTGTGGTCAGCCATATGTCTGGTCTCCGCAATCTCTTCCGCCAAAAAACGCCCGGTCTCATGGAGGATAGTAACGCGATCGGCGGGCGACAATGCCCATCATCAATTTTGGCGCTATTCGAATTTGACGCTGGCATCGAAATCACCTTACTGAGCTTGCGGATTTTGCGCATGTTTGGCAATCGGTTAGCGGCTGCCGGAACAACCGCGACGGATGTCGCATTGTGATATGCGGCGGGGGACCATAGACTGGTGGCTGATGCGGCCGAGAGACGAGGAGTGCGATGGGCGCCGGCGCCTTGACTAGGGATGTCGACCTTCCCAACCCGGACGCCAGGCGCTGGCTGGCGCTGGCGGAAAAAGCGCTTGCCGGCGGCGCTTTCGAAGAGAAGCTTGTTTCGCACACGGATGACGGTATCCGCATCGAGCCGCTCAGCGAGCGTTCGACGACAGCCGAGCCGCTGGTGCGCACCAATCCGAAGTCGCCATGGATCGTCAGCCAGCGCATCGACGATCCCGATCTCGCCCGCGCCAGCGCCCAGGCGCTGCAGGACATCGCCGAGGGCGCGACCGGCCTGTCGCTGGTTTTCGAGGGTGCGCCGAATGCGTTCGGCTACGGGCTGCCGAGAACCGCGGAGGCGCTGGAAACGGTGCTCGACGGCGTGCCGCTCAACCGGGTCCAGGTGCGCATCGATGCGCATCCGTGGAGCCGCGCCGTGGCGGATTGGCTGCTCGCCTTCCTGACCCGGCGCCGCTCCGATCCGGCGAAGCTCAACCTTTCCTTCGGCATCGACCCGGCGGCGATCTTCGCCGGCACCGGACGGCTGCGCACCTCGATCGAGGCGCTGCAGGAGTCAATGCCGCAATCGCTGGCGCATTTCTTCTCGATGGGCGTGCCCGGCGTGCTG
Organism: Mesorhizobium sp. WSM3879; assembly: GCF_002294915.1. NCBI lineage: Bacteria > Pseudomonadati > Pseudomonadota > Alphaproteobacteria > Hyphomicrobiales > Phyllobacteriaceae > Mesorhizobium > Mesorhizobium sp. WSM3879. Next base: position 591,407 of record NZ_NSFZ01000002.1, on the reverse strand, counting down.
CTCGAAGCGGACGGCCGCGTCTTCCACAATGCCGGCGCCACCGAAGCGCAGGAGCTCGGCACGATGATGGCTTCCGCCGTGTCCTATCTCAGGATGTTCGAGAAGGCGCGCCAGCCGCTGGTCTATGCCGCGCCCTATATCGGCTTTGCCCTCAGCGTCGACCAGGACCAGTTCCTGTCGATGGCCAAGGTGCGGGCGTTGCGCAAGCTCTGGGCGCGGATCCAGGAAGCCTGCTCGATCCCGGCCTCGACGGCGAACGTCCACGCCGAGACCTCCTATCGCATGATGGCGATGGCGGATCCGGAAACCAACATCCTGCGCACCGCGATTGCCGCTTTTGCCGCGGCGACCGGCGGCGCTGATTCCGTCTCGATCCTGCCGCATACCATCGCGCATGGACTGCCGGCCGGTTTTGCGCGCCGCGTCGCCCGCAACGCGCAGCTGATCCTGGCGCATGAGAGCCATCTCCATCACGTGGCCGATCCGGCCAGCGGCTCCGGAGCGGTCGAGGCGCTGACCGACGGTCTTTGCGCGGCGGCCTGGGAAGAATTCCAGCGCATCGAGGCCGAGGGCGGCGTGCTCAACAGCCTGCAGCAGGGCTATATCCAGAACCGTGTGCAGACGGCCGCCGCGAAGCGCAATGCCGTCTATCGGGCCGGCGAACGCGGCATCATCGGCACCACCTTGTTCCGCACCGGCAGCGAGCGCCCCGTCGAGACATTGAAAGCCGAACGCCGGCCCGCGCTGACAGAGGGCGTGGCGACCTGCGAGCCGCTGTTTCCAGTTCGCATCGATCAGTCGATCGGAGCCGGCTCATGATCCCGGATTTCAGCCAGATCGGCTGGTCGGCGCCGCGCCGCGCGCCGCTCGAGCTCAAGGGCCAGCGGATGACGCCGGAAGGCATCGCCCTGAAACACCTCTACACGCAGGGCGACCTCAAGGGCCTGGCCAATCTCGACAGCTATCCGGGCCTGCCGCCCTTCGTGCGCGGCCCCTACCCGACCATGTATGTCCAGCAGCCCTGGACGATCCGGCAATATGCCGGCTTCTCGACGGCGGAGGAATCCAACGCTTTCTACCTGCGCAACCTCGCTGCCGGCCAGAAGGGCCTGTCGGTCGCCTTCGACCTCGCGACCCATCGCGGCTATGACAGCGACCATCCGCGCGTCGCCGGCGATGTCGGCATGGCGGGCGTGGCGATCGATTCCATCCTCGACATGCGCCAGCTGTTCGACGGCATTCCGCTGAACGAGATGACGGTGTCGATGACCATGAACGGCGCCGTGCTGCCGATCATGGCGCTCTATATCGTGGCGGCGGAGGAACAGGGTGTCGCGCAGAAGGACCTTGCCGGGACCATTCAGAACGACATTCTGAAGGAGTTCATGGTCCGCAACACCTACATCTATCCGCCGAAGCCTTCGATGCGGATCGTGTCGGACATCTTCGCCTATACCTCGCGGCACATGCCGAAATTCAATTCAATCTCGATCTCCGGCTATCATATGCAGGAGGCGGGCGCGACGGCCGACCTCGAACTCGCCTACACGATCGCCGACGGCATCGAATATGCGCGCGCCGGCGTCGCCGCGGGTCTCGACATCGACCGGTTCGCGCCGCGCCTTTCCTTCTTCTGGGCGATCGGCATGAACTTCTTCATGGAGGTCGCCAAGCTCAGGGCCGCGCGGCTGCTCTGGTCGAGCCTGATGAAGAAGAATTTTGCGCCGAAGGACGAGCGCTCGCTGTCGCTGCGCACCCATTGCCAGACATCGGGCTGGTCGCTGACGGCGCAGGATCCCTACAACAACATCACGCGCACGATGATCGAGGCGATGGCGGCAACGCAGGGACATACCCAGTCGCTGCACACCAATTCCTTCGACGAGGCGATGGCGCTGCCGACCGACCATTCGGCCCGCATTGCCCGCAACACGCAGCTCATCCTGCAAAAGGAATCCGGCACCACGCGCATGATCGACCCGTGGGGCGGCTCGGCCTATGTCGAGCGGCTGACACATGATCTGGCGGCCCGCGCGCTCGCCCATATCGAGGAGGTCGAAAACCTCGGCGGCATGGCGGCGGCAATCGAGAAAGGCATTCCGAAGCTGCGCATCGAGGAAGCGGCGGCGCGCACCCAGGCACGCATCGATTCCGGCGAGCAGCTGCTGGTCGGCGTCAATGCGCATCGCCCGGAAGCCGACATCGAGGTCGATGTGCTGAAGATCGATAATGCCGAGGTCAAGGCCCGGCAATTGGCGAAGCTGCAGCGGCTCAAAGGCACGCGCGACGTCGCGGCCCTGGAGGATGCGCTAACCGCCCTCACCCGCGCGGCTGAAAGCGGCGAGAACCTGCTCGAATTCGCGATCCGCGCGGCGCGGGCCAATGCGACCGTCGGCGAGATCTCGCTGGCGCTGGAGAAAGTGTTCGGGCGCCATGCAGCCACCGTGCAGACCATCTCCGGCGTCTACCGCGACGCGCTCGGCGACAATCCGGCGGTCGATCGGCTCAAGGAAAAGCTCGAAGCCTTCGAGAAGAAGTTCGGTGCAAAGCCGCGCATCCTGGTCGCCAAGATGGGCCAGGACGGCCATGATCGCGGCCAGAAGGTGATCGCCAGCGCCTTTGCCGATCTCGGCTTCGACGTCACCGTCGGACCGATGTTCCAGACGCCGGAGGAGATCGCAAAGCTGGCGGTGCAGCATGATGTCGACATCATCGGCGCGTCCTCGCTCGCGGCCGGACATCTGACCCTGATCCCCGAGCTCAAGGAGGCGCTGAGGAAGCTCGGCCATGGCGACATCCTGATCGTCGCCGGCGGCGTCATCCCGCCACAGGACTACGATGCGGTGCTGAAGGCGGGAGCGGCCGAAATCTTCCCGCCGGGCACCGTCATCCCGCAAGCGGCGGACAGGCTGATGGATCGATTGCTGGCGGTTGGATAGCCTACATCTTCGGCATCGCCAGAACCGTGCCTTTGTGGACGGGAACAAGCGTACGGCGATGGTCGCTGCCGGTGCTGCATCAACGGCTACCACCTTACAGCTGATAACGGCACGATCTACGAATTCGTGATGGATGTCGCGGCAGGTGAAATGAGATCGGAGCCGCGGCGTTTTTCCGCGACCATACGGTCAAGCTCAAGGGCTAGTTCTCGGCCTTGTCCGACAGCTTGACGATCTCCCACTCCTTGCCGTTGACGGCAACGACCTCGCCGACCTTCTTGCCGAACAGGGCCATCGCCATCGGCGAGACGTGGGAGATGCTGCCTTTCGACGGGTTGGCCTCGTCCTCGCCGACGATGCGCCAGTGGACCTTTTTGCCGTCGCCGTTTTCCAATGTGACGCCCATGCCGAAGCGGACCACATTGCTGCCGGACTCCGGCACCGAAAGCTCCGCGCTCTCGCGCCGCGCGGTCCAGTAGCGCAGGTCGCGGGACACTATTGCGAGGCGCTCGCGATCGCCGCGTCTTTCGGCCTTGGCCATCTGATCTCGCAATTCGGAGAGGTTCTCTTCGATCATCGCGAGTCCCCGCTCCGTTACCAGATTGCGGTGCGGACTGATCGGCCGTTCGCCGACACCGGCAATGGCGTTTTCGCTGTCTTCCTCGCGGGTGAAAGCTCTACTCATAACATGAACTTAAGCTTGGTGAGGCAACTGCACAAGCGGTTTGCCTGCGAGCCGGCCTTGGCACGATTCCTGCGATGGAGCGGTTGAAACGCCAGGACCTGTGCCGATGTTGAACAGACGAACGCTGCTTGCCCGCACCACCGGCCTCGCCGCTGCCGGCCTCCTTGCCGACAAGGCATCGGCGAAGATACTGCCCGGCATCGAGAAGGCCACGATGCGCGGCTCGATCAATGCAATCGAAATCGGCTTGCAGCCGGGCGCGCTGGACGATCAGAGCAAGGCCTTCGCCAAGATGCTCAGCGACGCCAGCGACCGCGGTGCGCCGGTTTTTCTGCCGCCCGGGACCTATCTTGTCTCCAACCTGAAGCTGCCTGCCCGCGTGCGCCTTTCGGGCGTCCCGGGGGCGACCCGCATCGTCTATGGCGGCAACGGCCACCTGATGATGGCCGAACAGGCCGAGCATATCGAGCTCAGCGGGCTGGTGCTGGACGGCAGCAACCGCTGGCTGGCCGACTATACGCAAGGGCTGCTCGATCTGCGCCGCGTCGCGCATCTCGCCATCGACAATTGCCAGGTCACAGGCAGCGGCAAGAACGGGCTGGCGCTGGAACATGTTTCAGGCCGCATCGGGCGCTGCGATGTTTCGGGTGCGGCAGACGCCGGCATCTATTCGGTCGAGGCCGGCGGGCTGGAGATCTCGGGCAATACCGTCTCAGATTGCGCCAATGGCGGCATTCTGGTGCATCGCTGGCAACAGGCGGAGGACGGCACCATCGTCAGCGGCAACCGCGTGCAGCGCATCGGCGCGAGGAGCGGCGGCACCGGCCAGAACGGCAACGGTATCAACGCCTTCCGCGCCGGCAATGTCATTATCTCCGCCAACGTCGTGTCGGACTGCGCCTTCTCGGCGATCCGCGCCAACAGCTCCAGCAATCTGCAGATCACCGGCAACACCTGCTCGCGCTCGGGCGAGACGGGGATTTATTCGGAGTTCTCCTTCGAGGGCGCGATCCTCAGCAACAATCTGGTCGACGGTGCCGCCAACGGCATCTCGATCGTGAACTTCAACGAAGGCGGCCGCATGGCCGCGTGCTCGAACAATATTGTGCGCAACCTCTCGACGGTCGGCCCCTACACCGCCGACCCGCCGGGCTTCGGCGTCGGCATCAGCGCCGAGGCCGAGACCTCCGTCTGCGGCAATGTGGTGGAGAACGCGCCACTCTACGGCATGCAGCTCGGCTGGGGACCTTATCTGCGCAATGTGGTTGCAACGGGCAACATCATCCGCAAGTCCGGCACGGGCATCGTCGTCAGCGTCGTCGAGGGTTCCGGCAGCGCGGTCATTTCGGACAATATCATCGACGCCGCGCAGAACGGCGCCATCATCGGCCAGCGCTGGGCCAATCCGGTGACGGGCGATCTGGCAAGATCAACCTTTACCGGCTATGCGCATCTGACCGTCGAGCGGAACAAGGTCAGTTAGGCCAGCGCCGCCGTCGGCCGCAGCAAGCCCACTTTGGCGCCGATACGGCTTTCGACCGGCGGATTGGCAAGTCCGGTAAGCTTTGCCGCGAGCGCTTCGTCGCTGCGCAGCAGCTTGGCCAGCACGGCGGCGATCATCACCTCGGAGGCGCGGCTGGCGCCGTCATCGCATTTCAAGGCGATGCCGAGACCGAGCTCGGGCAGGGCCGCGCAATAGACGCCCTCGGCGCCGGTCTTGACGAAGATGCGGCCGGGCGCGGCCCGCATCAGCGCGAGGTCCGCCTTACCGGTGCCGGCCACCAGGAACGGTTCGGCCATGCAGGCCGAGAGCAGGCGCTTCGCCGCCTTGGCGCGTTCGGGCGCAAAGCCCCTGCCCGTCGCCATACGCGCAAAGCCCAGCGCAAAGCTCTTCAGCGGCACGGCATAGGTCGGGATCGAGCAGCCGTCGGTGCCGCAATGGTCGACATCATGCGCGGCGCCGGTCACCGATTGCATCGCGTCGCGCACCATCTCCTGCAGCGCATGGCCGGCCTTGACGTAGCCGCCATGGGCAATGCCGGAATAAACGCAGGTACAGAGGAAACCGGCATGCTTGCCGGAGCAATTGTTGTGGAGCGGGTTGGGCGCGCTGCCGGTGCGCGCCAGCGCGATCGTCGCAACGTGGCTCGACGGCCAGTGCGCGCCGCATTCGAGCGCCGTCTTGTCGAGACCGGCCTTGGCGAGCATTGCTTGCGCCAGTTCGACATGCGCCGGCTCGCCTGAGTGCGAGGCGCAGGCCAGCGCCAATTCGCGATCGCCGAAGCCGTAGGCGTCGGCAGCACCGGATTCGAGCAGCGGCAGCGCCTGGATCGCCTTCACCGCCGAGCGCGGAAACACCGGTCGCGCCGTATCGCCGATCTCCCAGACGGGCTTGCCGTCGGCGTCGAAGACAGAAACCGCGCCCCGATGGGCGCTTTCGACCACCGCGCCGCGCGTGACTTCGACCAGAACCGGATTTGCCATGCTGCCTCCCGCACGCGCGCGCCGGCGGCGGCGCTTTGATGCGGGCCGCTTCTACCTGATCCGATCGAGGATGGAAACGTAGTTGGCCACCGCAGCACCGCCCATGTTGAAGATGCCGCCGAGTTTTGCCCCAGGCACCTGAATGCCGCCGGCCTCGCCGGTCAGCTGCATGGCGGTGAGCACATGCATGGAGACGCCGGTGGCGCCGATCGGATGGCCCTTGGCCTTCAGCCCGCCGGACGGATTGACCGGCAGCCGGCCGTCCTTGGCCGTGACGCCTTCCAGCGCGAGCTTCGCGCCCTCGCCGGGCTTCGCCAGGCCCATCGCCTCGTATTCAATAAGCTCGGCGATGGTGAAGCAGTCATGCGTCTCGACAAAGGAGAGGTCGTCGAGCGTGACGCCGGCCTTTTTCAGCGCCTGTTCCCAGGCCCGCTCGCAGCCCTCGAAGGCAAGGATGTCGCGCTTCGACATCGGCAGGAAATCCTGGACATGCTCATTGGCGCGGAAGGTCACGGCGCGGCGCATCTTCAGCGCCGTCGCGGTGTCGGTGAGGACGAGCGCCGCAGCGCCATCCGAGACCAGCGAGCAGTCGGTGCGCTTCAGCGGACCGGCGACGAAGGGGTTCTTCTCACTTTCCTGACGGCAGAACTCGTAGCCGAAATCCTTGCGCATTTGGGCATACGGATTTTCGACGCCGTTTTTGTGGTTCTTGGCGGCAATCATGGCGAGCGCATCCGACTGGTCGCCATAGCGCTGAAAATATGCCTGCGCGATCTTGCCGAAGACGCCGGCAAAGCCGGCCGGCGTTTCGCCATCCTCGGGCAGATAGGAGGCTTTCAGCAGGTTCTTGCCGATCTCGGGCCCAGGCGTGGTGGTCATCTGCTCGGCGCCGACCACCAAAACGACGCGGGCGGCGCTGGAATCGATGGCGCGGACGCCTTGTCTCACCGCAGCCGAACCGGTGGCGCAGGCATTCTCCACGCGCGTCGCCGGCTTGAAGCGCAGCCGGTCGTCGGCCTGCAGCACCAGGCTCGCGGTGAAATCCTGCGGTGAGAAGCCGGCGTTGAAATGGCCGAGCACGATCTCGTCGACATCGTCAGGGCCGATCCCGGCATGATCGAGCGCGTCCACGGCGACCTTGGTGATCAAGCCCTCCAGCGTCTCGCCTTCGAGCTTGCCGAAACGCGAATGCGCCCAGCCGACGATGCATGCGGTCATGACAGCCTCCATCTGCCGCGCAGCCTAGCACGTCCGGTCGCGGCATGACATTCAATCTAGTGAACCGTTTTCCAGACCAAGGGATGGGGCCAGAGCGATACGATCGATTGATCCGATGCCGATTTTTTATTGATTGATCCGTCAATAAAAAATAATCTCGCTTCAAACCGGGCCCCTCGCATGCCGAAAATCGGAATGGAACCGCTGCGCCGCAAGGCCCTGATCGACGCGACGATCTCGGCAATCGGCGAGCGCGGTTCCCTGGACGTCACCATGTCGGAGATCGCCGGCCGCGCCGGCGTGTCGTCGGCGCTCGCCCATCACTATTTCGGTGCCAAGGACGAGCTGCTCTTCGCCACGATGCGGCACATCCTTGCCGAGCTCAACATCGATACAAGACGAGCGCTTCGCGTCGCCGCGACACCGCGCCAGCGCGTCTCGGCCGTCGTTGCGGTCAGTTTCTCCGACGAGCAGTTCCAGCCGGAGATCATCGCGGCCTGGCTCGCCTTCTATGTCGAGGCGCAGAAATCGACCGAGTTGCGGCGGCTGCTTCGCATCTATGCGCGGCGGCTCAATTCCAACCTGATGAGCGGGCTGACCGGCATTCTGCCGAGGGCCGAAGCGGACCGCGCTGCGGAAGCGACGGCGGCGCTGATCGACGGACTCTACATCCGGCGCGCGCTGAAGGACGGCGTGCCCGATGCGCAGACAGCGATCGCGCTCGTCGAAGATTATCTCGAAACCAAGCTCAGCGGACGGAGCCTGCCTTGACCACCGAACGACCCAATTTCCTGATCGTCATGGTCGATCAGCTCAACGGCACGCTCTTCCCCGACGGCCCGGCGGATTTCCTGCACGTGCCGCATCTCAAGGCGCTCGCCGCTCGCTCGGCGCGTTTCGCCAACAACTACACCGCCTCGCCGCTTTGCGCGCCCGGCCGGGCTTCCTTCATGAGCGGCCAGCTGCCGTCGCGCACCGGGGTCTATGACAACGCCGCCGAATTCTCCTCCTCGATCCCGACCTTCGCGCATCATCTGCGCTCCGCCGGCTATTACACCTGCCTGTCCGGCAAGATGCATTTCGTCGGACCGGACCAGTTGCACGGCTTCGAGGAGCGGCTGACCACCGATATCTATCCGGCCGATTTCGGCTGGACGCCGGATTACCGCAAGCCCGGCGAGCGCATCGACTGGTGGTATCACAATCTCGGCTCGGTCACCGGCGCCGGCGTTGCCGAGACCACCAACCAGATGGAGTATGACGACGAGGTGGTGTTTCTGGCCGAGCAAAAGCTGTACCAGCTTTCGCGCGAGCAGGACGATGCGGGACATCGGCCCTGGTGCCTTACCGTTTCGCTATCGCACCCGCACGATCCCTATGTCGCGCGCAGGCAGTACTGGGATCTTTACGAGAACTGCCAGACGCTCGATCCCGAAACGCCGTTCATCCCGCATGATGAACAGGACACGCATTCGCAGCGCCTTTACCGGGCAAGCGACTATCAGTCCTTCGCGATCACGTCCGAGCAGGTGCGCCGTTCCCGGCGCGGCTATTTCGCCAACATTTCCTATGTCGACGACAAGCTCGGCGAGCTTCTGGACGTCCTCAAGCGCACCCGCATGCTTGACGACACCATCATCCTGTTCTGCTCGGATCACGGCGACATGCTGGGCGAGCGCGGCCTGTGGTTCAAAATGAGCTTCTTCGAGGGCTCGGCGCGCGTGCCGCTGATGATCGCCGGCAACGGCGTGCCAGCCGGCCTCATCGAGGCGCCCGTCTCCAATCTCGACGTCACGCCGACGCTCTGTGACCTCGCCGGCATTGATATCGCTGCAATCGCGCCCTGGACCGACGGCCAGTCGCTGCTGCCGCTGCTCGGCGGCAAGCCGCGCACCGCGCCCGTTCTCATGGAATATGCCGCCGAAGGCTCCTATGCGCCGCTGGCCGCGATCCGCGACGGCAAATACAAATTCGTCCATTGCGAGCTCGACGCGCCGCAGCTGTTCGACCTGGAGGCCGACCCGCTCGAACGGAACAACCTCGCTGAGGATCCGGCGAACGCTGCCCTGGTGGCGGCGTTCATGGAAAAGGTCCGGGCGCGATGGGACATGGCCGCATTCGATGCCGCGGTGCGCGAAAGCCAGGCGCGCCGCTGGGTCGTCTACCCGGCGCTGCGCAACGGCGCCTATTACCCCTGGGATTTCCAGCCGCTGCAGAAAGCCTCGGAGCGCTACATGCGCAATCACATGAATCTCGACAACCTCGAAGAGAGCAAACGGTATCCGCGAGGCGAATGATGGAAGACGTTCTGGTTCCCACCCTCGACCGCCTGAAGCAGGCCTATGCGGTGACCTCGACGGCGACGCAAGTCACGCCGCTGTTGGACTCGGCCGCACTTGCCCGGGAAGCCGGCGCCGCGCGGGTGTTCGTCAAGCCGGAATCGCTGCAATGGGCGGGGTCCTTCAAGGTGCGCGGCGCCTATTGGCGCCTTAAGCGGCTGTCACCGGACGAAGCGAGGAAGGGCGTGGTCGCCTATTCCTCCGGCAATTTCGCGCAAGGGCTTGCGGCTGCCGGCCAGGCGCTCGGCATTCCCGTCACCATCGTCATGCCGATCGACGCGCCTGCCGCCAAGTGCGACGCGACCGCCGGCTATGGCGCGCGCGTGGTGCTAACCGATCATGGCGAGCGTGCCCGCGAGGAAGTCGCCGCCGCCAAGGCGCGCGAGATCGCCGAGACCGAGCAGCTCACCTTGCTGCATCCCTTCGACGATCCCGAGATCGTCGCCGGCCAGGCAGGGGCCGGGCTGGAAGCGCTCGACCAGTTGGCGGCGAAGAAGGCCCACGCCGATCTGGTGTTCTGCTCGGTTGGCGGCGGCGGGCTGATCGGCGGCGTTTCGCTCGCCTTCCATTATCTGTCACCGAACACCGAGATCATCGCCGTCGAACCGGAAGGCTTCAACGGCATGGGCGCGTCGCTGGCGCATGGCGCGATCGAGACGATGCCGATCGGGCCGAGATCGATCTGCGACGGGCTGATGGCGCGCAAGCCAGGCGAGGCGCCCTTCGCGGCGGTGAGTGCTGCCGGCGTTCGCGGCGTCACCGTCGAGGATGCCGCGGTGCGGGGTGCAATGAAGATCGCCTTCGAGCGGCTGAAGCTGGTGCTGGAGCCTTCGGGGGCGGCGTCGCTTGCCGCGCTGCTCGGCGGCAAGGTGGATTTGGCGGGCAAAACCGTCCTTGTGGTGGCTACCGGCGGCAATGTCTCGCTCGCCGAATTTATGGCGCATATGAACAATGCTTGAAGCGGATTTCGTCATCATCGGATCCGGCTCCGCCGGCTCGGCCATCGCCTACCGGCTGTCGGAAGACGGCAAGCATTCGGTGATCGTCATCGAGTTCGGCGGCACCGATATGGGGCCGCTGATCCAGATGCCGTCGGCGCTGTCGATCCCGCTCAACATGAGCCTTTACGACTGGGGCTTCGCCAGCGAGCCGGAGCCGCATCTCGGCGGCCGTGTGCTCGCCACCCCGCGCGGCAAGGTGATCGGCGGTTCGTCCTCCATCAACGGCATGGTCTATGTTCGCGGCCATGCGCGCGACTTCGACCATTGGGCCGAACAGGGTGCTGCCGGATGGGGCTTCGCCGACGTGCTTCCCTATTTCAAGCGCATGGAGGATTCCGACGGCGGCGAGGACGGCTGGCGCGGTCACGGCGGCCCGCTGCATGTGCAGCGCGGCACGCGCAAGAACCCGCTCTACGGCGCCTTCCTCGAGGCGGGCCGGCAGGCCGGCTTCGAGCTCACCGACGACTACAACGGATCGAAGCAGGAAGGCTTCGGGCCGATGGAGCAGACCATCTGGCGCGGCCGCCGCTGGTCCGCGGCCAACGCCTATCTGAAGCCGGCTCTCAAACGAAAAAATGTTAGCCTGCTTAAGGGTTTCGCGCGACGCGTGGTGATCGAGAATCAACGCGCCGTCGGCGTCGAGATCGAAGCTCACAAACAGATTCAGGTCGTTAAGGCGCGACGTGAGGTGATTGTGGCCGCGTCGTCGATCAATTCGCCGAAGATCCTTATGCTGTCCGGCATCGGTCCGGGCGCACATCTGCAGGAAAACGGCATAGAGGTCATTGCCGACCGGCAGGGCGTCGGCCGCAATCTGCAGGACCATCTGGAGCTTTATATCCAGCAGGAAGCGACCAGACCGATCACGCTGAATTCGGTGCTCAACCCGTTCTCCAAGGCAATGATCGGCGCGCAGTGGCTGTTCTTCAAGACCGGCCTCGGCGCCACCAACCATTTCGAGGCGGCGGCCTTCGTGCGTTCGCAGGCCGGTGTCGACTACCCCGATATCCAGTATCACTTCATCCCGGCGGCGGTGCGCTATGACGGCAAGGCGGCGGCGAAGTCGCATGGCTTCCAGGCGCATGTCGGTCCAATGCGGTCGAAGTCGCGCGGCTCGGTGAGCCTGCGCTCGCCCGATCCGAAAGCGAAACCAGTGATCCGCTTCAACTACATGTCGCATCCCGACGACTGGAGCGAGTTTCGCCACTGCATCCGGCTGACGCGCGAGATTTTTGGCCAGAAGGCCTTTGACGGCTTCCGCGGCAAGGAGATTTCGCCGGGCGCCCATGTGCGGACCGACGACGAGCTCGACGCCTTCATCCGCGATCACGCCGAGAGCGCCTATCACCCTTGCGGCACCTGCAGGATGGGCCGCGCCGACGACCTGACCAGCGTCGTCGATCCGGAATGCCGGGTGATCGGCGTCGAGGGGCTGCGCGTTGCCGACTCCTCGATCTTCCCGCGGGTGACCAACGGCAACCTGAACGCGCCGTCGATCATGACCGGCGAGAAGGCGTCCGACCACATCCTTGGCCGCACGCCGCTCGCGCCATCCAACCAGGAACCCTGGATCAATCCGCGCTGGCAGGTGGCAGACAGATAGCGCATGATCCGGCGGGCGCCCTCCCCCGCCCCGGCGATTACGAACGGAGAAGACCATGCGCGCCCAGCCAACGGCATCGCACTACGTCAACGGCCGCTACATCGAGGACGAAGGCGGCGCGCCACTGCCGGTGATCTATCCGGCGACGGGCGAGACCATCGCCACGCTGCATTCGGCGACGCCGAACGTGCTGGAGTTGGCGATCGAGGCCGCGCGCACGGCGCAGCCGGCCTGGGCACGGATGAAGCCGGTCGAGCGCGGCCGCGTCCTGCGCCGCGCCGCTGATATCCTGCGCGCCCGCAATGCCGACCTGGCGCGCATCGAGACGCTGGACACCGGCAAGGCGATCCAGGAGACGCTGGTGGCGGACGCGCCTTCGGCCGCCGATTGCCTGGAATATTTCGCCGGCGCAGTGGCGGCCTTCAACGGCGAGATGATCGAGCTCGGCGGACCGTTTGCTTACACAAGACGAGAGCCGCTTGGTGTGTGCGTTGGCATCGGCGCCTGGAACTATCCGATCCAGATCGCCGGCTGGAAGTCGGCGCCGGCTTTAGCCATGGGCAACGCCATGGTGTTCAAGCCGTCGGAGAACACGCCGCTCTCGGCACTGGCGCTGGCCGAAATCTACAGCGAGGCGGGCCTGCCCGACGGGCTGTTCAACGTCGTGCAGGGCTATGGCGATGTCGGCGCCGGCCTCGTCGGCCATGATGTCGTGGCCAAGGTCTCGGTGACCGGCTCGGTGCCGACCGGCCGCAAGGTGCTGTCGCTTGCCGGTTCGAAAATGAAGCACGCCACGATGGAGCTCGGCGGCAAGTCGCCGCTGATCGTCTTCGACGATGCCGATCTCGAAAACGCCATCGGCGGCGCCATGCTCGGCAATTTCTATTCGACCGGCCAGATCTGCTCCAACGGCACGCGCGTCTTCGTGCAGAAGGGCCTGCATGACCGCTTCGTCGAGCGGCTGATCGAGCGCACCAAAAAAATCCGCATCGGCGATCCACTCGATCCGGAAACGCAAATGGGGCCGCTGGTCAACAAGGCGCAGCAGGAAAAGGTTGTTTCCTACATCGCCGCCGGCAGAGAGGAGGGTGCGACGCTTGCCTGCGGCGGCAACGTGCCGTCGCTGCAGGGCTTCGAAGGTGGCTTCTTCATCGAACCGACCGTGTTCACCGGCGTGACCGATGGCATGCGCATCGCGCGCGAGGAAATCTTCGGACCGGTGATGAGCGTGCTGAAATTCGACAGCGAGGACGAGGTGATCGAACGCGCCAACAATACCGAATTCGGCCTCGCTGCAGGCGTCTTCACCCGCGACCTGGCACGCGCCCATCAGGTGATCGCCGAGCTGCAGGCAGGCACCTGCTGGATCAACGCCTACAATCTGACGCCGGTGGAAATGCCCTTCGGCGGCGTCAAGCAGTCCGGCATCGGCCGCGAGAACTCGCTGGCGGCGCTGGCGCACTATTCGCAGCTGAAGGCGGTCTATGTCGAGACTGGGGATGTGGCGAGCCCGTATTGACTTGGCGATTGGCCAAAAGCCCGCAGTGACAGCAATCTCCCCCGGGTAGAGATTGGCAGCTTCTGCGTTGCCGCCAGTTGCCCCCTCACCCCTTCTCCGCCGTTCCGTCCAGATACTGCGTCAGCGCGCAAACCAGATGGTAGAAGATGCTGGCCGGCACGTCGCTCGCCAATGACCGGCCGCGCTCGTCGATGCGGTCAATCCAGAGGCCGACCGGCGCCGGGTCGATGTGCCAGCGGAACAGGTGGCCGACGCGCGCCTCGATCTCCGGTTTGAGGTCCGGCCCACCCGAGCCGTCGAGCGCGATCGCAGCCTTGATCGCCTCGGCCTGCGGCCAGCTGCGCGAGACCGTGTCGAGCGGAAGGCCCTGGCGCGAGACGGCGCCATAGGCAAGGCCGGTGGCGCGGTTGAGGCCGTTGGCGACAGCCGAGGCATAGAGCTTGCGGGCGAAGCCGGTGAGTTCGGCCTGGCCGCTGCGGGCGGCGAAATCGACGAGCAGCGAGGCCCATTCGAAATGGTGGCCGGGTTCGGTCCATGTTCCTTTCTCGCCCGCCACGGGCTTCCAGCCGTCGTCGAAATACTCGCCCAGCGTCCAGCTTTCGGCATCGAAGAAATGACTGCGGAAGAGATCTATGACGCGCGCCGCGCGGCGCAGGTAGGCGCGCTCGCCAGTGGCTCTGTGCCAAGCGAGAAAGGCTTCGAGCAGATGCATGTGCGGGTTGGAGCGACGCTCGCCCTCGCCGTCGGAGGTTTCGAGGAAACCTGTCATGCGGCTGTCCTCGAGATGAGCATCGAGGAAAGCAAAGGTTTCCTCGGCGAGCCGCAACGCATCGGGATGACCCGACATATGCGCGTGCGCCAGCGCCAACAGCACGCAGGAATGGTCGTAGGCATCCTCGACCGGATCGGCGACCGAGCCGTCGATATTGAGCGTGCGCACCCAGCCGCCTTTGTCGGTGCGGCCCCGGCCTGCCATGAAGTCAAGGCCATGAGCGATCAGCCGATCCGCCGGTCCATCCCAGCCGCGCTCCTTGGCGACGGCGAAGGCATAGATCTGACGCGCCTGGGTGCGCATGCGTTTTGGCTTCATCAACGGCGCGGCGTCGAAGCCCAGCGCCTCGTGGAAGCCGCCATGGCGCTCATCGACGCCTGACCTCGACCACAGCGGCAGCGTCTCCTCGAACAGCCAGTGCCGAACGCGGCGCCGCCAGGCGCCGCTCTCGATGACGCGGTCATGCGCCGGCGTGAACCTCGTCTCCAGCCGGCCGGATTTCTCCAGTTGCTCGACGATCTTCTTGACGTGCTGGCTGTGGCTGACCGGCGCCACGAAGGTGGCGTCTGCCGTCGAGACGATCGCCACGTCCTTCATGCCGATGGCCGACAGCAGCCGGCCGTCGCCGCGGATGTAGGAGTTCTCGCAATCTATGGCCAGGACATCGCCAAGGATGACGTTACCGTGGCTGTCGGACGGGCCGACATCGAGCAGCGACTGCCACGAACCGAGATCGTTCCAGCGGAATCCGGCCGGCACCATGGCGATGTCCTTGGCCCGCTCCATGACAGCGTAGTCGATCGAGGTCGACGGGATCGCCGAGTAGAGTTCCAGCGGCATGTAAAGCCCGGAAAGATCGTTGGTCGCCGCGTGATACGCGGCTTCCGTCGCCTGCCAGATCTTGGGCTCGAACGCGGCGAAGGCAGCGCGCATGACGCCGGCGCGAAACAGGAAAATGCCGGTATTCCAGTAGAAACTGCCGGCGTCGAGATAACCCCGCGCGGTGGCGAGGTCGGGCTTCTCGACGAAGCGAGAGACGTCGAACACGCCGTCGCGGTCGGCCGCGACCTCGATATAGCCATAGCCGGTTTCGGGCTGCGTCGGCTTGATCCCGAACACCACCAGGCGACCGGCTCTCGCCGCCGCAGCACCCGCTTCAACGCTCTGCCAGAACTGGCGCGCGGTGGAGATTTCGTGGTCGGAGGGCACCACGAGAACAAGCTCGTCGCCAAATTCGGAGAGGGTGCGCAGGCTGGCAAGCGCCACGGCAGCGGCGGTGTTGCGCCCCGTGGGCTCGAACAATGGGCCGCCGCCGGCGAGATCAATGCCGGCAAGATCGGCATGGACGCGCTCGGCATGGCGCTCCGATGCGATGAGAAAGATCGGTGTCTGCCCTTCAGGCCGCGCGGCCAGCCGGCGCAAGGTCTTGGCCAGCATCGAGCCGTCGCCGGAAAGGTCGTGGAATTGCTTGGGATTGTCCTCGCGCGACAGGGGCCATAACCGCGAGCCGACGCCGCCGCTCATGACGAAACTGACGATGCGCTGGCTCATGGCTGCCCTGTCAGAAGGTCTGGTTGTAGGCGCCGACTTCGGGACTGCGGCGCAGCACGGCGTCGACGGCTTCGAACATCTGCCGGCGCCGCTCGGACGATACCGGGCTCTCGACCACCACGACAAGCTCGGGCTTGTTCGAGGAGGCGCGCACCAGGCCCCAGGTGCCGTCCTCCGCGACGACGCGCACCCCGTTGACGGTGATGAGCGTTGCGATCTTCTGGCCGGCGAAGTCAGCACCTTCGCGGTGCATCGTCTGAAAATCCGCCACGACGCGGTCGACCACGCCGTATTTCACCTCGTCGGGGCAGTGCGATGACATGGTCGGCGTACCGTAGGTCAGCGGCAGCGCGCGGCAGAGATCGGCCATCGAGCTCCGCGGATTGCGGTCGAGCATCTGGCAGACGACGATCGCTGTGATCAGCCCGTCGTCATAGCCGCGGCCGATTGGCGGGTTGAAGAAGAAATGCCCGGATTTCTCGAAGCCGGCGACGGCACCGAGCTCGGCAACGCGGCGCTTGATATAGGAATGGCCGGTCTTCCAATAGTCAGTTGTGGCGCCGTTCGCCCTGAGCACATGATCGGTGGCGAAAAGCCCCGTCGACTTGACGTCGACGACGAAGGCCGAGCCCGGATGGAACGATGAAATATCGCGCGCGAGCATAAGCCCGACCTTGTCGGCGAAGATCTCGTTGCCCTCGTTGTCGGCGACGCCGCAGCGGTCGCCGTCGCCATCGAAGCCCAGTCCGACATCTGCGCCCGTCTCCAGCACCTTCTCGCTGATGGCACGCAGCATCTGCATGTCCTCGGGATTGGGATTGTAGCGCGGGAACGCATGGTCGAGCTCGACGTCGAGCGGGATCACCTCGCAGCCGACACGCGCCAGCGCTTCCGGCGCGAAGGCGCCAGCCGTGCCGTTGCCGCAGGCGCAAACGACGTTGAGCTTTCTCGAGATGTGTTTGCCCTTGGTAAGATCATCGACATAGAGCTCCCGGAAACCGGAGATGAACTCGTAGGCACCGTCGCCGCGGAGGTCGAAGTCGGCTTCGAGCACGATCTTCTTCAACGCGCCCATCTCTTCCGGACCGAAGGTGAGCGGCCGCGCCGCCCCCATCTTGACGCCGGTCCAGCCATTCTCGTTATGCGAGGCGGTGACCATGGCGACCGAGGGTGTATCGAGCGCGAACTGCGCGAAATAGGCCATGGGGGACAAAGCCAGGCCGATATCCTTCACCCGGGCGCCCGCCGCCATCAGGCCGGAGACCAGCGCCAGCTTGATCGACAGCGAATAGGAGCGGAAATCATGGCCGGTGACGATATCCGGCCCAACGCCCAAGCGCCGGATCAGCGTGCCCAGACCCATGCCGAGCGCCTGGACGCCGATCAAATTGAGCTCCGGCGCCTTGGTCGAGCCGGGATGGCCGACCCACCAGCGCGCGTCGTACTCGCGAAAGCCCGACGCCTTGATCAGCGCCGAGGTCTCGAATTCGAAGCTGTTGGGCCGGGCTTCGCCAACAATCGTGAAGGTCAATGGTCGAAACTCCAGAGAGCCGGAATGCCGATCTGTAAAGGGCGCGGCTTATCACGAAAGCCTTTAAGCCGGTCTTTATCCGACGGCTATATCGCATGCCATCCGGGCAAGCTGGGTGAAAGCCGAGAAATGCGACACAAGTGCAGCCATTGACGCTTGCAGGATCGGAAAGTGGCGGCTATAAGCCCGCCGTCTGGTCACGGAGTGTAGCGCAGTCTGGTAGCGCACATCGTTCGGGACGATGGGGTCGCAGGTTCAAATCCTGCCACTCCGACCAGAACGAAATCTCCCGAAAGTCTTTAGTTTCCCTGATTTATTCAAACCTTTCGGCGTCGCGCAGAGAACCGTATCGCTGCGTGACGCTTCAAGACGCGACGCGCTTGCCGCATGTCAATACTCAAGCCGAACTGATGATCCCCTACGGCGCCAGGAAGGAAGGGCTTGCCGTCGCGCGCGCCGGCTCGGAACGAGCATAACCGTCACGCCTGATGCCGCCATGGTCGATCAAGCGAGCGATCACGGCGCGCCGTGCGTGATACGGCGTCAGCGTGTGGTCGGCATTCGGCAGCGAGACCCTGGTCACGCCGCGAATGCTATCGAGCCGCTCTTCCTCCGAGCCAAAATGGCGGGCGATCTCCTTCAGGCTCAGATCGCCTTCCGAGGTTACCAGGAGGACCCGCACGCCGCGGCCGCATAGGTCGCGCATCCAGCGTTCCACCCGCCGCTGTCCAAGCAGCGCGGCCGGATGCAGCATCGACAATGTGGACTTGATCGCCTCCAGCCCGCGCCGGACGATCAGCCGGGCGCATCGCGAAGCGATCCCGCGCCATGCGGCGTCGGCCGGCTCGCGGCTCTCCTGCCTGGCGGCAGCGTTCTGCCCGAGCACGGCCTTGGACGTCTCGTAAGTCTTCCAGACCGCCATCTCCAGCGCGTAGGAACCGTTCCAGGCGAAGCAGAGCGGGTTGATCATGGTCAGCATCCGTACCCGCCGATCGGCCCGCGCCGCGTGAAAAGCCTGAAATGCGCCTGCGCAGGTGCCGACCAGGCCGACCCCGGGGTAGCCGGCTCGCTCCATCCAGTTGATCGCACGACTTACATCATGGCGCGTGCGCCGGTCATAAAGGAACAGGCGCCCTTCCTCGGTCGGATCGCTGAGGCCAAGTCCGGGCAGGTCGACGCGCAGCGAGGCTACGCCTTCCGCCGCCAGAGCTCGCGCCGCTTCCACCGTGCCGCGCGCCCAGCCGACATGCGGCACGCCACCGGCATTGAGGAAGATCACCGGCTCAGCCTCGGTCTGGCGTTCGCGCGGTCGGCAAAGCACACCGCAGATCATCGGCGCCGGTCCAATCAGCACCGGGCTTTCCGTGTAATGCGGACCGTCCAGTATCTCCGACGCAGCGCGCGGCATGGCCTTTCCCGCTGCCGCTTCGCCGGTCTGGTCGGCGATCCAGGCGGCGCAGCGATCTAGAGCGGCGGCCGGAATCCGGTTGGCGGTCGGGTCGCACATCAAGAGAGGATAGCCATCGAACTCGGCCGTCGCGATTTCCGCAGCGCCAGCCGTGTCGCCGCGCACCTCTTCCGCAGCCAGCGGCTTGCCGTTTGTAAGCACCAGCATCGGCAGGGATGGAAGGCCAGCCGCGGCATGCCGCCAATCGAGCGCCGAGAGATCAGCCAGCGTTTCATGCGAAATTCGGAAGCCGGCGGCCTCGCGCCCCTCGGCGAAAACCCCTTCGCCCGCCGAGCGGCTGGCCAGCGGCGCGTCGATCATGCGCGACATGGCTGTGATCTCGCGAACATAGGCCTTGCCGGAGGACGGCGGCGCGAGCAGCACGAGACCCGCCACGTCGTCGCGTCCGGCCGCCGCCAGCGGGGCCAGCAGGGCACCAAGCCGGAAGCCGACCAAAATGACGTCCGCCACGCCGCAATCCTGCTTCAGCCG
Organism: Mesorhizobium sp. WSM3879; assembly: GCF_002294915.1. NCBI lineage: Bacteria > Pseudomonadati > Pseudomonadota > Alphaproteobacteria > Hyphomicrobiales > Phyllobacteriaceae > Mesorhizobium > Mesorhizobium sp. WSM3879. Next base: position 571,826 of record NZ_NSFZ01000002.1, on the reverse strand, counting down.
ATCGATCGCCGCGCCTATGCTCGCCGTCCACCGTTGCACCTGACCGGGCGTTGAATGGTCCCCGGCGGCATTGCCGCAGCCGGGATAGTCGAATTGCAGCGCCGGCAGACCGTTTTCGGCCGACTTGTCAGCCAGAAGCCGCAGGAAACGCCGGCTGCACAGGTCCTCGTGGCCATGCGCCCCAGCGATCACGACACCCCGGCCGCGCCGCCCGGTGCCCCTGCCTTCATGAAGCCAGCCGATCGTGTCGGCGAAGACGACCCCCTTCATGCCACGCTCCCAGCAGGCCGCAACGACTGCATGCTCTCCACCCTGGTCTCTACATTGTCGGCTTGCGGCGCATCGTAGGCCACCTCGCGATCGCCATTCAGCGCCGTCACGACGCCGGCCGGAGTGGCAGAGGCCGGCCCATCCAGGCCAATTTCCTTCACCGCGCCCGGCATCAGGTGGAAGCCGTTCTCGCGCGGGAAGAACAGCCCATCCTTGATGGCGACGTGATAGGCGGCGCGTCTGCAGGCGAGCCGCAGACGCCAGCCGTCGCTTCCGCGCATCAGCCCTGCGGACAGGCCGACATCGCGTCGCGCGGTCATGGCGCCTGGAAGCACATGAAAGGCTTCGGCCAGGATCTCGCCGTCGTGGCCTTCCAGCCTTGCCACCGTTACTTCGTGCCCGGCTGGGCCGAAGCGATAGGCGTAAGACAGATCAAAGAAGGCGCCGAGCAGCGAGAATGCCGACAGCGACTGCGCCCCGCGCGCCTGCAGAGTGACCGGCCGGCGCACCGCCACCACCGGGGTGACGCCGTCGCGCAGGCAGGCAAGCGATAGCGTCGCCTCGACTGCCCTTGCCGTGTCATTGACGAGATGGACGCCCAGCCCGTTGACGCCCTCATCGCTCAGCGTCAGCCGGAGCGGCGCGAAGGCGCGTCTCAGCGCATGCCAGACCGATTTCGGCCGACCGGCAGAATCGACGACGCCCCACCCTGCTCCCGGGAGCAGATCCTTCCAGAAGAACACCAGCGCGCCCGCCGTCGGGGAGGCCGGTCTGCGCCATTCATCGATCGTGCGCTCAACCACCTCGGCAATGACGGCGCGCGAGAGGTCGAGGTAGCACGCCGGATCCTCCATGCGCAGCCGGCGAGCGTCGACGCCGAACAGCGTCTCCAGATAATGCTCGCGCACGTCCTCGAAATCCCACGACGCACCTGCATCGCGCGGCACGCCGGCCTTCCAGCGCGGGTCGTGGCCGGGCGGAACGGGCAGATGCTCATCGAGCGTCGCCTGTTCCGGCACGTTGGCGAAGGCGAGGCATTCGCTGGCGAAACGCACCTCCGCGCGGCGCGCGTCCTCCAGCGGCCGGCAATAGGCGCCGACGCCATAGTAGTGCGTCGGGCCGGCATCCGCGGCAAAGGGCAGGCTGCCGCCGGAGGGCGAGGAGGACACCAGCGCCAGATCGGGCAGGATCGCCTGCGCGGCCGGACGCACGACATCGTCGAACCAGGGTGTCGGATCCATCGCCACCGGCATGCCGAGCATCGCGGCCTGCTGCGCCACCTCGCTGCCGCCGCACAGCACCGCCAGCGACGGCGAATGCCGAAGCCGCCTCAACAGGTTCTCCACCTCGCGCGACAGCGCCGCCCGCCAGGCCTCGCTCTTCGCCGGATAGTCGAAATTGGCGAGCATCAGGTCCTGCCAGACCAGAATGCCCATCTCGTCGCACAGCTCGTGGAAGGCATCGCTTTCATAAGCGAAGGTGCCGCCGACCCGCAGCATGTTGACGCCGGCTTGGCGCGCGAGATCGAGGTCGGGCTCGATTTCGGCTCGCTCGCAGGGCAGTCGCACGGGATCGGAGGGCGTCCAGACCGCGCCGCGGCAGAACACCGGCACGCCGTTGACGACCAGGCGAAAATCGCGTCCGTCGGCACCGCGATCGATCTCGATGCGGCGGAATCCGACCCGGCCCAGCCGGCTGCGCACCGTGCCCAGCGTCGCCATCACTTCGTGCAGCGCCGGCTCGCCATGTCTGTTCGGCCACCATGGGGCGACATCGGCAATGGCCAATTCCGCCGTCAGCCGGGTGGGTGTCTCGAACTTGAGGGGCGCGCGCACTCCGGCACAGCTGACATGCGCCCTTTGCGCATTGTCGAAGGGTTCGGCGAGGGTGATCGCAACGGCAAGATGCCCGGTGGCGCCGTCGAGCCTGGCGCGCATATGGGCATCGAGGATGCGCGGCCCGCCAACTTCCCGAATCAGCTTGATGGGACGCCACGGCCCGACGACATCGAAGCTCGGACACCAGCCCGGCATATGGCCGATCAGGGTCGTGCGCACCAGCCGCAGCCGCTGATCGTCGATCATGCGAGGGCGCCAGCGGGCGCGCGGACCGATCGCCGTTTCCAGATGGCGGTCGAGACTGCGAAAGACGATGGCGAGCTGCTCGCCCCCTGAAAGGCTTACCGCAGCCTCATGGCGCTCGAACATCGAGGTCGAGGTGAGCAGCAGCCGCTCGCCAAGCCAGACCTCGGCGACAGTCGCCAGCCCCTCGAACACCAGCCGCACCGAGCCGGTCGCGTCGAGCCTGCGGCTGTACCAGACATCGCGGTCGTGCAGCCGGGTTGGCTGCTTGCGGTCCCAGCGGCCATGCTTTTCCAGCGTGGCGGCCGCCGTGCCGGGACAGGCCGCGCCCAGCCATTCGGCGTTTGCGTCGATGTCATTCGGCGAAGCCCAGGCACCGGCCGCCGAGATAGCCATCCGCCACCCACGATCCAGCAATCCGGCAGTGCCGGCGATCGACACCGTGGCGTCCATTCCCCCACCCATCATCAAATGCGCCTCGGCCGGCCCGCTAGGCCGCCTTGGAGGCGACACCGGCCATGCGGGCGTCCAGCACGTCCATCACCGTTTCGTAAGCCTGCGCCATCGGCGCGATTGCTTCGGTCAAGCCGTCGAAGCGCTGCCGCGCCATCGCGCGGGCGAGCTTGAACTGCATGACCTTGGCGCCCTCGGCAATGTTACCGGCGGCTTGCACCGCCTCTGCCAGACAGGTTTCGCCGTGCTGCCCCAGCCATTCGAGATGACTGCCAAGAAGTTCGAAATTCGCGCCGACCTGCCGCAGCGTGTTGAAGGCATAGGTGTGGAAATAGGCAGGCGACTTCGTCGCCAGCCTTTCAGCGTGGCGGCCGAACGCGGCCGCATAGGCGCCGAGCGGATTGCGCTTCGGCCGCCGCTTCAGGTGATGCGCGAGCAGCGCCGCCGCGGTCCCGACCGTGTCGCGGGCCGGGCGCGTGGCGTCGAGCTTCACGAATTCCGCGTAAGGAAACAGCGGCAGGTCGCCTGCCGTCACACCATCCCATTGGCCGAAGATGCCGTCATAGTCTTGGCCCTCGAGCGCGAAGTAGCCGTCATTGTGGAAGTAGCGCATCTGCCGCGCCTCGGGATCGAGCGCATTGATGCCGACCGTGGTCTTGGAATGGCCGCTGCGGTAGGTGATGCCTTTGGTGTCGGGCAGGTAGAAGGCATCGACCTCGACCAGCGGCAGCCGGCCGAGCTCGACTTGCGTCAGCACATGCGTCTCCAGCCGGTCGAAGACCGCCAGCTCCTGGATGTCCAGCCCCGCCAGCCTCTGCAGGTCGGCGGTCGGAAACTTGAAGAACGTGAACTGATCACCTTCGAAATCCTGCGCCGCAGTGAAACCGAGCGCTGCGACCGGATCGTGCCCGGTCGCGTGCAGAACCTCGATCAGGAGATCCACGTAGCAGTTGGTTTGCGGCCAGCGCCTTTGCGGATCGTGCAGCCAGTGCGGCCGGTAGCTGGCCGGATCGAGGCCGGCGATCGCGCTCAGCATCTCACACGCCCCACAGCACGTCGCGGACCGCCGCCGGCCAGGCTTCCGTGTCCGGCCCGTGGTGGCGGAACAGCGCCAGCGCCACGCGCTCCAGCCCGAAGCCGACGCAGGCCGAATGGCAGAACTCCCCGTCGGCGAACTTCAGGCCCCAGGTCTGGCCAAAATGGTCCTGGTGATAATTGAAGCTCAAGCAGGCGGTCGGCTTCTCGATGCTGGTCACCGGAATCAGCAGCTCGAATTTCAAGCCCTGATCGCGCTGGTTGTTGGCCATCATCCTGCCGCCTCGGCCGAAGAACGGATCGTTGGCAAGATCGACCTCGCAGGGCAGGTCGAGCGACTCGATCATGGCCCTGCCGCGCTTCAGCCAGCTTTCGCGGAACGAGCGCACCTGCTCGGCCGTGCCGATCTTGACGAATTCGCGCATGCGGAAGAGCTGCATGCGCGCCGGGTCTTTCGACGGCTCGTGGCGGAAGCAGTAGGAGGAGAGTTCGAAAAGCAGGCCCTGCGCCGGCACCGGGCCGCGCGCAGCGATGGTAGGATAGAGCGGATAGCAGGCGGCGGGTGTCAGCGCGAGGTCCGTCGCCTTCTGCAGCTCCGTCCAGTCTCCGCCGTCAGCCATCATGCCGAGCAGCTGCGCATGCTCCCGCTCGCCGCCCATGAAGGAATGCACGCAGCCGGCAAGCTGCGGAAAGTTTTTCATGTAGCCGCTCTTCTCCAGCGTCGCGCGGCTCATGCCCGGCGGAAAATGGATGCGGGTGGCCTTGTCGGGCGCGCCGAGGCGGCTGACGAGACGCTCGAACCGCTCGATCACGTCCTCGAACGCGCCCGAACGGCCATAAAGGCCGTCAACGCCGGATTCGAACAGGATGCCGTTCTCGAACAGGCTGTCCAGCAACGACTTGGAGTCGAATGTCTTGGCGTCCATCTCAGCTCCCCAGGCCGGTGTCGAAGCGGCTCATCAGCATGAGCGTCGCGGTATTGGAAAGGATGCGGTCGTTGGAGATCATCACCGGCGCCGAGGTCACATCGCGCAGCTGCCGGCCGACGCTGAACGGGGTGCCGTTCTTGTAGCCAAGAATGCCGTTGACCAGCATGGCGAGACGCACCACGGCGCCGGCTTTCTCGCTGGCCGCGACCTTCAGCGCGTTGATCTCGGCGGCGAAGCCGATCGAAGACAGCGCGTCGTCCTCGCCCGCGGCCGCTTCGAAGCGGTGGATGGCGGCCGCAAGGTGGCCTTTCATCTCCTGCAAAAGGGCGGCCGCTTCGGCCAGCCTCAGCGCGCCCGGCGGCATGGAGTCGGGCTGCTTGCGCGCCGCCGCCTTGACGAAGGCCTGCGCCCGATTGAAGGCGTCGGCGGCGATGCCGAACCAGGTCGCCGCCCAGAAGATGTGCGAGCTGGCCAGCATCGACTGCGCCGCGATCTCGGAGAACGGCTTCGGGAATATCTGCGCCGCGTCACCCGTGGCGACCAGATGAAAGCCGTCGGAGCAGGTGCCGCGCATGCCGAGCGTGTCCCACACCGACGTGCGCTCAAGCGTGCGGTTGCCATCGGCCGGGATCACCACCATCACCTGATCGGAGCTGGCCGCATCGGGGGCGCGACGCGCCGTGGCGAGGATGGCGTCGGCATAGTTGCCATAGGAGATGACGGTGGCTTCCTTGGTCAGCGCGAAGCGCCCGCCGGCGACCTCGACCGCACAGATCGAATTGCGCAAATTGCCGCCGATGCCGGCCTCCGTAGTCGCCGAAGCCATCAAAAGCTGCTCGTCGGCGATGCGCCGCATATAAGCGCGGTGCCAATCGCTGGCGCCTCCGTGAGTGACAAAGCTCGACGTCTTGATCTGATGCATGGCATAGATCATCGCGCTCGAGCCGCAGGCCTGGCCGAGCTGCACGATGAGGTCGGCGATCTGCATCGTGCCGAGCCCCTCGCCGCCATGCTCGATCGGGATCGCCACGCCGAGCAGGCGCTCGCGCTTCAGCGCCTCGATCGTCTCCGCCGGGAAACGCCCCTCCTTGTCGACGGGGTCGGCATGGCCGGCGGCGATCTCGGCGACGCGGCGCATGCGCTCGGTCGCGACTTCGGGCGCCTCCGCGAGCGAGGCCGCCTCTATCTTTCTCAACACGTTCATGGCTACGCCGCCTTGCGCGTCAACTGCGAAACCGCATCCGCGATGCTGGCCAGCGAAGAGAAGGTGCGCCGCGTCAGCATCGTCTCGGGGAATTCGATGTCGAACTCCTCTTCGAGCGCCAGCATCATCTGCACGGAGGCGAAGGAGGTCAGCCCCGCGTCATAGAGATTGGCGTCGTCGGCGAGCGCGCCGAAATTCAGCGGAATCATCGGATGCTGCTCGAGCAGCGAACGTATCTGGTCGATCATGGAGGCCCCACCCTTGCGTTGTGCAGCCGGCAATATCGCAGACGCAGCGCAACCGTGGCGTTAACGCCGCAGAGCAGTTTCAACCATGCCTAAGGATCGGTAACGGACCGCAATACAATTTTACGGCTCTCGATTCGGAGGGGCCTCTGTCCGGGATTTTTTGTGGCTGCGTGTCCGCATCGATATCACGCCACGGCCCCTCCGCCGCCGCCGCGACCTGGCAAAAGCCTGCCGTCAATCAATCGATCAGATAAATGGTCGACAATGGGCCCTCACTTTGGCCTAATGGTTGCCGCTATCCCATTCGAGAGCTGCTGGACGATTTTTGGAACGGCGAGACCGGGGTAAGAGTATGAAGTTCACGCTGCGGGCTCTCTTGCCGTTGACCTTGATCGCAGGCTGCTCGTCGAGTGTTGCGTCGATCAATCCGGCGAAATACGGCGGGATGAGCTGCGCCGAGCTCAACAGCGCGCTCGGCGACACCGCCACCGATATTTCGCGGACGGCAATCAGCCGCGGCAAGGTCGCCAATACCAGCGTGCCGACTTGGCTGCTCGGCGGCGAGCGCGTGAAGACGGTCGTGGCCAATCGCGATACCGCCAGGATCGAGCGGCTGCAGCAACAGCAGCAGGCGATCATCGCTGCCAGGAAGAGCCGCTGCCCGTCCTCGCAGTGAGCAGGGCGTCGCCGAGCGGCGGAAATCTCAAGCGCTGATGCGGAACCTGGTCGTATCGATCGCCGCCTTCATCAGTGTCTGCGTGTAGGCTTCCCGCGGATTGCCGAAGATCTCCTCGGCCGGCCCTTCCTCGACGATCTTTCCCTGCTTCATGACGATGATGTAGTCAGCCATGGCGCGCACCACTGCGAGGTCGTGGCTGATGAAGAGGTAGGACAGTCCGTGGTCCGCCTGCAGCTTGCGCAATAGCTCGACGATCTGCTTCTGCACCGAGCGGTCGAGCGCCGAGGTCGGCTCATCAAGCACCACCACTTTCGGCTTCAGGATCATAGCGCGGGCAATGGCGATGCGCTGGCGCTGTCCGCCGGAGAACTCATGCGGGTAGCGGTTGCGCGCGTTGGGGTCGAGGCCGACCTCGCGCAACGCCTCGACGGCACGCTGGTCGCGCTGCTTGCCCGTCAGCGAAGGCTCGTGCACCAAAAGCCCTTCGGTGATGACCTGGCCAACCGTCATGCGCGGCGACAGCGAGCCGAACGGATCCTGGAAGACGAGCTGCAATTCGCGCCGCAGCGGCCGCATCGCGTGGCGGTCGGCCTCTGAGATGTCGCGGTCGCCAAAGCGGATGACGCCGTCGCTGGGGAGCAGCCGCAGCAGCGCGCGGCCGAGCGTCGATTTGCCGGAGCCGGACTCGCCGACGATGCCGATCGTCTGGTTGCGCTTCAGCCGGATCGATATCTTGTCGACGGCCCGCAACATCAGCGGCTCGCCGCCGAGAAAACCGCCGCCGATCTTGAAGACGACCTCGACGTTGCGGCCTTCGAGCAACACGGGCGAATTGGCGGGCGCGGCCGCCTTGGTGCCGGTCGGCTCGGCGGCGAGCAGCATCTTGGTGTAGGCGTGCTGCGGATTGGCGAAAAGCGCTTCCGCCTCGCCCTCTTCCACCACCTCGCCCTGGCGCATGACATAGACGCGGTCGGCGAAACGGCGGACGATGCCGAGATCATGGGTGATGAAGACGATCGCCATGCCGAGCTTGCGCTGCAGTTCGGCAAGCAGCATCAGGATCTGCGCCTGAATGGTGACGTCCAGCGCCGTCGTCGGCTCGTCGGCGATCAGAATATCGGGATCGTTCGCCAAAGCCATCGCGATCATGACGCGCTGGCGCTGGCCGCCCGACATTTCGTGCGGATAGGATTTCATCCGCCGCTCGGGATCGGGGATGTGCACCAGTCTCAACAGCTTCAGCGCCTCTTCACGCGCGGCCTGGGCGCTCAGGCCGCGATGGCGGCGGATCGGCTCGATGAGCTGGTTGCCGATGGTGTAGAGCGGATCGAGCGAGGTCATCGGCTCCTGGAAGATCATGCTGATCTTGCGGCCGCGAACCTTGTTGAGCTCGCTCTTGGTCATCTCCAGGAGGTTGCGGCCGCGGTAGTCGACCTGGCCGGTCGCTTCGCCATTGGAGGAAAGCAGGCTCATCGCGGCCATCATCGTCTGGCTCTTGCCGGATCCGGATTCGCCGACGACGGCGACGGTCTCGCCGGCATTGACCTTTATGCTGATGCCCTTCACCGCCTCGACGGTGCCGTCGAGGGTCTGGAAGCGGACGCGCAGGTCCTTGACGCTGAGGATCGTTTCGGAAGCCATGTCAGCGATCCCCATCCTTATCGATCTTTGGGGTCGAGCGCGTCGCGCAGGCCGTCGCCGACAAAGTTCAGCGCGAACAGCGTCGAAACGAGGAAGAAGGCCGGGAACAACAGCAGCCAGTTGGCATAGCCGATGTTCTTGGCACCGACCGAAATCAGCACGCCCCAACTGGTCATCGGCTCCTGCACGCCAAGCCCGAGGAAGGACAGGAAGCTTTCCAGGATGATGACCTGCGGCACCAGCAGCGTCATGTAGATCACCACCGGCCCGAGCAGGTTGGGGATGACGTGGCGCACGAGGATGCCGCGCTGGCCGACGCCCATCGCTTCCGCCGCCTGAACGTATTCTTGCCTGCGGATCGACAGCGCCTGGCCGCGCACGATGCGCGCCATGTCGAGCCACAGCACCGCCCCTACCGCCAGGAACATCAGCACGAAGTTGCGGCCGAAGAACACCACCAGCATGATGACGAAGAAGATGAAGGGCAGCGAGTAAAGCACGTCGACGATGCGCATCATCACTTCGTCGACCCTGCCGCCGGCAAAGCCGGCCGTCGCGCCGTAGATCACGCCGATGACGCCGGCGACGACACCGGCAAGCAGGCCGATCGCGAGCGAAATGCGCCCGGCCATCAGCGTGCGAGACAACAGATCGCGCCCGGTGTTGTCGGTGCCGAAGAAGAAATACTGCTGCTTGACGGCCGCGCTCATGGTCAACTCGAGCCCATCGGGCGACTTGCTCTCGATCTTCGTGTCGTCGAAGGCGTCGGAGCGGTCGAGATAGCGGATATTGCGGTCGTCGATCGGCTTCTTGGAGGTGACGGTGACGACGACGCGGCTGCCGTCCTGGTGCCACTCCTTGATGTCGACGCGCATGCGTTTGATCGCGTCGCTCAGCGCGCCCTGGATCATGTCGGGCTTCGGATAGGCCGACAGGCTCGGCGGCGTGCGCACATAGTCGCCGTAGATGGTCGTGTATTCATGCGGCACGACCATAGGGCCGAATACGCTGATGACGGCAATGAATGCCAGATAGTAGAGGCTGAACATGGCGGCGCGGTTGCGCTTCAGCCGCGCCCAGGCATTGCCCCAGAGCGAGCGGCCGACGATCGGCTCCGGAGCGGCTACGGCAAGCTCAGTCATAGCGCACCCTCGGATCGACGACCGCATAGAGAAGATCGACGATCAGGTTGAAAACGATCGTGAAGAGCGCGATCACCACCACGGTTCCCATGACCAGCGTGTAGTCGCGGTTGAGCGCAGCGTCTACGAAGTAGCGGCCGACGCCTGGAATGGAGAAAATGGTCTCGACGATGATCGAGCCGGTGAGCAGCGCCGCCGCCGCCGGACCGGTGAAGGAGACGATCGGCAGCACGGCGCCGCGCAGCGCGTGCTTGACCACCACCGACCAGTCGGAGAGGCCGAGCGCGCGGGCGGTGCGGATGTGGTGCGAGCGCAGGCTCTCGATCATCGAGCCGCGCATCAGGCGGGCGACGATGGCGATCTGCGGCAGGGCGAGCGTCAGCACCGGCCCGACCTTGTTGATTAGGGCGCCGTCGCCCCAGCCGCCGATCGGCAACAGCTTCCAGGAAAGGCCGAAGACGAGCTGGATCACCGGCGCGGTGACGAAGGTGGGGATGGTGCTGCCGGCCGTGGCTAAGGCGATCACCGAATAGTCGGCTATTTTATTCTGATTGAGCGCCGCGATCGTGCCGAGGATCGAGCCCAGCAGCAGCGCCAGCACCAGCGCCGAGGTACCGATCTGGACCGAGATCGGCAGGCCCTTGGCGAAGAGTTCGGTGACGGTGAAATCCGGCAGGTTGTAGCTCGGTCCGAAACTGCCGCGCAAAAGATTGCCGAGATAGTGGAGATATTGCAGCCAGAGCGGATCGTCGAGGCCGAACTGGGCTTCGAGATTGGCCCTGATCTCGGGGCTCAAGCCCCGCTCCTGGTTGAACGGGCCGCCTGGGGCGACGCGGATCAGGAAGAACGCCACCGTCACGATGACGAACAGCGTCGGGATGGCGGTCAATAGCCGCCGGAAGACATAACGCAGCATCGGCGCCCCGCTTCAGCCAGGGCGACGGCTCTCCAGACGAGATCGTGGCGCGCTGGCATCTCTGATCTTCGCACCGGCGTCGCCGAAAATACAATGCGACTTTCGGCCCGGCACGACGACAAACCGCGGCCGCCGCTCCCTAAAAGAGAGCGGCGGCACGGCCAAGGTTCCTTGTCAGTCCTTGGAGATGAAGCGAGACGGATGAATGTCCATGACATTGTCCTCGAAGCCATGCAGCTTGGAGGAAACGATGTCGTGGTAGCTGTAGTAGAGCAGCGGGATCTGGCCGACATCGTCGACGAGGATGCGCTCGGCTGCGGCGAGGTCCTTCATGCGCTCCTCAGGCTTGCCGCCGGCGGCGGCTGCCTTGTCCATGGCGGCTTCATAGGCAGGGCTGTTGTAGTTCGAGTAGTTGTTGCCGCTCGCCTTGCGCGAGATGCCTAGGAAGGTCTCCGGATCCTTGTAGTCGGCGATCCAGGCGGCGCGGGCGACGTCGTAGTTGCCCTTCTGCTCGAGGAAGCCATAGTGGGTCTTGGTGTCGGTGTTGAGCAGCGTCACCTCGATGCCGAGCGGCTTCAGCTGTTCCTGGATGGCGACCGCCGTGTTCTTGTGGTTCTCCGAGGTGTTGTAGCGGATCTCCATCTTCAACGGATGCTCGGGTGTATAGCCCAGCTTTTCCAGCACTTTCTTGGCCGCATCCTCGCGGTCGATCTGAGACATGTCGGCGTATTTTGCCAGTGCCGGCGTGTAGCCCTCGATGCCCGGAGGAACCATCGAATAGCCGGGCAGCATCGAGTTCTGCCAGACCTTCTCGGCGAGGAAGTCGCGATCGATCGCCATCGAGATGGCGTTGCGCAGCTCGACGTTGTCCCAAGGCGCCTTGTCGGTCTTGACCGCATAATAATAGGTGCCGAGATATGGCCCCACACGGATCTGGTCACCGAATTTGGTTTTGAGATCGGCGAGCTGTTCGGTCGGCAGGTCGCCATAGCTGTCGAGTTCGCCGGCCTCGAAGCGCTTCATCGCGGACGAGCGATCCTCGGTCGGGATGTAGTTGACCACGTCGAGCTTGACGCTTGCGGCGTCCCAGAACTTCGGGTTCTTGACCAGTTTCATATGGTCGTTGGGAACCCACTCCGCCAGCGTATAGGCCCCGTTGGAGACCAGTTTGCCCGGTTTGATCCAGTCGGCGCCGAGCTTGTCGATGGAAGCCTTGTTGACCGGATAGGTCGCCTGGTGGGTCAGCATCTCCAGGAAGTAGGGCGTCGGAGCCTTCAGCGTGACTTGCAGGGTGTTGGCGTCGATCGCCTTCACGCCCATATCCTCGGCCTTGCCTTTCTTGGTGTTGAAGTCCTCGGCGCCTTTCACCGGATAGAGCATCGAGGCGTATTCTGCAGCGGTGGCCGGGTCTTCCAGCCGATGGAACGAGTAGACGAAGTCGTCCGCCGTCACCGGGCTGCCATCCGACCACAGGCCGTCCTTGCGCAGCTTGAAGGTGTAGACAGTGCCGTCGTCGGACACCGTCCAGCTTTCGGCGGCGCCCGGAATGAGGTTCGTCTTCGGGTCATGCATGACGAGGCCCTGGAACAGGTCGCGTATGATATCGGCCTCGTAGACCGTCGACGTCTTGTGCGGATCGACCGTCTCCGCCTCGGCAGCGGATCCGCGATTGTAGACGGTCTCGGCAAAGGCAGGCGTGTAGAAGGCACCGGTCGCCAAAGCCATCGTGGTGGCGAACACGGTCGCCTTCAGCAGGTTTTTCAGCATGAAGTTTCTCCCTTTGGGCGCGGCCCCTCAACCACGCCTTGAGTGTTGACGCCCCGGAACCGTCAACGGGTCCCTTTTGAGCGCGCCCCCGGTTCCCTTCCGGCGGCTGGTGGCGGGAGACTAGACAGAGGAATATCTTATTTCAACTGCCCGCTGCTTGACGTCGAGTGAGCAGCGTTTCGCTAAAACAGCGATATCTAAAGCTTAGGCGCCCCGTTCAACTGTGTGCACCTTTCGGTTGTTCCAGCCGTTTTCTGTTTTTGCAAGCAGGTTTTGGCATTCTCCGGCCCATGCTGAAGAACCGAAATTTCCTTGCTCCTTGGTTCCGATTCCGGGCTGACGCCGCGGGCACATCGGCGGTCGAGTTCGCCATGCTGGCGCCGATCTTCATCCTGCTGTTGCTCGGAATGGTTGCATACGGAATCTATTTCGGCGCCAGCCATTCGGTCCAGCAGATCGCCGCGGACGCGGCGCGAACGGCGATCGCCGGCCTCAACCAGACGGAGCGCCAGGCGCTGGTCACCGATTTCATCAGCCATGACGTCGCGGGCTATGCTTTTGTCGACCCGAAAAAGCTGACGGTGGACGCCAACGACAGTACCGTCGACGGCAGCCAGTTCATCGTCTCAGTCAGCTATGACGCGCGCGACCTGCCGATCTGGAGCCTGTTCCGGACACTGCCGTTGCCGGGGACCACGATCCAGCGCCAGTCGACGATCCGGGTCGGAGGCATATGATGCGCTACTCCGCGGGGGGAGTGATGGACGCTGCGCGACGGCTGATCGCCGATGGGCGCGCCAATTTCGCGGTTATGACCGCGCTCTGCACGCCAGTGGCGCTGACGCTGACCGCGTTCGCGATCGATGAGGGCTCGCTCTATAACGAACGCCGCGCCGCGCAGTCGATCGTCGACCTCGCCGCGATCACCGCCGCCGCCAACATCAACAAAGCCCAGCAAGCCGTACTGACGACGTTGAAGGACAACGGAATCACGTCCGTCGCCGTGCAGCAGCAGGGCACCAACATCGTGCCGACCGCCAGCAAGGCGGTCGTCGAGGTCGTGCCCGGACGCTATTCGGGGGTCAGTTCCATCGCGGCCGGCAGCCGCTTCGAAGCGGACAAGCTGCCCTACAATGCCGTCCAGGTGTCGATGAAGAAGCTCGGCACGCTCTATTTCGCCGCTTCGGTGATGGCCCCGCCGGTGATCGGCACGACAGCCACCGCAAGCGCCCAGCCCGCAGCAGCATTCTCGGTCGGATCACGGCTCGCCAGCGTCAATGGCGGCGTCCTCAACGCGCTGCTCGGCGCGCTTCTGGGCGGCAACCTCTCGCTCAGCGTGATGGACTACAATTCGCTGATCTCGGCCGATGTCGACGTGCTCTCCTTCACCGATGCGCTGGCGACGCAGCTGCGTCTGACCGGTGTTACCTATTCGGATGTGCTCGGCTCGAAGGCAACGGTCGGCCAGATCGCCACCGCCATGGCCAACGTGCCCGGGCTCGACCGCACCGCCAAGCTCGCGCTGCAGACCATGGCCTCGAGCGCCACCAACTCGGTCAAGGTCCCGCTTGGCCATCTCGTCGACCTCGGCTCGGTAGGCAGTCTCGGGCTCGGACAGAAGCCCGCCGAGCTTTCGGTCAGCGCCAGCGCCATGAGCATGCTGAGCGCAGCCGCGGCGCTCGCCAACAGCACGAACCAGGTTACGGTCGACCTCGGGGCGATGATACCGGGACTGACATCGACGACGCTCCAGGTCGCCATCGGCGAACCCATGCAATCGTCGCCATGGCTGGCGGTGGGAGAATTGGGCACGGTGGTGCGCACGGCGCAGACGCGCATCAAGCTCAATGCCAGCGTCGGGATTGGAAACGGGAACAACGGCAATGGCTTTGGCAACGGCACCGGAAATGGCACAGCCGGAATGAATTTGGGGGGCGGCGTCAAGCTGCTTGCCGTCAACCTGCCGCTCAATATCGAGGTCGCCTATGCCGAAGCCAAGCTGACCGACATCAGCTGCCCAACCGGCCCCTCCAGCATCAAGGTCTCAATCGCCGCGCAGCCGGGCGTCGTCGCGGCCCATCTCGCCGACAGCAACGCCGGCGGCTTCGCGGATTTCGACAAGCCGCAATCCTTCAGCGACGCCGACATCGCCGACGTCAGCCTCAAGATGCTGCTGGCCAACCTCAATCTGCTGCAGATCAAGGGATCGTCGGCCTTCTCGGTCACCAACATGGCGCCGACGAACCTGACCTTCAGCGCCACCGAGATCGCCAACAAGGCGATCAAGACAGTGTCGACCAAGAACCTGACGCAGTCGCTCACCACCTCGCTGGTGAACAACCTGTCGCTGACGGTCAACGCGCTCGGCCTCGGTCTCGACGCGACCACCCTGCTCGGCACGGTGAAGCCGGCGGTGACGACGCTGCTCAACGGCGTCACCGCGCCGGTCGACAACCTCGTCTACAATGTGCTTGCGGTGCTTGGCGTGCATGTCGGCGAGGCCTATGTGCGGGTCACCGGCGCGACTTGCGGACGCTCGGTGCTGGTGCAGTAGCGACCGTCAGCCAATTCTCCCGACGAAGTACCCTACAGGCGGCAGCGCCAGCGCAGTTTCTCCGAGAACACCGCCAAGAACGCCGGCGACGTCTACGGCAAGAACCGTTATCTCGACATCGCTGATCTCGGCCGGCAGCGTCCAGTTCGCCGGCTCACCGGCGAAGTTGAAGACGCATAGCAAGTTCTCGTTTTCGCGCTGACGGATGAAAGCAAGCACATCGCCCTCCGCCCCTAGGAACCGGATCGAGCCGGCGATCAGCGCCGGATGGCGCTTGCGAAAGGCCAGCATCGAGCGATAGGCGGCAAGGACAGAACCGTCCTCGCCCTCCTGCACATCGACCGCGCGGGCGCGATGCGCCGGCGGTACCGGCAGCCAGGGCTGGGCCGCGGAGAAGCCGCCATTTTCGGCCCCGGCCTGCCACACCATCGGAGTGCGGCAGCCGTCCCTGCCCTTCACGCCCGGCCAAAAACGGATGCCCAGCGGATCGCGCAGGTCCTCATAGGCAAGCTCGGCTTCCTCCAGCCCAAGCTCCTCGCCCTGGTAGAGGCAGATCGAGCCGCGCAGGCAGGACAGCAGCGCGATCGCGAATTTCGCTACCGCATCAGGATTTTCGCCCGGCTGCGTCCAGCGGCTGACATGGCGCATGACGTCGTGGTTGGAGAAGGCCCAGCAGACCCAGCCGTCGGCAACCGCGTTCTCGAACGCCTCGACGCAGCCGCGCACATGGGCGGCCGAAAATTGCGGGCCGAGCAGGTCGAAGGTGTAGCACATCTGCAATTTGTCGCGGCCGGAGGTGTAGGCGGCGAGCGTCTGCAGCGAGCGCTCCTCGTCGCCCACTTCGCCGACGGCGGCACGGTCCGGATATTCGTCGAGCAACGCGCGCAAGCGCTTCAGGAAATCGAGATTCTCGGGCCGCGTCTTGTCGAAGAGATGCTCCTGGAAGGCGTAGGTGGTGGTGGCGACGTTGGTGCCGGCGACGCTTGAAGCCAGCGGCGGGTTGTCGCGCAGCCAGCGGTCGTGGACATAGTAGTTCACGGTATCCAGCCGGAATCCGTCAACGCCGCGCTCCAGCCAGAAGCGCACGGTGTCAAGGACCGCATCCTGCACCTCCGGATTGTGGAAATTCAGATCCGGCTGCGCGGTGAGAAAATTGTGCATGTAGTATTGCCGGCGGGTGGCGTCCCACTCCCAGGCCGGCCCGCCGAACAGCGATTGCCAGTTGTTGGGCGCGCTGCCATCCGGCTTGGCGTCGGCCCAGACATACCAGTCCGCCTTGGCATTGTCGCGGCTGGCGCGGCTCTCGACAAACCATTCGTGCTTGTCGGACGAATGCGAGATCACCTGGTCGATGATGAGCTTGAGGCCGAGCCGGTGCGCCTCGGCGACCAGCGCGTCGAAATCCTCCAGTGTGCCGAACATCGGATCGACATCGCGATAGTCCGACACGTCATAGCCCATGTCGGCCATCGGCGACTTGAAGAAGGGCGAGAGCCAGACGGCGTCGACGCCGAGCGAAGCGACATGGGCAAGACGCGACGTTACCCCCTTGAGATCGCCGCTGCCGTCGCCGGTCGTATCCTGGAAGGAGCGCGGATAGATCTGGTAGACCACGCAGCCGCGCCACCATTCGGCATTCCCACCAGCCATTACGAACCCTTCCCGGCGTGGGCGTTTCCGGCCGCCCTGCGCTCGATCATGAAATTGACGGTGCGGCCGGGCAGCGGCCGCGCCAGGTCGATCGCCTGCGTGTCGATCGCCGAACGCCACTCGTAGCCATCTCGCAGCGGCAAGGTGAAGACGCATTGGCGGCGGTCGCCATTGACCATGACGGCAAGGCGACCGCGCTGGCTATCGCCGAGGATCATGACGAGGCGGTGTCGGCCGAGGTCGGTCCAGTCGCTCTCGCCGAGCGGTGCGCCGGTCTCGGTCAACCACTCGACGTCCGGGATTTCCATTCCGTCTGCAGCTTTGCCGGTCAGGAAATTCGTGTCGGATAACGGTGGAAAGGCACGGCGCAGTTGCGCAAGCGCTGCTGTGTACCGCTCCAGCGCCCGGTCGCGGCCGGCCCAGTCGAGCCAGGTGATGGCGTTGTCCTGCGCATAGGCGTTGTTGTTGCCCTTCTGTGTGCGGCCGAACTCGTCGCCGGCGGTCAGCATGATGGTGCCGCGCGAGGCAAAGAGCGTCGCAAGCAGCGCGCGCTGGTCATCGAAGCGGGCCTTGGCGATTTCGGCGTCATCCGTCTCGCCCTCGACACCGCTGTTCCACGACAGATTGTCATTGTGGCCGTCGCGATTGTGCTCGCCATTGGCCGCATTGTGCTTCTTCTCATAGGCAACGATGTCGGCCAGCGTCATGCCGTCATGCGCGGCGATGAAATTGACGCTGCGGCTCACCGGCTGGCCCGCCCTGCCGAACACATCGGAGGAACCGGCAAGCCGCGTGGCTAAAGCGCCGATCGCGCCCGCGTCGCCGCGCCAAAAACGCCGGACGTCATCGCGATAGCGGTCGTTCCATTCAAGGTATGGCGGCCGGAAATTGCCGAGCTGGTAGCCGGTCGCGCCAATATCCCATGGCTCGGCGATCAGCACGCGGTCGGCGAGCACGGGGTCGCCGGCGATGGCTTCGAGAAGCGGCGCGTCCGGATCGAACGTGCCGTCAACGCGGCCGAGCACCGGCGCCAGATCGAAGCGGAAGCCGTCGACGCCGGCATGGCGGACGAAATGGCGCAGCGTGTCGAGCACCATCCTCTGCACGACCGGGTGGTCGCAGGCGACGGTGTTGCCGGTGCCGGTGTCATTGGCCAGTCGGCCGTCCAGCATGTGCCGGTAATAGGTCCGGGCGTCGAGGCCGCGCAGCGACAGTGTCGGCCCGAGCCGGTCGCTTTCGCCGGTGTGGTTGAAGACGAGGTCGAGGATCGTGCCGATACCCGCTTCACTCAGCGCCGCGACGGTATCGCGCAATTCGCTCAGGCCGCCCGGTGCCAGGCGCGGATCGAGCGCCATGAAGGTGACGGGGTTGTAGCCCCAGGCATTGTTCAGCCCCAGCGGCGGCAGATGGCGCTCGTCGATCGAGGCCGGGATCGGCATCAACTCGACGGCGGAGACGCCGAGACGCTTCAGATGCTCGACGACAGCCGGATGGGCAAGCGCCGCGATGGTGCCCCGCTGGGCCTCGGGGACGTCCGGATGCAGCCTGGTGAAGGAGCGGACGTTGAGTTCGTAAATCAGGCCGCCGGGCCGGAACAGCAGCGGCTTCGCGGGCACAGGCTCAGGCAAAGAGCGCGCCACGGCCTTCGGCATGAGCGGCGCAGTGTCGGCGCCTTCATTGCGTTTGGCGGCCAGCCTCCAGTGATATTGGTATGGACGATCGACCTCGACGGCATACGGATCGATGAGAAGCTTGTTCGGATCGAACCAGAGGCCGCGCTCCGGCGCATAGTCGCCGTCGGCGCGAAAACCGTAACGCGTGCCGTTCCCAAGGCCGGGGACAAGGAGTGCATGCACGCCCTCGCCTTCCGGGTTGAGTTCCAGCCGGTCGATCTCGCGCGCGCCGCTGTCGTCGAAGAGCGAGACCCAAAGACGTCTGGCTGATGAGGAGCAAACGGCAAAGCGGATGCCTTCGGGAGTGATGCTGGCGCCGAGGGTCATGCGGGCCTCTCCCCTTCTCCCCTTGTGGGAGAAGGTGGATCGGCGCGCAGCGCCGAGACGGATGAGGGGCGTTGGAAGGAATGAGGCGTCGATGTTCTGGACACGGGTTTGCGCCAAGCTGGAGCACCCCTCAACCGTCCGAACTTCGCTCGGCCACCTTCTCCCACAAGGGGAGAAGGGGAAATCCTCACCACTTTCAAGTAATCACGCTCGGCTTGTTGCGACCGGTGTGGCTCTTGATGCCGGCGATGTCGTCGGCGGCGGCGATGAGGTCGGCGAGCGCTTCCTGCGTGTCGAGGTCATGCCTCGCCTTGTCGGGCTCGTAACGCTCGATATAGACGCGCAGCGTGGCGCCGGACGTGCCGGTGCCGGAGAGCCGGAACACGACGCGCGAGCCGCCCTCGAACAGGATCCTGATGCCCTGGTTTTTGCTCACCGAGCCGTCGACCGGGTCGTGATAGGCGAAGTCGTCGGCGCTGGCGATCTTCATGCCGCGCACGCTGGTGCCGGGCAGCGAGCCGAGCTTGGCGCGCAATTCGTCGACCAGTGCGTTGGCGCGGTCTGTCTCGACCTCCTCATAGTCGTGGCGCGAATAATAGTTGCGGCCGTAGCTTTCCCAGTGCTTGGTGACGATGTCCTTGCAGCTCTCGCCGCGCACGGCGAGGATGTTGAGCCACAGAAGCACGGCCCACAGCCCGTCCTTCTCGCGCACATGGTTGGAACCGGTGCCGGCGCTTTCCTCGCCGCAGATCGTCGCCATGCCAGCGTCGAGCAGATTGCCGAAAAACTTCCAGCCGGTCGGCGTCTCGTAGATGCCGACGCCGAGCTTCTCGGCAACGCGATCGGCCGCTCCGCTGGTCGGCATCGAGCGGGCGATGCCCTTCAGGCCTTCCTTGTAGCCGGGCGCCAGATGCGCGTTGGCGGCCAGCATTGCCAGCGAATCCGACGGGGTGACGAAGATTCCCTTGCCGATGATCAGGTTGCGGTCGCCGTCGCCGTCGGAAGCGGCACCGAAATCCGGCGCGTCCGGCCCCATCATCTCGTCATAGAGATGTTTGGCATGGACCAGGTTCGGATCGGGGTGATGGCCGCCGAAATCGGGCAGCGGCTTGAAATTGCGGCAGGTCCCGTTCGGGGCGCCGAGCCTACGCTCGAGGATCTCCTTGGCATAGGGGCCGGTCACCGCGTGCATGGCGTCGAAGCGCATGCGGAAGCCATATTTGAAATTCGCGCGGATGGCGTCGAAGTCGAACAGGCTCTCCATCAGCTCGGCATAGTCCTTGACCGGGTCGAACACCTCGACCGTCATGCCGCCGGCTTGGAAGGTGCCGATCGTGTCGATGTCGACGGTGCCGATGTCGGCGATCTTGAAGCTCGAGATCGTCTTGGTCTTTTCGAAGATCGCGTCGGTGATCTTCTCCGGCGCAGGGCCGCCGTTGCCGGCATTGTATTTGATGCCGAAGTCCTCGTGCGGGCCACCCGGATTGTGGCTGGCCGACAGGATGATGCCGCCAAAGGTCTTGTATTTGCGGATGATGTTGGACGCGGCTGGCGTCGACAGGATGCCGCCCTGCCCAACCATCACCTTGCCGAAGCCGTTCGCAGCGGCCATGGCGATGGCCGTCTGGATGACCTCGCGGTTGTAGAAACGGCCGTCGCCGCCGATCACCAGCGTCTTGCCCTGAAAACCCTCCAGAGCGTCGAAGATCGACTGGATGAAGTTCTCGGCATAGTGCTCCTGCTGGAAGACGGGCACCTTCTTGCGCAGGCCGGAGGTGCCGGGCTTCTGGTCGGTATAGGGTTTGGTAGGGACGGTCCGTATCATGCTTCAGGCAGTCCTTTTTGAAAGCAGCAAGCGATAGAGTTCGACATATTTGTCGGCGCTCTTATCCCAGGAAACGTCGGCCTTCATGCCCTGGCGCTGGATCGAGGCCCAGGCGGCTGGTCTGGCATGCGCCTCGACCAGGCGACGGATGGCGTGCAGGAGGGCGCCGCCATTGTTCGGGGCGAATTGAAAACCGGTGGCGACGCCGGCCGAAAGTGCCGCCTCGTTGGCGTCGATGATGGTGTCGGCGAGGCCGCCGGTGCGGGCGACGACCGGCACGCAGCCATAGCGCAGGCCATAGAGCTGTGTCAGCCCGCAGGGCTCGAAGCGTGAAGGGATGACGATCGCGTCGCAACCGCCCTGCATGATGTGGGAGAGCGCCTCATCATAGCCGATGACGACGCCGACGCGGCCGCGATGCCGCGCGGCCGCGGCAAGCAGCGAGCCTTCGAGGCCGGCATCGCCCGAGCCCAGAACCGCCAGCCGTGCTCCGCGCTGAACGATGCCGTCGACGACCGCGGCCAATATGTCCATGCCCTTCTGCCAGGTCACACGGCTGACCACGCAGACGATCGGGCTGTCGTCAGGCTCGAGACTGAAACGGTCCTCCACGGCCTTGCGGTTCAGGGCGCGCGCTTCCAGCGTCTCGGCCGAGTAGTTGGCGACCAGGTGCTTGTCGGTCGCCGGGTTCCAGATGTCGACATCGATGCCGTTGACGATGCCGTAGAGGTCGACGGCGCGCATGTTGATCAGGCCGTCGAGGCCCATGCCGAATTCCGGCGAGCGGATTTCCTGCGCGTAGGTCGGGCTCACCGTGGTGATCGCCCAGGCGGCCTGCAGGCCGGCCTTGAGGAAGCCGACGCCGCCATAGTATTCGACGCCATCGAGCTGCATCGCCACGCCCGGCAGGCCGAGCTCGCCGAAAATGCCGGAGCCGAACTGTCCCTGAAAAGCAAGGTTGTGCACGGTGATCAGCGACGGCACGCCGATCGCGTTGCCGTAGCGCATATAGGCGAGCGTCATTGCCGACTGCCAGTCATGGGCATGCACGATATCTGGCTGGTAGCCGGAGATCGCGCCGCCGGCGATGTCGCCGCCGACCTGGCTCAGCGCCGCGAAGCGCCGCCAGTTGTCGGGCCAGTCGGAGCCGGAGGCGGTACCATAGGGCCCGCCCTGGCGGTCGAAAAGATGCGGCGCGTCGAGCACGAAGAGCTCGAGCTCGCCGATCTTGACCGCATGAACCGAAGCCTTGCCGCCCTGCAGCAGCGGGTACTGGTAGACGGCCTTCTTTTTCTTGAAGGCGTCCATCACCACCGGGTAGCCGGGGATGAGCGTGCGCATCGCCACGCCCTTGCTGGCGAGCGCGATCGGCAGGGCACCGGTCACGTCGGCAAGCCCGCCGGTCTTGATCAGCGGGAAGATTTCGGGCGTGACGGACAGAACCTGCATGCGCCTAAGATCCACGGCTAAAGTGACAGCTTGTTGATCAGGCTGACAACTTGCCGATCAACCCTATCAGGTTGACAGCTTGTTGATCATATCCTGAGTGATCAGGCATATGCCCTTTTCCGAAACGCGGAAGCGCTTGGCGTCGAGTGCCGCATCCTCGCCGACCACCAGTCCCTCCGGAATGTGGACGCCATGGTCGATGACGACGCGCTTGAGGCGCGCGTTGCGCCCAACCTGAACGTCGGGCAGCATCACCACTTCCTCGAGCTTCGAATAGGAATTGATGCGCGCGCCGGTGAAGATCAGGCTGCGGCGCAGCGATGCGCCGGAAACGATGCAGTCGCCGGACACCAGCGAGGAGATCGCCTCGCCGCGACGGCCGTCCTCGTCATGCACGAATTTGGCCGGCGGCTTCAATTCGGCATAGGTCCAGATCGGCCAATCCCGGTCGTAGAGATCGAGTTCGGGCGTGACATCGGTCAGGTCGATATTGGCTTCCCAATAGGCGTCCACCGTCCCGACGTCGCGCCAGTAAGGCTCCGACTCGTGCGAGGAGCGGACGCAGGATTTGGCGAAGCGGTGGGCGATCGCCTTACCGTGCTGGACGATGTAGGGGATGATGTCCTTGCCGAAGTCGCGGCTGGATCCTGGCTCGGCCGCGTCGCGGCGCAACTGCTCCATCAGGAACTTGGTCTTGAAGACATAGATGCCCATCGAGGCCAGCGCATGGTCCGGCTTGTCCGGTATGCCGGGCGGGTCGGCGGGTTTCTCGATGAAGGAGATGATGGTGTCCTTCTTGTCGACATGCATGACGCCGAAGCCGGTCGCCTCCATGCGCGGCACTTCGAGGCAGCCGACGGTGACATCGGCGCCGGCATCGACGTGCTGGCGCAGCATCAGCTCGTAATCCATCTTGTAGATGTGGTCGCCGGCTAGGATGACCATGTATTCGGGGCCATAGGCCTCGATGATATCGATGTTCTGGTAGACCGCATCCGCCGTGCCCTCGTACCACTGCGTTTCCGAGACGCGCTGCGAGGCGGGCAGGATGTCGAAGCTCTCGTTTCGTTCGGGGCGCAGGAAGTTCCAGCCACGCTGCAGGTGGCGGATCAGCGAGTGCGCCTTGTATTGGGTGGCGACGCCGAGACGGCGAATGCCGGAGTTGAGCGCATTGGACAGCGCAAAATCGATGATGCGCGTCTTGCCGCCGAAATAGACGGCGGGCTTGGCGCGCCGGTCGGTCAGCTCCTTGAGGCGGCTGCCGCGGCCGCCGGCCAGCACATAGGCCATGGCATCGCGCGCCAGCGGCTGGGTTCTCTTGATCTCTGCCATCGTTTGCCTCCCTCCTAAGCTGTCCGGACCTTTGCTTCGTCCGCGACGAATTCCAGCATGATCGTCGACAGCGGCGGCAAGAGCATCGTCGCCGACGTGCCGCCCCCTTCCCTGCTCGCCACGATCATGCCGCCATTGCCCATGCCGGAGCCGCCATACTCGGCGGCGTCAGTGTTGATGATCTCGCGCCACTCGCCCGCCTTCGGCAGCGGCACGCGATAGTTCTCGCGCGGCACCGGCGTGAAGTTGGAAATGACGGCGATCGGGTTGCCGTCCGGCGCGCTGCGCAGCCAGGCAAAGACCGAATTGTCGCGATCGTCGACGATCAGCCAGGAGAAGCCTTCCGGCTCGCAGTCGCGCGCATGCAGCGCCGGGCGCGAACGATAGAGGTAGTTCAAGTCCCGCACCGCCTGCCGGACGCCGCGGTGCGGGGCGTGCTCCAGCAGATTCCAGTCGAGCGCGCGTTCCTCGCTCCACTCGCGGCGCTGGGCGAATTCCTGGCCCATGAACAGGAGCTTCTTGCCGGGATAACCCCACATGAAGGCGTAGTAGGCGCGCAGCGTGGCAAATTTCTGCCAGTCGTCGCCTGCCATCTTGTGGAGCAGCGTGCCCTTGCCGTGCACGACCTCGTCATGGGAGAGCGGCAGCACGAAATTCTCGGAGAAAGCGTAGACAAGGCCGAAGGTGATGTCGTTGTGATGGTGCTTGCGGTAGATCGGCTCCTTGGAGAAATACTCCAGCGTGTCGTGCATGAAGCCCATGTTCCATTTGAAGCCGAAGCCGAGCCCGCCTTCATGCACCGGCTGCGATACCTTCGGCCATGAGGTCGATTCTTCGGCGATCGTCATCACCCCGGGATGATGGCCGTAAAGCTCCTTGTTCATCTTCTGCAGGAAGCTGACCGCCTGCAAATTCTCGCGCCCGCCTTTCTCGTTGGGTATCCACTCGCCTGACCTGCGCGAATAATCGAGGTAGAGCATCGAGGCGACAGCGTCGACGCGCAAACCGTCGACATGGTATTTTTCGGCCCAGAACAGCGCGTTGTTGACGAGGAACGACACCACCTCGCGGCGGCCGAAATTGTAGATGGCGGTATTCCAGTCGGGGTGAAAACCCTGGCGCGGGTCGGCATGCTCGTAGAGCGCGGTGCCGTCGAACTTCACCAGTCCATGCTCGTCGACGGGGAAATGCGCCGGCACCCAGTCGAGGATGACGCCGACGCCGGCACGATGCGCGCCGTCGACGAAGCGGGCGAAGCCGTCGGGGTCGCCGAAGCGCGCGGTCGGCGCATAAAGGCCGGTCGTCTGGTAGCCCCAGGACGGATCGTAGGGGTGCTCCGAGATCGGCAGGAACTCGATATGGGTGAAGCCGGTTTCGACCACGTAAGGAATAAGCTGCGCGGCGAGCTCGTCCCAGCTGAGAAAGGTGCCGTCATCGCGGCGCTGCCACGAGCCGGCATGGACCTCGTAGATCGAGATCGCCTCGCGCCGCGGATCGGCCTTTTGCCAGAAGCTGCGATGGGCCTCGTCGCCCCATTGATGCGCCATCGGCGGCGCCGTCACCGAAGCGGTCGCCGGGCGCAGCTCGGACTCGAAGGCGAACGGATCGGCCTTGAGGGGCAGGCGCACGCCGTCGGGACCGATGATCTCGAACTTGTAAGGCTGGCCGGCGCCGAGGTCCGGAATGAACAGCTCCCAGATGCCGGTGTCCTTGCGGTCGCGCATGGTGTGCCGGCGGCCGTCCCAGTCGTTGAAGGCGCCAACCACCGAGACGCGCCGGGCATTGGGCGCCCATACCGCGAAATGCACGCCGGTGGCCCCCTCATGCTCGATGATATGGGCGCCGAGCTTGTCGAAGAGCCTCAGGTGTGAGCCCTCCGCCATGTAGTAGTCGTCCATCGGTCCCAGCACCGGGCCGAAGGAATAAGGGTCGGTCAGCCACCAGTCGCCGCCGGCATTCCTCGCGTGATAGCGCAACGGCTGACGCTTGCGGATCGAAAGCTTGCCCTCGAAGAAGCCGGCATCGTTGCTGCGCCCGAGTTCCCCGGCTTCCTTGCCGGTGAGCGTATAGGCGGTGACGCATTCGGCATTGGGTACGAAGCAGCGGGCGACAAAGCCCTTGCCGGCCGCGTGCACACCCAGAATTGCAAAGGGATCGCCATGCGTTCCGGCGACAATGGCCGCGACATCGCCGGCTGGCGCCAGTCCGTCCGGCCCGCTTGTTGCAGCGGTCGCGCGCGGCTTCCTCATCAGGCGGCGTCCCTCCCTGGGAACTATTCTGGTTTGTGCATATGTTGGCCCAAAACGGCTAGGCACTTTTGGGCGACATGCACGTCCACGTTGTCGGCGGCCTCATGCAATCACATCAGACAGGTACGTTCCAGATTTCTTTCGCGTATTGGCGAATGGTGCGATCGGACGAGAACCAGCCGACGCGGGCGACATTGCGGATGGCGCGCGCGTACCAGTCGGGACTGTTGCGCCAGACATCGTCGACCTCGCGCTGGCAGGCGGCGTAGGAGTCGAAATCGGCCGCCACCATGAACCAGTCGCTCTGATAAAGGCCGTTCATGAGGTCGCGGTAGCGGTTGGGATCGTCAGGCGAGAAGACGCCGGAGGAGATCGCCGACACCGCCTGCGACAACTCCGGCGAGGACGCGATCACGCCGCGCGGATTGTAGCCGTTGTCGCGGCGTTCGGCGACCTCGGCGGTGGTGAGGCCGAAGATGAAGATGTTGTCGTCGCCGACGCGCTCCTTGATCTCTACATTGGCGCCGTCGAGCGTGCCGATGGTCAAGGCGCCGTTGAGGGCAAACTTCATGTTGCCGGTGCCGGAAGCCTCCATGCCGGCGGTCGAGATCTGCTCGGAAAGATCGGCCGCCGGCATCATCACCTCGGCGAGGCTGACATTGTAGTTCGGGACAAACACAACCTTGAGCAGGCCGCGCGTCGAGGGATCGCCGTTGATCACCCGGGCGACGTCGTTGGCCAGTTTGATGATGAGCTTGGCGTTGTGGTAGCTCGGCGCCGCCTTGCCGCCGAAGAATTTAACCCGCGGCATCCAGTCCCGCTCGGGATGCGAGCGGATCTGGTCGTAGAGCGCGATCGCCTCCAGAATATTGAGCAGCTGGCGCTTGTATTCGTGGATGCGCTTGACCTGGATGTCGAACAGCGCCGAAGGATCGAGCCTGATGCCGAGCCGGTCGGCGATGAGGTTTGCAAGCCTCACCTTGTTCTGGCGCTTCACGGCGGCAAACTTCTCGCGGAAGGCGGAGTCGCCGGCAAGAGGATCGAGATCCTTGATCGCTTCGATGTCGTCCATGAAGCGGTTCCCGATCGCTTCGCGGGCAAGCGCGGTCAGGCCCGGATTGCACTGGATCAGCCAGCGCCTGGGCGTGATGCCGTTGGTCTTGTTGTTGATGCGGTCGGGATAGAGCTTGTGGAGATCGGCAAACACCGTCTCCTTCATCAGATCGGTGTGCAGCGCCGAGACGCCGTTGATCGAATGCGAGCCGACGAAAGCGAGGTTGCCCATGCGCACGCGGCGGTCGCCATTTTCCTGGATCAGCGAGATGCGGGCGATCTGCTCGCCCGAGAATTTTCCGGTGGCCCGCGCCTCCAGGAGAACCTGGGCGTTGATGGCGTAGACGATCTGCATGTGGCGCGGCAAGAGACGCTCGAACAGCGGCACCGGCCAGCTTTCCAACGCCTCCGGCAGCAACGTGTGGTTGGTGTAGGCGAAGGTACGCTTGGTGATGTCCCAGGCAAGGTCGAAATCCATGCCGTGAACGTCCATCAGAAGCCGCATCAGCTCCGGCACGGCGACGGCCGGATGGGTGTCGTTCAGGTGGATCGCGGCCTTGTCGGGCAACGATCTCAGGTCGCCGTACTGGCTGAGATGCCGCTGGACGATGTCCTGCAGCGAAGCAGTCGAGAAGAAATATTCCTGGCGCAGCCGGAGCTCCTGCCCGGCCATGTGCGAGTCGGCCGGATAGAGAACGCGCGACAGCGCGTCCGCCTTGTTGCTTTCGGCGAGCGCGCCGATGTGGTCGCCGGCATTGAACTTGTCGAGCAGAATCGGGTCGATCGGCATGCCGGACCAGAGCCGCAGCGTGTTGACGCGCTTGGCGCGCCAGCCCGCCACCGGCGTGTCATAGGCGACTGCCAGCACATGCTCGTTGGGCCTCCAGACATGGCGCTCCAGGCGGCCGTCCTTTGAGGTGATCGATTCCACGGAGCCGCCGAAGCCGACCTCGAAGGAACGTTCGCGCCGCTCGAACTCCCACGGGTTGCCGTGGTCGAGCCAGGTCTCCGGCAGCTCGACCTGCCAGCCGTCATGGATCTCCTGCCGGAACATGCCGTTGGCGTAGCGGATGCCGTAGCCGTGGGCGGGAATATCGACCGTTGCCATGCTTTCCATGAAGCAGGCGGCGAGCCGGCCGAGGCCGCCATTGCCGAGGGCTGCGTCCGGTTCAAGGCCGGCGATGAGGTCGAGATCCACGCCGAGCGAAGCCAGCGCCTCACGCATGTTCTCCATCAGGCCGAGATTGGAGAAGGCGTCGCGCATCAGGCGCCCGATCAGGAATTCGAGCGAGAGATAGTAAACGCGCTTTTCCTGCTGGTCGTAGGCTTCCTTGGTCGCCTGGATCCAGTGATCGACGACGCGGTCGCGCACCACCTTGATCGAGGCGGTCAGCCAGTCGTAGGGCGTTGCGACGGTGGTGTCCTTGCCGACCCGGTATTTGAGCGACATCAGGACTTCTTCGGCGAGCGTCCTGGGATCGGGGTGGTCGAGAGCGGGGGCTTCGATCGTCATGGCGGGCTTCATGTCGCCTCTCGTTCGGTTGGCCTGATCATAGCGGCTTTCACCGTTTCTCCTACCCCAGTTTGCCGCGCTGCAGCATATAATGTTAAATCGATTTAGGACGGAGTGTCCATCCGATGCACCTGCGGCCAATTACCATGGTGGAGCGGAGATCAGGCCGCCAGCGCGTCCTCCGGCGGCTTCTTGGCGCCGGTCATGAGCGCGACGGCATCCGACATTGAAATCTGCTTCGGATCGACGACGCATAGACGCCGTCCAAGCCGGTGGATGTGGATGCGATCGGCGACCTCGAAGACATGCGGCATGTTGTGCGAGATGAGCACGATCGGCAGGCCGCGCTTCTTGACGTCGAGGATTAGCTCGAGGACGCGGCGGCTTTCCTTGACGCCGAGCGCCGCCGTCGGTTCGTCCATGATCACCACCTTCGATCCGAAGGCGGCGGCGCGAGCCACGGCGACGCCCTGGCGCTGGCCGCCCGAGAGCGTCTCCACCGCCTGGCTGATGTTCTGGATGGTCATCAGGCCGAGTTCGGTCAGTTTGTCACGGGCGCGCTTTTCCATCGCCGGACGATCCAGCATGCGGAACCAACTGCCGAGCGGACCCGGTTTGCGGATCTCGCGGCCGAGAAACATGTTGTCGGCGATCGACAGCGCCGGCGACAATGCCAGGTTCTGGTAGACGGTCTCGATCCCCGCCTCGCGGGCCTCGATGGGCGATTTGAACTGGACCTGCTTGCCGTCCAGCTCAATCACCCCTTCATCGGGATGCACGGCGCCGGAGATCGCCTTGATGAGCGTCGACTTGCCGGCGCCGTTGTCGCCGATCACGGCCAGGATTTCTCCCGGGTAGAGATCGAAGTCGCAGTTGTTGAGCGCGGTCACGCGGCCGTAGCGCTTGGTCAGACCGCGCGCGGTGAGAACAGCCTGCTGGGTCATGGTTACACCGAAACCTTTCTGATCCACTGGTCGATCGCCACGGCGCCGATAATCAGGACACCGGTGAGCAGCACTTTCCATTGCGGGTCAGCGCCCAGCATGTTGAGGCCCATCGAGACGACGCCGACGATCATGGCGCCGAACAGCGTGCCGAGGATGGAGCCGCGGCCGCCAAAGAGCGAGATGCCCCCGATCACGGTCGCGGTGATCGCTTGCAGATTGTAGTCGGTGACGGCGGCGGACGGCGAGATCGAGCCGTTGCGGCCGATCGACACCCAGGCAGCGAAGGCGGCGATCAGACCGGCAAGCGTATAGACGGCCATCAGCACGGACTTGGTCTGGATACCGGAGAGTTTCGCCGCTTCCGGGTCGTCGCCGACGGCATAGACATGGCGGCCCCACGCCGTGTGGTTGAGCACATACCACAAGAGCAGCACCAACAGCACCATGGCGATGACGCCGGCCGTCAGCACGGCGGAGCCGACCCTGAAGCTCAGCGCGAAGAGATGCAGCAGCGGCGCCTGAGCGTCGACATCGGCGTCGCGGATCGTCTCATTGGCCGAGTAGATGAAATTGGTGGCCATGACGATGTTCCAGGTGCCGAGCGTCACGATGAAGGGCGGCAATTTCATATAGGCGACCAGCAACCCGTTGAGCATGCCGCAAACCGCGCCTGCGCCAAGCCCAAGCACCACGGCCAGGATTGTCGGCATGCCATAGGTGATGGCGCAGTTGCCCATGACCACCGCCGAGATGACCATCACCACGCCGATCGAAAGATCGATGCCGGCGGTCAGGATGACCAGCGTCTGGGCAGCGCCCAGGATGCCGACGATGGCGATCTGCTGCAGGATCAGCGTCAGCGTGTAGGACGAAAAGAAGCGGCCGCCGATGGCAACGCCGAAGATGATGACCGACAGCACCAGCACGATCAGCGGCACCGCCGCCGGCGTGGAGTGCAGGAAATGCTGGGCGCGCTTGACGAACGACTTGCCGTGCTCGTCGAAGGCCGCGACGCTGGAGTCGCTGCCCGAAAGTACCTTCTCGAATTCCTGAATCTGAGACATGTATCCTCCCGTATGCGCACAGCCTTCTCATTGCTGCGCGCGCCGTCGACGCCTCTTCCGGTCTGTCGCCAGGATTGTCCGCGCTTGACGAAGGCGCATCGTCCACCCGATGCGGCCGGGGATCAAGCCCCCAGCCGCAAGCTTTGTGAACCGTCAGAGCGTCAGCCCCAGCACTTGGCGAGGCCTTCCTTGGTGTCGATCGACTTGACGCCGTTGGCCGGCTTGTCGGTGACGAGATTGACGCCGGTGTCGAAGAAGTTCTTCCCTTCGGTCGGCTTCGGCTTCGTTCCGTCCTTGGCAAATTTGGCGATCGCCTCGATGCCGAGCGCCGCCATCTGCAGCGGGTACTGCTGCGAGGTGGCGCCGATAACGCCCTCGGCAACCGACTTGACGCCCGGACAGCCGCCGTCGACCGAAACGATCAGCACCTGCTTTTCCAGACCGACGGCCTTGAGCGCCTGGTAGGCACCGACTGCGGCCGGCTCGTTGATGGTGTGGATTACGTTGATGGTGTTGTCCTTTTGCAGGAGGTTCTCCATCGCCTTGCGGCCGCCTTCCTCGTTGCCGTTGGTCACGTCGTGGCCGACGATGCGCGGATCGTCTTCGTCGCCGATCTTGTTGGGATCCTTCACGTCGATGCCGTAGCCCATCATGAAGCCCTGGTCGCGCAGAACGTCGACGGTCGGCTGCGAGGGAGTGAGGTCGAGGAAGCCGATCTTGGCGTCCTTGGCCTTGTCGCCGAGCGTGGCGGCGGCCCAGGCGCCGATCAGCTTGCCGGCCTCCAGATTGTCGGTGGCGAAGGTCGCATCGGCAGCGTCGATCGGATCGAGCGGGGTGTCGAGGGCGATCACCAGCAGGCCGGCGTCACGCGCCTTCTTCACCGTCGGCACGATGCCCTTGGTGTCAGAGGCGGTGATCAGGATGCCCTTGGCGCCGTCGGCGATGCAGCTCTCGATCGCCGCGACCTGGCTCTCGCTGTCGCCATCGATCTTGCCGGCATAGGTCTTCAGGTCGACGCCGAGTTCCTTGGCCTTGGCGGTGGCGCCTTCCTTCATCTTCACGAAGAAGGGATTGGTGTCGGTCTTGGTGATCAGGCAGGCGCCGACGCCTGCAGCCGATGCGGACGAGGCGAATGCGAGCAGGCCCAGCCCGGCCGCCGCGAATACGGTGGACTTCAGCAGCGATTTCTTGGTCACGATTTCCTCCCAATGGAACCATTCCGGACGCCGGCCAACCCGACGCCTCGAGCGCATCCAACCATTTTTCCCAGCGTGGACGCCACCCCAAAAGACACCAGTCCGCATCATCTGTCAATAATTAAATCACTCTTATTTATTATTGACAGACTTGCGCTGTTCACTCATTCTGAACGAAAAGCCAGTGTGGGGAAACCGACGGGAGGAACAGGGTGGAGACCGGCATTGCGAGGCACGGTTCGCCCGAGGCTCTGGAGAGCCGGCTGCATCGCGGCACGAACCAGAGCGGCATGCGCGACCACAATGAAAGGCTGGTGCTGTCACTGGTGCGCCAGCATGGCAGCCTCGCCAAATCCGACATCGCGCGCATGACCGGGCTGTCGGCCCAGACGGTATCCGTCATCATGCGGGAGCTGGAAGAGGACAAGCTGCTCGTGCGCCAGGCGCCGCTGCGCGGCAAGATCGGCCAGCCGTCGATCCCGATGGCGCTCAATCCGGAAGGAGCTTTCTTCATCGGTCTCAAGATCGGCCGCCGCAGCGCCGAGCTGGTGCTGATCGACTTCCTCGGCAATGTGCGATCGATGCTGCAGAATTCCTATCGTTATCCGGCGCCGCGCGAGACGGTGGAGTTCGTCGGCGCTGGGATCAAACAAATGCGCGGCGAGCTGACACCGGCGCAGGACAAGCGCATCGCAGGGCTCGGGATCGCCATGCCGTTCGAGCTTTGGAGCTGGGCCGACACAGCCGGCGCGCCGCGCGAGATCATGGATGAATGGCGCCATCGCGACATCCGCGCCGACATCCAGTCCCAATGCGACTTTCCGGTCTATCTGCAGAACGACGCCACGTCCGCTTGCGGGGCAGAGCTCGTCTTCGGCCAGGCAGGCGCGGCGCGCGACTTCGTCTATTTCTATATCGGCGCCTTTGCCGGCGGCGGCATCGTGCTCAACGGCCGCCTGTTCGGCGGGCCGACCGGCAATGCCGGCGCGCTGGGTTCGATGCCGGTGCCCGGCCCGGACGGCAAGCCGACACAGCTTATCGACGTCGCCTCGATCGCCATGCTGGAAAAGGCGCTGAGCTCCAAGGGCATCGACGGCTCCTATCTGTGGACCTCGCCGCAGGAATGGGGTGAGATCGGCGCCGAGCTCGACGACTGGATCGCAAGTGCTGCACAGGCGCTGGCCTATGCGATCGTCGCCGCCTCGTCGGTCATCGATTTCGAGGCAGCGGTGATCGACGGCTGGATGCCGCTCGACGTGCGGCGGAGGCTTGTCGATGCGGTGACGGACGCGATCACCGGTATCGACGCCGAGGGGCTGAAGCTGCCGGTCGTACGCGAAGGAACGGTCGGCATCCATGCGCGGGCGCTTGGCGGCGCCAGCCTGCCGCTTTCCGAACGCTTCCTGATCGGACCGACGACGATTTCCAGGAGCGCCTGACCATGCTGATCGGCATTCCGTCGCTGCTCGGCCCGCAGCTTCTGGCGACGCTCAGGGCCAAGGGCCATGGCGACGAGATCGCCATCGTCGACGGCAATTATCCGGCCGAGGAACAGGCGCGCAGGCTGATCCGCGCCGACGGCCATGCCGTCATTCCGGTGCTGGACGCCGTTTTGAGCGTGCTGCCGGTGGATGAGGCGGTGCCGGAGGCGCTGTTCCGCGCCTCGGTCAAAGGCGATCCGGCGCTCGCCGATCCCGTGCATCACGAGATGGAAGCGGTCTGCGCGAAACGCGCGCCGGGCCGCAAGGTGATTGCGCTGGCGGGGGCCGACTTCTATGCACGCGTCAAGGCCGCGCATGCGATCGTCGCGACCAGCGAGCCAAGGCTTTATGCCAACATCATCATCCGTAAGGGCGTGATCCATCCGCCGGAGACCGAGACACAATGATCCTCTGCTGTGGCGAAGCCCTGATCGATATGCTGCCGCGCACGACGACGGAAGGCGAAGCGGCCTTCGCGCCTTATGTCGGCGGGGCGGTGTTCAACACGGCGATCGCGCTCGGGCGGCTCGGCGCTCCGGCAGGCTTCTTCTCAGGTCTCTCCTCCGACCTGTTCGGCGGCCAGTTCCGCGAAGCGCTGGGAGCAAGCAAGGTGAGCTCGACCTATGCGCACACCTCGCCCAGGCCCACCACGCTCGCCTTCGTGCGGCTCACCGATGGCCAGGCGACCTACACGTTCTACGACGAGAACACCGCCGGGCGCATGCTCGCCATCGAGGACCTGCCGAAGCTCGGGGCCGAGATCGAGGCGATGCTGTTCGGCGCGATCAGCCTCATCTCGGAACCGGCGGGATCGGCCTATGAGGAGTTCATGCGGCGCGAGCACAACAGCCGGGTGATGATGCTCGACCCCAACATCCGGCCGAACTTCATTCCGGACAAGGCCAAGCATCTGAGGCGCATCCGCGAGATGATGGCGATGGCCGACATCGTTAAACTGTCGGACGAAGACCTCAACTGGTTCGACGAAGCGGGCTCGCACGAGGAGGTCGTGCGCAACTGGCTGGACCGCGGCCCCAGGCTGATCGTCGTCACCCATGGCAGCGAGGGCGCCGTCGGCTACAGCAGGGAGCACAAGGTCACGGTGGTGCCGCGGAAGGTGAAGGTGGTCGACACCGTCGGCGCGGGCGACACCTTCAATGCCGGCATCCTTGCCTCGCTGCACGAGCAGGGTCTGCTCACCAAGGCAGCGATCGGCGGCCTCTCGGAGGAAGCCATCCGCAGCGCGCTGGAGCTTGGCGCCAAGGCGGCCGCGGTGACGGTATCTCGGGCCGGCGCCAACCCGCCATGGCGGCACGAAATAGCCTGATCGGCTGCCCGGTCTCGCCGGCGGTCCGTGCCCGAGCGATCACTTTATGTTTCGAAGGGCCGGAACAGCGCGACGAGAGCCGCTTCGAATATGCTTGGAAGCCCGGATTTCCGGCTTCTTCTGGCAATGGGCAGGCAAAAAAACGGTAACAGGCTGCGACACTTGCGCAATTCGGCCTGGCCATGGGCGGCTTTTTCAGCCGTGGCAAGTCTGGTACCAGCGGGCCGGTTTACTGGCAGCATCTGAGGCCGACATGCAGTTCATCGATCTTGGCGCGCAACGCGAACGAATCCGCGACCGGCTGAAGGCCGCGATCGACACGGTGGTCGAAGACGGCCGTTACATCCTCGGCCCGCAAGTCGCAGAATTCGAGAACAAGCTCGCGGCTTATGTCGGCGTCAAGCACGTGGTGGCCTGCGCCAACGGCACCGATGCGCTGCTTCTGCCGCTGTTTGCGGCCGGCATCGGTCCGGGCGATGCCGTGTTCGTGCCAAGCTTCACCTTCGCCGCGACGGCCGAGGTGGTGGCGCTCGCCAAGGCCGAGCCTGTCTTCGTCGACGTCGATCCCGACACTTACAACATCGATATCGCCAGCCTCGAGGCGGCGATCGACATGATCAAGAAGCAAGGAAGGCTGAAGCCGAAGGCGATCATCCCGGTCGACCTGTTCGGACTTGCCGCCGACTACGAGGCGATCATGGCGATCGCAAAGCGCGAGGGCCTGCTGGTGATCGAGGACGCGGCCCAGTCGATGGGCGGCTCGGCCGACGGCACGATGTGCGGCGCCTTCGGCCATGTCGGCTCGACCAGCTTCTATCCGGCCAAGCCGCTCGGCTGCTACGGCGATGGCGGCGCGATGTTCACCAATGATGCTGCGCTCGCCGACAAGCTGCGCTCCTTCGCCTTCCACGGCAAGGGCGAGACGCAGTACGACAACATCCGCGTCGGCATCAATTCCCGCCTCGACACGCTGCAGGCGGCGATCCTGATCGAGAAGCTCGCCATCCTCGAGGAAGAGATGGTGGCCCGTCAGGCGGTCGCCGACCGTTACGCCAATGGGCTTGGCGACATCGTCAAGGCATCACGCAATCTCGGCCACGGCCGCTCGGCCTGGGCACAATATGCCATCGAGACGCCGAAGCGCGACGGGTTGAAGGCGCATCTCGGCGAAAAAGGCATCCCGTCGGTCATCTATTACGTGAAGCCGCTGCACGAACAAATCGCCTACCGCGACTATCCGCGCACGCCGACCGGTCTTGCGGTTTCGGAAAAGCTGCCGAAGCAGATCCTCTGTCTGCCGATGCACGCCTATCTCAGCGAAGCCGACCAGGACAAGATCATCGAGACGATCCGCAATTATATCGGCTCCAACTCGGCGCAGGTCGCGGCTGCCTGATCTCCCCCTTCAGGAGGAGATTAAGCCTCCACGCCCTTCCCCGTCGCAATGAAGTACGGGTTGGCGAAATCCGTGTCAGTGGCCTGGTTGCGTTTGCCGTAGCGGAGCGGCTGGCCGTCCAGCGTGCGGGTCATGCCGCCGGCGGCGCGCAGCACCGCATCGCCGGCCGCCGTATCCCATTCCATGGTGCGACCGAAGCGCGGATAAACGTCGGCCTCGGCGGCGGCGAGCAGGCAGAATTTCAGCGACGAGCCTATCGAGACGATTTCGGTGGCGCCGAGATCGCGAATGAAGGCTTCGGTTTCCGGCGTGTTGTGCGAGCGGCTGGCGACGACAGCGAGCGGCGTGCCGCCTGCCCGCACGGTGACTGGCCGACGGCCGGCGACACGATAGTCGCCGTCAACGTCGATCGCTTCCGCCGTCCCCGGCCGACCGGAGAAGAAACGTCCTGTGCAAGGCGCGAACACGACGCCGACTTCCGGCACGCCGTGGCGCACCAGCGCAATGTTGACGGTGAAATCGGTGCGGCGGTTGACGAATTCCTTGGTGCCGTCGAGCGGATCGACGAGGAAGAAGGCGCCGTCGAGGTCGGGCGTGGCAATACCCGCCGCAACCTCCTCCTCGGCGACGCAAGGGATGTCCGGATAAGCGGCGCGCAGGCCGGCCAGGATAATCTTTTCGCTTTCGCGATCGGCTTCCGTCACCGGCGAAGAGTCGGACTTGCTGTCGACGGCGCAGCCTTCGTGGAAGACGCGCATCACCGCGCGGCCGGCATCGAGCGCGAGGCGCTCGAACACGCCAAGCATTGCCGCGTCCTCAGATGCCGCCGCCATCGTCATACTGCTCTTCGGCAACGTCGCGCTCCGTCAGCCAGTGTTCCAGGGCTTCCGCCATCTCCTCGGGCGTCCTGCCGAGAGTCTTGAGGTGGATCTCGGGGTTCTCCGGCGTCTCGTAGGGAGAATCGACGCCGGTGAAGTTCTTGATCTCGCCGCTCAAGGCGCGGGCGTAAAGGCCCTTCGGGTCGCGGCGGGCGCATTCCTCGAACGGCGTGTCGACGAACACCTCTACGAATTCGCCCTCGCCCATCAGCTCGCGCGCCATGCGCCGCTCGGCGCTGAAGGGCGAAATGAACGAGACGATGACGATCAGGCCCGCATCGGCCATCAGCTTGGCCACTTCGGCGACGCGGCGGATGTTTTCGACCCGATCCGCGTCGGTGAAGCCGAGATCGCGATTGAGGCCGTGGCGAACATTGTCGCCGTCGAGGATGTAGGTGTGGCGGCCGGACGCGAACAGCTTCCTCTCGAAGAGATTTGCGATGGTCGACTTGCCGGAACCGGACAGACCGGTGAACCAGAACACCGCCGGGCGCTGGTTTTTCAGGTCGGAGCGGCCGCGCTTGCCGACGTCGAGCGATTGCCAATGAATATTTTCGGCGCGGCGCAGCGAATGCAGGATCATGCCGGCGCCGACGGTGGCGTTGCTGATGCGGTCGATCAGGATGAAGGCGCCGGTCGTGCGGTTCTCCGCGAAGGGATCGAAGGCGATCGGCGCCCGGGTCGACAGGTTGCACACCCCGACCTCGTTGAGGTCGAGAGACTTCGCAGCCTCATGCGCGAAATCGTTGACGTTGACGCGGTATTTCAGATCGGTGACGGTCGCGCTCACCTGATCGGTTTCGGTGCGCAGGATATAGGACCGGCCGGGCAGCAGGGCCTGCTCGTCGAACCAGACCAGATTGGCGGCGAACTGGTCGGCGACCTGCGGACGTGCGGCCGGCGATACCAGCATGTTGCCGCGCGAAACCTCGACCTCGTCCTCGAGGACGAGCGTGATGGCCTGGCCGGCAACAGCCTGCTCAAGGTCGCCGCCATGCGCCACGATGCGCTTGACCCGGGAGGCCCTGCCCGACTTGGCGACCACGACCTCGTCGCCTTTGGAAACGGAACCGGATGCAATTGTTCCGGCAAAGCCGCGAAAATCGAGGTTGGGACGGTTCACATACTGGACGGGAAAGCGGAACGGCAATTCGATCGCCGCCTCGTCGACGGACACGGTTTCCAGATGCTCGATAAGCGACGGCCCGGAATACCAGGGCGTGCGCTCCGAGCGGCTGGTGACATTGTCGCCGAAGCGCGCGGACATCGGAATCGGCACGATACTGTTGAAGCCCAGGCTTTGCGCGAATTCGCCGTAGTCGGCGACGATCCGGTCGAACACGGTCTTGTCGAAGCCAACGAGGTCGATCTTGTTGACGGCAAGGACGATGTGGCGGATGCCAAGCAGCGACGCGATGATCGAATGGCGCCGGGTCTGGCGCAGCACGCCCTGGCGCGCATCGATGAGCACGATGGCGAGGTCGGCGGTCGAAGCGCCCGTCGCCATGTTGCGCGTGTATTGCTCATGGCCGGGCGTGTCGGCGACGATGAACTTGCGCTTCGGGGTGGCGAAGAAGCGGTAGGCGACGTCGATTGTGATGCCCTGCTCGCGCTCGGCCTCCAGCCCGTCGACGAGCAGCGCGAAGTCGATGTCGTCGCCGGTGGTGCCGTGCTTGCGAGAATCGTTCTCCAACGCGGCGAGCTGGTCCTCGAAAATCTGCTTGGTATCGGACAGCAGTCGGCCGATCAGCGTCGACTTGCCGTCGTCGACCGAGCCGCAGGTGAGAAAGCGCAGCAGCGATTTCCTCTCCTGCGCGGCCATGTAGTCGCGGATCGAATCGGTCGGGGCGAGGCTCGTGGCCAGGATGTGGCGCATGCTCAGAAATACCCCTCGCGCTTCTTCTTTTCCATGGAACCTGCCTCGTCGCGGTCGATGAGGCGGCCCTGACGCTCGGAGGTGCGGGCGGTCAGCATCTCGCCGACGATGGCTTCGAGCGTGTCGGCATCCGATTCGATGGCGCCCGTCAGCGGATAGCAGCCCAGCGTGCGGAAGCGCACGAGACGGTTCTCGATCTTCTCGCCGGGGCGCAGTTGCATGCGGTCATCGTCCTTCATGATGAGCATGCCGTCGCGTTCGACGACCGGCCGCTCCTTGGCGAAATAGAGCGGCACGATCGGGATGTTCTCCTGCAAAATATACTGCCAGATGTCGAGCTCGGTCCAGTTGGACAGGGGAAAGACGCGGATCGATTCACCCGGCGCGATCCGGGTGTTGAAGATCTTCCACATTTCGGGCCGCTGGTTCTTGGGGTCCCAGGCATGCTGGGCATTGCGGAAGGAAAATATGCGCTCCTTGGCGCGCGACTTCTCCTCGTCGCGACGGGCGCCGCCGAAGGCCGCGTCGAAGCCGTATTTGTCGAGCGCCTGGCGCAGAGCCACCGTCTTCATCACATGGGTGTGGGTGTTCGAGCCGTGATCGAAGGGGTTGATGGCGTCGCGCACGCCGTCTTCGTTGACATGAACAAGCAGGTCGAAGCCGAGCTTCTGCGCCATCTGATCGCGAAAGGCGATCATCTCACGGAACTTCCAGGTCGTGTCGACATGCAGGAAGGGAAATGGCGGCTTGGCGGGATAGAAGGCCTTCATCGCCAGATGCATCAGCACCGAGGAATCCTTGCCGACCGAATAGAGCATCACCGGCTTGGCGAAGGAGGCCGCAACCTCACGGAAGATGTGGATGGATTCGGCCTCTAGCCGCTGCAGATGAGTGAGCGCGATATTCATAAGCTATTGAGCGTTCTTTCATGCCGGCCAGGCCCTTGCAGCAGGCGATTGGCGCGGTTTGCTAAAACAGCCCGTCAAGCCCTGGACACTTGTCGCGGGCGTTCTAGCAGATCGCCATCGCCCATAACAATGCAAGACCCGCGCCGGGCACAGCGCTTTGGG
The DNA here is from genome assembly GCF_002294915.1 of Mesorhizobium sp. WSM3879. Taxonomy (NCBI): domain Bacteria; kingdom Pseudomonadati; phylum Pseudomonadota; class Alphaproteobacteria; order Hyphomicrobiales; family Phyllobacteriaceae; genus Mesorhizobium; species Mesorhizobium sp. WSM3879. Next base: position 532,601 of record NZ_NSFZ01000002.1, on the reverse strand, counting down.
AATGAATTTTCCAAGTGAGCTTGATAAGTCGGAAAATTCTCCCAGACAAGCCGAGCAATTGAAAGGGGCCGAACAAACCTATTTGCTTCGATCGGCTAGGTTGACTTCCAAGAGCTTTCGTCCACGCCGCCGATTTTTGGCTGGACATCCTTCGGTCGCCCTATCGGAGATCGGAGCCAGCCGCTATACCGGCGCGGGAGCGGGCGAGGCGCGGCAGAACGGGATCGGTCAAGGCCAATTGTTCGGTACTCCGGCGGGTCTGCGCACAACCTGGAAGATTGCGAAGCAAGGCATTGAACCCGTTTACATCGCTTCGGCGGCATCTCACGCCGACACAGATCAACATCTATTTCTCGATCGTCTGCTTCTTCTCGCCGCCGGTGCTGGGGTCGGTGGTCAGCTTCGTTTTCAACGGCGGCGCTCTCTGGTCCGTGGTTCTGCTCGCCATCAAACGGCGGCGGTTCAACATCGACCGGCCGATGCTTGCCATGACGGTGGCGATCTGTGCCTATTGCGCGGCCATCGTCCTTGCTTCGATCGTCAACGGCACGCTGGCGGCGGATCTGCGGTTGTTCCTGCCGCTGATCACTTTCCTCTTCTTTCCGATCTCCTATTCGACCTGGAGCATCACGGAAAAGACCGTGCTTGTACGCATCGTCGTGCTGGCGAGCGCCGCGGCATGTTTCGGCGCGCTGCTGCTCGCCGTCGTTCAGTATTACTGGATCGGCACCAGGGCCGAAGGCGGTGCCGGGAATGCCATCGTATTCGCGACGGTGACCTGCCTGGCCGCGGCGATGAGCCTCGCAGGCGCGCTGTCGGGGATCGAGAAGCGCTGGAAGCTGCTGACTCTCGCTGCGCTGTCGGGCAGCTTGGCGGTGCTTTATTCGGGCTCCCGCATCATCTGGCTGGCGCTGCTGCTGGCGGGCATCGCCGTGCTCTCGATCAACCGGCGCCGGCTCAGCGGGTTGAAACTCGCGCGCATTGCGCTGATTGCCGGCGGCGCCTGCCTGCTGCTCGCCGCGATCGCGTTTCCCGTCATTGCCAATCGCGCTGACTTCCTTTTCAGCGACTTGGATGCGCTCACCACCAAGAACGACCATACGACGGCGCTTGGGCTGCGGGTGGCGATGTGGGAGATCGGCACGAACGCGTTTCACGAGGCTCCGATTTTCGGACATGGCATCACAGGCAGCCGGGCGCTGATGAAACAGGGTTTTCACGATCAATTCGGCATGGACGCAGGCTACAACCATTACCACAACGGTTTTCTGACCGCGGCGGTGCAGGCCGGTTTGTTAGGGGCGTTCGCCTTGGCGGCGATCTTCGTCGTCGCGGCCTGGAACGCGGCAAGGGCGCTGCGCCGCAGCGCCGTCCCAGCGGAACGGTTCGGCGCAACCATGATCATCGTCACGGTCGTCACCTATCTCATAGGCGGGCTGACCGGTATCCTGGTCGGCCAGGACCTCCTCGATTCGACGCTGATGGTGTTCCTGGTTTCGGGAACCTATCTGGCTTGCGGACGAACGGTGCCGCCGACCGGCAAGAGCGCAGCCATTCCTTCGGCCGCCAGCCGGCGAACATGAAGGTCCTGGTCACCGGGGCGACGGGGCTGATCGGACGCCAGGTGACCGGCCGGCTGCGTCAGGCCGGCTTCGACATACGCATTGCGTCCCGCTGGCCAGAACGACTGCAGGCTGCGGGCGAGGTCTTTGCGCTGCCCGGCGCCGATGCGCCGGACGACGCCTTCCTGGCACTGATGCGCGAGGTGAGCCATGTCGTCCACTGCGCGGCGCTGAACAGCGATCGGAACGCCAGCGACGCCGACTACCAGGCCGCCAATGCGACGCTGACCGCGCGGCTGGCCAAGGCCACGGCTGCAGGTTGCGGCGGGCGCTTCATCTATCTTTCCTCGATCCGGGCCGTGGCGGGTCCCGGCTTCAGCGGCACGATCAACGAGACGATGGCCCCTGCTCCGCAATGCGCCTATGGCCGCTCCAAACGCGAAGGCGAGATCAGGATGATCGCCGCTTACGCCGGACGCCCGGATGCCACGGCACTGCGCCTGCCGCCCGTCTATGGCGAGGGCATGAGGGGCAACATGGCGTCGCTGATGCGGCTTGCCGACACCGCCCTGCCGCTGCCGGCCGGCGCGCTGGCAGGTGTGCGTTCGCTGATCGCGTCCGACACGGCGGCGGGCGCGGTGCTGCACCTTGTCAGCCGTCCAGGACCGCTCCACCCGGCCTATGTCGCGGGCAACTCAGTTCCGCTGGCGATGTCGGAAATCATTGCCGCGTTCCGGCGTGGTTTCGGCCGTCCGCCGCGGCTTTTTCCCATGCCCGCGATGCCGCTCCGGCTGGCGGCAAGGCTGCTCGGCATGCAGGCATCGTGGCAAGCCTTGACCGCGACCCAGATCTGCGATCCGTCACTGCTGGCCTCGGAAGGTTGGATGCCGGAAACCGATACGCTCGGCCGGCTTGAGGAACTGGCGCGAAAGAAGGCCGCTCAGGCCCGGTAGAATGTCCCCAGCAATATTCTGAGGTCGAGGCCGATCGAAGCGGCCTTCAGATAGGCTGCGTCGGTCTCGGCGCAGAGTTTCGGATCGGACATGTCGATGCCCTTGATCTGCGCCAGCCCGGTGATGCCCGGAAGCGCCGAAAGCACGCCCAGCCGCTGCCGGTGGCCGATCAACTCCGTTTGCGTCGGCAGGCACGGACGGGGACCGACAAGGCTCATCTCGCTCTTGAGCACGTTCCAGAGCTGCGGCAGCTCATCGATCTTGGTCGCGCGCAGCACCCTGCCGACCGCGGTGACCGACCCAGCAGGCGCCTCGTGCGTTGGCAAGGACGGGGTGTTGCGATGCATGGTGCGCAGCTTGTGGCAGGCAAAGACAGCGCCGCCCCGCCCGACGCGCAGCTGCGAAAAGATGGCCGGTCCGGGCGATGTCGCCCTGACCGCCAGCATGGCGATCAGCACAACAGGCGAGGTAACCGCCAGCATGACGGCCGCGATAGTCAGGTCGAAAGCCCGCTTTGCCGTCACGGCTCAGATCCGCCGCCAAAGAAAGGCAAGGTAGAGGCCGAGCGTGCCCATCAGGGTCTGCCGGTAGACGCCGCTTTTGCCGAGCAGGCTGAAGCGCCTGAGAGCACTGCCCTTGCGCGCCCTGATGAACAGGCGAAGGCAACGTGCTGCATCGCGTGTAACGAGGTCGCGGTTGACGGCAAGGCCTCTGAGATTGCTGTCCGTCCAGGTGGCGAACTGGCCCTGGAACAGCCGCCCGAGCCTCGAAAGCCTTGCCCTCCAGGAGACGTTGGCGCCCACCAGGTTCGCCCCGTGCTGCCGGTATTTGACCAGCGGCCGCGGCTCGTAGCGGACCGTGCCGCCGGCGGCGGTGACGACGAGATAGGCCCACCAGTCATGGCTGACGAATTCGGTTCTTGCCGAGGCCTTCGCCAGAAGGTCGCGCGCCGCGCGGTTGAAGAGCATGGTGTTGCCGCCGGCGATGCTCTGCACAAGGGCGTTGCGGAAGGACGGCGGGCGGTGGAACAGCGGCGAATGGCCGGCCGGGACGCCGGTCTCGGAAATGGTCGCCGTGCGCGAGCAGAACAGGAGCGGCATTGCCATATCCTCTTTCTCCATCCAGCGAATGGCGCTCTCCAGCCGGTCCGGCTCCCAGACATCGTCCTGGTCGCAAAAGGCGTAGTAATCGGCATCGACGCGCGGCTCGATGATCATCGAGCGGAAGTTGGCGGCGAAGCCGTTTCGCGGGCCCTGCACCAGCGTAAGGGAGCCCTTGTTCCAGCGGGACCGCCACGCATCGAGGATCGCGAGGGTGGCGTCCGTCGAGCCGTCGTCGGAAACCCAGAGATCGACATGGGGCCACGACTGGTCGAGCAAGGACTGCAACTGCTCGCCGATAAAGGCCGCGCCATCCCTCGTGCCCATGAGAACGGCCACGCGCTGATCTTTCCCGGTCACTGTTTCAGAACCCGCAGGGCATTCGAACAGGCTTCAATAGCCAATTGCGGGAGGGCGGCACAGGCCTAACCGATCTGTCCGGCCGCTTTCGGCACCGCCCGCTGGGGCGCGCCGCCAATGCCTTGCCCTGCCCGGTAGAGCCCGGCCAGGATCGCGAGGGCCGCGGCCTTGTCCTGGTCCCGTATGGCGGCCACCAGCGCCGGCAGCGCGGCCTCGATCCTCCGCCACTCCACCACGTCGGTCCTGAGGCCGAAGATCTTGGCGATGTCGAGCTTGACGACCTCCTCGCTTTCGCCATGCAGCGCCTCGTGCAGCTTCTCGCCGGGCCTGATGCCGGTGAAGCGGATCGGAATGTCGGTATAGGGGCTTTTGCCGGCCATGCGGATCATGGTTTCGGCGACTTCGAGGATCGGCACGGGCTTGCCCATGTCAAGCATGTAGATGGCGTAGTCGTCCCTGCCCTGGCGCCGCTCGGCATCGGCGGCCGACATGATGACGAGATCGACGGCCTCGGCCACCGTCATGAAATAGCGCGTCATGCGCCGGTCGGTGATGGTGACAGGCCCGCCGGCCTCGATCTGCGCCTGGAAGATGGTCGCCACCGAGCCGTTGGAGCCGAAGACGTTGCCGAAGCGCACGGCGATGAATTTGGTGCCGGGACGACGCACAGTTGGGGTGCCGGCATGGTGGCCGTTCAGCCCGCCGGCATGGAAAGGCGACGGCTCGGCGTGCGTTTCATGCAGCGAGGAGACGATCTGCTCGGCCGCGCGCTTGGTGACCCCAAGCACCGAGCTCGGGTCGACGGCCTTGTCGCTGGAAATCAGCAGGAACTGCGGCACCCCGCATTCGGCCGCGACCTCGGCGCAGGCGAGCGTGCCGAAGACATTCGTTTCGATCGCCGCTTCCCAGTTCTCTTCCAGCAGCGGCACATGCTTCAGCGCCGCGGCGTGAAAGATGATCGCGGGTTTGAACTCGCTGACGAGGCGCATCATGTGCGGCCGGTCGGTGACATCGACGATGCGGCTTGCCAGCCGGTCGCGGTCTTTCTCGTCGATGATCTGATCGAGCTGGAAGATGCCGAACTCGGAATTGTCGGCCACCAGCACCGCCTCGGCGCCGAGCTCCAGCGCGCGCTTGACCAGCACACGGCCGATGGAGCCGGCCCCGCCGGTGACCAGCACGCGCTTGCCGCCGACGAAGGCGCCGATGCGCGCGATGTCGGTGGCGACCGCCGAACGGCGCATGATGGTTTCCATCTCGACGGCATCGAGAACCAGCTTGCCGCCCTGCCCCAGTTCCGAAAGACCGGAGAACTGGACGACGGCGATGCCGCTGTGGCGGGCGACGCGCACCAGCTCGGCATAGTCTTCGATCTCGCGCTCGACCCCCTTGCCGAAGATCAGGAGGTCGAGGTTTTCCGTGCCCTTGACATACTCTTCCAGCACCTCGACCAGACGCGGCCGCAGCGCCACGACCGGAACGCCCTGGATCTGCGTGCCGAGCGGCGCGTCGGCTTCCGTGGCCATGATGCCGGCAATGGCATATTCGGCCGGCACCGCCGTGCGGGTGAAGCGGACGATCACGTCGGCCTCGCTCAGCCGGCCGATGAACAGCGCCTGCTTGATCGACGCATCGCCGGCGGCGCGGCGCAGGATGCGCCAGGACGCGCCGTCGCGCAGGAAGCGATAGTAGAGCCTGGGTGCCGAAATGATGGTGAAGGAGACCAGGAAGAAGACGATGAACTGACGCTCGTTGAGACCGGCGACCGGCTGGAAAAAGGAGCGGTAGGCAATCGAGGCCAGATAGAGAACCACCGTCAGGCTGCCGCAGCCCTTCAGGATGTTGAAGAAGTCGGGCGTCGAGGCAAAGCGCCAGACGGTGCTGTAGAGGCCGCAGGTGCGAAACAGGAGATGGGCGAGGAGCACGATCAGCGCCCAGCAAGCCAGCCCGCCGGAGGAGAACGCATCGAAGGAAAGCCGCGACTGCGAGAGCGTGAGGCTGAGCGCCACCGCGATCAGGACCATGACGAGGTCCTGGACCATGATGATGGCGCGCCGCATCTTCGGTCGGAGGCCCGATACGGCTTCTACATAGGCGGTCATTGGGTAGTACTGAACTCCAGGCGCGGGAAATATTACCAGAACGGCGCAGGACAGAACACCGTCCCTCGCCACTCCAGATTGCAAATCCCCAACCCCGTCACCGGTTATGGCATTAGCGCGGAGTTGGGGGGAGAGCTAGGGGTTTTTTAGACATATGTGATCGTGCCAACGATTTGTCTCGACGCGGCAACAACTCGGACTGGACTGTTAGTCGCTTCAGGAAAACTGTCGGAGCATTCAATAGAATTCGCTAATAAATATCACAGGCTGACGACCCAGCTTCACTACGACGCGGCGCGCTGCCATAAGCTTGTCGCAATGGCTATGAAAGAGGTGCGCGGCGGGCGTGTGAGCGTGAGACCGGGCACAGAACAACCGGGCACAGAACAATTGTGGCACCACGACAATGATTTCGGCACTGAACGGCGCTCTTGAAGATATCTTCGGGGCCATGAAGCTGCGAAGAGTATGGATCGCGCTCGCTCACGAGGATATCGGTGACCAGCATCGGCGGACCACGCTCGGGCCGCTTTGGCTTCTGGTCAACTATCTTGCCTTCGCAGGGACGTTTGTCTTCGTATTCAAACCCGCCGGCAAGGACGCAGCAGGTTATTCCGCTTATGTGGCCATCGGTCTCATGGTATGGTTTTACCTCATGGAGGTCATTTCCTTGAGCGTGCCGCTCTTCAAGCGCGAAGAGAGCTTCATCGAGGGCACGACGCTGCCCCTGTTCGTTTATGTGATGCGATTGACGGTACAGTCGGCGATTCGCGCGGGCTATGCGGTTGCCGGATGCGCCATCATTCTCCTGATCAGCGGCCCGGTGCCGACGCCTGCTTGGCTGTGGTCGCTGGCGGGATTGCTCTTGATCCTGTTGACCACGCCAGCCCTGATTACAGTGTTCGCGTTTACCGGCGCATTCTTCCCTGACAGCGAATTCATCGTTGGCAATCTGATGCGCGTCGGGATGTTCTTCACACCCGTCTTCTGGGTGTATAACGCGCAAGACGCCATACAGAGATACGCCTATCTCTGGAATCCATTCTCTTATCTCCTGGACGTTGCGCGCATTCCGATCCTCAGAGGTGAGTTTCCGATCAATGCCTTCGTCGTCACTGGGACCACAGCCTTGGTCATGTGGGCGATCGCGTTGCTGCTGCTTGGCAGATACCGCCGGCAGGTCGTCTTCCTGATTTGAGTTTGTGATGGTTTCGATAAAACTGGACAACGTGAGCCTGGTCTACAAGCTGCACGAAAAGCTGACGCTTTCGGCGCCGGACCGGCGTTTGGGCGCGACAGGCGGCAGAATTGAAGCCTCCGGTCGTAAGCAGTTCGTTCAGGCGCTCGACGGCGTCAACTTCGAACTGAAAGCCGGCGATCGACTTGGCCTTGTCGGCCCGAACGGAGCCGGCAAGACGACACTGCTGAAGGTGCTTTACGGCATCTATGAGCCTTCAGGAGGAAGCGTCGCGATCGAAGGCAAGGTCGATGCTCTTTTCAACATCAATATCGGATTTCGCCGTGAAGCGACGGGCCGCCGGAACATCGTGCTGCGAGGCCTGATCAACGGATGGTCGGAAGCCGAGATCGAAGAAAAGATGGAGGACATCATCGCCTTCAGCGAGCTCGGCGATTTCATCGACCTGCCATTCAAGGCCTACAGCCAGGGCATGGCTGCGCGGCTCGCCTTTTCGGTGGCGACCACGCTCGACCCTGAAATCCTGCTGATGGACGAATGGATCGGGGCCGGCGATGCCTCTTTCCAGGAAAAGGCCAAGAGGCGCATGGACGAACTGGCCGAAAAGGCGGGCATCATCGTTCTGGCGAGCCACAGCGAAAGCCTCATTCAAAGCGTGTGCACGAAGAGACTGACGCTCAAAGGAGGCCGAGTGGAGTCGCTGACGACAGTGCTGGCCCAGCCCGCCGAAGCGGCAGTGGCCAACTCCTAGGTTTACACGTTTCGCAAAATGGCGCCAAGCTGTTGCGAGGGAGTCGGAATCTCAATAGTTGTGCGCATTGTTATGGTTTCCACCACGCCGCGATGCAAGATTTACAGATGCGCTATGTTAGCAACAGCTTAACTTGCAGAGTTTTACCGCGCGAGCACGCTGGAACGAAGAAGCCACGCTATTGAGTTGTTGATGACGAAGCCAAATGCCGTTCCGATGAATGATCTCAAGCGATTGTACCAGCGCTACGAGGTCAAGATCGCGCGCGAAATAGCGAGAACGTTACAGTCCGGATGGTGGCTCAATGGCGCGACAGGAAAGCGATTTGCCGCAAACTTTGCGAAGTTCGCAGGGGTCTCCGATTGTATCCTTGTCGCCAACGGAACGGACGCCCTGGAACTCGCCTTGCGCTCGGCCGTCGGACTCAACGATGCGCGTGGACGCGAGGTGATCATGGCCGCCAACGCCGGGGGGTATGCCAGCTGTGCCTGCTGGCACAACGACCTCATTCCGCACTACATTGACATCGAACCAGCCAGCCAGCTTGTGAGCATCCAATCGGTGCTGGACGCGGTGAGTACTGACACCGCCGCGATCGTTGTTACCCACCTTTACGGCGGTGCAGTCGATGTTCGCGCTATCCGGGCAGAACTTATCAATGCCGGCATGTCGCACATACCAGTCATCGAGGATTGCGCCCAGGCACATGGCGCTCGCATCCGTGGTGAAATGGCCGGATCACTTGGGGATATCGCCACTTTCAGCTTTTATCCGACCAAGAACCTGGGCGCGATGGGTGACGGTGGTGCAGTCCTCACCTCGGATTCAAGACTGGCGGAGCGCGTTCGTCAGCTTCATCAATATGGCTGGAGCTCCAAATATCATGTGAGTTTGCCCAGAGGGCGCAATTCCCGCATGGATGAGCTCCAGGCCGCGATTTTAGATGTTCTTCTTCCGCATTTGGACAGTCGCAATGAACAACGTCGCGCCATCCTTGACCGCTTCAAGGCTGCTACTGGGCGCCGGCTGAAATTCCTCGACGGCGGCGACGGCGCCGTGGCGCACCTCGCGGTCCTGCTCTGCGACGATCGGGACACATTCCGGACGTTCATGAAGGAGCGCGGCATCGATACCGATGTCCACTATCCCGTGCTCGATTGCGATCAGCCCGGTTGGGTGGATCTGCCGATGAAAGGAACTCACAATCTCGCAATCTCCAGAGCAAGCATCGGTCGTCTTTGTTCCGTCCCATGCCACCCGGACATGACGAATGACGAGATAGTGCAAGTGTGCAAGGCCCTCGGCGAATGGGAGGCAATGTGACGGCGCGCTCTATCGTTTTTCCCATCTATCGAAACGAGGCGAATATCTCTGCCCTGCTGCAGGCCGTTGCCGGTTTTCATGACAGATACCAAGGCGACATCCAGTTTGTCTTCGTTGTTGATGGATCGCCAGATGCGTCCGGCGCGCTGCTGGCCACGGCTTTGAAGGAATCGGGGCACGATTATAAGATCATCTTTCACAGTCGGAATTTTGGCTCCTTCACGGCCATTCGGACCGGGCTTGAGCACGCATCGGGCAAATATGTGGCCGCAATGGCGGCCGACCTTCAGGAGCCACCCGAACTCATCGTCGAATTCTTTTCGATATTGGAAAGAGATGGAGCAGACGTCGTCTTTGGCAAAAGAGCGGGGCGAGACGATCCGTTTTTGACACGGTTTCTCTCACGAGTTTTCTGGGGAGTTTACCGCAGACTGATTTTGCCCAGCATGCCTAGCGGCGGTGTCGACATTTTCGCCTGCAACCGCCAGGTGCTCGAAGCGATCCTGTCAATCGAAGAGCCGAACAGCTCGCTTGTCGTGCAACTCTTCTGGGTAGGATTCAGGCGGGAATTGGTGCCGTATCACCGCCTCGGAAGGGAACATGGGAAAAGTGCCTGGAGCTTGGGGCGCCGCCTCAGATATATGATGGACTCGATCTTCTCGTTTTCGGACTTTCCGATAGTTCTTACACTCTGGGTGGGGATCGCAGGCTGCATTCTCAGCCTTATGTTTGCTGCAATAACCGTCATTGCGCGCCTGATGGGCAGGATTGATCCGGCCGGATACACGACGCTGGTGCTGCTTATCGTGGGATTTGGATCGGCGATCCTTGCGGTGCAAGGCATCCTTGGCTGTTACCTTTGGCGGGCGGTTGAAAATACCAAATCCCGCCCATTGCGGATAGTAAGCCGCATCGTCGACGGAACCTCCGCATGAGCGACAAAACTTTTTTTGTTCATGATCGCGGCATTTGCGAAAGCACGCGCGTCGGCGCCGGCACACGCATATGGGCATTTGCCCATGTCCTTCCTGGTGCCGTGATCGGCGCGAACTGCAATGTCTGCGATCACGTCTTCATCGAGAATGATGTGACGGTCGGTGACGATGTGACGATAAAGAGCGGCGTTCAGTTATGGGACGGCGTCCGACTTGGCGATCGCGTGTTCGTCGGTCCGAATGCCAGCTTCACCAACGACCGGTTCCCTCGCTCGAAACACTATCCGGAAGCGTTTCTCCAGACGGCTGTCGAGGACGACGCATCTATCGGCGCGAACGCAACGATCCTGCCGGGCATAACCATTGGTCGCCACGCGATGATCGGTGCCGGGGCCGTGGTGACCAAGAACGTTCCGGCCAATGCGGTGGTGGTCGGAAATCCTGCCGTCATCATTGGTTATCAGACAGGCCCGCAAGTCGAACCCGTGGTCACGCAAGCCATCCCGGGGGCATCCGGCGACAGGAAGCCGCTTGGCGTCGGCGGATGCGAGCTCTGGCGATTGCCGCACTTCAGCGACCTCCGCGGAGAACTCGCTCCACTCGAGTTCAAGGATAGCCTTCCCTTCAAGCCGTTGCGTTCCTTCCTTGTCTACGGTGTTCCTTCTGACAAGGTCAGGGGGGAGCATGCGCATCGCCAGTGCCACCAGTTCCTAATCGCCGCTCACGGCCGGCTCTCCGTGGTAGTCGATAACGGTCACGACAGAAAGGAGGTGTCGTTGGCAGATCCCTCCATTGGCCTGTACCTGCCGCCCGGAATATGGGGTATCCAGTACAAATTTCAGCCGGATACGGTCCTGCTGGTCATGGCCTCGCATCCATATGACGGGGACGACTACATCAGGGATTATTCGGTTTTTCTTTCCACGGTCAGGCCATATGACTACTGACCAGGTGGGCTCGGACGCGATCCGCTTTCTAGTGGCCGGTGGATTGAACACCGCGCTGACCAGTCTCATCTACTTCGTCGGTCTGACTGTGCTTCCGTCAGCTATTTCCTATATGATTGCCTGGCTGCTAGGCCTCGCATTCGTGATGGTGTTCTATCCCGATCGGGTCTTTCCCGGCGGGCGTGCCGGCTTCGCGGACCGGCTGGCGGTCGGATCGTCGGCCGTCGCAGTGTTCGTGGCCGGGTTGGCGACCCTTCATTTTCTCGAGCGAGTGCTGCAAAGCCGAACAGCAGCATTCTTTGCAACGCTGGCCGTCACGACGATGCTAAACTTCCTGGTTTCTCGATGGATACTTCGCAGACAATGATGATACGTCCCGCTACGATCCGGGCGTCTATCAATCTCTTTGCGATCTTTGTTGCAATGTACTTTTCCGAGCTTGCCTCCTTTTCGCTTTCCATCGACGAAGAGGTGGCCGCCTTCAGAACCGATTCTTCGATCTGGATTGCTCAGGGACGTTGGGGGGCCTACCTGATCGAGAGGTTCCTTATTCCAAATCCGGTAATGCCGTTGCTGGCGCCGGCGATCTTTGGCGCCGGTTGCGTTGCCGCTTATCTGCTCGTTATGGACGCCATCGGCAAGCACGAGCTTTCCGTCACCGAATATGCTTGCTTCGCGATCTTCTGTGCCTTCCCGACGTGGTTCTTCATCGTCGAGTTCTACTCCAACATCGCTGCGGTCGGGATCGGCATGGCTGCCAGTGCCCTTGCGATTTGGCTGATCAACAAGAAGGATATCCCCGCAGCTGTTTCGCGCTTCCTCGTTGCGGTCGCTGCCGGCGGTTTTGCGATCTCAATCTATCAGAGTTTCGCACCGGCAATCCTGGTATTGGGCATTGCTGTCTGCGTTCTGCAGGCCCGGGCCGGCATTGAGAGATCGCTGCCGACAGACCTGACCCGAGTCGGCATTCTGGTAGCAGGCTCGGCGATTTTCTACGCCGTCGGCAATGCAATTTTCAAATCGTTCACTTCCAAAAGAAGCGAGTATTTCGAGTCGCTTTTCCAGCCGGGTTTCCTTTTTCAGCATCCGATGGTGGTGACGGGCCGGGTGCTGGAAGCGATGGGAGGCGCGCTTGGCCTCGACCGTGGCATTTATGGTGTCATTTTGTGGGCAGTTCCGCTGCTGCTGGTCCTCGGCGGTTGGACGCTTTTCAAGGAATCCTCACGCACAAGGTTGCTGCTGCTCGCAGCCGCTTTGGTCTGCCTGTGCATTCCTTTCGGCGTCCACGCCCTGGCCGCTGGCGTCATGCCCGTCAGAAGTCTCGTAGGTCTGCCGATAGCGGTCTGGCTCTTCGTCTACCTTGCGGTGACAAGCGGCAACGCCAGGATCAGGATCCTGTCGGCGATCCTGCTTGGGGTGGTAGTCTTCCAGATCCAGGTAATCCAAAACAATCGCCAGGCGTCCAGCTATCTTGTCGACAAGCACGATACACTCCTGGCCGCAGCTATCTACGACAGGTTGGCGGCGACGCCCGGCTTTGACGCCAAGCGCTCATACGCCGTAAGCGTGTTCGGCGGCCTGCCGTTTGCCACCCAATATCCGAGGCCCCCGAGTTCAACCGTCGGATATTCATTCTTCGAGTGGGACGGCGGCAACCCCTGGCGCATCACCTCCTATATGAAACTGCTCGGCTATTCTAATCTGGACGGCACTACGGATCAGCAAGTCGATCAAACAATTGTTCGACTTTCAACGATGCCTGTATGGCCCGCGCCTGGCAGCCTGGAAATAGAGGGCGACATTGTATTGATCCGGCTTGGCGAGACCCCGAGCTACGCAAACCAACAGGCACTCGCAAGGGTGGCCAACCGCTGAAGGGCGCGGCAAGCCTCACATGAATCCCTTCAATGCCGTGCGAGTTGATTACGCCGCTGAGATTGTTTTGATTGACAATGCCAATGTCTGTGCCGGGTACCGAGCCGAAACGTTGCGGGTCGAGCGCACTGGGAACCTTGCGAAACGTTGTCGCTGAATTCGCTGAAAAATCACGATCTGCTAATGACATTGCGGCTTCCGTGATCGATGCTGTTGGCCTCGGCTGAGGTCGATTCTATGACGATCATTCATGTCAGAGTCTGCCAGGCTGGGTACGATCGCTGCTTCGAACCTTCTCACTGACCGCAGGCTACATCTTGAGAAAACCAAGGTGCCCCGCCAGTAGAGCATGAAGGAGGATTCGCCCACGGCAGATTGTTGGGCAGATAGCTGTCCCGCTGCGAGGATACAATGAATTTTGATTTTGTTTTTATCGTTACTTATGGACGATCGGGCTCAACGCTGCTCCAAGGCATCCTAAACGCTATCCCTGGCGTGGTTATCCGCGGCGAGAATGCCGGTACCCTTCATGGGCTTGCACAAGCCTGGCATGCTGCAAAGACTGCCCAGGAACTCTTTTCCTTTGAAAGCTATAAGACCACCAGCCCATGGTATGGCGCAACCTTTATGGACGTTGACACCTTCGGAAAAGATCTTGCTGCCAGCTTTATTCGGAATGTTCTGAGGCCGCCTTCATCTGTTCGCACCACAGGCTTCAAAGAGATAAGATATAATTTGACCGCTGAAGAACTAGCGATTGACTTTGAATTCATCCGCCGCTTCTTTAAGCACTGCTCATTTATTATTAATACGCGTGATATTTCTGCAACAATTGCCAGCAGTCAAAAATCCAAACACGGGATTAGTGAGGAAGAGCTATTGGACGCCGACAGACTTCTTCGACAAGTAGCAGAATCGTTGTCTGACGACATCTTCCATGTTCACTATGATGACTATCGAAATGACCTTAGCCGCCTTAAGCCGCTATTTGATTTTCTTGGGGCTACATTTGATGAAAATACCTTGCGAAATATCCTGTCAACCAAACATTCAATGTAGCCGCCTGTATTCGAATCCGATTCCAGTTTAAGACTTGGAGTGTTTATCCCCTGCGACATCCCACTACTAGCTGAATTCACCTCGCCCTCAACTGTCCCAACCTTCCGCCTCTAGGGCATCGCCAAGCCAAATTGCTTGTGCAAGCGCTGCACATATGCAGTTGCCGCAAGCCGTGCCGGCTCGCCAAGGTGGAACCGCTCGATCGTCTCGATTTGCACTTTGGCGATTTCCTGCAAGTGCCTAACATCGAAACGGGTGACGCTTGACTCATGCCGGCGATGCGAGTTGAGCGGCTGCGGATGGAACGCGATCCCCCCCTTCTCGAGCAACCGCAGGTATGCAACCCAGTCGCCGGCATCCCTGTAGGAAGCGATCTCTTCGAGCCCCCCGCCAAGAACCTCAAGCAGCGGTTCTCGACGAAACAAAACTGCGCTGACGTTAGGAATCGTGTTTTTGAGGTATAGAGCTTCGGTTACTTCCTGACGCCCATCCATGACGTAGGGTTTGGTCCAGCGAGACCGGTCGATATCGGAGACATATTCGAGATAATGTTCGCTTAGTATCCGCCCGTCGCCGCCCATCTGCCGCGATTGGCAGTAGCTCAAGACCACGTCCTCACGTTCGAACGCGGGCAGAAGTTTTTCCAGAAAGGCGGGGTCGGCGAGATCGTCCGCTTCGGCGATCCACACGTAATCCCCCCGCGCAGCTTCGACGCCGCGCATCCACTGGCGGAATACCGAGCCTGAATTCCGATCGTTCCTGATATGCTGGTTGGGGATCTCGCAATTGGCCAAAACCCGTTCGATGACTTCGACACTGCCATCCGTCGAGGCGTCATCAAGCACAATCAGCTCATAAGGTCGAACGGTCTGTGTCATGATCGAACCGAGTCGTGCTTCCAGGTATCGAGCGTAGTTGTAGTTCGGCACGACGACAGAAACCTTTGGCAAGGGCTTTCCGGCATAGGACAGCAAATCACGAAGGTAATCATTGAAGCCGAATTCCTGACGAACGATCTCTCGTCCGGTCCGTGCCAGGCTCTCAGCTTGGTCTGGATCGTCGAGGAGGTTGAAAATGGCTCCGGCCATCGCATCCGTATCGAGCTTAGGTACAAGGATGCCGCAATCGCGCTTCAGCAAATCCTGAAAACCGCCAGCGCCCTCGAAGGCGACGACCGGAAGTGCTGCATCGAGAGCTTCGAGCACCACTGAAGGGAACGGATCTTCACGCGAAGCCAAAGCATATATGTCGGCCGAGAAGTAGTAATCTCGTGGGTTGTCGACCAATCCGACAAAGATAAATCGATCTTCAAGCCTGGCATCCCTTACCCGCTGCATTTGAGTCGCTTGCAGCGCGTTGTCTACGTGGCCCACCCAAACGGCTGCCACATCCGGCTTGGCCCTCATTACTTTGAGGCATGCATCCACAAAGAGATCCAGCCCTTTGCGATGGTCGCCATACCCGGCGCACAAGACAATGCGGTCGTTCGCCTGTAGCCGCAATTTCGCCCGAACCGCGTCGCGAAGCCGACTGCGGTCGTCTTCGCGGTAGGACGCACGCAGGTAAAGGCCCTGCGGTCTGACGATCGACTGATTGACTACCTCACCGACAAATTCCTCAAATCCGGTCTTCACGACCTCGGCCGGGAAAACAACTCTATCTGCGCTCCTAACGATAGCCGATGCGGCATCGGTAAGACCATAAGAACGCAGTAGTCCCGGCAACTCATGGATCAGCGAAACTGTCCGGAAGCCTGCCTCCTTCAAGACAGGGACCAAGCGGCCGGATACGGTCGTGTTGATCATGGCGACCTCGGCGCCGGCGCTGCGCATTGCCTGGAGTTTTGCGAGCAGGCTTTCCCCAGGCTGACCGGCGAGGTCTATGCGGTGAACGGTTGCGACTTCGGCGAAGCGCGGCAGCATCGGCCCGTCGCCCAGGACGATCATGTCGACGTCGAATCCCAGCGCCCCCAGCTCGCGCGCTATCGCCAGAGCCAGATATTGGGCTCCATGCGGATGGGCGTCGTGGGAAACGACCACGATCCGGGGCTTGGATTTCCCGTTCGCCGCCTCCAACGCATCACGGGTTGCCTGCAGGTAAGCAAAACCGTTGGCGGCGTCCGGCTCCAGATGCGCCCCTTCCGCCCATTCGTTCCAAGCGTTGACGAAGACCAGCCGCTCGCTCGGTTCTTCGACATGAGCCAACGTGTCGTCGATCGCGTTCTTCAACCATGCGCGGTAGAGTTCCGGGGTGTTGTTGATGAATACGGCGCCGCCATGCCTGCGACGCGCGGTATTGTCCCAGCCCGGGCAAACCGACCGAAAGAGTTTGTACTCGCGAGGCGGGTAGTTCTTGCTGCGTTCGGGAAAAACCGACCAGTCATAGACGGTCGAGTCAAAGTCGTCGTTCAACGGCGTCACCAAATGCGTGACATTGGGGGGCGCCGACCTGTTCGGTGGGAATTCTACGGCGGAATCGAACCCGTATCGTTCGGGCGGCACGAATTCGAAGGATTGCGTATAGGCGAGAAAAATTTCGCCTATGCCATCCTCCCGGCACCACTTTCGCCAACGTTGGACAGTCTCCTCCGCGGCCGGAAGCAGGCTCGGGCGGTAAACGAGCAGAAGCGGCTTGCCATCGATACGAATATAGCGGGGGTCGCGCAGATAGGGCGCGACCTCGGCGATGAAGCCAAGGTCGTCATCCGAGGAATGGTCCTGAGCGATCAGGATCTCATGGTCGAGCCCGTCCCATCGGCGAGACCAGTTCTCGTTTGCCCAGCACAGGCAGAACGGCAGGTCCAGGCTCCGGTCGGCGAGCCAGTTTTCAAGCGGCTTCTCCAACAGCCTCTTGCCGCCAAACCAGTAGAAGTAGAAGCAGAAGCCTTCGACGCCGTAGAGCTTCGCCAATTCGACTTGGCGGCGCTGCACGGCCACATCGCGCAGATCGTAGTAACCGAGTTCGGCTGGCACATGCGGCTGGTGATGACCTACAAATTGCGGCTGCGCCGGCCCGACGTTGGTCCATTCAGTGAAGCCCTCTCCCCACCATTCGTCGTTTTCGGGAATTGGGTGAAACTGGGGAAGGTAAAAAGCGACCACGCGAACGGGCTTTTGCAGCAGCGGTCGGGCGTCGAGGCGCGGGACGTAGATGGCGCTGGGCGGCAAAACTGCGCCCTTCGCGCCGGAAGGCGACCGGCTTTCCCGCGTCCAGCTCGGCAATTGAAAACTCTTCCAAGCACGATAGGCATTGGTCGACGAAAAAAGCGCGGGAAATGCAGAGAATGCCGCACCCTTCAAACGCTGCTTGATCCGGGTGGACAAGGGTATTCGATGCCAGGCGAAACGGGCCGTTTGCGCCAGCGTTCTGCGAGCGCCGCCAACACCGTTTCTGGTTCCGCTCATTCCGAGCCTCAAGGCTCTCAACGGGTGGGTCAGGCGCCAGGAGGTGCTTGTGTAGACTGCATCGAGAACGTCGTGCAGTCGCTTCTCTTCCGAACGAGCGCTGTCGCGATCGGCAAGCAGCGAGTTCGACGCCGCTTCCATGGCCGAAAGCTGCGCCCGAAGGAGTTGGGCTTCCTGTGTCTTCTCGGCGACTTCGGCTTTGGCGTGTGCCAGTTCGACCTCGCCGATCATTATCTTTTCTCGTGCTTCCGCGATCTGGTCAGCGAGCGCCTTAAGCCCTGCAGCAGTTTGGCCGACAGATGCTCGTGTTTCGATGATCTCCTGCTCAATTGTCACCGACCGTAGTGACCATGGATTTGCGGCCTGGTTGGCAGCCACTACCGCCGCGCCGTCCAAGCTCAGGATGCTCTGCTCAGCCTGGGCGTCGCGACCGACTACGTGGCGGGAGCCCAAGATATTCTGCTCATGGGGTCGCTTGGTTATGACGCAGAGCGAATTCAGGAATTCAATGGAGTGGATGGACGCGAGCGCGAATTCATCGATCGCAATTTCGTAGCGATTCGCGAAGACATTGAGAGCATCGGCTCGACTACGATCCAGTCCCCAGTGCTCGTGGTTGATCAGATCGAGCAGCCGTTTAAAAAACGAGAGTGAGGAAAGCGGATCATAGAGGCCACCTTCGAAGTCCTGCCAATAGCTGGTATGCAGATCTTCAACAATGAACGTGCCACCATCCGCAAGGTTAGGGAAATATCTAGCGAATGTCCTTATCACGTCGGAAGATTTGTGCGATCCGTCATCTATGATGACGTCGAATGTCCCGGACCTTTCAACAATTCTCCGCTGGGTGTCGTCTAAACTGACATCGCCGACGATCACGCCGACTCTCGCGTCATCAAAACGCAGCAGACCGCAATTCTGATTTATGTCGCAGCCCAAAATGAGCTCGGCTTGCGGAAAATACCTACTCCATATCTCAAGTGAGCCGCCGTTCTGGACACCGATTTCCAAGATCCGAATTGGGCTGTTCCGATACTTTGAAAGTATCCGATCATACTCAGCTAGGTAAAGCGACCATTTGTCGGAAACTTTGCCCTCATGCATCTCATAAAGACGGCGCAGTGAGAATGTCCGACTCCTGGGTTTCGCAACGGGCCTCCGTTCGCCGCTTGCCGGCGAGGGTGTTGACATCGTCATCGCTGGAAGTCGTCCTCGACTGTGGTCGTGCCGCTTGGAACCGGCTTCGGCAAAAGGTCCATTGTGCTGCGTTTCGATGGAAAGCCCGAGCCACGGCCATCCCCCACGCAACGAGCAATCACGGTCATCGCGGAAGATTGGCACTCCGGCGCCGTCCACCCAAACACCCCCGCAAACTTCACGCTCGACAGCCGCGAATTGGCCGGCCGCCTTGCCTTGGTTGGATAATCCACTGTCGCGATATCGCGCACGCGCGCATACGAGCCACCAAACGCCCGGCTTGTGTCGAGGATGTGACGGGCAAAGCCGCTCCAGTTGGTCTCGCCGCTGCCTGTCAGATGGTAGACACCGAAGGCGGCGAAATTCTTGTCGTGTCGCAGCCTCGCCGCCGCATGCAGGATGGCGTCGGCGATGTCGAGCGCCGAGGTCGGATTGCCCCATTGGTCGGCGACGACCGAAATCTCGTCGCGGTCGCTAGCTAGCCTCAGCATCGTTTTGACGAAGTTCTTGCCGAACGGGCTGTAGACCCAGGCGGTGCGCAGGATGAGGTGGCGTGGGTTGGCCGCCGCCACGGCCTTTTCGCCGGCGAGCTTGGAGGCGCCATAGACGCCGAGCGGGGCGGTCGCGTCGGTCTCGACATAGGCGCTGTCCTTGGCGCCGTCGAAGACATAGTCGGTCGACAAATGGATGACGGGAACGCCGAGCCCTGCTGCCGCCTCGGCCACCTTGCCGGCGCCGGTGGCGTTGACCGCGAAGGCCAGGTCCTTCTCGTCCTCGGCCTGGTCGACGGCGGTGTACGCGGCGGCGGAAACGACGATGTCGGGCCTTGCCGCTTCCAGCGCCGCGAACACGGTGTCGGGCCGCGCGAGGTCGAGCGCCGGGCGGCCGACGGCAACGACCTCGACATCCTTGCTGCCCCGCTCTATCAGGCTGGCGGCAACCTGGCCCTCGCGTCCGGTGACGGCAAGCCTCACGCGGCGCCCTCCCTGGTCTGGGCCTTCCCGTTTCCGACCTTCCTGGCCGGGCTGTTTTCGATCGCCGCGTCTTCCATCGGGCCGTTCTCGATCGGGCGGTTTTCCATCGGACCCTGGCCCAGCCGCTCGCCATTGTAGCGCTGCTCGCGGATCGGGGCCCACCACCATTTGTTGTCGAGATACCAATCGACCGTCCTCGCCAGGCCGCTGTCGAAATTCTCCCGCGGCGCCCAGCCGAGATCGCGCGCGATCTTGGAGGCGTCGATCGCGTAGCGGCGGTCATGACCGGGGCGGTCGGTGACGAAGGTGATCAGGTCGCGGTAGCTTCTGCCGCCGGCGCGCGGGCGCCTCAGATCGAGAAGATCGCAGATCGTCTCGACGACGCCGAGATTGGTGCGCTCGGAGTTGCCGCCGACATTGTAGCTCTCGCCCGGCCGCCCTTTCGTCGCCACGAGTTCCAGCGCGCGGGCGTGGTCCTCGACGAACAGCCAGTCGCGCACATTGGCGCCGGCGCCGTAAACCGGCAGCGGCTTCTCGTCGAGCGCGTTGAGGATGACCAACGGGATGAGCTTTTCGGGGAAATGGTAAGGGCCGTAATTGTTCGAACAGTTGGAGAGCACCACCGGCAGGCCGTAGGTCTCATGCCAGGCACGCACCAGATGGTCGGACGCGGCTTTGGACGCGGAATAGGGCGAGGACGGCGCATAGGGCGTCTCCTCGACGAACATGCCGCCGTCGAAGGGAAGGTCGCCGAACACCTCGTCGGTCGAGACATGATGGAAGCGGAAGCCGGCCTTTCGCTCCCCCGACAGCCCGCGCCAGTAGTCGAGCGCGGCGTTCAGGATACGGTAGGTGCCGACGATGTTGGTCTCGATGAAGGCGCCGGGGCCGTCGATCGAGCGGTCGACATGGCTCTCGGCGGCGAGGTTCATGACGATGTCGATGTCGTCGCGGCGCAAAATCTCAAGCACCGCTCGCTCGTCGCAGATATCGGCCTGCTCGAAACGGTAATTATGCGCATTCTCGATCGGCCTGAGCGAAGCGAGGTTGCCGGCATAGGTCAGTTTGTCGAGATTGGTGATGCGGTGGGCCGGGTTGGCGCACAGATGCCGGCAGACGGCCGAGCCGATGAAGCCGGCGCCACCGGTGACCAGGAAATTCATGCCGCCCTCTCTCACGCAAACACCTCCGCCGTGGCGAGCAGAGGCGCCTTGCGATCCTTGTCCGAAAGCTGGAATCCGCCTGGGATCGCCGGCCATTCGATGCCGATTTCTGGATCGTCGAAGCGGATCGACCGATCATGCCCGGGCGAATAGGTGTCGGTCACCTTGTACAGCACCTCCGTGTGCGACACGAGCGTGACGAAGCCGTGCGCAAACCCTTTCGGCACCAGGATCTGGTTGCCCTTCTCAGCCGATATTTCCAGCGCCACCCACTTGCCGAACGTCGCCGAGGAACGGCGGATGTCGACCGCGACATCGAAGACGCTGCCGCTTATCACGCGCAGCAGCTTATCCTGGGCGCGCGGCCGCAACTGGTAGTGCAGTCCGCGCAGCACGCCGGCGGCCGCGGAATAGGAATGGTTGTCCTGCACGAAGGCGAGATCGATGCCGGCCTCGGCGAAACGCCCGGCATTCCAGGTCTCGCTGAAAAAACCGCGCGCGTCGCCGTGCCGCTTGGGCACGATCTCCAGCACGCCGTCGAGGCCGAGCGGCCTGACCTCAAGCAAACCGTTCCTCCGTCAGGTCGGCGGCCCGCTTGCGCAGATAGGCAGCGTACTCATTCTTGCCCAGGCGCGCCGCGCGCTCCAGAACCTTTTCAGCGTCGAGCCAACCCTGCTCCAGCGCTATCTCCTCCGGGCACGCGACCTTGATGCCTTGGCGATGCTCGATCGTGCGCACGAAAGACGATGCTTCGAGCAGGCTGTCATGCGTGCCCGTGTCCAGCCAGGCGTAACCCCTTCCGAGGCGGCGGACATGCAACTCACCACGCTCGAGATAGACATTGTTGATCGCCGTGATCTCGAGCTCGCCGCGCGCCGAAGGGCGGATCGTGGAAGCAATGTCGACGACATCATTGTCGTAGAAATAGAGACCGGTCACGGCCCAGTTGGACTTCGGCTTTTGCGGCTTCTCCTCGATCGTCAAAGCCTTGCCAGTGACCTTGTCGAAGGAGACCACGCCATAACGCTCCGGATCGTCGACATAGTAGGCAAAGACCGAGGCGCCGCCATCACGCGTCGCCGCCTCGCGGCAGAGTTGCGACAGGCCGCCGCCAAAATAGATGTTGTCGCCGAGGATCATCGACACACTGTCCCTGCCGATGAAGTCGCGGCCGATGATGAAAGCCTCGGCAAGACCATTCGGCTGAGGCTGCTCGGCATAGGAAAGCTCCACACCGAATTCCGAACCGTCGCCCAGCAAAGCCTGAAACACCGGCAAGTCACGCGGAGTGGAAATGACCAGAATCTGGCGGATTCCCGCGAGCATCAGCACGCTCAGCGGGTAGTAGATCATGGGCTTGTCGTAGATCGGCAGTATTTGCTTAGAAACCGCTAATGTTAGGGGATAGAGGCGTGTTCCGCTGCCGCCGGCAAGGATAATTCCTTTCAACAAGCTCTCCTTGAACTACCGCGGCCCCCGCCTCGACGCCAAGTTGCCCGTGCTTATGTTTCGGGCACTGGCTTGTCAATTGTCGGCTTGATTTCTTCCCCGACGCTATTTCACTGCTTTCTTGCATCCGGCATGCGGCGATTGCGAGCGAATCCGGCTGTGCGCAAAAAGGGCCGGCCGGCGCCAAGCGCCCATCGGCCCTTGTCTTTTGGTCGCGATCAGGAGCGCTTGAGCAGCGCCCAGACCGCCGGCACGAGACTCGCGGCCAGCGCCACCTTGATCAGGTCGCCGGCGATGAACGGCGCGACGCCGAACTGCCAGGACTTTTCCGGTCCGATGAGCGCCGCCAGCCAGGCAAAGCCCATCGCCATCATGACGATCTCGGCGGCAAGCATGGCGCCGAACAGCTTGAAGGGGTGGCGGTCCCAGCCGCGGTCGGCGGCCCAGCCGGCGATCGCCGCCATCACCACGAAGCCGGCAAGGTAGCCGCCGGTGGAGCCCAGCATATAAGCGATGCCGAGGCCCTTTTCCGGCGTGCCCTGGAACACCGGCAAACCAAAAGCGCCCTCGGCGAGGTAGAGAAGGAGCGTCGCGACGGCAAGACGCATGCCGAAGGCCGAGGCGATCAGCAGCACCGCAAGCGTCTGCAGCGAGATGTCGACCGGGCCCAACACCACTTTCGTCTTCGCCGACAGGGTGAGCAGGAGGGTTCCTGCAAGCGCCAGAAAGAGCTGGCTCGCAAGCCGGGCCGCGCCCTGGTCGGGCAGAGCGAGAGAAACGAGCGGGCGCATCGTGGTTGCAGTTGCCATGGTCTTCCCCATCGTGGCTGATTTGCTGTGTTTGAGGCGCGTCGCGGAGAAACGAGTTCAGGCGGCGCGCTTCAAGATTTCGTCCTGATGCGTGTCGTTCTCCCAAGACTGCTGCGCAGTTTTGGGCGACATGCATTGATTTTCCTATATTGGCTTCCGCAGGATGCGGCAATCATTTTGCCGCGAGCAGCAGGACCCGGCATGACGCTTGAATTCGACACACGCTTCGATCCTGCCTATGGCCAGGCGGTCACGGTCGCTGCGGACGTCCAGCGCGTCACGGCCAGGAACCCGAGCCCGTTCACCTTCCACGGCACCAACAGCTACCTCGTCGGCCGCGACACGCTGGCAGTGATCGATCCAGGGCCGGACGACGATGAGCATCTCGAAACACTGCTCACGGCGATCGACGGCAGGCCGGTCAGCCATATCTTCGTCAGCCATACCCACCGCGATCATTCGCCGCTCGCGGCGCGGCTGAAAGAACGCACGGGCGCTCCCATGCTCGCCGAAGGCCCGCATCGGCCGGCGCGGCGGCTGCGCATCGGCGAGATCAATCCGCTGGATGCCAGCGCCGATTTGGGCTTCGTGCCCGACATTGCGCTGGCGGACGGCAGCCTTACCCATGGCGACGGCTGGGCGATCCGCACCGTGCTGACGCCAGGGCATACCGCCAACCACGCGGCCTTTGCGCTGGAGGGGACAGGCATCCTGTTTTCGGCCGACCATGTCATGGCCTGGGCCACATCCATCGTGGCGCCGCCCGACGGGGCGATGGCCGACTATATGAAATCGCTCGACCGGCTGATCGAGCGCGACGACCGCCTGCTGTTGCCCGGCCATGGCGGGCCGGTGACCGCGCCGCGCAGCTTCATGCGCGGGCTGAAGATGCATCGCAAAATGCGCGAGCAGGCGATCCTGGAACGCATCCTGAGCGGCGACCGAACCATCAGGGAGATGGTCGCCGCGATCTATCGCGGCACCGACCAGCGGCTGCACGGCGCAGCCGGCCTTTCGGTTCTCGCGCATCTCGAGGACCTGGTGGCCCGCGGTCTCGTCGCCAGCGAAGGCGACCCGGCGATCGACGGCATTTTCAGGCCTGCCGGTTGACTCACTCGGCCGGCGCCGCGCCGACCTGGCCGGCGACCTCCTGATCGAGCTCGGCGAGGAAATCGGTGATACGGGCGGCATTGTCGCCCAAGTCATGACGCCCGTAGCGCGAGGCCGAACGCATGTCGACGACGACCGAATCGCCGTCGTCGGCGACGCGGATGGCCACATCTGCCGGCAGACCGAGCACCAAGCCTCTCGCGACCGCGGTGATCGTCGCCTCGCTCTGGCTGTTGATGTCGGGATAGGGCGCGGTCAGCTGCCAGTCCCGCCGGTCGAGCACCGTCTCGACAGCATCGACCACGGTTTCGAAGGGCAGGTTGTAGCTGCGCCCGCTCACCAGCGGATATGCTTCCGCCTGCAGGCTCTGCTCGCCGGGCGTCGGCGGCGACAGCGCGTTCATGTCGCTTGTCCGGTCGCTGGTGTCGAGCGCCGGCGGGTCGTCGACGTCGGTCGAAATGTCGCGCAGCGGCGGATAGACGGTCGCCCAGTAGGCGGCGATGCCGAAAGGCGCAAGCACCAGCACTGCCAGCAGGGCGCCGACGCTGAGATCGCGGCCGCCGCGGTCGCCGAAATTCCACAGCCTCGACAGTGCAAGCCCGGCGAGCAGCAGCGCGAGCGCCGCAAGCAGCGCAACGAGCGCCAGCACCCACAGGAAAGGCGGGGTGTCGACAAGGTCGAGCCGGTAGCCGGCAACGACGGTCAGCAAAAGGACGAGCGAGAATGCCCCGATCCGCCGCGACCAGCCGGCCGCCCTCGACGTCTGCCGTTCAGGAATTGTAGCCATCGTCTGCCGCATTACCCCAGTCCGCATCGAGACTTAGAGCTTTTTGCGCCAGCCTTGAAGCCGAAAGATTTAACAATCCTCAATCCGTCGGCAGCCGATACTCCTTGAATTGCTGGCGCAAGGTGGTCTTCTGGATCTTGCCCGTCGCCGTGTGGGGAATCTCGCTGACGAAGGCGACGTCGTCGGGCATCCACCACTTGGCCACCTTGCCGCTCATGAAGGTCAGGATATCGCTCTTGCTCGGCTCCTTGCCCGGCTTGCGCACGACCACCAGCAGGGGGCGCTCGCCCCATTTGGAGTGCGGCACGCCGATGGCCGCCGCCTCCGCCACATCGGGATGGCCGACGGCCAGGTTCTCCAGATCGATGGTGGAGATCCACTCGCCGCCCGATTTGATGACATCCTTGGCGCGGTCGGTGATCTGCATATAGCCGCTGGCGTCGATATGGGCGACGTCGCCGGTGTCGAACCAGCCCTCGGCGTCGAACTGCTCGGCGCCGACGCCGCCGTAATAGGCGCGCGCGACCGCAGGGCCGCGAACTTTCAGACGCCCGAAGGTCTTGCCGTCCCAGGGCAGCGCGTTGTTCTCGTCGTCTGTCACCTTCATTTCAACGCCGAAGGGCGGGTGGCCCTGCTTGCCCTGGATATCGAGCCTGGCATCGCCGGTCAGCCCTTCATATTCCGGCTTCATGGTGCACAACGTGCCGAGTGGCGACATTTCGGTCATGCCCCAGGCATGCACCACCTGAACCTCGTATTTGTCCTGGAACTTGGCGGTGATGGCGCGCGGGCAGGAGGAACCGCCGATGACGACCTTATTGAGATAAGGCAGCTTCCTGCCGGTCTCCTCGAGATACTGCAGCAGCATCATCCATACCGTCGGCACAGCGGCGCTGAAAGTTACCTTTTCGATGTCGAGCAATTCGTAGATCGAGGCGCCGTCCATCTTGCAGCCTGGCATCACCAGCTTGGCCCCGATCATCGGCGCGGCCTGGCCGAGCCCCCAGGCATTGGCATGGAACATCGGCACCACGGGCAGGACGACGTCGCGCGTCGAAACGCCCATGGCATCGGGCATGGCGGCCATCATGGCGTGCAGCACGTTCGAGCGATGGCTGTAGACGACGCCCTTCGGATCGCCGGTCGTGCCCGACGTGTAGCACATGCCGGCAGCCGTGTTCTCGTCGAATGTCTTCCAGGCGAAGGCGCCGTCCGCCTCGGCAAGCCATTCCTCATAGGCGACAGCGTTCGGCAACGAGGTTTGCGGCATATGCGCCTGGTCGGTCAGCACGATCACCTGCCTGAGCGACCTGACCTGGCCGGCGATCTTTTCCAGCAGCGGCACGAAGGTCAGGTCGACGAAGATCGCCTTGTCCTCGGCGTCGTTCATGATCCAGGCGATCTGTTCGGGAAACAGGCGCGGATTGAGCGTGTGGTAGATCGCGCCGATCCCCATGATGCCGTACCAGGCCTCGATGTGGCGGGCGGTGTTCCAGGCAAGCGTTGCGATGCGGTCGCCGAGCCCGAAGCTGTCACGCTCCAGCCGCTGCGCTACTTTGAGCGCCCGATGACGGATGTCGGCAAAGGTGGTGCGCACGATCGGGCCTTCGATCGAGCGCGACACGACCTCGCGCCCGCCGTGCTGGCGTTCGGCGTGATCGATCAGCTTATGGCAGAGCAGCGGCCATTCCTGCATCAGTCCGAGCATCTCGGCTCCTCCCCTTTTTCGCGCTTTCGCGTCATTGTTTCACGCATTGTGGAATGATCCGGCGGATTGTCCAGCCACCATAAGTCCAAGGCGGTCGGATGGGCGGATGACCCGTGAAACCCGCCATAATCCGGCCATCGTCGCCGTTAAGATTCATTAATGGGCTGGGTGAGATTGGCGAATGGAGAGATTCGCATGGACGTGCAGCTCGATGAAAAAGCCCTCGAAAGCACGCTTGCCGAAAGTCTGGACGATCTGACGCCGGACTCCAAAACCGTTTCCGACGATGAATTTGCCGAAGTCGTCGGCGGCGCGCTGGAGGCCGTCGGCGGAACGCTGCTGTTCAAGATGTGCGTCGAGAATGACGGCGAAGGCCAGCATGTCGCTGCCGCAAGCGTCGGCGACGGCGGCAACCGCCAGTTCCTGCTGCTCACGCTGCCGACCGCCGGCGGCGCGCTGAAGGTCGAGACAGCGGCGAGAAGCAGCAATCCGGTCGCCGGCATCGCTGCCGCCTATGCCGGCCTCATGGACGCATTCCAGGCCGCCGCCTGACTGTCGGCGCCGGTTAGAACATTATTTCGCCTGCACGCGATTTTGCGTCATGGCGCTGCCTTGCGCGAGGCGTCGGGCCGACCCACCTTTGACGGACGAGAGCGGTTCCGAACGGAAAAACCGCCACGCACCTTCCTCAAACTGCCGATGAGACCCGTCTTGGACAAGCGCGCCAACCCCGCCCCCGGCTTTCAGCGCAATCCCGACAAGGTGATAACGATCGAGCCTTATCGCGGCGCCGTCACGGTCAGCGCCGGCGACGTCGTCATCGCCAGGTCAACCCGGGCCAGGCTCTTGTCGGAACCGCCCTACCCAGCGGTTTTTTACATCCCGTTCGACGATATCGACTTCAGCAAGCTCGCCAGGACCGAGCATTCGACGCATTGTCCCTACAAGGGCGACGCGAGCTATTGGAGCGTGCTGCCGGCCGGCGACAGCGGCAGGGACGCGATGTGGGCCTATGAGCAACCTTTCGACGAAGTGGTCGACATCCGCGATCACGGCGCGTTCTATACGAGCAAGGTGACGGTCGAGACTAAGCCGGAGTGATAGACTGCGGCGGAAAGCATCGCGGATCTCCGAGGTCGCTGAGCCTCCCAACCGTCGTCATCAACCCCCCGCGGATCAATCCGTGGTGCCGTCGTTGCCGACGTCGTCGGCGTCGTCCAGCCGAACGAAGGTCAGGCCCTTCTGCTTCAGGGCGAGCAGGCCCTGGACGACACCCTCGCCCGCGGCATGGGTCGGCTGGTTGATGTGAGCGATGATGACGTCGCCATCCTTGGCAGCGGCGATGCGCCGGGCGGTTTCCTTGGCGCCGAGCAGTGAGCCGCCGTCGCCATTGACGGAAAAGCCCGCGACCTTGAAGCCCAGCTTGCGGATCATGGCGATCGCCGACGGGCTGTATTCGGCGGTGGCGCCGCGGAACCATTTCGGCGGCGGGCCGCCAGCGCTCGCAAGCGCCGCGGCACCCAACTCGACCTCGGCCTGAACGGCATCTGGACTGCCGGCACTGCTGATGCCGTAGATCTTGCGGGGCGTGTCGACCGCCGGGATGTGGCGGCCACCGTGGTTTTCCAGTTCGAACAGATCAGGATGCGCGCGCATGATCCCGACAGCGGCGGCGTTGCGCTTCAGCCAGATGCCGGTGACGAAGATAGTCGCGGGAATCCTGTTTTCGATCAAGGCCGAAAGAATGCGCGTATCGGTCTTCCCGCCGCAGGCGTCCAGCGTAAGCGCGACACGGCCACCGCCGCCTTGCAGCTTCAGATGCAAGGTCGGTTCGACCAGCGTCCCGGCATTGCCGGCCGAGACCACGACAAGCGACAGCGCGATCGCGCAAAGAGATTTTTGAAGCAAACCCGTCATTCCCATGCCCGGCCCGTCAAGCCGCTCAACCGCGAGACGGCCTCAACAAGACGCGCATCTAGGCGAAAATCGGAACGGTTCGCATCCGAAAAGCCACCGCGCGACAATTTGCATGGAGAGTAGCTGCAAAAGCTCAACACGCCTTTAGCAGACTTGAGCTAGACCGCCTGCTCAAGCGCCACGTCGGTACGCGCCAAAAGTTCGCGCACCGCCTCGACCACGGAATCCACTTCAAGGCGCCAGACACAGCATGCCTTGCTCGAATCGGTCCGACGGCACAGGTCGCCGCCGACGCAATCGCAGGGCATGGAGGGGCGCAACGAGATGCTGGGGACGCCGACCGGGCCCCATCGAACCGGATTGGTCCGGCCGAACAGACCGACGACCGGAGTGCCGGCTGCGGCCGCCATATGCATCGGGCCGCTCTCATTGCCGAGGAATAACCTGGCCTCCTTGAGCAGCGCCAGCAACGTTTCGAGCGAGAGCGTGCCGACCAGATTGACGACCGGCGTTTTCGCTGCCGCCATGATCTTGTCCGCCGCCTCGTGCTCATCAGGGCCGCCGATCAGCACAGCGTCCAGGCCAGTTTCGGACGATATCCGTTCGATCGCGGCCGCAAAGCGCTCCGGCTGCCAGCGACGCCCGATGAAGCTCGCCCCCGCATGCACCGCCACGAAGGCATTTGGCCGCAAATGATGCTTGCTCAGCAAGGCGAGCGCTTGCGTCGTTTCGAAGGGCAGCGGACGGATAGCCGGTGCCCTGACGCGCAGGTCGACGCCGAGCACCTCGAGCGGCGACAAATAGCGGAAGAGATAATGTTTTTCGCCGAATCCGTACGGCTTCATCCTGACATTGGCAGGCTGGCGCTCAAGCCAGCGCAGAGGTCGCTCCGTCGGATAGTGGCCGACACGAATCGGGGCACGGACCAATCCGGACACCAGCCGCGAAGTCTTGGAATCGGTGATGTCGATGACCATGTCGAAGCGGTGCCGCCGCAAAGTTCGCACAACCCGGACAAGCTCGCGCCCGCGCTGGAGCGGCGTGCCGCGCATGCCGGCACGGCTGAACGAAACGACCTCCGCTGCGATGCCATGCGCTGTTAGAAATCCAGCAAACCTGGCATCGCACAGGAACACGACCTTCACACCTGGATATTCGAGCTGAAGGTTCTTCGCCAAGGCAGAGGCAAGCACGATGTCGCCTATGAACTTGGTCTGCATGATCAGGATCGATCGGAAAGAGGTGGGGGAAATCTGCAACATCTGTTTCACGCCCCGAGTAATTCGGAACCAGAAACTGCCCAGGAACGATGTCGAGATTGAGAACCAGCGCGCGCACGTTCGCGTGAGTTTCCATACGAAATCGTAAGATGGAGCGCGCCGTTCAGGCGCGCTTGGCTCTTCCCTTCGCGGCCTCCACGGCCGCCTGGGCCGCAGCCAGCCGGGCAATCGGTACACGGTAAGGCGAGCATGACACATAGTCGAGGCCGACCTCTTCGCAGAAGCGGATCGAGGCCGGGTCGCCGCCATGCTCGCCGCAAATGCCGAGCTTGATGTCGGGTCGTGTTTCCTTGCCCTTTTCCGCCGCAATCCGCACCAGTTCGCCGACACCGTCGATGTCCAGCGAAACGAACGGATCCTGTTCGATGATACCTTTCTGCCGGTAGGTTTCAAGGAAGGAGGCCGCATCGTCGCGCGAGATGCCGAAAGTCGTCTGGGTCAGATCGTTGGTGCCGAAGGAGAAGAACTCGGCCGCTTCGGCAATGACATGGGCGCGGATGGCTGCGCGCGGCAGCTCGATCATGGTGCCGGTAAGATAGTCGATCTTGGTGCCGGTCTCCTCCATGACGCTTTGCGCGACGGCATCGATGCGCGCCTTGACGTATTGCAGCTCCTTCACGAGGCCGACCAGCGGCACCATGATTTCGGGCACCACCAGCGCGCCGGCCTTGTGGCCGGCCTGAACCGCCGCCTCGAAAATGGCGCGTGCCTGCATCTCGGCGATCTCGGGATAGGAGACCGCCAGACGGCAGCCGCGATGCCCGAGCATCGGATTGAACTCATGCAGGGCCTCGGTACGCTGCCTGAGCTTGTCCGCCGGCACATTCATGGCGGTCGCGACCTCGGCGAGCTCGGCGTCGGTCTTGGGCAGGAATTCGTGCAAGGGCGGGTCAAGCAGCCGGATCGTCACCGGCAAGCCCGCCATGATCTCGAACAGCTCTAGGAAATCCGAACGCTGCATCGGCAGAAGCTTGTCGAGCGCCGAGCGCCTGTCCTTCTCGGTGTCGGCCAGGATCATCTCGCGCATGGCGACGATGCGGTCGCCTTCGAAGAACATGTGCTCGGTGCGGCAAAGGCCAATGCCTTCGGCGCCGAAGGAGCGCGCCATGCGCGCGTCGAGCGGCGTCTCGGCATTTGTGCGCACCTTCATGCGGCGCGCGGCATCGGCCCATTCCATGATGGCGGCGAAGTCGCCGGACAGCTCCGGCTGCAGCATGGCGACGGCGCCCTTCAGCACCTGGCCGTTGCCGCCGTCGATGGTGATGATATCACCCTTGCGGAAGGTCTGGCCCATCGAGATCAGCGTGCCGGCCTTGTAGTCGACACGCAGCGAGCCGGCACCCGAGACGCAGGGCTTGCCCATGCCGCGCGCCACCACGGCGGCATGACTGGTCATGCCGCCGCGCGTGGTGAGGATGCCTTCGGCGGCATGCATGCCGTGGATGTCCTCCGGGCTGGTCTCGACGCGCACGAGAATGACCTTGCGGCCTTGCGCCTTGGCATCCTCGGCCTCACCGGAGGAGAAGACGATCTCGCCGGTGGCCGCACCCGGCGAGGCCGGCAGGCCGACGCCGATGACGTCGCGCGCCGCCTTGGGATCGATGGTCGGATGCAGGAGCTGGTCGAGCGAGGCCGGATCGATGCGGGCGACCGCCTCCTCTTTCGTGATCAGCCCGTCTTTGGCCATCTCGACGGCAATCCTGAGCGCCGCCTTGGCGGTGCGCTTGCCGGAGCGGGTCTGCAGCATCCACAATTTGCCGCGCTCGATGGTGAATTCGAGGTCCTGCATGTCGCGGTAATGCTTCTCCAGCCGGTCGGAAATATCGACGAAGGCCTGGAAAGCTTCCGGCATCAGTTTCTGCAGCGAGGGTTTGTCGGAGCCCGCAGCGATGCGCGCGGCCTCGGTTATGTTCTGCGGCGTGCGGATGCCGGCCACCACGTCCTCGCCCTGCGCATTGACCAGGAATTCGCCATAGAGCTGCTTTTCGCCGGTCGAGGGATTGCGGGTGAAGGCAACGCCGGTGGCGGAGGTGTCGCCCATATTGCCGAACACCATGGCCTGGACGTTGACCGCCGTGCCCCAGCTTTCCGGGATGTCGTGCAGGCGACGGTAGGTGATGGCGCGGTTGTTCATCCAGCTCGAAAACACGGCGCCGATGGCGCCCCAGAGCTGCTCGCGCGGGTCCTGCGGGAACGGCTTGCCGAGCTCCTCCTCGACCCTGGCCTTGTAGAGCGCGATCACACCCTGCCATTCGATGGCCGTCAGTTCGGTGTCGAGCTCATGGCCGAGGCTCGCCTTCTGGTCCTCGAGAATTTCCTCGAAAACCTCGTGATCGAGGCCCATGACGACGTCGGAATACATCTGGATGAAGCGGCGGTAACTGTCATAGGCAAAGCGGGCATCGCCGGAATCGGCGGCAAGCGCCTCGACCGTCTCGTCGTTGAGGCCGAGATTGAGCACGGTATCCATCATGCCTGGCATCGAAGCGCGGGCGCCGGAGCGCACCGAGACCAGAAGCAGCTTCGACGGATCGCCGAAATTGCGGCCGGTGAGCCTGCCGATATGGTTGAGCGCCGCCAGGACATCCGCTTCAAGCGATGTCGGATAGGTGCGGCCGTTGGCGTAATAGGCATTGCAGACTTCAGTGGTGATGGTGAAGCCCGGCGGCACCGGCAGGCCGAGGCTGCACATCTCGGCAAGGTTGGCGCCCTTGCCGCCGAGCAGGTTGCGATCACCGGCTCGGCCTTCAGCGGCACCGTCGCCGAAGGTGTAAACCCACTTGGTCATGCATGCCCTCCAGGTCCCTTGGAAGATAGACAACACCCGGGCCAAGGCCCCGGTCCCCGCCCTTCCGATCCGAGCGATAAGATGCTGCATTGCGAAAGGCAAGCGCCGGCAAAGCAAGCGCCGCGACTACAATCGATTAAGCAAAAGCTGCGTCAAAAAGACTTGCCGGTGTGAGTTGCGCGAGATAGAACACAACAAGAACAAAGTGGAGTAGCGCGATGAAACTCGAGGGAAAACTCGACTATCTGGAACTTCCGGCCACCGGCGGCACGCTGGACAGCGTCAAATCCTTCTACAGCGCGGCGTTTTCCTGGTCTTTCACCGATTACGGGCCAACTTACTCCGCTTTTGCCGAGGGGCTCGACGGCGGCTTCCAGGCCGATGCGGGCGAAGCGCCCGCCAGACCGCTGCCCGTGCTCTATTCCGAAAACCTGGAGGAGACGCTGGAGGCCGTTGAGAATGCCGGAGGCAGCATCATCAAGCCGATCTTTTCCTTCCCAGGCGGCAGGCGGTTCCACTTCACCGACCCGGCCGGCAACGAGTTGGCCGTGTGGGGCGAATAGCCCGCAATTCCGGTCGCCGGATCGATCTCCCCTCCAGATTACGCCCGAACGCGGCGGCAATCCGCCGGCGCAGACATGCGGCAAGATTACTTTGGATGTCAGCGGTCCAAGCATTGAGCTTTCGACCGGCTCGTCCTATAAGGCCGCGCGCAGCGGGCACCGCCCGGCTGCTGGGGCGTCGCCAAGTGGTAAGGCATCGGTTTTTGGTACCGACATTCCCAGGTTCGAATCCTGGCGCCCCAGCCAACCATTTTTTATCTTTTATTCAATGATTTAGCTAAATCGATCAGGTCTTCGTCTAGGGCACTCGGCTAGGGCCTTGGATGCGTGGACCGGCAGCAAGAATCTGGCGTCCGGAACTGGACTTAAGAGAAGCGGCGCCGTTTAGGACCGCTTCGAATTCACGATAGCATGTGCGGTATGGTGCCAAGGGCCGTAGCCCCTGTTGGCCGCTTTTCGCGATCGAGAGCACGCGGAGCAATTGTTCACGGTAGCTCAGTCAGCCGGGCTGCGAGGAAAAAAGCGTGGCCGATTGACATACCGATTGGAATTCCAATACCTATAGTATTTAAACGCCCAGTGCTGAATACCGGCGGGAGGAGCCAATGGCCGAAAACACGACAGCTGATCCTTCCACGGCTGCCCAGCTTCGCCTCGCGGGCGGAGCGCAGGGGTTCAATTGGCTTCCGGTCTTCCTTGCAGACGAGTTGGGATTATTCGGCAAGCACGGCATTGCCATCGAATACAAGCGCTTCGGCAGCGTCGACAAGGCAACGGGAGCTGTCCTTGAGGGTGAGGCCGACCTTGCGATTACGCCGCCAGAAGGAGCAGTCGCGGACTTCGTGAACGGTGGAGAACTGCGCATTGTTGCGGCCAATGCAGTGCGGCTGCCGATGTCTCTCGTGGCGCGGCCAGAAATCGCCACCCTGGCGGACCTTCGAGGAAAGAGGATCGGCACGTCCTCGCTCACCGAGGGTACTGCGATTTACACGCAGATTGTGCTGGCTTCCCAAGGACTGCACTACCCCGCCGACTACGAATTCGTGCTTGCGGGTATTCATACCAAACGGTGGGAGGCGCTGCAGGCCGGGCAGGTCGACTGTGCTCCCCAGCCCGCGCCGTGGAACTTCCTGGCCGAGGACCAAGGCTACAAGCTGATCGGCGAGGTCAATGAGTTCATACCCGAGATCCTCTTCACCGCGGTCATCGGCCGATCATCGTGGCTGCAAGCCAATCGAGATGTGGTCATACGCTTCATCAACGCCCTGATTGAGGCCCATGCGATCACCAATGAACCGGCACGGCAGGACGTAACATTGCCGATCTTCCAACGCATCACCACGCCGGAAAGCTCCACCCTGGCCGATCGTGGTCTAGGATACATGCGTGACATGGGCATGTGGCCGGACAAGCTGGCCGTGCCGGCAAACGCGTTGCGCACGACGATTGACCTGATGATCCGCGCGCATTTGCTCGATGAGGCCCTTCGGAGCCAAGCGCTGCACGCCTTCGATGCTTCTTACCTCGACGCGGCTTGCACCACTGTCGGCTGAACCCATCCTGCCGTGCACCAAAGCAATCCCGCAACTGACCCCTCACCTTCGCTTGCCCTTGGAGGTCGACGACCCTAAGTTGCTTGCTCAGATACGCTGGGTATCCCGATACGTTCATTGGATGATCAAAGATGGCGCGACTGACCCGTGAACAAAGCCAAGCCTTGACGCGCGAAAAGCTTTTGGCTTCGGCCAGCGAGATGGTGGCCCGAGACGGCTATTCCGGCGCATCGATCGAGCGGATCGCAGAGGAGGCCGGCTTCTCGAAGGGGGCCTTCTACTCCAATTTCACGAACAAGGAAGACATCTTCCTGCAACTGCTGGAGCGCAACGCCGGCGGAGATGTGGTCGAACTGACCGAAAGGCTTCGCAGCGTTGACGAGCCGAAGGATGTCATCGAATCCATTTGCGAATGGGCCAACCAACGCGCCAAGGACAAGCGCTGGGGAACGCTGGCCATCGACCTGCTGCGCATCGCGCGCCGAGACAACACGCTGGAGGATCGGCACCTGCGCCTGTTCAGGGATCAGTGGGAAGGGCTGGGCAGGCTGTTGTCGGAGAAGCTGTTTCCGTATGGGAATGCGGAACCCCGGCCACTCTATGTCGGCGGTATCGTCCTCGAACTCGTCTATGGCGGCATGTCGAGTTTTATGGACGACAGGGCGCCCGGCGAAATGGTGCGGGTCGCGCTGACGTCGATGCACGAGGCTCATCTTTTTAGGCATAAGAACGGAAAGGCCGTGCGCAAGCGGACTGCAGCGTCCTGACGCGAACCATGCCACGCCACGTTGGAAGGCCGACCGATTCTCCTTCGTGGACGTCGGGTGCCTATTCGTAGACAAGTCCCTTCAAGCGCAGCCGTTCGCGCATTGAGTTGACGTCCAGGCTGAGCTTGCCTGCAGCGTAGAGGCGACGTTTGTCTTCCTCGGCCGCCTCCCGCTCTCGTGCCGTTCTCGCAACCAACTCGGCATTGGCACGGGGCACCACGCAGACGCCATCATCATCGGCGACGATCACGTCGCCAGGGCAGATGCGGGCACCGGCGCAGATGATCGGAACCTGGCAATCGCACAGCGTCTCCTTTACCGTTCCCTGAGCGAAGATCGCCTTCGACCAGACCGGGAACTTCATCGCTCGCAAAGCAGCCACATCGCGCACGCCGGCATCGATCACGAGGCCTCGGATGCCGAGCGCCACCGCCGATTCAGCCAGAAGGTCGCCGAAAAATCCGTCTTCGCATGGAGAGATCGGAGTCACGACGAGCACATCGCCCGGCCGCGCCTGCTCCAATGCAACATGAATGGTCCAGTTGTCGCCCGGCGCCACCTCGCAGGTAAGCGCATTGCCGCCGATCCTGGCGCCGTCATAGATGGGACGCAGCCGCGAGGCCAGCAGCCCCTTGCGTCCCTGGGCCTCGTGAACGGTTGCCACCCCCAGCGCGCCCAGTGCGTCGCACACTTCGATCGGCGTACGTTCGGTGTTTGTGACGACTTTTGCCATTGATATCTCCAGAGATTCGTGCCGGCCGGACCTCGCTAGCGACCCTGTCGCTTGAGCCTCTCGTCCAGCCGCGGGTAGACTTTGCGCGCATTGCCCTCGAACACCGCCGCGCGGTCGGCTTCGTCGAGGCCCAAAGCATCGATGTAACGGCGCGTGTCGTCGAAGTTGAAGCCGGTCAGCGGGTCAACCGCCTTGACCGCGCCCAGCAGTTCCGAGCCGAAGAGGATGTTGTCCGGACCGATCACGCGAAACAGCGTGTCGATCCCCGCCTGGTGGTAGACGCAGGTGTCGAAATAGACGTTGCGCATCAGGTGCGTGGCGAGATCCGGCTTTTCCATCATGATTGCCAGCCCGCGATAGCGGCCCCAGTGATAGGGAGCGGCGCCGCCGCCGTGGGGAATGATTAGCTTGAGGTCTGGGAAATCGCGAAACAGGTCGCCCTGGATCAGCTGCATGAACACCGTGGTGTCGGCATTGATGTAGTGCGCACCGGTGGTGTGCAGGCAGGCCGCGCACGCGCCCGAGACATGGATCATGGCCGGCACCTGGAGCTCGACCATCTTCTCGAAGAGCGGATACCAGTAGCGGTCATAGATTGGCGGCGCCGACCAGAAGCCGCCGGACGGATCGGGGTTGAGATTGCAGCCGACGAAGCCGAGTTCGTCCACGCAGCGCTCGAGTTCAGCCAGCACAGGAGCCAGGTCACCGCTCATCGACTGCGGCAGCTGGCAGACGCCGGCAAAGTTCAGCGGGAACAGGTCCACGATGCGCGCAATGAGATCATTGGAGACACGGGACCATTCGGCATTCAGCGCAGCGCTGCCGACATGATGACCCATGCCCGAGGCCCGGGGCGACAAAATTGTAAGGTCCGAGCCGCGCTCCCGCTGAAGACGAAGCTGGTTGTCTTCGACGGTCGCGCGAAGCGTCTCGTCGCTTATGCCGGGATAGACCGGACCTGCGTCCCGCTGGCCCTCGGCAAACGCCACCTGGGCCTTGCGATAGGCATGATGCGCCGGGGGCTCGGTGGTGTAGTGACCGTGGCAGTCGATTATCATGGCATTCTCCAACCGCAGCTCAGGGCTCCAGCACATAGTTGGTGAAGCCACCGTCGCCCGAGGCTACGCCGTTGATCGCCTCATTGATCTGGTCCAGCGGATAGGTGCGGGCTTCCAGCACGGACAGGTCGACCGCGCCAGACCGGACCAGCTCCGCTATCTCGATGCCCTCCGCGGTGCTGAGCCAGGCCGAACCGGTGAGCACCATCGAATTGTCCATCCACCATTTGGTGTTGAACAGCATGTCGGCGCCCGTACCGCCGATGTTCACGATGGTGCCGCCACGTTTGACGCCCATCATCGCGTCCCTCATGGCGTTGACGTCGGCCACCGCGCCAAGGCTGTCGAGCATGGAATCCGCGCCGGAGTGGTGCTTGGAGCGCACCCAGTCCGCGACCTTGCCGTCCAGGCTGGAAAAAATCTCGATCCGGTTCGGTGCGAGGCGCTTCAGCTTTTCCAGCAATGGCTTGCCGCGCGCGACCGCATAGATGGTGGAAATCCCCATGGCGAGCGCGAACATGGTGGCGCCGACACCCAGCGTTCCGGTCGCGCCGTTGATGATCAGCGACTTGCCCGCAAGGTTGCCCAGCTTTCTGAGCGCCGAATAGGACGTGCCGAGATAGCCCATGCGGGCAGCCTGCGGAAACGTCATATTGTCGGGTATCTTGACGATGGCGCTCTGGGGCGCGCGCATGAATTGAGCGAAGCCGCCGCCGGGATAGCGCTTGTAGATTTCCAGGCTGTTGCGATTGAACCCGAAATATCCGGCGAAGGTGAAGTAGTCGCACTTCATCTGGTTGCCGCTGGCGCAGGCGTGGCAGGCACCGCACGAACGCAACGGATTGACGTAGACACGGTCTCCGGGCTTCAAGGCAACGACCTGCTCGCCCACTTCGTGCACGATGCCGGCGGGGTCAAGGCCCAACGTCGCGGGCTTGGGAGGCAGCGGCTGGTGAGGATACCAGTTCTCCCAGTTGTTCAGCACGTTGGCGAGGTTCGGGACCATACCGCAGGCTTTGACCTCGACCACGACATCTGTTCCGGACGCTCGAGGCTTGGCGATCTCCTCGATCCGCATTGGTTCGTTTACCGCATGCAGCCGTGCGGCGCGCATCATCACTGTCACGATGTTCCTCCTCAAATTCCGCCAACCGGATCGAGTTGACATTCCGATTGGACTGTGGATACCGTACAGTATCTGGATTGGGTGACGCAAGACCCGATTTGCGGTGCCGGTACCAACCATCGCTGCTGCCCTCGGGCCTACGCTCGATTTCGCAGGGTGGCTGGCGGCCAAAACGGGGCCCGCTCACAACGACTGCAGCCGTCACGCTGCTGGGGAGGAGACGTACAATGCCGTTCGAGTTGCAGCCTCAGGACTGCCTGAGGATCCTATGTGGAGTCTGGTTCCTGCCGCATCTGATCGGGAAGGTCAGGAACTTCGATAAGGCGCCGGTGACGTTTGAGAAGGCCGGTCTGAATCCTGGCAAGCCATTCCTTGTCTTGACAATCGTCCTCGAGGTGCTTGCCGCGCTCGGCATGGTTTTCAACGTCTATTCGAAAGCAGCAACCGGTTGCGCGATCGTCGTGCTGCTCGGAGCAGCCTACGCAGTGGTGAAGATCAACGGCGCCAAATGGCGCTGGCAGCAGATGGGACCGGAGTTCCCGCTTTTTTGGGCGCTCGCTTGCCTCATCTCGGCACTGTGACTTTGAACATCCACCTGGGAGGTTTCATATGAAGGTTCGGCGCGTCGTCACTGGCAGGGACAACGCCGGTAAGTCAGTGGTCGTCAGTGACGGTCCCTCCCCTGGGGAAATGGTCCTGCGCCACACGCCAGGTTTCGTATCGTCGCCACAGTGGAAAATCGAGGGGGCGCCAGAGCTGGGGAGCATCGACAACAAGG
This sequence comes from Mesorhizobium sp. WSM3879, assembly GCF_002294915.1. NCBI lineage: Bacteria > Pseudomonadati > Pseudomonadota > Alphaproteobacteria > Hyphomicrobiales > Phyllobacteriaceae > Mesorhizobium > Mesorhizobium sp. WSM3879. The sequence continues at coordinate 493,272 of NZ_NSFZ01000002.1, read as the reverse complement.
ACCCCATGGAGACGACCGGCACCATGGTCATGCCGGCAGGCGGATCATCGTTCTGGATCATTACTTTCCCTCCCGACAGCGTCTACATGTCATCGGAATGGAACCCCGCGGTAGCTGGTCCCGAACTCATCGAGGCATCACCTGGCATTGCCGAGCGGATGGAGCCGGACAGCCCTGGCATGCACCAGACCCCGACCGTCGACTACGTCACGGTGGTCAAGGGCAGACTGATCCTGGAACTCGATGACGGCAGGACTGTCGAGCTAAATGCCGGTGACACCGTGGTCCAGCAGGGCACTCGTCACGCATGGCGCAATCCAGGCGACCAGCCAGCGACGATCTCCGTGATCATGCTCGGCGCCACTGTCTGACGCGGCGGTTACCATCCCAGAGAGACCACACCAGCCTCGGCTGGGCTTCGGACCGCTCAGATCGTTGCCGCCACGTCGGCGAGGATCTGGCGCGTCCACGCATGCAGGCCCGAATAGTGAGAACGCTCGGTCCAATACATGTCGATCTGGATCAGCACCTCGAGAGGAAATGGCTTCAACGTCAACTTGTCCGAAAGCCGGCGGGCCAGGCGATAGGGAATGGTCGCGACCAGTTCCGTGCCCCGGATCAATGCTTCAAGATTGTCGTGGCTCGGCACGATCACGCTCGGCGTAATCCTGACGTCGATTGCCCGAAGCGCCGCGAAGTACAACGCTTCCCACTGGCCATTGTGGGTCACGGCGATATGCCGCGTCTGCCGGTAGCGATCCATCGTCAGTTCGCCGGCCGCAAGCGGATGGCTGGAATCCATGATGCAAGCGTAGCGGTCGGTGAAGAGTTTGCGCCGGTAGTAGATATCGCCGAAAATCGCCACCGGGCCAAGCACGATATCGCAGATGTTTTCCTTGAGCTGCTGCTTGCCGTGCACCGCGGATTCAAAAATGTTGACCGCGATCTGGGGCGCCTGCTGCTGGACCTGGCGCACAAAGGCCGGCATCAGGAACATACGCTCGTGATGGTTACAGGAGATCGTCACGCTGCCTGTGGACGTAGCGGGATCAAAACCTTGCAGAGAGGACAACGCCTGCATGCGCTCGAGGACATCGCGTGCTTCCTGGGCGAGTTGACGGCATTTGTCGGTCGACAGGATCGAGTTGCCCTGCCGAACGAATATCGGGTCGTTGAAGGCCTTTCGAAGCCGCTTGATCGAATAGCTGATCGTCGACTGGTTGACGCCGAGGCGCTCCGACGCCTCTGAAAAGGACCGGCAGTCGTTGACCATGACCAATGCCTGCAAAGCACTCAGGTCGATCTGGGCAAGTTCCTCCGACAGCATGGCGCCTACTTTCTATGCAAAATTTCGATCACCTGTATCGAACCTATTGGGTTGTTAGATGTCCTGCAAGGGCTTAGCCGGAAAGGAGCTGCACAGGAGGATTGAAAATGGCTGCTAATCTCGAACAGAAGATCGCTGACGCTGGAAGCGCCCAAACCATGCTCTGGGAATCGCAGAGCCCGCCGATCGTCAGCACGCCGGTGACGCCGGAATTCACCAACTGGCGCGACGAACAGCTCGCTTGGCGCAGCAACGCCGTGCTCTATGACCAGTCGCACCATCTCGCCGACCTGAACATCCGCGGCAAGGATGCGCTGAAGCTCATCCGCGACACGGCGATCAACAGCGTTGAATACTTTCCCGTCAACGCCGCGAAGCAGTATGTAGCGGTCAACGACGAGGGCCAGCTCATCGGCGACAACATCCTGTTCCGCTATGAGGAAGACGAATTCCAGGCGGTGGGCATTCCGCCGACGATCAACTGGCTTCAGTATCATGCCGAGACCGGCGGTTACGACGTCGAGCTTGTGCGGGACAATCCGTCCTATGCCCGCAAGGGAAATCCGCTGTGCTACCGCTACGAGATCCAGGGACCTGGCGCGTTCAACGTGATCCGGGAACTCATCGGCGGCGAGCCGCCGGATGTGAAGTTCTTCCACGGCACCCGCTTCACGATCGCCGGCAAGATGGTCCGCGCGCTTCGCCACGGCATGGCGGGCGAACCAGGCTTCGAGTTCGTCGGGCCCTGGGCCGATCATGAGGTCGTTCGGGCCGCTCTGCTCGAGGCGGGCAAAAAGCACAACATGATTCAGGTCGGCGGCCGGGCGTACCTGACCAACTCGCTCGAGTCCGGATGGCTTCCGCGCCCGTTGCCGGCGTTCTACTCGGGCAAGAGCACGGCGGGCTTCCGCAAGTGGCTTGCCGCGGACGAGATCGATGCCAATGTGTCTCTAGGCGGAAGCTTCTTTTCCGAGAACATCGAGGACTATTATTTCTCGCCCTACGACGTGGGCTACGGAAAGATCGTCAAATTCGACCACGACTTCATCGGCCGCAAGGCGCTCGAGGCCCAGGTCGCCGACGGCCAGACCACGGCCAACCGCAAGGTGACGCTGCAGTGGAACGGCGACGACGTCGCCAAGGCGTGGGCCTCGATGTACCAGCCAGGTGTCGGAGCGAAGTTCATCAACCTTCCGATCGCCCACTACGCGACCTATCACTACGACCGGGTCGAGGCGCCAAACGGAAGCTTGGCCGGGCGTTCGCTTCATACCGGATACTCGGCCAACTACCGTTCGATGATGTCGATCGCGGTCGTGGATGCGGCAGTGGCAGAGCCTGGCACCGAACTGGTGGTGGTCTGGGGCGAGCCCAAGCCATCCTCCAAGGTGCAGGTTGAAGACCACGTGCAGTTCAAGATCCGCGCCACCGTCCACCCGGCGCCGATCGACGCGCACGCACGCACCAGCTATCGCAAGAACGCCTAAGCCGCACGCCTGAACCGAGGGCGGCATCACGGCCGCCCTCCCCTCACGGCAATCGCACCCGACGACAACAGACTGGCGGGACCTCCTGCCGGTGTCGCTTTGCGACGCGACAAACCGCCTTGCCCTTCAGCTCGGCCGTCAACCCGGAGACCGGGTATGGAAAAGTCCTATCTGCTTACGCTCCAATGCAAGAACCGGCCGGGCATCGTCGCCGGCGTCGCGAGCCGTTTGGCCGCACATGGCGCCAACATCACCGCGGCCCAGCAATTCGACGACCCCGAGACGGATCGGTTCTTCATGAGGGTAGCGTTCGATTTGCCTTCGCCCCTCGATGATCTCGCCGGGCGTTTTTCCGAGGAGGTCAACCGCTTCGGCCTGCAATGGACATTGCGGCCCCAGAACCTGCCCCGCAAGGTTCTGCTGCTTGTCTCGAAATTGGACCACTGCCTGGTAGACCTGCTTTACCGCCAACGGCTGGGCGAGTTGCCAATGCAGGTTGTCGCCATCGTCTCCAACCATCCGCGAGAAGGTCTCAACCTCGCCTCCGACGACGCCATTCCCTTCCACCACTTCCCGATCAGCCATGAGACCAAGGCCACCCAGGAGGCGAAGATCAAGCGCGTGATCGAAGATAGCGGCGCCGAGCTTATCGTGCTGGCCCGCTATATGCAGATCCTATCCGACGACTTCTCAGCCTATCTCTCCGCCCGCTGCATCAACATCCACCATTCTTTCCTGCCGGGTTTCAAGGGCGCCAAGCCCTATCACCAGGCGCATGAGCGCGGCGTGAAGATGATCGGAGCAACGGCGCACTACGTCACCGAAGACTTGGACGAGGGTCCGATCATCGCCCAGGACGTCGAACATGTGACCCATGCCGACACGCCCGAGGACCTCGTTCGCAAGGGTCGGGACATCGAACGCCGCGTGCTGGCCCGCGCGGTCGCCTTCCACCTTCAGGATCGGGTCTTGCTCAATGGACGCAAGACCGTCGTCTTCGCCTAACAACGGAGCCACGCGCATGGAAAAAGCTGCTATCCGCCCCTCCGCTATCGACGCCTCGATCGAGATGGCGCCAAGCCAGGTGATCGACTCCCCTGACCTACCGGGCCTTTTCCCGTCGGGGGTCCGGGTCTACATCACCGATATCGGCCTGGCGGACACGCCGACCCTGGTCAAGGCAGCGCGTCGCGTCGCGGACCTTGGCTACACCGCGGTTCCCCATATGGCCGCTCGCCGACTGACCACGCGCCAAGCGCTGGAAACGCGGGTGAAGGCTTTGGCTGAGGAAGCGGGTGTCCGCGACTTGCTCATCATCGGCGGCGACGTGGCTACCCCAGCCGGTTCATTTTCCTCCTCTTTCGAGGTGCTCGAGACTGGTTTCGTTGACAAGTACGGCATCGCCGAGGTCGGTGTAGCCGGCCATCCGGAAGGCAGTCGCGACTTTGGCGACGAGGCGGCGATTGCAGCGCTCCAGATGAAGAGCGCCTGGGCCGAGCGGACCGGGGCAAAGATGCGTGTCGTCACCCAATTTGGCTTCGACGCGGACAAGTTCATCGCCTGGGCGGACGGCCTGGCGCTTTCCGGGGTGGACCTGCCGATCCATCTTGGCGTGGCCGGTCCCGCCAAGATCACGACCTTGCTAAAATACGCCGCCTTGTGCGGCGTCGGCAATTCGCTGAATTTCTTGAAAAAGCGCAGCGCCTCGCTTGCCGCCCTTGCCACCAGTCACTCGCCGGAGAGCTTCGTCGGCCCGATCGAGCACCATCTGCGGGCAAAGCCGGATTCGGCAATCGCGCAGCTGCATGTCTTTCCGTTTGGCGGCATCAAGAATACGGCCAGGTGGCTCTACGAGCGTGGCTCGTGGCAAGACCTCGAAGCCGACGATCGCTCGTCGATCGCTTAAGCGCGTAGCTGCCTCCCGAGAGCCGAGCCAGACCATCGCGCGCCGATCGTCGGCGCGCCATGGTCTCTCGTTGCCGCGACATGGGCGAATGTTGCGGCACGATTGCTACGCGCAGCCTCTCAGTCAGCTCCGCCGGACATCCGCGAGGACGTCCGGCGCGCTCAGGACAGCGCGAAGCCGCCGTCAGCTGCGGCCGCGCCCCTCCGTTTCGATGCGCAGCGTGACCTCGTCCCCGATCAGGGGAAGATTGGCCGTCATACCGAAGTCGCTGCGCTTCAACTTGGCAGTCGCGCTGAAGCCGGCCTCAAGACTGCCGTCCCACGGGTTCTTGCCTTGGCCGTTGAAGGTCACGTCGAGCGTCACCGGCTTGGTCACACCGGCGATGGTGAGATCGCCCGTGATGGTGCCCTGCTTGTCGCTCGACTTGGTGAATTTGGTGCCGACGAAGGTGATGTCCGGAAACTCGGTGGCATTGAACCAGTCGGCGCCCTGGATGTCGCTATCGCGCTGGGCATTGTTGGTGGAGATGCTGGACACCTTGACCTTGGCCTGCAGCTTGCTGGCCTCAGGCGCGTCCTTGTCGAAGGTGAATTCCCCGGAGAACTCTTTTGCAACGCCGATGACGTTGGAGAAGCCGAGATGATTGATGAAGAACACGATGCCGGAATGAACCGGATCGATGTCGAACGTGATCGGCTGTGCGGTTGCCGGCCCGATTGGCGCCGATGCGAGTGCAGCTAGCAAAGCTAGTTTCAGTCTGTAGTTCATTCCATCCTCCTTTGTTGATGCACGAAAAGCGAATTCACAGCGGAAGGCTGAACCCCTTCCGTGCCAGCATCACTGCGACTGCCGCGACGGCCGGCACCAGGCAAAACCCTGCGAAGACGAACGTGGCGAGTGCAGGGGTTTTCTGATCGAGACGATCGAGGATCACGCGGCAGGCCGAAGGGACCAGGAAAAGCAGCAGGAGCACCGCAAGGGCGAGAAGGTCGATCTTGCGGGTGATCAGCGCGACGGTCTGCGCCACAGCCATCATGCCCGCCGCTCCGCCGAGCAAGGATGCCCATCCGAAGCGGTAATTCGGCCGGGACAGGTGCCCAACCACGATGCCGGCGATGCCAAAGGCGACGCCAAGAGACAGTTGCAGGCTGGATGATGAAGCCCCCATGAAGGCAATGGGAGCAAAGCCTGCGCTGGCAACCGCGAGCATGATCGCAGGGCGCAGGCCTGATCCCTCATCGGGATAGTCAGCTTCCCGATGAAGCGCATATAGCGCTGCCACTCCGGCCAGAGCGGCGACAACCAGGTCGAGAGGCTGCGCCAGGGCAATCGTATCGCCGATGTAAGCTGCTGAGGCGACCGGCATTGCCGCCAACAGCAACTGTCCGAGCCTGCGGCTGCCTGTCCATTCCGTCGCCACGCCCAGGATCGATCCAACCGCCGCCAGGTAGAACACCTTGTTGACGGCGCCGACCGGAGGGAAGGAGGGAAGGCGATTGTAGGTCAACCAGTAGGACAGGAAGAAGCCGAGCGGGATCAAGAGATCGTACCAACGGCGATCGACGCGCCCCCATCGCATCAGGCCGCTCAAGGCGAACGACAAAAGGCCGCAAATGGCGACCGCCAGCATAACGGCCTCCTGCGGCGATCGGGCAACGCCAATCACGTCGCATTGCCGTTGTTGGCTACAGGATAGCGGGCACACGCTCGCGGCACCTTGCGGCAGGATGAAGTCACACCGTCCTCCCCGGTCTGAGTTCTCCATGACCGGCCCCTTCCGGATACCGGTTAGGTTTCAAATACCAAAGCGTATCTCACTAACCTTGTCAATCCGACTGGGCAGTGCAGGTGCACCGGCGAAGTCGGTTGACATACGACTCAGACTTCAAATACTATATGGTATCTAAAGTGGGACAGACGCGGAAGCGCCGGCTCCGCTGACACGCCTGGGAGGAGTGCGTGGCTGTGCAGGAACATATCAACGCCTATTTGCCTGTGCTCGCGGCGGATGGCGTATCGGTCAGCTTCGGAGGCGTGCAGGCGCTCGACAATGTCTCGCTCGACGTCGGCGATGGCGAGATTTGCGGCTTGATCGGCCCGAATGGCGCGGGCAAGACCACCTTCCTGAATGCCATCACCTGCCTTGCACGCCTTCAACGCGGCACCATCAAGCTGTCGGGTCGGACAATCTCCAATTCGGCGGTGCGCGACATCATCGGTCTCGGGATCGCTCGGACGTTCCAAAATGTCGGCGTGTACGGCTCGCTGAGCGTCCTGGAGAACGTCATGCTCGGCGCACACCACAAGATGGGTGGAAAAGTCGCGCGTGCCCTTCTCAATCCCTTCGGTGCGTGGGCCGAGGAGAAGACGGTCCGCCGCAAGGCTGAATCAATTCTGGATGAATTGGGAATGGCCGCATTATCGAGCGTGCGCGCCGACTCCCTGCCCTATCCCTTGCAAAAGCGGATGGAGATCGCACGCGCCCTGGCGGCCGAGCCCAAGCTCCTGTTGCTGGATGAGCCGGCCGGCGGACTGACCCATGGCGAGGTCACCGAATTCGGCACCCTCGTCAATACGATCCGGCATAGCCGCAGGCTCTCGATCCTCCTGATCGAGCATCACATGGGTCTGGTGATGAGCCTGTGCGACCGGATCCATGTGTTCCACCTCGGTCGAAATCTGGCGTCAGGACGCCCCGAAGAAATCAGGACCAATGAAGCCGTCATCGGCGCCTATCTCGGGAGGAGCACGTGAGACTGCTTCACGTCCGCAATCTCTCGGCCTCCTACGGCAAGGTACGGGCGCTTTTTGACTGCTCGCTCGCAATCGCGCAGAACGAATTCGTCGTCCTGCTCGGCGCCAATGGCGCGGGAAAAACCACTTTGCTGCGCGCGCTTTCGGGCACGATCCGCTCGGCCGGCGAGATCGCCTATATGGGAAGCGACTTGCAAAAGATGGCGCCGGAACGGCGTCTGCAACGCGGCTTAGCGCAGATTCCCCAGGGCAGAGGCACTTTCACGGAATTCACGGTCGACGAGAATCTGACGCTGGGCGCCACAATCGACTCCGATGCCCGCCAGGTCCGACAGGACAAGGAGCGGTGGTACGATCGCTTTCCGCGATTGCGCGAACGACGCTCCCAACTGGCCGGCAATCTGAGCGGAGGCGAGCAGCAGATGCTCGCGGTTGCGCGAGCGCTCATGTCGCGGCCAAAACTGCTGCTATGCGACGAGCCGTCATTGGGTCTCGCACCCGTCATCACGCGCGAAATATTCGCGATCTTCAAGGAACTCCGCGACATCGATGGCTTGACGCTCTTGGTCGTGGAGCAGAACGCGGACCTGTCGCTCAAGTTCGCCGACCGCGCCTATGTCATCGAGGCCGGGCATATCGTGGCCGGCGGCTCAGCCGGCGCGATACTTGCAGATGAGCATATCCAGAAATCTTACCTTGCGGACTAACGTGGCGACGTTTCACCAGATCATTGTTTGCGGCATTGCCCCAGGCGCTGTCTACGCCGTGCTGGTGATTGCCCTCGTGCTGGTCTCGCGTCTTACAAGGCGGGCGTCGGCCGACCGCCTCGATGCAGCCTCCTTCATCGACATTCACGATACCGCCGGACTGCCATTCCTGATCGTGGTAACCGCCATTTCCCCGTCCTCAAACGCCAGGGTTCCCTCGGCCAAGGCTCTCGGATCGAAGGCACGCAGGTCGACGGCCTCGGCGTTGCAGTTGGGAGGCTGGGCTTGACCCTTTTCGTGCAAATCGTCCTCAGCGGTCTTGCCACCGGCGCCATCTATGCGGCTCTTGCCCTTGCGCTGGTGTTGATCTTTCGCGCCACCAACGTCGTCAATTTCGGTCAAGGCGAAATGGCGACTTTCTCGGCATACTGCACCTGGCAGCTATGCCTGTGGGGCCTGCCATTATGGCTTTCGATTGCAATCGGCCTGACCGGTTCTTTTGTGCTGGGAATCTTGGCGTTTCGGGTCTTCGTCCGCCCGCTCCTGGCAGCTCCGGTCGAGGCGACAGTGGTCGTCACGCTCGGCATGTTTGTGCTCTTCCAGGCGATGGTGACGTGGCTCTGGGGCGCCGAGCAGAAGCCGTTCCCCAGCCTGTTTCCCGAAGGCAGCTTCAGCCTCGGTGAGGTACGGGTGCTGGCTTCGTCGGCCGGTACCTTGCTGATCCTCATTGTCCTGGCCGCGGCCATCGCCTCCCTCTTCGCCTTCACAAGGCTTGGGCTCTCCATGCGTGCCGCGGCCTTCGACCGCGTTCGCAGCGTTCTGGTGGGCATCAACGTCGAGCGCATGCTGATGCTCGGCTGGGGCTTCGCCGCGGCGATCGGAATGATCGCGGCGGTGCTGGTCGCGCCACGGCTGTTTTTGAGCCCGACCATGATGACCCCGATCCTTTTCTACGGTCTTGCCGCGGCAACCGTGGGCGGCTGGGACAGTCCGCTCGGCGCCATAGCCGGAGGCCTTCTGGTGGGCGTCAGCGAGAGCCTTGGCGCCAACTACATCGGCTTTCTCGGTGCGGACATGCGCATCGCGGTCCCGATCGGGCTCACCCTTTTCGTCCTGCTGGTCAAGCCGGTCGGTCTGTTCGGCTCACAGAAGGTCACCAAGCTATGAGCAACGACATTCGGCGCACGGTCGCGGCAAGCGTTGGGTTTGTGCTGGTCGCCGCATTGCTGCCGGCCACTTTGTCAGGCTTCCAGTTGCAGCAGGTGAGCATCGCCATCTCCTATGCGGTCGCCATTCTTGGCCTCAACCTGCTTATGGGGTTTGCCGGGCAGATCTGCCTCGCCCAGGGGACGCTGTTCGGCATCGGCGCCTACGTCACCGCCATCTTGAACGCGACCTACGGCGTCCACCCGTTGGCGACCCTGCCTGCGGCAGCTGTTTTTACCGCGCTGGCCGGTCTCGTCGTCGGCCTGCCGGCCCTGCGTCTGCAGGGGCTGCAACTTGCGATCATCACGTTTGGTGTCGCGGCGGCCTTTCCGCAGCTTCTGTTGAAGCTCGGCAGTTGGACGGGCGGAGTCTCCGGCTTGCCGATCGATTCCCTGGAGCCGCCTGCGTTCCTGGCCGATTACCCCGAGCTCTGGCTCTATCTGGTGTCGCTGGGGTGCGCCTGCGTCGCGGCATTCATCGTCTATCTCGTTCTCCTCGGCGACGTCGGCCGCGCGCTCCAGGCGCAACGGGACAGTCCGCAGATCGCGGAGGCTCTCGGCGTCAACCTGACCAAGACCAAGCTGTGGGCGTTCGCCATCAGCTCTGCGCTCGCTGGCCTTGGCGGCGGCGTCTTCGCGATCCTCAACGGCTTCATCAGCCCGCAGTCCTTTCTCGCCCCACTTTCCATCACCATCGTGATCGGGAGCATCGTCGGCGGCTCGACAAGCATTGTCGGCGCCTTCATCGGCGGGCTGTTCATCACCTTCGTCCCGACATGGACGTCCAACATCAATCTCGCACTCGGCAACGTCATCTACGCGCTGGCACTGATCGGCATCATGCTTCTGGCGCGCGGAGGGGTTGCCGGTCTGCTGGAGAGACTCGCCGCTGCCTTGAAGGCGCGGTCGAACGCCAACGGCAAAGCCGGATCAATGAGCCAATCAGGGAGGAAGTTATGAGACCATGTATGCCAAGAATGCTTGCGACGGCAGCAATACTTGCGCTGGCCGTCGGTGTCGCTCCGGCGAAAGCTGACGAGACACCGGGCATCACCGACAGCACCGTGAAGATCGGCATCACCGGTCTGCTCACCGGTCCCGTCGCCGTCGTCGGCGCGGTCGCAGAAGGCATCCGCGCCCGGGTCGAGGCCGCCAATTCCCACGGCGGCGTCAAGATGTCCGACGGCAAGACCCGCAAGATCGAGCTCGTGATCAAGGACGACATGCTCGATCCGCAGCGAACGCTTGCGAATGTGCGCGAGATGGTGGAGCAGGACAAAGTTTTCGCTCTCGTCGGCACGGCTGCCACGCCGAACAATGTGGCCATCGGACGCTATATCGAGCAACGCAAAGTCCCCAATGTCTTCATGTATTCAGGCGTCCACAAGCTGAACGCGCCGCACGAGGAAATAGGGTTCGTCCCGGCCTTCTCGACCGAGGCGGCGTCGTTCGCCACTTATCTGAAGGACAACAAGCCCGAGGCAAAGGTAGCGCTCCTCTATCTCAACACCGAGACCGGCGAAACCTTCATGAAGGCCTTCGACAAGGCCATCGACGGCTCAGGCGTCAAGGTCGTCGATCGGCAACCGGTGACTTCGCAGGATCCGACCGTCGAAACGCAACTGACAGCGCTCAAGGCTTCCGGCGCCGATACGCTGGTGATCATCGCCGCGCCGCAACAAGGCGGTGAAGCAATCCGCTTCCAGGCCGAGAGCGGCTGGAAGCCGCTGACGCTCGTCACCAACCTTTCCTCGGCCTACCCGATCCTGCAGGCGGTGGGGCTCGAGAACGCCAAGGGCATCATCACCTCGAATTTCCTGAAACCGATCGTTAGCCCGGAAAAAACCGGTGACGCGGGTATCGACCAGTATCTGGACGATATCGCCGCGGCCAAGGTCAACTTCGTCTTCGCCAACACCATCGGACAGGTCGGCTACGCGACCGGCGATGCTCTTGTGAAGGCGCTCGAGCACATGAAGAAGCCGACCCGGGCTGAGCTCCTCGACACCGTCTTCAACATGCAGAAGTGGGACGATCCACTGTTGCTGGACGGGATCAAGCTGAACACCAAAGCCGGCTCCGATATTTTCCCGATTGAGGCACTGCAGCTCTATCAGTTCGACGGGCAGAAGTACGTGCCTGTTGGCAAGCTTCTGGATTTCGAGGGCAAGACGGAAGAGTAACGGACGATCGACACAGGTTGCTGCCGGCTGCGAGCGTCCGCGTTTTGCGGGCGCCTTTCTCGCCAGAGCGAAGTTCGATTTGTTTGAGCGATTCGTGAGCCGACAATATCGTCGGCAGTCCTATCTGCGATCCGTTTTTGCCGGAAGTCATTCGGCAGAAGATGCTGGCGAAGGCGAATCCGGATTCCGTTGCGCGTGACGGCAGATCCAGCTTCAGGCAGTTTGCAAATGCTCTGCGTACCGGACGCAACTTTCCCATTCTAGCCAGTATGGTAGAGATTGGGGCTGGTGCAAATTCCGGTACGAACGGCAATGAACCTTCAAACCAGAGCCCGGTCCATTCTCGATAGCGAAGTCGTCTGGGACGCCCATTCCGGCTTCATGCCGGATCCTGCCGCGGACTTGAACAACCTGCGGATCTGGCGAGACGCCGGTGTCGACTATCTGTCCATCGATGTCGGGTTCGATCTTCTGTCCTGGGAAATGACGGTAACCAATCTCAGCTGCTTCCGCCACTGGATCCTGGCGCGTCCCGCCGACTACGTGCTCGTCTCGTCGGCCGACGAAATCCTCGCTGCTAAGGCGCAAGGCAAGCTGGCGGTCACCTTTGACATCGAAGGCATGAATGCCCTGGACGGCCGGATTGAGATGGTCGAGTTCTATCAAGGCCTTGGCGTGCGCCAGATGCTTTTCGCCTATAACCGCAACAACCTTGCCGGCGGCGGATGCCATGACGAAGACCCGGGTCTGACCGCGTTCGGTCGGCAGGTGATCGACGAGATGAACCGCCTCGGCATGTTCGTGGATGTGAGCCACACCGGCTACCGCACCACCATGGACGTGATGGAGTACACGGACCGGCCAGTCATCTTCTCGCACTCCAATCCGAAAGCGCTCTGCGCCCACGGTCGCAACATCACGGACGAGCAGATCAAGGCCTGCGCCCGCACCGGCGGCATCGTCGGCGTCGTCGGGCTCAGCCGTTTCCTTGGCGAGGCGCGCACCGATTCCGAACGGCTGGCCGACCATGTCGAATATCTGATCGATCTCGCTGGCCCACGCCATGTTGGCATCGGCCTCGACCATGCTTTCCCGGTCGAGATCGAAGGCATCGACGACATCATCGCCAGCAATCCGCATTTCTGGCCGAAGAGCGAATATGCGGGAGAAACGACCTATTCGGCACCAGCCCAAATGAAAGAGCTGACCGAGGTTCTGCTTCGTCGCGGTCAGCCGGAAGGAGCGGTCCGCGACGTCATAGGCGGCAACTTCATGCGCCTTGCCCGGGAAATCTGGAAATAGCCACCGGAGCAGCTGTTGAGCGCTCCGTGGGACCTTCTTTTGGTCAGGCGGGTTGGTCCGCGCCAAGAAGGACGCGCAGCTTCGCGACGGCCGCATCCGGACTGGTCGATACGGGGATGTTCGTCGCCGCTTTGACCGCATCCCGCGCGCGCGCCATGGAGAACTGTGCCAAGACGATCGCATCGAAATCCTTCAGCTTGGCGGCTTCAGCCGCGATCAGCCGGTTGTGGGTTTCCACGTCTCCTGCACGCACCGCCTCGATCGCGCCCGGCACGAAATAGCTCGTGATGGTGGCAGCTTGGCCCATACGGGCGGCTTCGTCCCGGAACTCCTGCTCCATTCCTTCCCTCGACGGCGGGAAAGTGTAGAGCATTGCGGTGCGGCCGCCACGGCGGATCGCCATCTCAAACATGGCCTCGTTCGGTTTCAGGACCGGAACGTCCAGCTTCGCCGCGGCCTGTTCGATCGCTTGCCCGAACGCCGAGCAGGTGAACAGCACGGCATCGCTTCCAATCGAACGGGCATAGCTGGCCAAGGCCTCGATGCGCCGGATCATGTCGCTCGTCAGGTCAGCGGTTTTGGCGCGGTCCACTGCCAGGCTGTCCTCGAGGATATTGACGGTTTCGACGCCAGGCCATCGCGTTTCGAACGCCGATCTGATCGACTCCATCGAGATGGGCGTGGCATGGATCAGGGCAATGCGAGGCTGTGACGTCATTGTGCGAGACCGAATGTTAAACGAGGCCGCCCCGAGAGCAAGCGGCGTTGGTACCAATGAATATTTCGCGGCTGCCGCCGCGAAGACCCATACGCTCTCGGCAGGGATCCGCGCCCATACATTGCGCGAGGCAAGTTGCCGCGCGCCGTGCGCTTTGGCGACGAAGTCGCCACGGCGCAGACGGTACTCCCACTTGTCGCCGGGATAGATGCTGTCATCGAGATGCATCTCGATGCCGTCCGGGTGCAAGGGACCGCGGCTGTTGAAACTGACTTCGAGATCGAGACTCTGGCGATGGACGGGATCATCCCGCTTATCCTTTCGAGACCAGCTCACCATGGCAAGGAAGGAGGAAGGCGACCGCAGCCCAATAGGTGATGGTCCTTGCCTTCGATCACGTGGCGAGACAGCCACTACAAAGCCCGTCGCCTCGAGCGCTACGAGCGTGCGACGTTTTGGCCGTGAAAACCGAGGACCGTGACTGGCCGAACCACGGTTGCGCATAATCCGGCGGAAGAGTTCCACTTCGGGTAATGTTGAAGGCCGCAGGAGGCAGGATCGGGCCTATCTTTCCCGAAACGCGCGCTGGAACGAGTCCACTAGTGGCTTGGTCAGATAGCTCAGAAAGGTTCGCTCGCCGGTTGAAATGAAGGTTTCGACCGGCATGCCTGGGTAGATCTGCTCGGGCTTGACCTGCGGTGGCAGCTTGTCGGCCATCTTAAGCCGCACGGTGTAATAGGGCTGTCCAGTGCTGGGAGTGGTCAGCCGGTCCGCCGAAATGTAGAACACCTTTCCCGGCACTTTTGGTGTGGTCCGCGCGTTCAGGGCTGTGAACATCATGTTCGCGCCTTGGCCGACTCGGATAGAATCGATGTCTTCAGGCTTGATCTTTGCCTCGACGATAAGTTCCTTCGTCGGCAGGAGCTCCATCGCAGGCTCGCCAGCACGAATGACGCTGCCTTCGGAATTGTAGAGAGAGCGGACGATGATGCCGTCCGCCGGGGCACGAATGGTCGTTCGGACCAGGACCGATCGAGCGGCGTTGATTTGTTCCTCAAGGTCGGCCACCTCTACCCGGGCCTTGTTCAATTCCGTGACGGCATCCTCGACCCGGGTGGTTGTTAGTCTTTCAATCTGCTGGCGCGCTTCCACGATCTGGGTGGCCGCGCTGGCGATTTGCGCCTCCAGCGATCCCTCCTGACCTACCAACTCGGCGGTGCTACGCAGAAGATCGGTGTATTCGGAACGATTTGTCAGTCCCTTGTCGAGCAAGTGCTTTTTGCGTTCCGTCTCGGCATTGACGATCGCGAGCTGGTTTGCCGCAGCATCCTTTTGCGCCTTCAAGCCGGCAACAGCTTCCCGAAGGGCTGCCACCCGTTCCCTAAGGATCTCCTGATCTGCGCCATAGCGCGCTAGCCGAGCCCGGAACTCCTTGGTTTGCTCTGCAAAGACGTCACTGAATTCGGACGCGTCTGAGTAGGCGCCTAAATCGCGGGGCAGGACGATTTTCTCCAAGCCGTCCCGTTCTGCCTCGAGCCGCGCGATCTCGGCCTTTTGTGCGACCCACTGTTTGAGGACTCGGTTGAGCTGCGACTGCGCCACCGTTGGATCGAGCACGATCAGCGCCTGCCCTCGTAAGACTCTGTCACCCTCTCGAGCTTTGACGCTGCTGACCACGCCACCTTCGAGATGCTGGATCATGACATTCTGTCCAGCTGCTGCAATCACTCCTGGCGCGATCGTTGCTCCGGCAATCGGCGCCATTGCGCCCCAGAATACGAAGCCAAGCAAGAAAACGGACACGCTTGCATACCCCGCCAGCGTGATGCGATCTGTGCGCGTATCGACGTTGCGCTGCCAGCTGTACGTCCTGGCGCCGATGGCTTGGCTAGTCATTAGCGACCTTTATCTCGCCTCGAGCAGATGAGGGGAAAGGCACCACTCCTTCGCGCGACTGAGAGGCTGCAGGCCACCCCGCCTGGGCCCGTCGCTCGACAAGTCTATCGAGCACGCCCTTGGTCAAACCGTAGATCTCGACCTGGCCATTGCGTAGCATCAATACGCGATCGCATTTGGAAGCGAGAGAGGGCCGATGGGTTATGACAAGCACGGTCGTTTTTCGTGAACGCGCCCCGCTGATCGCGCGCTCGAGCGCGGCTTCGCCGTTGGAATCGAGATTTGCATTGGGCTCGTCGAGAACCAGCACCTTGGGATCGCCGTAGAAGGCCCGAGCAAGCCCGATGCGTTGACGCTCGCCACCCGAAAGGCGAACGCCGGTCGGGCCGATCAGCGTCGAGTAGCCATCCCTCTGACCCAGGATGAGCTCATGCACTTGGGCCCGCTGGGCTGCTTGAACCAACTTCTCGCTGGACGCATTCGGTTCGAACCGCGCGATATTTTGCGCGATGGTTCCCGGGAAGAGTTCCACATCTTGCGGCAGGTAACCAATATGGCGGCCGAGTTGTTCCGGGTCCCAGTTCCGAATATCGCCGCCGTCGATCCGGATCGCCCCCGAGCGGGGCGCGATCGCACCGACGATGAGGCGCGCCAGAGTCGATTTTCCAGCCTGGCTCGGCCCTACAATCGCGACTGTCTCGCCGGCGGCGACCTCAAAGGTCAAGCGCTTGATCAGCGGCAGCGAGCCGTCGGCCGCGCCCGGAAGATGATAGACTATTTGCTCCACGCTTAGCGCTCCTTCAGGAGCCGGCAATGCTACGTTTTCCTGGTTGTCGAGCCCGGACCGGAGAGCTGAAAGCCTCTTCCAGGCAAGATTGGCGTCGATGATCTGCCGCCAACTCCCAATGATCTGATCAAGAGGTTGCAGAGCGCGCGCCGAAATCATCGAGGACGCAAATATCATACCGGCGGTCATCTCGTTGTGGAGAACCAGATAAGCGCCGGCCCCCAATATCGCGATCTGCAGTGTCGAACGAGTGGTGCGCGATACACCGCCATAAAACGAATTGATGCGAGCGAGCCCATCCGAGGCGTGTAGAGAGCCGGAAAAACGGGTGCCCCAGAATTCTATCGCGTTGGACACCATGCCAAGTGCGCGAACGGTTTCGAAGTTTCGGGCGAAAGCCTGCGCCGAATTCATCGAGGCGTTGAGACTCTCCGCCGCCTCCTTGCCAGGTCGCGAGCTCGCGACCTGGTTCAGAATGGCGATGGCGACCATGAGAACCGCTCCGACGATCGTCACAAGGAAGAGCAGCGGATGGATGAAATAGAGCAGGCCCACGAAGATCGGCCCGAAAGGAAGGTCGAAGAGAAAGAAAATGGTCCTCGAAGCGATGAAGCCTCGCAGGGTGGCCAAGTCGCGCAAGGCTTGAACATCGCCGAGGCCAGCGCGGGGGCCACTCATTGCAGCGAGAAAAGACGATGTGCCCAACGAGACATCCAGTCGCGCCGCGAGCCGGCTTGCGTATACACCCCGCACGACTTCGAGCACGCCGAAGAGCAAGAGCGTCGAAAGCGCAAGCAATGTTAGGTAGGTGAGCGTGTCCAAATTGGCGGCGGGCAAAACCCGATCATAGACCTGCAGCATGTAGAGAGGCAGAACTAGCACCAGGGTGTTCATCACCGCGGAGAACAGGCCCATTTCGACCACGCTCTTCGACAGCACCCTTCTATTCGTGTAACTGGGCATCCCCGAAATCGTCTCTTTTGGTTAAGGGATCATTTTAGACAATGTTTATATATCATGCCAAGCAGCCGCGCTATCGGTTGCGACCTTTTGACAGCCTAGCCTTACGTTCATCGGAAGTTATCCACCGGTCATCCAGTTCGGCTGGGACGCCAGGAACCACCAATCCAGGATGGCGCTAAGCGTCTGATTCTCACTCAGAGAATTGAAGCGTCCAAACCTCAAAACTGCCTTAGTCAGCTAATCGCTTGCTGGCAGTGAAAATGACGTCTGCGAACGAGGCGGCGTGAAACTCAAGTTGCTAAATGTTTCCAATAATAGCGTCGCCGCCGCAGTAAGCTGGCCGCCGATAATGGTGTCGCCGCCATCGGCCCGATCGGTTTGGATGGTGATGGCAGCGCCGACTGCAAAGGCCGGCGCATGCGCATCCGCGGCGATCAATGCGGCCGACGTTTATGGCAACTTGATCGGCGTCCGCCGCCTTTCTGATCGGTGACCGTCGGAACCAGGCACGGCGGGGGGCGCGCCCGCCCCTCGCCATGCCATGGTCCGATCGCATGAACGATCAAACGACGAATACGTCGTGATAGGTCAGTGCCGCTCCGGGCTCCAGGTGGGCGATTTCCACCTGCGGGGCCGATTTCGAGCCGTCGGGATCATAGGACAAGACGCCCGTGGCCCGGTTGTAGAGCAGGTGATCGTTGCTATGGGTGGCGTGTTCTCGCAACTCGAAATACGACGAGTTCACCTGCGTCGGGCTGGACGAGGAACCGGCGCCGAGTTGGGTGAAGACGGCGTTGTCGAGATAGAGCGCGTCGTTTACCGCGTCGAAGTCGGTCAGTGTGTCGACATTGCCCGCGCCATAGGCGGTGTCAAACACAAAGGTGTCGTGGCCCGCGCCACCGGTCAGCACGTCGTTGCCACCCTTGCCCCGCAATGTGTCGTTGCCAGCCAGGCCATCAAAGGTATCGGCCGCGGCAGTGCCGACAAATGTATCGTTCCCGGTCGTTCCGTGGGTCGGGTCCGTCGGCAGGGTCGGAGATGACGGTAGCGGGTCGGTCGGCACGGTCGGAGATGACGGTAGCGGGTCCGTCCCGTCATGGGCTGCGTGCCAGGCTGCCTTGGCGTGGGCCCAATAGTCGCGGGCCGCCTGGCCCTGAAGGACCGTCCAGCCGGCGGGCGGCATTGGATAATCCGCCGGCAGCGGCGTGTCGGAGAGGTTGAGATAGTAATTGCCGTGCGACTCGACCGTCTTGTCCCAAGCCCGCTGCACCCGTTCCAAGCCGTTGTGGTTAACGTCGGTGATCGCCACCACGCAGTCGATAAAGTGCAGGCTGGGCACGATATCGGCAGCGCCTGTGCCCTTGTCGAGTTTGAATGGCGAACCGTGGGTCATCTCGCCTTTGCGAAGGTACTCTCCCATGCCTAGAAGCATGCCATCCATGGTGACCGAGTTGTCAGACCCATCCACGTCACCATCGCCAAGGCTCACTCCGGAAAACACGTGGTCGAACAGCGAATCCCGGATGGTGCCGCCGATGACGTCGTCGTCCTCGACCGCGTCGTCTCGTGAGTTGCCGACATAGGTATCCTCGATAAGGAAGGTGCCAGTGCCGCCGACACGGATGCCATCCCAGGGCTTGGTGATCGTCCAGTCGTCGATGACAAAGCTGTGGGCTGAATTCACGCGGACTGCGGCGGAGTTGACGTAAACGTCCTCCCAGGCGCCGGTTTGGGAGACCGTGCCGTTGATCGTGCCGCCCGACGCCACGAGGTTGTCGCCGGGGTTGACGACCGCGAAGGGATAGAGGTTGGTGGAGCTTCCCTGATTGGCGACAATCCACGAGGCTTTGCTGGCATCGATAGTGGTGTCGGCGGGGAGACCGGATGCTTTATATTGGCGGTAGCCGTAGTCACCGCTCAAGACAATGGTATTCGTATCGGCCATTCTTGGCGACCTTTCACACCCCCACCCTTTCTGCCCAACATGCCTGAAGCCCGAATGGCTCGCGGCCAAAAGAGCCCAGGTTAGCGGTATGGAGCAAATCACAAAATTTAAAAAAAGTGTCTCAAAATGTAACAATATATCTCTCGCGGGAATTGGGTGGCGCGGCGATTTCAGCGCGGATTCTCTTCAGTGGTCTCAACGCGGCTTTCGACCCCTTGCCACCTCCGAAACCCACCGGCCTCGCAGGAGCAGTCCATGAGCGGAGACTGTGCGCACGAGTTCCATCGTTGCAAATCATCGAAATCCGGACGATTGGCGAGACGATCAAATTCGTCCGTGAGTTATGGGGCAAGAACGCACGCCGGGATGTCGAGCGCCCGGCAATGAACTGACCGATATTTGCGTCAGCTCGACATCACGCTGTCTCAATATGAAGTGGAAGTCCGTGCTCTGGTCGCGGCGAGCGGTGGGGCAGGTCCCTCGACAATATCGGCCCGACCTCCTATATGCTTCGCGCAAAAGCACGGAGAAAGGGTGTGTCCCGAGAGCGTGACGTGCTTATGTGGCGCGAAGCCGGGAAACTTGCGTTATCTGGCGATTATGAAGGATGGCTTGCCATCGAATGGGAGCTTCGTAGCAGAGGATTCTCACGCGCCAAGCTGCTGTTCGATAACGACCGGGTCCGAAAAAAATTGGATGAGATCTGCAAGAGGGCACAGGAGCAACGCGCCGACCCCAAACGGACCTAAAGACCAGAAGCGCCCCGCCTTTCCAGAACCCAGCCAACCTTCTCTCTCCGATGAATTGCATTTCTCCAAGCCTGGTTCGCGCCAGGGAGGCGAAAGCGCCGGCCTAAACCTTTTCCGCCGACAGACGTTGTTTGTTCCAGACGGACCGAGCGACCGGCAGCGGAGAGGATCACCCGATGTATTTCATGGCACTGGCCACCGACTACGACGGCACGCTGGCGCATGACGGACTGGTCACCGCCAGCACGCTGTCGGCGCTGAAGAAGCTGAAGAAGTCCGGCCGCAAGCTCATCCTGGTCACCGGCCGCGAACTGCCCGATCTCAAGGAGGTGTTTCCGGAGGTCGGGCTATTCGACAAGGTGGTGGCCGAAAACGGCGCGCTGATCTACACGCCGGCGAGCGAGGAAGAGCAAACGATCTCGCCCTCGCCTTCCGCCGATTTCGTCGACAGACTGAAGAAGCGCGACGTCAAGCCGCTCTCGGTCGGCCGCTCGATCGTTGCTACCTGGGAGCCGCACCAGGCCACCGTGCTCGACGTCATCAAGGAGCTCGGCCTTGAGCTGGAGATCATCTTCAACAAGGGCGCGGTGATGATCCTGCCCTCAGGCATCAACAAGGCCACCGGACTGGCGGCTGCGCTCAAGGACCTCAGATTGTCGCCGCATAATGTGGTGGGCATCGGCGATGCCGAAAACGACCATGCCTTCCTCAGGGCTTCGGGCTGCAGCGTCGCCGTCGCCAACGCACTGCCCGCCGTGAAGGAAACCGCCGACCTCGTCACGAAGGAGGCGCGCGGCAAGGGTGTCGAAGAACTGATCGGCAAGCTGATAAAGCAGGATCATCTGATAGCTCGCAAGCGCTTGCGCGGCGTCCTGCTGGGAACTGCCAACGGCAAGAAGGTCTATCTGTCGCCCGTCGAGACCGTTCTGATCGCCGGAAGCTCCGGTATCGGCAAGTCGACATTGGCCACAGCGCTCACCGAGCGGCTTGCCGAACAGGGATTGCAGTTCTGCATTTTCGATCCCGAGGGCGACTATGACGGACTGGAGGGCGCCGTTCCGCTAGGTGATGGCTCGACTACACCCAGCAAGGAGCAATTGCTGGAGCTGATCGAAAAGCCTGGCACCAATATCGTGGTCAACGGGCTGGCGCTGAAGGTCGACGAGCGGCCCGACTTCTTTGCCGAATTGCTGCCAGGCCTCGGCAGCGTCCGCTACCGCACGGCAAGGCCGCATTGGCTGATCATCGACGAGGCGCATCACCTTCTGCCCAAGCGCCGCGAGGACACGCGCGCGGTGTTGTCGCTCGAGCTGCCGGGCACGGTGCTGATCACCGTGCATCCGGAAGCGCTCTCGACCGGGGTCCTGCGCCTGGTGACGGCGGTCATCGCGCTCGGTCCGAAGGCGAAGAGCGTGATCAAGACCTTCTGCAAGGAGGCCGGGCTGGAGGCGCCCAAGAGCATTCCTTCGCCGAAGGGTGACCGGGTCCTGCTATGGCGGCCGCAAGACGGCAAGAAGCCGTTCACGGTCAAGGCGATCGAACCCGACCAATCGCTGAAGCGGCACAGCCGCAAATATGCCGAAGGCGAGCTCGACGAGGCCGGCAGTTTCTATTTCACGGGGCCGGAAAAGGCGATGAACCTCAGAGCCCACAATCTGATCATTTTCGCCCAAATGGCGGAAGGCATCGACGACAAGACCTGGGAATACCACCTGCGCGCTGGCGACTATTCCAAATGGTTCCGCCAACAGATCAGGGACAAGGAACTCGCCCGCGAGACGTCAGAGGCCGAGAAGGACAAGAGCCTATCGCCCGAGGAGAGCCGCAAGCGCGTGCTGGAGGCCGTGCGCCGGCGTTACACGGCGCCAGCCACGGCACCGGAGACGTAACTCAGTCGGTTCCGGGCGCCAAGCCCGCCCTCAACTCGCCTCGCGCATCGCCTCAGCGGCCTGCAGGTCGACCGAGACCAGCTGGCTGACGCCCTGCTCGGCCATGGTGACGCCGAACAGGCGGTCCATGCGCGCCATGGTGATCGGGTTGTGGGTGATGATGACGAAGCGGGTTTCCGTCGTTTTCGACATCTCGTCCATCAGGTTGCAGAAGCGCTCGACATTGTGGTCGTCGAGCGGGGCGTCGACCTCGTCGAGGACGCAGATCGGCGCCGGGTTGGTAAGGAAGACGGCGAAGATCAGCGACATGGCGGTGAGCGCCTGCTCGCCGCCGGAGAGCAGCGTCATGGTCTGCGGCTTCTTGCCGGGCGGCCGGGCGAGGATTTCGAGGCCGGCTTCCAGCGGATCTTCGGACTCGATCAGCTGCAATTCGGCCGTGCCGCCACCGAAGAGATGTGCAAACAGCCGCTGGAAATGGCCGTTGACCACCTCAAAGGCCGACAGCAGGCGTTCACGGCCCTCGCGGTTGAGGCTCTGGATCGCTTGGCGCAGTTTTCTGATCGCCTCTATGATGTCCTCGCGCTCGGACACGATGATTTCCAGGCGGTCCGACAGCTCCCTCTGTTCTTCCTCGGCGCGCAGATTGACGGCCCCTAGCCGCTCGCGCTCGATCTTCAGCCGGTCGAGCTGGCGCTCGACCTCGGCCATGTCCGGCATCGGGTCGTCGGTCTCTAGCCCGGTATGCTTGATGACGAGATGCGGCGGCGTGTTCAACGCTTCCTGGATGCGAGCCTCGACCTCGGCGCGGCGTTCGTCGGCCGCGGTCAGCCGCTCCTCGGCGCGGACGCGGGTCTCGCGCGCTTCGGCAAGCGACTGGATCGCCGCGGTCGCCGCCTTGTCGAGCTCGGCTTGTTTGGTCTCCGCTTCCTGCAGGCGATCGCCGGCGGCCTGGCGCAGCGCCTCGGCCTCGGAAAGCTGACTCAACAGCGCACGGCGCTTGGCGTCGATCTCGTCGGGCGCGTCGGCCAGCCGCTCGCGCTCAGCTTCGGCCTCAGCCTTGCGCTCGCCAAGCGCGGCGATCTGCGTCGAGGCGTTTTCGGCCCGCTCCAGCCAGTTCTTGCGCTCGGTGCCGATCGCGTCGAACCGGCGCATGCGCGCTTCGGCCTCGCGCCGTAGGCCGTCATGCACGGCGCGCGTATCGGCAAGCGTGGCGCGGTCGCGAGCTACACTGGCGGAGGCCTGCTCGAGCTGGAGCTGCAGGTCGCCGAGATCGGGCGCGTCCCTGAGCATCTCCTCGGCTTCGAGGAAAGCGGCTTGCGTCTCTTCATGGCTGTCGACGATGCGCGCGCGGGCGTCATCCAAGGCAGCACGGCGGCTGGCCAGCTCGCCGCCGGCCTTCTCGGCCTCGGCTAGCGCGTCACGGGCGGCGTCCAGTGCGTGCTGGGCATCGCGGCCGGCCTGACGCGCGTTGCGCTCGGCCTCGCTCGCCTGGCGCATCGCCTGCTCGGCGCGCGCCAGCGCCTCCTCGGCCTCGCGCACGACGCGGGTCGCCTGCACGGCCTCGGCATCGAGCTCCGCCAGGCGGTTCTTCTGCGCCAGCCGCTGCGCGGCAGCGGTCGGCGCATCGGCGCTGGCCGTCAAGCCGTCCCAGCGCCAGAGCGCGCCGTCGCGGCTGACCAGCCGCTGGCCGGGCGCGAGCTGCGCTTGAAGGCGACGGCCATCGGCGGCGTCGACGATGCCGATCTGCGCCAGGCGGCGGGCAAGCTGTGCCGGCGCGCGGACCACACTCGCCAGGCTCCTCACGCCTTCAGGCAGCGCCGCGTCACCCGGTTTAACCGCGCTCTCGCCCCAATGCACCGGGGCGCTGCGGTCGAGCGGCACGTCGAGGTCCTCGCCGAGCGCGGCGCCAAGTGCCGTCTCGTAGCCGCGCTCGACGCTGATCTGCTCCAGCACCGAAGGGAAGAGATCGCCGCTCGCGGCGTTGAGTATCTTGGCCAGCGTGCGCGCTTCCGTCTCGATGCGCTGCAATTCGGCCTTGGCATCCTGCAGAGGCGGACGCGCAGCACTTTCGGCGGCGCGCGCCTCGGCGACCGCCTGCTCGGCGGCGATGGCACCCAGTTCGCTCTCTTCCAGGCGGGCAAGCGCGTCCTCGACCAGCAGCCGCTTCTCGGCGGGATCGGGCAGGCCGGAAATGCGCGCCACAATATCGGAGAGCTCGCGATCGACCTCGGCAAGCTGGCGTGCGAAGCGGTCGCGGCGCTCGGCGGTCTCACGCAAAGTGCGCTCGATCTGGTGGCGCGAGGCGGCCGCCTCGGCGCGTTCGGCAGTCAGCGCGGCCAGCCTGGCTTCGCTCTGCGAGAGCGTCGCGCCGGCCTGCTCGAAGGCGGCGCGGGTGGTGGCTTCGCGCTCGGCAGCACCTGCATTGTCCGAATTGAGCTCGGCTTCCTCGGTGCGGAGACGCTCGAGAATGTCGGCATTGTCGCGCACCATCCGCTCCTCGCGGGCGATGTCTGCATCGAGCTGCTGCAGGCGCCGCTCCAGCTCCGCCTGGCGCGAGCGGATGCGGCCGGCCTCTTCTTCGATCTGCGTTTTGGCGATCGACAGGCGCTGAAAGGCCGCCGCTGCGGCCGCTTCGGCGTCGCGCAGGTCGGGCAGGCGGTGGGCGGCGATGCCCTGCTCCCTCGCAGCGGCCATCTGGGCTGCGGCGCGGTCACCGACCAGCGTGGTCGCAACGGCAAGCGCCGAACGCGCTTCGCCTTCCTGGGTTTTGGCCAGTGTCCAGCGCAGATGCAGAAGCGTCGCCTCGGCCTTGCGGATGTCGGCCGACAGGTTCTTGAAGCGCGAAGCCTGGCGCGCCTGGCGCTTCAGGCTGTCGATCTGGCTTTCCAACTCGCCGACGACATCGTCAAGCCGTTCGAGGTTTTGTTCGGCCGCCTTCAGCCGAAGCTCGGCCTCGTGCCGGCGCGTGTGCAGGCCGGAGATACCGGCGGCTTCTTCGAGCAGCGCCCGGCGCGCCTGGGGCTTGGCCTGGATCAGCTCGCCGATGCGGCCCTGGCCGACCATGGACGGCGAGCGCGCGCCGGTCGACTGGTCGGCGAAGAGCAGTTGCACGTCCTTGGCACGCGCTTCCTTGCCGTTGATGCGGTAGAGCGAGCCCGCCTCGCGCTCGATGCGGCGCGACACCTGCAATTCATCGGCGTCGTTGAAGGCGGCGGGCGCCGTGCGGTCCGAATTGTCAAGGAAAAGCGTGACTTCGGCGGTGTTGCGCGCCGGCCGCGCGCCGGAGCCGGAAAAGATCACGTCGTCCATGCCTGACGCGCGCATGTTCTTGTAGGAACTTTCGCCCATCACCCAGCGCAGCGCCTCGACAAGGTTGGACTTGCCGCAGCCGTTCGGCCCGACAATGCCGGTCAGCCCGCGTTCGATGACGAACTCGCCGGGCTCGACGAAGGACTTGAAACCGAGGAGGCGAAGGCGCGAGAACTTCATTCGCGCCGCTCCGCAAAGACCAATATGCCGAAGCCAAGCAGCTTCGGCGCGGCCTGGACGTCAGAGCAGAGGGTCGATGATGGCCGACATTTCCTCAATCGACATCGCCCCTTTGTAGGTCTTTCCGTTGATGAAGAAGGTCGGCGTCGAGTCGACCTTGAACTCGTCCGCTCCGCGTTTCTGGACTGCTCTCACATCGTCCAGAAGCTTCTGGTCCGTCAAGCAGGCCTCAAATGACTCCTGTGTAAAACCGGCGAGCTTGGAAATCTGCAGCAGCGCTTCCTTGGTGTTGCTGACGCCAACCCAGCTCGGCTGCTGCTTGAACAACACGTCCACCATGGCGAAATAGTTGTCCTTGGCGCAGCGCGCCAGCATGAAGCCGGCCTCGGCGCTCGGGTCGAAGGGGAATTCGCGCAGGATATAGCGCACCTTGCCCGTGTCGATGTATTTCGACTTCAGCTCAGGGAAGGTTGTGTCGTTGAAATGCGCGCAATGCGGGCAGGTCATCGAGGCATATTCGACGATGGTGACCTTGGCGTCGTCCTTGCCGAGCTGCTTGTCGGGCAAAGCGCCGGGCTTGAGCAGTTCCGCCATGTCGACGGTGCCCTGCGCTTCCGGCACCTGAGCGGCCGCGGGCGTGGCAGGCTTGGCTGGCGTCGACGGATTGGCGGGCTTCACATCGGCCGCCTTTGCCTCTTCACCCGAGTCGCTGCACGCGGCAAGCAGCGCCACTGCCGGAACGGCGGCCAGCGTGGTCAGAAGGTTTCTGCGAGACAAAGAGCGGTTCATGCGAATCACCTGATATCGGTTGGATTTTGCAATGCAAGGGCTAGAAAAGGCGAGAGTTGGCGCGAATTAAGGCATCGGCATCCCCAATCCAATCGCCAAATTTTTCGGGCGCGATCACGAATATGCGATATTGACGACAATTTTGCAGCGCGCTCCACGACTTTTCCCGAAACCGCCGGAACTTTCGGGAGACATGCTCAGGGCTTTTTTTGTCCGAGGATGGTCGCGCCGAGCCGCTCGAGCGAAGCGCGCAAGCCATCATCCTCGATCTTGCCGACCGTTCGCGCCAGCTTCGATTTCTCGGCCTCGCTGAGAGGCCGCGGTTGCGGTTTCGGCCGCGCTTTCGCCGAAAGGACCGGCTTCTGCAGGATCTTGATGCGGCCTATGGCGTTGAAACCCAGGAAGGCGTTGACGCGGTTGATGACCTCGCCCGCCTCATGCTGAAGATGCAGCGCCGCCATGCCTTCGCAGGCAATGATCAGCACCGCCGGCTCGAACGGATCGTCCTCATGCAGGCGGCGCGGCCACTGGATCTTTTCCGGGCGCGAGTGGCTGGCCAGGCGCGGCCCGGCGATCTCTTCCCAGGACTGCACCAGTCCGATCGAGATGCCGGCGCGCTTCTTCAGGACAGGATCGAGGATCTCGGTAGCGAGATCGCTCACCGGAACGGGATTGCCGAAGGGCCTTTTCCCTGCCATGTGCGTTCTCCGATCCTAACTCACCCGATCAATGGCACCGCAAGACCAGACCCGCAAGGCCGCAGCCGAGAAGTGCGTATCCGGAGATAGCAGCATCGCCGTCCGCCTGCTTGCCTGGTACGACGCGCATCACCGCGACCTGCCCTGGCGCGTGACGCCGAGTGCGTTCTCGCGTGGGACAAAACCCGACCCTTATCGCGTCTGGCTCTCCGAGGTCATGCTGCAGCAGACCACGGTCGAGGCGGTGAAAGCCTATTTCCGGACGTTTGTCGAGAAATGGCCGACCGTCGAGGCGCTGGCGGCAGAGCCGGCCGAGGACGTCATGAAGGCCTGGGCCGGGCTCGGCTATTACTCGAGGGCACGCAATCTCAAAGCCTGCGCCGATCTCGTGGCGCAGCGGGGGGGCCGCTTTCCCGACACCGAGGCCGGATTGAAGGAATTGCCGGGCATCGGCGCCTACACGGCGGCCGCCATCGCGGCGATCGCCTTCGACCGGCCTGCCGCAGTCGTCGACGGCAATGTCGAGCGTGTCATCTCGCGGCTCTATTCGGTGGAGACGCCGCTCAGCGAGGCCAAGCCGGAAATCCGAGCGCTGGTCGAGAAGCTCGTGCCACGGGCGAGGCCCGGCGATTTCGCCCAGGCGATGATGGATCTCGGCGCCACGATCTGCACGCCGCGGCGGCCGCGCTGCATGCTGTGCCCGCTGCGCGAGGATTGCAGCGCGATCCTGTCAGGCGATCCGGAGCGTTTTCCAGTCCGCCTGCCCAAGGGCGACAAGCCGCTCAGGCGCGGTGCTGCCTTTGTCGCTCAACGCGATGACGGCGCCATCCTGCTGCGCAAACGGCCCGACAAGGGGCTGCTCGGCGGCATGACCGAGGTGCCGACCACGGCGTGGACGGCGCGGGCCGACGGCGCTACGACGGCGGACGCAGCGCCCATTTCGGCCGACTGGCGGCGCGCCGGGCGGATCGGCCATGTCTTCACCCATTTCGCGCTCGAACTCGACGTCTTCCATGCCCACATCAGGGGTGATGCGCCCAACGGGCATTTCTGGTCGCTAGCCCACGAAATTCCCGGGGAAGCGCTGCCCACCGTCATGAAAAAGGTAATCGAGGCAGCGATACCGGGCGCAACCAAAAAGCAAGCCCCGCTGCGCCCGCGTTGAAAGGACCGCAATGACTGACATCCGCCACATCGTGTTCGATATCGGCAAGGTGCTGATCCACTACGATCCGGACCTTCCGTTCAGCCGGCTGATCCCGGATGCCGAGGAGCGGAAATGGTTCTTCGACAATGTCTGCACCAGCGCCTGGAACATCGAGCAGGATCGGGGCCGCACCTGGCAAGACGCCGAGGCGCTGCTGATCGCCGAACACCCCGATCACGCCGAGAACATCCGCAACTTCCGCCGCTGCTGGCACGAGATGGTGCCGCATGCCTATGACGACAGCGTCGCCATCATGGTCGGCCTGATCGACAGGGGCCGCGATGTGACCATGCTGACCAATTTCGCCGCCGACACGTTCGCCGAAGCCCGCCGGCGCTTCGACTTTCTCAATCGGCCGCGCGGCGTCACCGTCTCGGGCGAGATCGGCCTGATCAAGCCGGATCAGGCCATCTACGACCGTCACGTCGCATCCTTCGACCTGGAGCCGGCCGCCACACTCTTCATCGACGACAGCCAGAAGAATGTCGACGGCGCCAAGACCGCCGGCTGGCAGGCGGTGCTGTTCACCGAGGCCAAGGCGCTTCAAGCGGATCTTGAACGGCTCGGGATTGCGGCCTGAACTGAATCACTTGCAGCAATCGGTTGAGCTTTCGATTCAAGCGGATCAGCCGCCTGCCCGCTCCATTCCGAGGCGGGCGATGCGGCGCAATTCGTCGATCGGGGTGAGGCCGCCGCTGCGCTCATAGTGCCAGAAGGTCCAGCCGTTGCAGGCGTCCAAACCCTGCACCTCGGCGCCGATCTTGTGGATCGAGCCGGCGCTGTCGCCGATGGCCAGCGTGCCGTCGGCGCGCACTTTTGCAGCCCAGCGCTTCTTGGCGTCGTAAAGTGTGGCGCCCGGCGCCACCAGGCCGGTGTCGATCAGGCTTATGAAGGCGACGCGCGGCTCGGCGCGCTTGCCGGACAGCACGGTGAGGTCGGCCTCATCCAGCGGGCGCACGGCGGCGATGCGCTCATTGGCGGCATCGATGTAGGATTGCTCGCGCTCGATGCCGACGAAGTGACGGCCGAGGCGCTTGGCGACCGCACCCGTGGTGCCCGAGCCGAAGAAGGGATCGAGCACGACATCGCCCGGCTTGGTCGAGGCCATCATGATGCGGGCCAGCAACGCTTCCGGCTTCTGCGTGGGATGCAGCTTGTTGCCGTTCTCGTCCTTCAGGCGCTCGGCGCCGGTGCAGATCGGGAACAGCCAGTCAGAGCGCATCTGCAAATCGTCATTCGAGGCCTTGAGCGCTTCGTAGTTGAAGGTGTAGCCCTTGGACTTCTGGTCGCGCGAGGCCCAGATCATCGTCTCATGCGCGTTCTGGAAGCGGCGGCCGCGGAAATTCGGCATCGGGTTGGTCTTGCGCCAGACGACGTCGTTCAGGATCCAGAAGCCGAGATCCTGCATCCTGGCACCGACGCGGAAGATGTTGTGGTAGGAGCCAATCACCCAGATCGTGCCATTGGGCTTCAGCACGCGTCGCGAGGCAAGCAGCCAGGCGCGGGTGAAGGCGTCATAGGCCTCGAAGCTCTCGAACCGGTCCCAGTCGTTGTCGACGGCGTCGACCTTGGACTGGTCGGGCCGATGCAGGTCGCCGTCGAGTTGCAGGTTGTAAGGCGGATCGGCGAAGATGACGTCGATCGACTTTTCGGGCAGCCTGTCGAGGACGGCGACGCAGTCGCCTTTGAGGATCGTGTCCAGCCATTCGGACTGCTGGGGAGCGTGGGAAAGCTCGTCGAGAAGACGCACGGCAGACATCAAAACACCCAAAGCACGCGTTACGGTTTACTGGCCGTTATGGTTACCGATCAGCGTAAACATTCGGTGAAGGTCGGGCGAGAGCCTGCGCCACTGATTTGCGAACATCGGCCCATTGGTGTATGCCGCGCCGCTTGGGCCAGTCAGGCCATTTTCCTCCCAACTTCGGATTGCCATGCCCCAGCCAGACCTTGTCATCTTTGATTGCGACGGCGTGCTCGTCGATTCCGAAATCATCGCCGCGCGCGTCGAGGCCGAGCTTCTGACATCGGCCGGATACGAAATTTCGGCGGAGGAGCTTGCCGAGACCTATGCCGGGCTGACCTTCAAGGACATCCTAATGCGGGTCGAGGAAAAATCTCACCTTCCCTTCCAGGCCTCGCTCATCGACCGCGCCGAGGAACTCGTCGATCGCAAGCTGCGCAGCGACGTGCGCATCATCGACGGCGCACGCGAGGCGGTGGCGGCGGTGACCACGCCGCGCGCCGTCTGCTCCAATTCGCGCACCGAGCGGATCGAGTTCATGCTTGAAAAGGTGCGCCTGCTGCCCTTCTTCGCCGGCCGCATCTTTTCGGGGCTCGACATCCCCAGCAAGAAGACCAAGCCGGCGCCGGACGTGTTCCTCTATGCCGCCGAACAGCTCGGCGCCAACCCGAAGAACACTTTCGTCATCGAGGATTCGGTGCACGGCGTCACCGGCGCCAGGACGGCGGGCATGCGCGTCATCGGCTTCACCGGCGCCGGGCACAGCTATCCCGGCCATGCCGACGCGCTGACCGAAGCGGGCGCCGAAACCGTCATCCGCCGTTTGGCGGAACTCGGCAGCACGATTGCGGCATTGTCGGAGTGGTCGGAGGACGCCTAACCGCGCAAGCGCGATTGGCGGCGAACCAGATCAGTTTGTCGCCGCCGCGGCGACGCGCTTCTTCCTCTTGGCTTTGGACTTGTCCGTCGCTGCCGGCGCGTTCTCGTCATAGCCGGCATAGGCTTGGTAGTCGCGGGCGGTCGGCTCCGGCACTACGACGTTGGTGTCGGTGAAGACGAATTGCGTCGCGGCAGACGGATCGGTGACCTGCACTTGATACTGATGAAGCTGCGAATAGAGCACGTCAGGCCCATGTTGGACCGCGATGCGGATCGGCATCGTCACGGTACCGGGCGTGAACAGCGGTCCCGGCACGACCTTACCGGCCACCGCGATCTTCATCGTCAGCTGGCCGTTTTCGTGAGTGCAGTCGCGCGTCACATCGGTGATCGAGGCCTGGTAAATGATCTTGGCGGGATCGCGATTGGGGTCGACGGGTTGACCGTTCGGTCCGGTCTGTGCGGCTGCGGCTGCCTCGGCTTCAGCGTCCGCCGCAGCATCGACTTTCTTTTTCTTCGTCTTGGCGGCGGCGCCCTTGGCATAGGTATTGAAGAAGGCGGTGCCGTCGCGCAGCGTCACTTTCGGGCAGTAGGCGCGCAACTGGCTGGCAAGCACCTTGGGGTCCTGCGGCGGTGGCGGCGCGGTCGGGTCCTTCTTGCTGAAGCCGAAGTTCAAAATGCCATTGTCGCTCGATTGGCAGCCTGCGGCGGCAAGCATAAAGCCGGTGAGCGCCAGACCCGCGACAACACGGCGGTTGACCGAATAAAACCTCATGAACTGCACTTCCCTCTCACAAAGCCGGTGACGTATATCAACGCCGCGGCGAAAATGCGACTGAGCCGGCTCGGAAAATTAACCAATTTGCCGTGGATGACGCGGCCGGCAGCAATGGGTTCTTGACGATGCAATATGTGAGTACCCGCGGGGATGCGCCCGTGCTTGGATTTTCGGACGCGGTGCTGGCCGGACTGGCGCGCGACGGCGGGCTTTACCTGCCGCGCGAATGGCCGCAATTCTCGTCCGCCGATATTCGCGCGATGCGCGGCCTCGCCTATCCCGACCTTGCCATCCGCGTCTTGACACCCTTCCTCGGCGGCGAGATCGCCGCACCCGTCTTCGAACGGCTGGTGCGTGAAGCCTACGCGACTTTCCGGCACGATGCGGTCTGCCCGCTGGTGCAGACGGGCAAAAACACCTTCATCCTCGAGCTCTTCCACGGCCCGACGCTGGCTTTCAAGGACGTGGCGATGCAGCTGCTCGCGCGGCTGATGGACCATGTGCTGGTCGAACGGGGCAACCGCGCGACCATCGTCGGCGCCACCTCCGGCGACACCGGGGGCGCGGCAATAGACGCCTTTGCCGGCCGCGACCGCACCGATATCTTCATCCTTTTCCCCAACGGCAAGGTCTCGCCGGTGCAGCAGCGGCAGATGACGACGTCGAGCGCGGCGAACGTCCATGCGCTGTCGATCGAAGGCAATTTCGACGATTGCCAGGGCCTGGTGAAGGACATGTTCAACGACCACGGCTTCCGCGACAGGGTGTCGCTGTCGGGCGTCAACTCGATCAACTGGGCCCGCATCATGGCCCAGATCGTCTATTACTTCTCTTCGGCGCTGGCGCTCGGCGCGCCCGACCGGCCGGTGTCATTCACCGTGCCGACCGGCAATTTCGGCGATATTTTCGCCGGTTATGCCGCCAAGCGAATGGGACTGCTGGTCGAGCGGCTGATCATCGCCACCAACGACAACGACATATTGGCGCGCACGCTTGCAAGCGGCGAATACCGCACCAAGGGCGTGTTCGCCACCACCTCGCCGTCGATGGACATCCAGGTGTCCTCGAACTTCGAGCGCCTGCTGTTCGAGGCGGCGGGCCGGGATGCCGCGACGGTCAGGCGCTATATGAACGGGCTGAAGCAGTCCGGCGCCTTTACCGTCGAAGCGGGCGAAATGGCGAGGATCCGTGCGGAGTTCGACGCCGGCCGCGCCAGCGTCGACGAGGTCGCGGCAACCATCCGCCAGACGCTTGAAGCGAGCAGCTATCTGCTCGATCCGCACACGGCCGCCGCTATGCACGTAGCGGCCGGCCATATGTCGGGCGCCGTGCCCATGGTGGTTCTCGGCACCGCGCATCCGGCCAAATTCCCGGCTGCGGTCGAGGCCGCCAGCGGCGTTACGCCAGCGCTGCCTGCCTGGCTCGCCGGCTTGATGACAGCCGACGAAAAGTACACCATACTTCCATCCGAGCTGAAAATGGTGGAAGAATACGTGAGCCGCCACACGCGGGCGGCCCGTTAGGGAGTAGTTGCCATATGGGTGTTGAGGTAAGCCGTCTGTCGAACGGCCTGACGGTCGCCACCGAAACCCTTCCAAGCCTCGAATCCGTTGCCCTTGGCGCCTGGGTCAAGTCGGGCGCACGCAATGAACGCGACGAAGAGCATGGCATGGCCCATCTGCTCGAGCACATGGCTTTCAAGGGAACGAAACGGCGCAGCGCCTTCGAGATCGCCTCGGAAATCGAGAATGTCGGAGGCGAGATCAACGCCGCCACCAGCGTCGAGACGACCTCCTACTACGCCAGGGTGCTTTCCGCCGACGTGCCGCTCGCGGTCGACATCCTGGCCGACATCCTGCAGGAATCGGAGTTCGATCCGGAGGAACTGGAGCGCGAGCAGCATGTGATCCTGCAGGAGATCGGCGCCGCGCACGACACGCCGGACGACATCGTCTTCGACCGTTTCACCGAAACCGCCTTCCGCCACCAGACCATCGGCCGCTCGATCCTCGGCACGCCGGAGACGGTCAAATCCTTCACCTCCAGGCAGCTGCACGATTTCATCGAACGGCAATATGGCGCCGAGCGCATGGTGATCGTGGCCGCCGGCGACATCAAGCACGACAATTTCGTGCGCGAGGTGGAAAGACAGCTTGGCGGCTTCCGCGCCAAGGCCACCAGCAACATCCCGCAATATGCGCAGTATGTCGGCGGCGACTTCCGCGAGGACCGCGACCTGATGGATGCGCAGATCGTGCTCGGCTTCGAGGGCCGCGCCTACCATGTGCGCGACTTCTACGCCTCGCAGGTGCTGTCGATGATCCTCGGCGGCGGCATGTCGTCGAGGCTGTTCCAGGAAGTGCGCGAGAAGCGCGGCCTGTGCTATTCGGTCTATGCCTTCCACTGGGGCTTTTCCGACACCGGCATTTTCGGTGTGCATGCGGCGACCGGACAGAGTGATATCGCCAAGCTGGTGCCGGTCATCATCGACGAATTGCAGAAGGCCGGGGAAAGCATCCAGCAGGATGAGCTCGACCGCGCACGCGCGCAATATCGGGCCGGCCTCATCATGTCGGCCGAAAGCCCGGCAAGCCGCGCCTCGCAGATCGCCAGGCAGTTGCTGCTGTTCGGGCGGCCGATCGCCAAGGAGGAGTTGATGGAGCGGCTGGCGGCGCTGACCGTCGAGCGGCTGACCGATCTCTCCTCGCGGCTGTTCTCGACCAAGCCGACGCTGACGGCGGTCGGCCCCGTGGGCACGCTGGCGCCCTACGAGGCGATCCTCGAATCGCTTGCGGGCCCGCAGACGACGGCTCGCAGGCTCGCCGTCTAACCTTCGTTCCAAAGTCGTGTTCGCGCTTCCTTTCTTTCGCCGCGACCTGCCGGCACTGAAGGGCGAAAAGGTCACGTTGCGCGTGCCTTTGACCAACGACTACCGCGAATGGTCGACGCTGCGCGGCGAAAGCCGCGCCTTTCTGGAGCCATGGGAGCCGCGTTGGCAGCCTGACGAGCTCGACCGCACCGCCTGGCGGCTGCGCATCGGCCGCTACCGCGAGGACTATGCGCAAGGCACGGCCATTGCCTTCTTCATCTTCGAGAAGTCGAGCGGCAAGCTCGCCGGCGGCATCACGCTCGGCAACATCCGCCACGGTGTCGCGCAAAGCGGCCACATCGGCTACTGGATCGGCGAGCGCTTCGGCGGCCGTGGACTGATGACCGACGCGGTCAAGGTGGTGTCGCGTTTTGCCTTCGATACGCTGCGGTTGCACCGGATCGAGGCTGCCTGTATTCCCGACAACGCACGGTCGATCCGCGTGCTTGAAAAAGCCGGATTCCGGCGCGAAGGACTTCTCAGATCCTATCTCCGGATCAACGGCATCTGGCAGGATCACTACCTCTACGCCCGGATCGCGGACGATCCGCCGGGTGATGGAACGAAGGGCTGATATGTGACGACTTTTTCGCGAATCGCGTCGCTGTTCGCCCTCATCCTGGCGCTCTTCGTCACGCTTTCAGCGGTTGCGCCGGCATTGGCCGTCGAGCCGATCAAGATTGCCCGCGACGACAAGGCGCTCGACCTTTCGGGCGCAGTCGAGATCTACCGGAACCAGGGCGAGAATTTCCAGGTCTCGACCGCGCCCGGCCCCGACGGCATCGTGCGGCGCATCGAGGTCGAGGCCAATGACGCGCGCTCGACCGGCGACTGGGCGGTGTTCGCGCTGGCCAACACCACCGACCAGCAGCTCGACAGGCTGATCGTCGCGCCGCATTTCCGCCTGGTGAATTCCGGTATCTTCTGGCCCGATCTCGGCTCGACGCGCATCGCGGCGATCACGCCCAGCGAAGGCTTCGCGCTCGACCGCCAGACCAGCCCCGACGCCGATGTGTTCCGAGTGACGCTCAACCCCGGAACGGTCGTCACCTTCATCGCCGAGCTCGCCTCGCCCAAGCTGCCGCAGGTCTATCTGTGGGACCCGGAATCCTACAAGGACTCGGTCAATTCCTACACGCTGTTCCGCGGCATCGTCATCGGCATCGCCGGCCTCTTGGCGCTGTTCCTGACCATCCTGTTCGTCGTCAAGGGAACCTCGATGTTCCCGGCCACCGCCGCCCTTGCCTGGGCGGTGCTTGCCTATATCTGCGTCGATTTCGGCTTCCTCAACAAGGTCATCGAAATCTCGCCCGGCAACGAGCAGATGTGGCGGGCCGGCACCGAGGTGGCGCTGGCGGGTACCTTCGTGGTGTTCCTGTTCGCCTATCTCAACCTCAACCGATGGCACGGCCATTTCAGCTATGGCGCGCTGGTCTGGATCCTCGGGCTGCTGCTGATTGCCGGCGTGGCCATCGTCGATCCCGCGGTCGCCGCCGGCATCGCCCGCATCTCGTTTGCCGCGACGGCGCTCACCGGCCTCGGCCTCATCATCTTCCTCGGAATTCGCGGCTATGACCGCGCGATCATGCTGGTGCCGAGCTGGGTGATGGTGCTGCTCTGGCTATGCGGCTCGTGGATGGCGATCACCGGCATGCTGGACAACGACATCGCCCAGCCGGCGCTCGGCGGCGGCCTGATCCTGATCATCCTGTTGATCGGCTTCACCGTGATGCAGCACGCTTTTGCCGGCGGCGCGCTGCACCAGGGCCTGTTTTCCGACCTCGAGCGCCAGGCGCTTGCAGTCGCCGGCTCGGGCGACATCGTGTGGGACTGGGACGTACTGCGCGACCGCGTGGTGACCAAGCCCGACATCAGCCTGCAGCTCGGCCTTGCCCCCAACAGCCTTTCGGGCGCGGCCCGCAACTGGCTGCCGGTGCTGCATGCCGACGACCGCGACACCTTCCGCACCACGCTGGACGTGGTGCTGGAGCACCGCCGCGGCCGCGTGGCCCAGAATTTCCGCCTGCGCGGCGCCGACGGGCATTATCATTGGTTCTCGCTGCGCGCCCGTCCCGTGATCGGGTCGGATGGCGAGGTGATCCGCTGCGTCGGCACCATGGTCGACGTGACCGAGCAGAAGAAGTCCGAGGAAAGGCTGCTGCACGACGCCGTGCACGACAACCTGACCGGCCTGCCTAACCGCGAGCTGTTCATGAACCGGCTGGAGGCGATCATCTCGATCGCCCGCACCGAGGACAAGGTGCGCCCGACCGTCTTCGTCATCGACATCGACCGTTTCAAACAGGTCAATGACGGGCTCGGCATTTCGGCCGGCGACACCATCCTGCTGACCATCGCGCGCCGGCTGCACCGGCTTTTGAAGCCCAAGGATTCGCTGTCGCGCTTTGCCGGCGACCAGTTCGCGCTGATGCTGCTGTCGGAACAGGATCCGGCCCGCATCGCCGCCATGGCCGATGCCATCAAGCATGCGATCAACAATCCGATCACCTTTGCCAAGCGCGAGATCGTGCTCACCGCCTCGATCGGCCTGATCACCTGGACGACGGCGCAAACCTCGTCGGAGGACATGGTCAAGGACGCCGAGCTTGCCATGCATCAGGCCAAGCGTTTCGGCGGAGACAGGATCGAGCCGTTCCGGCCGGCCTTCCGCACCGTCGGCACCGACCGGCTGC
This sequence comes from Mesorhizobium sp. WSM3879, assembly GCF_002294915.1. Lineage (NCBI taxonomy): Bacteria > Pseudomonadati > Pseudomonadota > Alphaproteobacteria > Hyphomicrobiales > Phyllobacteriaceae > Mesorhizobium > Mesorhizobium sp. WSM3879. The sequence continues at coordinate 456,308 of NZ_NSFZ01000002.1, read as the reverse complement.
AGTTCGAATCGGACCTTCGCCGCGCCATCGAGCGGCGCGAATTCACGCTTGCCTACCAGCCGATCGTGCGGCTGGAGGATGGCAGCGTCGCCGGCTTCGAGGCGCTGCTCAGATGGGATCATCCGCGGCGCGGCATGATCCCGCCGGGAGACTTCATCCCGGTGGCTGAGAATTGCGGCCTGATCGTGCAGCTCGGCCTGTTCGCCATGCAGCAGGCGGCCGAGGATCTGGCGGCCTGGCAGAAGCAGATCGGCGACGCGCCGCTGTCGGTTTCGGTCAACCTCTCCAGCCGGCAGCTCATCCGCCGCGACCTGGTCAGCGACGTGCGCTCCGTCATTGCGCGGGCCAACTTGAAGCCGCGCTGCTTCCGGCTCGAACTCACCGAATCGCTGGTGATGGACAATCCCGAGCAGACCGCGCATGTGCTGACCAAGCTTAAGCAACTCGGCATCGGACTGTCGCTCGACGATTTCGGCACCGGCTATTCATCGCTCTCCTACCTGACGCGCTTCCCCTTCGACACGATCAAGATCGACAAGAGCTTCGTCGACGACGCAACGCCGAAACGTGCGGTGCTGCTCAAGTCCATGGTCAACATGGCCCATGAGCTTGGCCTGTCGGTCGTCGCCGAAGGCATCTCCGACGAGAGCGACGCGCTGGAGCTGCGCCAGATGGGCTGCGAATATGTCCAGAGCTTCATGTTCGGCGCGCCGATGCCCGGCGAACTGGTGCTGAAGACGCTGAGGGAGCAATACCCGCTCACGCAGGCTTAGAGGGCTTTGCTTCGGCGCTTACGAACTGCGGTGACCTTCCAACTCGTCATCACCCTAATCGCTCAGAGCGTCGCCATTCCTCAGAGCTGATGATGAAGCCAAGGCGGGTTCGACCAGTCCCGCAGGTCGGCAAAGGTGTTTAGGCGTGCCCCGCGGCGGCGCTCAAATGGGCGAGATCGATGCCGATCGAGGCAAGGATGCGATCGTATTTGCGCTCGATGTCGGCGTCGAACAGCAGCTCAGGCGTCGCCGGGCAGGTCAGCCAGCCATTCTCGGCGATCTCGCTTTCGAGCTGGCCTGCGCCCCAGCCGGAATAGCCGAGCGCCATCAGCGCATGACGCGGCCCGCGACCCGTCGAGATGGCGCGCAGGATGTCGACCGTAGCGGTCAGGCAGATGTCGTCGGAGACGTTGAGCGAGGATTCCACGCGATAGTCGCCGGAATGCAGCACGAAGCCGCGGCTGCGGTCGACAGGCCCGCCATTGCGCACGACGAAATCGCGGGCATGCGCCGGCAAGCGGATGGCTTCCTGCTCGTTCACGATGCCAAGCTGCACCAGAAGGTCCGGGAACAGCATCTGCTGCGTCTGATTGATGATCAGGCCCATGGCGCCCTCGTCGCTGTGGGCGCAGATATAGATGACGGAGCGCGTGAAGCGGTCGTCCTTCATGCCGGGCATGGCAATCAGGAACTGGTCGTCAAGAAAGCCGCGTCCGGCCATCTTCTTTTTGTGACGCAACAAGTCCATGGATCTGAGGGTAACCCGTTTCCGCGGCGCCGAAAAGATGGTCAGGCTGCCCGATGTCACGCAAATATGATACGGGCGGGAACATGAAATCATTGCGCGGCCAAGAACGGGCGATCCAAATCACCGTCATGCGATACCTGAAAATTGTGGCGCTCGGCGCCGTCGTCGGCCTGGCAGCGGGCCAGCCGGCCGAGGCATCATCCTCGGCCTGGTACAACAGCGAAGGCGGCAAGGTGCGGCTGGTGACCAGCGGCAAGCCGGACGAGGCGGGCAAGATCCACGGCGTGCTCGACATCGCGCTTAAGCCAGGCTGGAAAACCTATTGGCGCGATCCCGGCGACGCCGGTGTGCCGCCGCAGATCGACATCTCGGCCAGCACCAACATCGCCGATGCAAAGCTGTCGTTTCCGCCGCCGCAGCGCCACGACGACGGTTACGGCAAATGGGCCGGCTACGACCGTCCCGTATCGCTGCCGGTGACCTTCACGCTGTCGGCGCCCGACCAGCCGGCGACGATCGATGCCAACGTCTTTCTCGGCATTTGCGAGACGATCTGCATTCCGGTGCAGACGAGGCTCAGCCTCGATCCTGCTTCCGATCCGGACAACGCCACCGACGCGGCGCTGGTGAAGACGGCGCTTGCAACGCTCCCTGGCCCGGCGCGACCTGATTTCGGCATCCGCGTGCTGCCCGGCGACCACGAGACCCTCATCGTCGAGGCGCATTCGCCCGGCGATGCCGATTCCGTCGACTTTTTCATCGCGGGGGAGCGCGACTATATGTTCGGCGCGCCGGTGCGCAGCGAGAAGGACGGCAAGCTTGTTTTCACCGTGCCGATCCTCGACCGGCCGTCGGCGACGCCCACGGACGGCGGGCTCTACTACACGCTGACAAGCGCCGAAGGTGCGGTGGACGGGATGCTGCCTTTCCCTTGAGCCAATTCGGCGTGGAGCCGCAATTCCGAATGGAAAACCGCTGGGCACTTTTCCTGGCATTGCTCTGAACGGTTGCGGAATGCGCCCCGGTTCGATATCGCAGGCACAGATCCTTCCCAATCTCCCGAACGAGGAAACCATGACCATTTCGGTTGGCGAAAAACTGCCCGAGGCGACTTTCAAGGTGATGACCGCCGATGGCGCCAAGCCGATGACCAGCGCCGAGATTTTCGCCGGCAAGAAGGTGGTGCTGTTCGGCGTTCCCGGCGCCTTCACGCCGACCTGCAGCAACAACCATCTGCCGGGCTATCTCGAGAACCACGACGCCATCGTGGCGCGCGGCGTCGACACTATCGCGGTCGTCTCGGTCAACGACGTCCATGTCATGGGCGCCTGGGCACGCTTCACCGGTGGCGAAGGCAAGATCCTCTATCTCGCCGACGGCAGCGGAGACTTCGCCAAGTCGGTCGGACTCGACAACGACCTTTCCGCGAACGGCATGGGGCTGCGCTCGAAGCGCTTTTCGATGATCGTCGATGACAGCAAGGTCGTGGCGCTCAATGTCGAAGCCAAGCCGGGTGTCGACGAGAGTGGGGCGGCCAAGATCCTCGAGCAGCTCTGATGCTCGACATCGTCTGGCGCGCCATCGCGATCGGCATCGGCGCCACGGTCTTCATGGACGTCTGGGCGATTATCCTCAACAAGGCGTTCGGGCTGCCGCGGCCGAATTGGGGCATGGTCGGCCGCTGGGTTCGGCATCTGCCCGAGAAGGTCTTCCATGACGATATCAGTCAGGCCGCCCTCTACACGCATGAAAAGGCGCTGGGCTGGGCGTTCCACTATCTCGTCGGAATTCTCTACGGCGTGATCCTGATCGTGCTGGCGGGAACGGGCTGGCTGGCGGCGCCGACCTTCCTGCCGGCCTTCATCCTCGGCATCGTCACCGTCGGCGCCGGCTGGTTCCTGCTGGCGCCCGGCATGGGCGCCGGCTGGGCAGCGTCGAGGACGCCCAACCCGATGCTGGTGCGCGCGCTCAACCTCGTCTCGCACACGGTCTTCGCCCTCGGCCTGTTCTCCACGGCGCTGGCGATCCGGTAGAGAACGTCAGGCGCGTTAATAGCTCTGCGTCGAACGCCTGGCCGCCGGCTTACGGGTCGGAGCACCAGCCTTCTGCGGCGCAGCCGCAACCGGTGCCGGCCGCGCCTGCTTCGGCTTGAACGGCGCCATGCCTTGCCTTGCCAGTTCGTCGGCGCGCTCGTTCTCCGGGTGGCCGGCATGGCCCTTCACCCAGTGCCAGATAACCTTGTGGCGCCTGTTGGCCTCGTCGAGCGCCTGCCAGAGCTCACCGTTCTTGACCGGCTTCCTCTCGCCGGTCTTCCAGCCGTTCTTCTTCCAGCCATGGATCCATTTGGAAATGCCGTCCATGACGTATTTGCTGTCCGTATAGAGATCGACCGTGCAGGGCTCCTTCAGCGCATCGAGCGCGCTGATGGCGGCAAGCAGCTCCATGCGGTTGTTGGTGGTCTCGCCCTCGCCGCCCGACAGCTCCTTGGTGACGCCGTTATAGCGCAGCACCGCGCCCCAACCGCCCGGCCCGGGATTGCCCGAGCAGGCGCCGTCGGTGAAGATCTCGATTTGCTTGTTCATGTCAGTCCGTATTCGGATGGAGACTTGATCGCCCGGTGGAAGCGCATGCGGCGGATATATTCGGTCGGATCGCGCTTCATCACCAGCCCGCCGTTGGGAATGGTCAGCCAATCATAGAGCCTGGTCAGCATGAAGCGAAGCGCCGAGCCGCGCGCCAGCATCGGCAGCGCCGTTTTTTCCTCCCCCTCAAGCGGCCTCACCGACTGGTAGCCGGCAAGCAGCGCGGCCCCTTTGGTGAGGTTGAAGGAAAAGTCCTTCTCGAAGCACCAAGCGTTGAGGCACGTGGCGACATCATAGGCATAGAGGTCGTCGCAGGCGAAATAGAAATCGATCAGCCCCGACAGCTTCTCGCCAAGGAAGAAGACATTGTCCGGGAAGAGATCCGCGTGGATGATGCCTTGTGGCAGGCGGGTCGGCCAGTTGCGCCCAAAATCCAGGAAGTCCGCGTCGACTTCGGCCGCGAGCCCCGGCTCGACCTCGTCGGCGCGATCGCGCGACGCCGCCCAGAGCTTGCGCCAGCCGTCGATGGCAAGCGCGTTCGGCCGCTTCATCGGGAAATCCCGCCCGGCGAGATGGAGCGCGGCCAACGCCTTGCCGACCTCGCCGCAATGCGCTGCCGTCGGGCGCCTCAGCGACAGGCCCTCGAGAAAGGTGATGATGACGGCCGGCCGGCCGGCGAGCGTGCCGATGACGGTTCCGTCATGCGCGGTGACCGGAAGCGGGCAGGAAATGCCTTTTCGCGCGAGATGGCCCATCAGGCCGAGGAAAAAGGGCAGATCGGCCTTGTCGACGCGCTTCTCGTAGAGCGTCAATATGTAGGAACCGGTGGAAGCATGGACGAGAAAATTCGAGTTCTCGGTCCCTTCGGCGATGCCCTTGTAGGACAGGAGCTCGCCCACCGGATAGGCTTTCAGAAACGCGCTGAGCTCGTTTTCGTTGACGTCGGTGTAGACGGCCATCTGGGCTTACGCGGCTCCGTTGACGAAGGCCATGTCGGCCGCCGTCAGTTCGACATCGCGCAATACCCGCATCACCGGAAAATCCTCCGTTTCCGTGGCCGTGATGGCCAGATCGATGGTGACGTCGAAGCGTTGCCGGAACGCGTCGATGATCTCGTCGACGATGATTTCCGGCGCCGACGCGCCGGCTGACAGGCCGAGCGTCGAAATCCTGCCGATCTCATTCCACGGAATTTCGGACGCCCGCTGCACGAGAAGCGACATCGCGGCGCCCGCGCGCTCCGCCACTTCGACAAGACGCCGCGAGTTGGACGAGTTCGGCGCGCCGACGACGAGGAAAAGGTCGGCGCCGGCGGCCGTCTCCTTCACCGCCTCCTGGCGGTTGGTGGTGGCGTAGCAGATCGATTCGGCGGCCGGGGCGTGAAGCTCGGGGAAACGCTCTTGCAGCGCCCGGATGATGCCGGCGGTGTCCTCGACCGACAGCGTCGTCTGGGTGACGAAGCCAAGCGCAGCCGGGTCTGCCGACACGAAGCTTGCCGCATCCGCCTCGGTCTCGATAAGGGTCACGGCTCCTTCCGGCAACTGGCCCATCGTGCCGATCACTTCCGGATGGCCGGCATGGCCGATCAGGAGCACATGGCGGCCGAGCCGCTGGTGCCGCATCGCCTGCTTGTGCACCTTCGACACCAGCGGACAGGTGGCATCGAGGTAGAACAGGTTGCGCGCCTCGGCGTCGGCCGGCACCGATTTCGGCACCCCATGCGCGGAAAAGACGACCGGCGACTGACGATGCTCGGGCGGGATCTCGGACAATTCCTCGATGAACACCGCGCCCAGGCTCTGCAGCCCCTCGACGACATAGCGGTTGTGCACGATCTCATGGCGAACATAGACCGGCGCGCCGTATTTCTTCAGCGCCAGCACGACGATCTGGATGGCGCGGTCGACGCCGGCGCAGAAGCCGCGCGGCTGGCAAAGCCTGATCGTCAGCGGTGGCTTTTTTTCAATCATCAAAACGGGCCGGTTCAGTCGGAAAGCTGAAGGCGAAATGAGGCGTGCACCCCTGCCCTGTCAAGAGCGGCGCTCACTCCTCCTTCGCCGGGCGGCGAAGCCTGAGGATCAGCACCGCGGCAAGGGCGGCGGCAAGGCCATACCAGGTGACGGCATATTGCAGGTGGTTGTTCGGCAGATCGATGATGGTGACGCCGCCGACCGGCAGACCGCCGGGGTTAGGGGTCTTGTCGGCATCGATGAAGAAGGGCACCAGCACGGCTCCCGCTGGCAGACCGGCGCTCGAGGCCATGACGTCGCGGTCCTTCCAGTAGAAGATGTTCTTGGCGACGTCGTTGTCGGGCAGCATCATCGAGGGTTTTTCGGGCAGCGGATTGCGGGCAAGCCCGGTCACCGTCACCGTGCCGGCGACCTCGCCCTGCTTCCGCTTGGCAGGATCCTTGAGATCGTAAGGCACGAAGCCGCGGTTGACGAGTACGAAGCGGCCGTCGTCGAGCCGCAGGGGCGTGTAGACATTGAAGCCCGTGTCGCCTTCCCAAGTGGCAAAGAAATGCCGTTCGCCCTGGTGCAGGAAAGTGCCGGTCACCGTCACCGGCGTGTAGTCGACATCGTGTGTGGCGGCGAATTCTTTCTCGACATCGGTCAGTGGCAAAGGTGCCGCATGGGTGCGCTTGTCGATGGTATCGATCAGCCCTTCCTTCCAGTGCAAGCGCTGGACCTGCCACGTGCCGAGGCCGAGGAGAATGGCGAACAGGACAAGGCCGATCCCAAGCAGCAGCGCCGAGCGCGGCCGCGAAGCGCCGGCAGTCGAGGAGGTCGCATCGCTCATTGGCCGCTGTCCAGCCTGCCTTCCGCGGCCTTCTTGGAATATTGCAGGGTGATCAGCACGCCCTTGATCAGGCGCAGCGCCGCCAGGCTCAGCACCAGCGCCAGCGGTATCCACAAAATGAAATGCAGCCAGAGCGGCGGGCTCAGCGACACTTCCATCCACAGCGCCAGGCCAACGACGATGAAGCCGATGATCAGGATGACGAAGACCGCCGGACCGTCGCCGGCATCGGCAAAGGAATAGTCGAGGCCGCAATTGTAGCAGCGCTTGCCGACGGTGAGGAAGCCGGAGAACAGCTTGCCCTCGCCGCAGCGCGGGCAATGGCCGCGCAGCCCGGCCGAGATCGGGTCGACGGGTGGCCAGATCGCCTTGTCTTCGCTCATGTCCGCACCGTAGACCCGTTCGGTCAAAAAGATAAGGCGGCCACGTCGCCGCAGCCGCCTCGTGAACTCAATCCATCGGTCTCAGTGGGCTTCGATTACCGCGCCGCTCGAGGCCCAGACATAGATCGCGGTGAACAGGAACAGCCAGACCACGTCGACGAAGTGCCAGTACCAGGCGGCCGCCTCGAAGCCGAAATGCTGCTTCGGGGTGAAATCGCCCCGCATCGCCCGGATCAGGCAGACGAGCAGGAAGATGGTGCCGATGATGACGTGGAAGCCGTGGAAGCCGGTCGCCATGAAGAAGGTGGCGCCGTAGATCGAGTCCTTGAAGCCGAACGGAGCGTGCATGTACTCGTAGGCCTGCACCATGGTGAACAGCATGCCGAGGCCGACGGTCAGGATCAGGCCGTTGATCAGGCCCTTGCGGTCGCCGTGCAGCAGCGAGTGGTGCGCCCAGGTCACCGTCGTGCCCGACAAAAGCAGGATGATGGTGTTGTAGAGCGGCAGGTGGAAGGGATCGAGAACCTCCAGACCTTTTGGCGGCCAAACGCCGCCCGTGAAGGTGGTGCGGGCATATTGCGCGGCCTCGCCCGGGAATAGGCTGGCGTCGAAGAAGGCCCAGAACCAGGCGACGAAGAACATCACCTCGGAGGCGATGAACATGATCATGCCGTAGCGCAGGTGCAGCGAAACGACGCGCGTGTGGTGGCCCTCATGCGCTTCCTTGATGGTGTCCGACCACCAGGCGAACATCGTGTAGAGCACGATGATCAGGCCGATGAAAAACAGCCACGGATTGGCGATGTTGTGGCCGAATATTGGGAAGCTGCCGGCCTTCAGATACTGCATAAGGCAAACGCCGCCGACGGCCGTGACCAATGCGCCGACCGAGCCCAGGAAAGGCCAAGGGCTGGGATTGACGAGATGGTAGTCGTGGTTCGGTTTTGCGTGCGCGTCTGCCATATCAACCCCCGAGGCTAGCTTCGGAATCTGGAACTTTGTTGCTGCTGCGAGCGGCCGGCGCGGACGACGCGATTGGCTGCTTCTTTTCGACCGGGAACATGGTGTAGGACAGGGTGATGGTCTTCAAGTCCTTCAGTTCCGGCACGTTGACGATGTCTGGATCGACATAGAACACGACCGGCATGTCCAGCGTCTCACCGGGCTTGAGCGTCGTGTCGGTGAAGCAGAAGCACTCCACCTTGTTGAAATAGGCGCCGGCCATTTCCGGCTGCACATTGAAGGAGGCGCGCCCGGTGATGGGGCGATCGAACTTGTTGGTGGCGCTGTAATGCGCCTGCGTGGTCTCGCCGATCTTGATCGTCACCGAGCGCGCGACGGGCTCGAACTGCCACGGAATGCCATTGGTGTTGGCGTCGAAGCGGATGGTGATGTCGCGGTCGAGCACGCGACCGGCATATTGCTTCTCGGCGCGCTGCGTCGTGCCGCCATAGCCGGTGACCTGGCAGAACATCTTGTAGAGCGGGACCGCCGCATAGGCCATGCCAACCATGCCAGTGAAGAAAGCAAGGCAGACCGCCACGACGATGCGGTTGCTGTTCTTCCCGATGGGTCCGGTCTCGCCGCTCATCGCCGCCTCACATCAAATTCGTCGGTATCAGGCCGGAGGCATGGTGGCCGAAGCGCACGATGGTGGCGATGTAGAAGATGATGACGAGCGCGGCCAGCGCGACGCCGATGGCAACGGAGCGGCTGCGCCGCGCCTTCCGCTGGCGTTCGGTCAAGGTGACCAGTTCGAGGTTCTTGTCGGCCACGATCATGCTCCCCCCATGACGAGGGCACGCCCGACCACGCTGTCGACGAGATAGGCGGCAAAGATTGCGAAGAGATAGAGCAGCGAAAAGCCGAACAGCGCCTTGGCCGGCTTCATCGCGCGGTCGGCATCGCTCATGCCCAGCACCTTCCAGGCATACCAGACGAAGCCCAGGCCGAGCAGAACGGAGACCGCGCCATAGGCGGCGGTGGTGTAGCCGAGCAGCCATGGCAAGACGCCGACCGGCGCCAGGATCAGCGCGTAGGCAAAGATCTGGCGGCGGGTCGAGGCGTGTCCGGCGACGTTCGGCATCATCGGAATGCCGGCGCGGGCGTAGTCGTCCGACTTGAACAGCGCCAGCGCCCAGAAATGCGGCGGAGTCCAAAGGAAAATGATCAGGAAAAGAATCAGGCTTTCGAGGCTGACCGATCCGGTCACCGCCGCCCAGCCGATCACCGGCGGGATGGCGCCGGCGGCGCCGCCGATGACGATGTTCTGCGGCGTCCAGCGCTTCAGCCACATCGTGTAGATGACGGCGTAGAAGAAGATGGTGAAGGCAAGAAGCGCCGCCGACAGCCAGTTGATGAGCACGCCCAGCGTCATCACCGACAGCGCGGAGAGCACGAGGCCGAAGCTCAGCGCCTCACCCGGCGTGACGCGCCCGGCCGGCACCGGACGGCTCGCTGTCCTGGTCATCACCGCGTCGATATCGGCGTCGTACCACATGTTGAGAGCGCCCGAGGCGCCGGCGCCGATGGCAATCGCCAGGATCGCGATCACCGCCAGCAGCGGATTGATGGCGACCGGCGCCGCGACCATGCCGACAAAGGCCGTGAAGACGACCAGCGACATCACGCGCGGCTTGAGGAGGGCGAAGAAATCGCCCGCGGTGGCTTCCGACATGCGAAAGCCAACTTCCTCCATCAATTTGTGGTCGGCAAGGGCCATGCGTACTTAAAGTCCATCATTCCGTTGGCCAGGACCGCCGGGCGAGCCGGCGGTCCTGTATCTGCGGCCTTACTTGATCTTCGGCAGCTGTTCCCACTGGTGGAACGGCGGCGGCGACGGCAGCTGCCATTCGAGCGTGGTGGCACCCTCGCCCCACGGATTGGCGCCCGCGACGCGCTTCTTCTGGAAGGCCTCGAACACGCCATAGAGGAAGATCGCAACGCCGACGGCGGCGATGTAGGAGCCGTAGGACGAGATCATGTTCCAGCCGGCAAACGCATCCGGATAGTCGACAGTGCGGCGCGGCATGCCAGCAAGGCCGAGGAAGTGCTGCGGGAAGAAGATCAGGTTGACGCCGACGAAGGTGACCCAGAAGTGGGTGTTGGCGATCACCGGCGAGTACATGTAGCCGGTCATCTTCGGGAACCAGTAGTACCAGCCGGCGAAGATGGCGAACACGGCGCCCAGCGACAGCACGTAGTGGAAGTGGGCGATCACGAAATAGGTGTCATGCAGCGAGCGGTCGAGGCCGGCATTTGCCAGCTGAACGCCGGTGACGCCACCGATCGTGAACAGGAAGATGAAGCCCAGCGCCCACAGCATCGGCGGCTTGAAGGAGATCGAGCCGCCCCACATCGTGGCGATCCAGGAGAAGATCTTCACGCCCGTCGGAACCGCGATGACCATGGTTGCGAACACGAAATAGCGCTGCGTGTCGAGCGACAGGCCGGTCGTGTACATGTGGTGCGCCCAGACGATGAAGCCGACGGCGCCGATCGCGACCATGGCGTAGGCCATGCCGAGATAGCCGAAGACCGGCTTCTTCGAGAAGGTCGAGACGATGTGGCTAACGATGCCGAAGCCCGGCAGGATCAGGATGTACACCTCGGGATGGCCGAAGAACCAGAACAGGTGCTGGAAGAGCAGCGGGTCGCCGCCCTGGTCCGGCACGAAGAAGGCGGTGCCGAAGTTGCGATCGGTGAGCAGCATGGTGATGGCGCCCGCCAGAACCGGCAGCGACAAGAGCAGCAGGAAGGCCGTGATCAGCACCGCCCAGGCGAACAGCGGCATCTTGTGCATGGTCATGCCAGGCGCGCGCATGTTGAAGATGGTGGTGATGAAATTGATCGCACCGAGAATCGACGAGGCGCCGGCGATGTGGAGCGACAGAATCGCAAGGTCCATTGCGGGGCCCGGCTGGCCGGATGTCGAGAGCGGCGGATAGATCGTCCAGCCGCCGCCGACGCCGAAGGCGCCGGGCGCGCTCGGTACGAACATCGAGCCGAGCAGCAGGAGGAAGGCCGGCGGCAGCAGCCAGAAGGAGATGTTGTTCATGCGCGGGAAGGCCATGTCCGGCGCGCCGATCATGATGGGCACCATCCAGTTGGCGAAGCCGCCGATGAGCGCCGGCATCACCATGAAGAAGATCATGATCAGGCCGTGCGCCGCGCCGAAGGCATTGTACATGCTCTTGCCGCCGTCGATGGCGGCATCACCCTGCATGCCGTAGACCATCTGCGCCAGACCGCTGAAGATCTGGATGCCAGGCTCCTGCAGCTCCATGCGGATGGCGACCGAAAGCGCGCCGCCGATAATCCCGGCCATGATCGCGAAGATCAGGTAGAGCGTGCCGATGTCCTTGTGGTTGGTCGAGTAGACCCAGCGGACCCAGCCATGCGGCCTGTGGTCGTGGTGGTCGTGAGCTGCAGCCTCTGCCATATTCCGCTCCGTTCCCTAATTCTTGCTAACCCGCGGCGTCAGTTGCCGGCGGCCGCTACCTTGTTGGTACCATCGATCTCGGCCATCAGCGCCTTGTTGGCGGCGGGCACGTCGGTCTTGGCCGTCTCCAGCCAGGTCTTGAACTGCGCGTCGGAGACGACGCGAACCGCGATTGGCATAAAGGCGTGATCCTTGCCGCAGAGCTGCGAGCACTGGCCGTAATAGAGGCCTTCCTTCTCCGCCTTGAACCAGGTCTCGTTGGTGCGGCCGGGCACGGCATCCATCTTGATGCCGAAGGACGGCACGGCGAAGGAGTGGATGACGTCGGTGGCGGTGATCAGCACGCGGGTCATGGTGTTGACCGGCACCACCAGCTCATTGTCGACGGCGAGCAGGCGCGGATAGAGATTGCGGTCTTCCTTGCCGGCCTTGGCGCGGTCACCGTCCTGAAGGATCGCCGAGTTGAAGGAGAAGCTCTTGTCGACCTGGTATTCGTAGTCCCAATTCCATTGGTTGCCGGTCGCCTTGACGGTCAGCTTGGCTTCTTCCGGCGGGGTATACTGCGCGGTGAGCAGTTGGAACGAGGGGATGGCGATGAGCAGCAGCACGATGACCGGGCCGACGGTCCAGATCACCTCGATCAGCGTGTTGTGGCTGGTCCGGGAAGGAACCGGGTTGGCGCTCGCGCGGAACCGCAGGATGACATAGGCGAGCAGGACCAGCACCAGCAGGGTGATGACCACGATGAATACGAAGGTGTAGTTTCCGAACCATTCGATTTGCCGCATCATGTCGGTCGCAGGCGCCTGGAAGGCGGTTTCCCATGGCCGCGGCTGATCCGCATAGGCGGATGCGCTGGAGAGGAGCGTGCCCGCGGCCGCAGCACCTGCCAGAAGTCTGGCGCTTGCCATGAATTTTCTCATCGCCCTCTCGTCTCCCACTTCCTGCAATCGGATCGCACCAATAACGAACGACGCCGGGATGGGGAATCCCGGTCTGTCCCTAAGGTGGTTCAAACCATACTCTATTTCCCTCCGCAAGGAAGGAGCGGGCGAAACCGTGCGGCATTTTTGCGCGCAGCCCGAAGGGCATCCCCGACCATCGCCGCCCCCGCGCCGGGTGGTCGCAATTCGGGCGAATTTGCTCTGGAAAAGCGCGTAATTGCCGGTATCTGGGCGGGCTGGCGACGGTCTCGTCCTTTACTTGGCCTTGGCGCAGCTTAAAGTGCCGTGATTCGCAATGGAGCCGTTATGACTTCCTGGCTTTCGAGACCCTTGGCGAAGGTTATCTTCCTTGCCGCCTCGCTTAGCGCCAGCGTGGCGAATGCCGCGCCGCCGCAGACCGCGGCGCCGCCCAGCGGCACGGTCAAGTCGACGCATGGCGCGTGGTCGATCATCTGCGACACGCCGGCCGGCGCAACCTCCGAGCAATGCGTGATGATGCAGAACGTCGTCGCCGAGGACCGTCCGGAGATGGGGCTTTCCGTCGTGGTGCTGCGCACCGCCGACAACAAGGCGGAGATCCTGCGGGTGCTGGCACCGCTCGGCGTGCTCCTGCCCAACGGGCTCGGCCTCAATGTCGACGGCAAGGACATCGGCCGCGCCTATTTCGTGCGCTGCTTCCAGGACGGCTGCTACGCGGAAGTGATCCTCGAGAAGCCACTGCTCGACACGCTGAAGAACGGCACGTCGGCCACCTTCATCGTCTTCCAGACGCCAGAGGAAGGCATCGGCATTCCTGTCGATCTGAAGGGATTCGCCGAAGGCTTCTCGGCCCTGCCCTAAGTCCAGCGGCGGCAACGCGGCCGCCAGTCGGCGCGCGGCGATGACGATCGCGTGTGAAGGCCGGCGATTGTCTTGACCTCACTTCGCCCCTACATCGGGGGAATGCGAAACCGCCAGCGGACAGCCCTGCCATGAACAGCCTGATCGGCCAATTCGACATTTCCGACGACCGCGTCAAAGAGATCGTCGCCGATACCATCAAGGGCGCCGACGACGGCGAGTTGTTCCTCGAATACAGCGAGAACGAAGCGCTGATGTTCGACAACGGCCGGCTGAAGACGGCGAACTTCAACACCGACCAGGGTTTCGGGCTGCGCGCCGTCGCCGGCGAGGCGAGCGGCTATGCCCATTCGAGCGACCTGTCGGAAGCCTCGCTGCTGCGCGCCGCCGATGCCGTCTCCGCGGTCAAGGGCGGCTATTCCGGAATGCTTGCCGCAGCGCCCGCGCGCACCAATCGCCAGCTTTACGGCGACGAGAATCCCATCCCCTCGCCCAGTTTCGAGGCCAAGGCGAAGCTGTTGCAGGAGATCGACGCCTGGCTGCGCGCCGCCGATCCGCGCGTGCGCCAGGTGACGGCTTCGCTCGCCGCCTCGTGGCAGCATGTCGAGATCGTGCGCGGCGACGGCCAGGTGGTGCGCGATATCCGCCCGCTGGTCAGGATGAACGTCTCGGTGGTGGTCGGCGATGGCGACCGCCAGGAGAGCGGCTCCTACGGAATGGGCGGCCGCAAGAGCTTTGGCGAGTTCCTCACCGAGGAGAGTTGGAAGCACGCCGCGCGCGAGGCGCTGCGACAGGCGCTGGTCAATCTCGAGGCCGTTCCGGCGCCGGCAGGCACATTCGACATCGTGCTTTCCAGCGGCTGGCCGGGCGTGATGCTGCACGAGGCTGTCGGCCATGGCCTCGAGGGCGACTTCAACCGCAAGAAAACATCCGCCTTCGCCGGCCTGATGGGCAGCCAAGTAGCGGCAAAGGGCGTCACCGTCGTCGATGACGGCACCATCACCGAGCGGCGCGGCTCGCTTACCGTGGACGACGAAGGCACGCCTTCGGCGCGCAATGTGCTGATCGAGGACGGCAAGCTGGTCGGCTACATGCAGGACCGCCAGAATGCGCGGCTGATGGGCATGAAGGCGACCGGCAACGGCCGGCGCGAAGGCTATGCCCACCAGCCGATGCCGCGCATGACCAACACCTACATGACCTCGGGCGATACCGCGCCGGAAGAGATCATCGCCTCGGTCAAGAACGGCATCTATGCCGTCTCTTTCGGCGGCGGCCAGGTCGACATCACCTCAGGCAAGTTCGTGTTCGGCTGCACCGAGGCCTACATGATCGAGGACGGCAAGGTGACGCAGCCGATCAAGGGCGCAATGCTGATCGGCAACGGGCCCGACGCCATGCACCGCGTCACCATGGTCGGCAACGACATGAAACTCGACAACGGCATCGGCATGTGCGGCAAGGCCGGACAGGGCGTGCCGGTCGGGGTCGGCCAGCCGCATCTGAGGATGAACCAGATGACGGTGGGCGGCACCAGGGTTTGAGCACGCTCAATCCGGCAGGTTTGAATAGCACTCCGCCGCTTGAGTATCTTACCCACCGTCTCGACCAAGGGACAAGTGATCCTCCCCAGCGCCATCCGGAAACGGAGGGACTGGGGTGCCGGCACACGTCTGCAGGTCGAAGACACACCAGACGGTGTTCTTCTGAAGCAAGCGCCGGCCTTCACCCCGACGCGACCGGAAGACGTGGTTGGCCTGCTGCCGCACCGCGGCAAGCAGAAGACGCTTGAAGAGATGAACGCGAGTGTCCTTGCCGAAGCGCGGCGGCGCCATGCTCGCAATTGATCCCAACCTTGTCGTCAGATACCTGACGAACGACCATCCTGAACGGTCACCTCGATCCGGCCGGAAAGCTCACACCTAGCTACCCGCCGGAGCGCGAACACAATCGTGTTAGCAGATTATTAATTGTTCAATTGCTTTGGCCGACGCTTCCGACTTAACTATCAGCAGTCTTCTCGTTGCGGTGGTGTTGGCAGTGCTGCGTTCCCCTGGCGTCCTGACCTCTTCATTCCTCCTTGGCCTTTGCTCATTGATCGGTGTGACGTCGCTTTGCGTCGACACGGCGGCGGCGCAGTCGACATGGTTCAAGCGGCCATCGAGTCCGGTCGACCTGCGCTCCGCCACAGTGGGAGGACGTACCAGCGTCCCTTATGGCTGGATCGATTTCTGCCACCGCCGGCCGAAAGAGTGCAAAGTGCCTGCCCTGCAGCCGGCGAACGTCAAGCTGACCGCGCAGAACATGCGAACCCTCAAGCGCATAAACCAGAAGGCGAACCGCGCCATCAAGCCCGTCAGCAACTATGATCACTGGGGCACGATGATGGACCACTGGGACTATCCGGTGGACGGTAAGGGCGACTGCAAGATCTACGCGCTCTACAAGCGCAAGCTTCTCATGGAAGCGGGATTTCCCCGCCAGGCGCTGCTGATGACGGTGGTGCGCGACCTGAACAACGAAGGCCACACCATCCTGACCGTGAAGACCGACAAGGGCGATCTCGTGCTCGACAATCTGGTCGACGAAGTCCGGCCCTGGAACGCGACCGCCTATTATTTCCTGAAGCGTCAGTCGCAGCAGAACCCGAATATTTGGGTGTCGATCAATCAGCGCGGCGGCACGCCGAAAACCTGACGGATGCCGCCAGGCTCAACCGAGCGGCCTCGACAGCCGATACGCGCAGACCGGCGCCTCTGCCTTGCACGTTCATGGCCGAAAAATCGGCTCGCAAAGGTAAGGCGCAGGCTCGCGCCGGCCTACTGGTTGCAGGCCGGCTCGCCCTGCTGTCCGCAAGAGAGCTTCTTCTTGGGCTGCGGCTTCTCCCGGGGGAGACGCCGCTCTTGCATCTGCGGCCTCGGCTGCGAACGCAATTCCGGGCGTGGCTCCGACCTCTGCCGCCGCAGCACCTGCTCGTTAGGCCTTTCCTGCCTGAACTGGCGCTGCGCGTTCTGGTTCGGCCTGTTGACCTTGAAGTCGCGCTGGACGGTGACCTCCCGGCCGGCGGAACCTTCTTCGTTTTGCAGCCGGCGCAACGTCCTGCGCCTGTCGTTCCCGCTGGCCGAGCCCTGTTTCTCGTCGGAGAACACGGTCGGATTGTTCCTCCTGAACCGCTTCTGCACGGCCGGTCCATTGTCGGGTGGCCCACCACTAACGCTCGGCAGTCTGCGGAACTTCTTGCTCTTCGTATTAGCCGAGCCCTGGTTTTCATCAGAGAACACGTCGGGATTGTTCTTTCTGAGCCGCTCGCGCACGCTCGGCCGGTTCTCAGCCGGCATCCGGTCGACGGTAGGCAGCTTGCGGACCTTCCTGCCCTTGTTGCTCGCGGCGGCCGAACCTTGATCGTTCGGTTCGACCACGGACTGGCCTGCGGACAAATCCTTGCGCGTCAGCTTCCTCGGCTTGCCACTGCTCCGTTCGGATAAAGCCTTGGGACTGTTCTGCCTGAACTTCTCCCGCGCGCTCTGCCCGTTGTCGGCCGGCATGCCGTTGATGGCGGGCAGGTTGCGGAGCTTTTTGCCCCTCTTCCGATCCGTGTCCTGCTTCCCGGTCCTGTCGGGACCGGCAGTTCCCGTCGCCTCTTGGTTGCCGCCCGAGACGCCTTGCCTGCCGGGTTGCCTCTTCAACTTGTTGCCGGGCAAGTTCTGGCCGTCGAGCGCCGGCTTGCCGTTGACCAGCGGCAGCCTCTTGCCATCGGCTCCGGGCAAGGCGTGATCGGTTGAGAGCTTGCCGGTTCTGGACGAGGTCTCCAGCGAGGTGTCAGGCTGCTGGCGCTGGATAACACGCTGACCAGGCTTCGGCGGCGAGGCGCCCTGTTGCTGATTGGCCTGACGGAACTTGGCCGCCCTCTTCTGCAGGAGCGGCGGCAGGGGGACCTTGGCCGCGAGCGCATCGGCGCGGCCACCAACGGCGCCTTCCGTCGTCTTCTGGGCTGTGCGGCGGTCAAGCCGAACACCGGCGCTCGGCTGCGCGGCCCGATTGATGGTCTCATTGTTGATCGTCGTGTTGATGGCGTTGATGACCGTCGTGTTGTGGATGTTGTTGAAGATGATGGCGTTCGGCGGAGGCACGATGTGGCGCGGCGGGTTGATGAATACGGGGATCGGCACGAATACGGGCGTCGGCAGGACGAACACGTCGATCGGCGGTGGAGGTGGCGGAAGCACGATGAAATCCGGCGGCGGCGGCGGCAGGAAGATCACCGTGATCGACGGCGGCGGTTCGAAGTCGAAATCGGGATCGTCGAAATAGAGCACCGGACGGTCGATATAGATGATTTCCTCCTCCGGCGGCGGCGGCAAATCATACTCATAGACGGTGAACTCCTCCGGCGGCTCCAGGGCAGCGTCGAAATGTTCGAGCCGCCGTCGTGCGTCCCAGGCATGCGGACCACGCGGATAGCGCCGCAGATAAGACCAGCAGGCTTCCGGCGTGTCTTGCAGCCAGGTCTCGCGCCAGGTGATCGCCTCGCGCCGCGCAGCGACAATGGCGCGCACGCGCTCAGCCATCGGATCATGTGGATAGGCGACGAGGAAATCCTCGTAGCCGCGCATCGTATCGCGGTCGAGAGCCGCGATATAAGCGTCACGAGCGTTGAAATCCCGGATCGCCCTGGTCCGATTGGAGCGGGATTCGGCCTCCGAAACCGTGGGCGCGGGCGCGTCCGCGGCACGGTCGAAGAAGACGAAAGGCGCGGTGATCTTCGAGGCATGCCACGGCACTTCCGCGCCTTGCGTCATCTCGTTGACGCGCAGCCGCGTGCGGTCGAACACCTCGTCAAGCGACAACCCGCCCTCGCGTATCATTTCGGCGAGCGCCTGAGCATAGGCGCCGTAAGGGCCCTTGCCTTCCGGCGCGACCGTTCCCGGAGCCGCGTTGAACGCAATCAGCATGTTCGGGTCGGGATCGACAAGCGCGAGACCACCGGCCAGGGGCTGGCTCATCTTGGGCAAGGCATCAGGCCGCGCCGCGTCGAGCACGACGATGTTTACCTTCGTCGGCAATCCGGCCAACGACCGGGTGACATCGGAGAGCCGCATTGCCTGAAGCGGCACGTCGGCTGGACTGGCGATCTGGGCATCGACCGGAAGAAAGTAGTTCTCCCCCTCGAACTGCACGCCGTGGCCGGCAAGATAGACAAAGACAACCGCGTCGGGACCGGCGGCGGAAACCTTGCCGAGAAAATCGCGCAGCGCGCCGCGCAGCGAGTCCTGATCGACATCGCGCGCGCCGACGACGTCGAACCCTGCCGCCTGCAGGGTCTGCGCGATCAGGCCGGCGTCATTGGCGGCAGTCGCGAGCTCGCCGGACTGATAGGCGCCGTTGCCGATGACGAAGGCGAGACGTTTTTGCTCTTGCGCGAGCGCACCGGTCGCGGACGCGGCGCCAAAAGCGATGAGAACGATGAGGCTGAGGAATTTTAGAAGCGTCTGCATGGCAATGCGCTGTCCGTTATCCGCCATCCGCCATCCGCTTATTTCAGTAACGCCGAAAGAGCAGGAATGTTTCCCTAACAGCGCAAAACTAAGACCTCCAAGAAGGCGGCTTTAGGGCGCAAATTTCGGAAAAGAGAGGCTTCAAGTTTCTTGCGAACCGGCTCTCGCGGACTACCGGCGCCGCTTCGGCTTCTCCAGCAGCGCGACGGCCTCGACATGCGGCGACCACAGGAACTGGTCGATCGGCGTCACGCTCTTCAGTTGATAGCCGCCGTCGATGAGGATGCGCAGATCCCGCGCCAGCGTCGTCGGATTGCAGGAGACGGCCGCGACCAGCGGCACGTCTGAGCGGGCGATCTGCTTGGACTGATCCTCCGCGCCGGCGCGCGGTGGATCGAAGACGAGGCCGTCGAAGCCGCTCAACTCCTTGAAGGTCAGCGGCCTGCGGAAGAGGTCGCGACGCTCGCTGGTCACGCGCTTCAAGCCGCTGGCGAAGCGGGAGGCACGGTCGAGCGCGGCAAGCGCCGGGGCGTCTCCCTCCACGGCGTGGACCTCCGACTTCGCCGCCAGCCGGAGCGCGAAGCTGCCGCAGCCGGCGAACAGGTCGGCGACCTTCTTGGCACGCGACAGGTGCTGGCAGACGAGACCGGCCATCGTCTGCTCGGCGGCCTCCGTCGCCTGAAGAAAGGCGCCGGGCGGCAGGGCGACGGCGACCGAGCCGAACTGCACCACCGGCTTCTTCGGCTCCACGATCACCTCGCCGTCTATCGAAAGCCTCGCCAAGCCCGCGGCCATCACGAAATTGGAAGCGATGCGGCGCTGGTTTTCGCCGAGCTTGCCCGCGTCATGGACGGCGACATCGAGGCCGGACGCCGTCGCGGTGACGGTCATGTGGAAGGCTTTCGGCGTCGCGCAGACCAGTCCTGCCAGCCTTCGCAGAGGATCGAGCGCATCAACGATTGCCGGCAACGAGATCGGGCATTCCTCGATAGGAATGATCTCGGAGGAGAGCGCGCGCACGAAGCCGAGCAGCATGCCGGCCTCGGTGCGCCGAGCGCTGAAGACGACGCGGCGGCGCGTGTGCGGCGCGCAAGGCACCAGCGCGTCGATCTGACGAGCGATGCCCTTGATCTTGAGCGCCTGCACCACCCGTTCGCGCTTCCACTGCCGGTAGCCGTCGGCCTCGAAATGCTGCAACGCGCAGCCGCCGCATTCGGTGAAGTGTCGGCAGGGCGGATCAACCCGGAGCGGTGAAGTCTCAACAACCGACATCAGCGTCGCGCGGTCCTTCTGGCGCGCGGCGGTGACCGTCTCGCCAGGCAGCGTGAACGGGATGAAGACCTCACCGCGATCGGCACCGGCGATGCCGTCGCCCTGCGAACCGAGCCTTGTGATGGTGAAGCGCGCGCTCATGGCGATACCGCGCCCTTGATCGCGGCGAGAAGGAACTCGCGGTTGCCGTCGCCGCCCTCGATCGGCGATGGATGCAGCCCAAGCACGCGCCAGCTCGGCATGCCGGCAAGCCAGTCACGCAAACCGGCGGCGATGCGCTCGGCATCGCTCGGGTCCTTGAGCAGTCCGCCCTTGCCGATCGCCTCGCGCCCCGCCTCGAATTGCGGCTTGACGAGAAGCAGCGCCCTGGCGCCCTCGCCCGCCATGGCCAGCGCCGGCGGCAGCGCCAGCTTCAGCGAGATGAAGCTGACATCGCAGACCAGGAAATCCGGAACGCGGTCGCCAAGATCGGCGGCGGTCAGGTCCCGCGCATTCAGCCCTTCAATGACCGTGACCCGCCGATCGGTGGCAATTTCCGGATGCATTTGGCCGTGACCGACATCGATCGCCGTGACATGGGTAGCGCCACGCTCGAGCAGCACCTGGGTGAAGCCGCCGGTCGAGGCGCCGATATCGAGCGCCTCATGCCCAGAGGGATCGAGGCCGAAATGGTCTAGGCCGGCAATCAGCTTCAGCGCCGCGCGCGACACATAGGCCTGCGCCGGATCGTCGACGGCAACGACGCAGTGTGGCGCCACGGGCTGGCCCGGCTTGCGGGCGACTGCGCCGTCGACGGTGACGGTGCCGCGTTCGATCGCGTCGCGGGCGCGGGAACGGCTGGCGAACAGGCCACGTGCGACGAGCAGTTCGTCGAGACGCGGACGCGCGCTGGCGGGCAGAGAGGAACTCATCGGCCTTCATTGGCGAAAGCCGGCGGCGAAGGCAATGGCAGCCCTGTTGAATATGGCGCGAGGCACGGCAGAATGCCGGTGCCGAAAGTCCGCTCACCCGGCCGAGGAGGAGCCATGCTGAACGGAACCTGCCATTGCGGCGCCGCGCACTGGACGCTGGAAGGCGATCCGGGATCGATCACCGCCTGCAACTGCACGCTTTGCCGCCGTTACGGCACGCTCTGGGCCTATGACTATGTCGACGAGCGCATCCGCATCGCAGGTCCGATGAGCTCCTACAGGAGGGTCGAGGTGGCCGAGCCCGCGCTTGAAATCCTGTTCTGTCCGAAATGCGCCTGCGTGCTCGCCTGGCGCGGGTTGCGCCCCGGCTCGAGCGGCCGCACGCGCATCGCCGTCAATGTCAGGCTGGCCCCGCCGGAGGCGGTTGCCGACCTGCCGATCGAGCATTTCGACGGCCTCGAAACGTTCGACGACCTGCCGCGCGACGGCCGCTGCGTGCGCGATATGTGGTTTTAGAAAATAATCCGCGAGACCGGGCGCTCGACCGCCGGCATCAGACCGTCATTGTTGGAGGCCTGCTCGCGCGGCTCAGCAGGAGCCGGCGCCGTCGGCGCGGCTTCCGGCAGCACCACCAGTTGGGGAGCCTGCTTGTAGGAGAAGCCGCCGCGGATGTTGCCCACCTTGCCGGCGACGATGTCCATCACCGCCTTTTCGAGGTTGCGGTCGTAACGCGTTTCGGCTGCCACCGGCGCGGCCATGGCACCCAGCAAGGCCATGCCGCAAAGGAACGATTTCATTGTTCTTATCCCCTGCCTACGACCAGGGTCTTAGCAGGGCGCCCGTTGAAAATCGGCCAAAAGACAAGGTAACCGAACGGCCAAATGAAAACCTAAACAAACAGTTGCAGCCGCAGCCGGCAAACTCAATCGGAGAGCTGAGTTTTCGATTCAGGCGCGCTGCGCCTGCATTCCATGGCCGAGTGCGGCGAAGACCGTACGCACGATGCCGGTCGTGTCGAGGCCCGCGTCGGCATACATCTTCTCAGGCTTGGCATGATCGGTGAACTCGTCCGGCAAGACCAGCGGGCGCACCTTGAGGCCGTTTTCCAACAGGCCTTCATGGGCAAGGAAATGCAGCACTTGGCTGGCGAAGCCGCCGACCGCGCCCTCCTCGACCGTGACGAGAACCTCATGCGAGCGCGCCAGGCGGCGGATGAGATCCTCGTCCAGCGGCTTGGCGAAGCGAGCGTCGGCAACGGTGGTCGAAAGGCCCGCGGCGCCGAGTTCCTCGGCGGCCAGCAGGCAATCCTGCAGCCGCGTGCCGAACGAGAGCAGCGCCACCTTGGTGCCTTCCTTGAGAATGCGGCCTTTGCCGATCTCGAGCACTGAGCCGCGCTCCGGCATGTCGACGCCGACGCCGTTGCCGCGCGGATAGCGGAAGGCGATCGGGCCGCCGTCGTAGTCGGCTGCCGTGCGCACCATATGGCGAAGCTCCGCCTCATCGGCGGCGGCCATGACGACGAAGCCGGGCAGCGAGGCAAGGAAGGTCGTGTCGAAGGCGCCGCAGTGCGTGGCGCCGTCGGCGCCGACGAAGCCGGCGCGGTCGATCGGGAAGCGCACCGGCAGTTTCTGGATCGCCACGTCGTGCACCACCTGGTCGTAGGCGCGCTGCAGGAAGGTCGAATAGATGGCGGCGAAAGGCTTGTAGCCTTCGGTGGCGAGGCCAGCGGCGAAAGTCACCGCATGCTGCTCGGCAATGCCGACATCGAAGGTTCGGGCCGGGAACACCTCGCCGAAGAGGTCGAGGCCGGTGCCACTCGGCATGGCGGCGGTGATCGCCACGATTCGTTCGTCCTCGCGCGCCTCCTGGATCAGGCTCTCGGCGAAGACCTTGGTGTAGCTCGGCGCGTTGGCCGGCGCTTTCGCCTGCGCCCCGGTGATGACGTCGAACTTGTTGACGCCGTGATACTTGTCGGCGGCGGCCTCCGCCGGCCCGTAGCCTTTGCCCTTCTGGGTGACGACATGGATCAGAATGGGCCCGTCGCCATTATCGCGGACGTTCTTCAGCACCGGGATCAGGTGCTCCAAATTGTGTCCATCGATCGGGCCGATGTGGAAGAATCCCATCTCCTCGAACAGCGTGCCGCCGGTGACGTAACCGCGCGCGTGCTCGACGGCGCGGGTGATGGCGCTGTCGGCGCGCTTGCCGAGATAGGAGGTCAGCTTCTTGCCGAAATCGCGCAGGCCGAGATAAGTCTTGCCGGAGGCAAGCCTCGCCAGATAGGCGCTCATCGCGCCGGTCGGCGGGGCGATCGACATGTCGTTGTCGTTGAGGATGACGATCAGGCGGGCATTGAGCGCGCCGGCGTTGTTCATCGCCTCATAGGCCATCCCGGCGGACATGGCGCCGTCGCCGATGACGGCGATGACATTGTTGCGGCCGCCCGAAAGGTCGCGGCCCATCGCCATGCCGAGGCCGGCCGAAATCGAAGTCGAGGAATGCGCTGCGCCGAAGGGGTCGTATTCGCTCTCTGCGCGCCGGGTGAAGCCGGAGAGACCGCCTTCCTGGCGAAGCGTGCGGATGCGGTCGCGGCGGCCGGTCAGGATCTTGTGCGGATAGGCCTGGTGGCCAACGTCCCAGATCAGCCGGTCTTCCGGCGTGTTGAAGACATAGTGCAGCGCAACCGTAAGCTCGACGACGCCGAGACCGGCGCCAAGATGGCCGCCGGTGTGCGACACCGCGTCGATCAGCTCCGCGCGCAGTTCGGTCGCCAGCTGCGGCAGCTCGCGTTCATCAAGCGCCCGCAAATCCGCGGGAATGCGGACTTTGTCGAGGAGCGGCGTGTCAGGCTTCGGGTTCACTCGGGGACGGCCTGTCAACTTAACCTTGGGTTAACCTTCAAATATGCGCTTTGCTATGCGCGAGATAGGCTGACGGCGCGCCAATGTAAATGCGTGTCAGTGACGCGCCCGGCGCAGAATGTCCATTCTGCGCTAACCTTCCGGCAGCGGAATGAATTCTTCCTCATCGCCAGGAACGATATCGAAGCGGCCCGTCTTCCATTCTTCCTTGGCCTGCTCGATGCGTTCTTTCGAGGACGAAACGAAATTCCACCAGATATAACGCTTGGAGCCCAGCGACGCTCCGCCGAACAGCATGAAATGCGCGCCGCGCTCGGACGACACGACGATTTCCTCGCCCGGTTTGAACACCAAAAGCCGCTCGGCCGGGAAACGGTCGCCGGCAATCGAAACCTCGCCCTCCAGCGTGTAGATGGCGCGTTCCTCGGCGTCGCCGGGGATTTTGACGCTGGCGCCCGCCGCCAGCCGCAGATCGGCATAGAGCGTTTCCGAGGCGGTCGCGACGGGCGAGCGCAGCCCGGAAAATTCGCCGATGACGACGCGGCCGCTAACGCCCTCGGCATCGATTTCGGGCAGTTGGACGACCGACGTGTTCGCGAACACCGGGGCGATTTCTTCCTTGCTGTCCGGCAGCGCCAGCCAGGTTTGCAGGCCGGAAATCGACATCGGCGCGCCGCGCAATTCCTCGGGCGTGCGCTCGGAATGAACGATGCCGCGGCCGGCGGTCATCAAATTCACGTCGCCCGGCGCGATCACCATTTCGGTGCCGAGCGAGTCGCGATGCCTGATCTTGCCGTCGAACAGATAGGTGACGGTGGACAGCCCGATATGCGGATGCGGGCGCACGTCGATCGCGTGGCCGGCACGCAGGATGGCCGGGCCCATGCGGTCGAAGAAGATGAACGGACCGACCAGCCTGCGTTTCGCCGTCGGCAAGGCGCGGCGAACCTCGAAGCCGCCAATGTCCTTGGCGTTGGGAATGACCATCAACTCGATCTGGTCGCAGGCGAAGGCGTCGCCGGCCTCAGGATCGTTGCCCGGAAAGAAGCTCATGACCGGCGTCAGGCGAAGCGGAGCGCGGATCGGGCCTTCGCCTTGGCAGCCTCTTCCTCGCGGTTGCGCGGATGCTGGGTGGTTTCGAGGCTGTCAAGCAGTTCGCGCGCGGCGGCGGCGATCGCCTCGACGGCGTGGTTGAATGCATGCTCGTTGCGCTTGGACGGCTTGGACGCGCCGCTCAGCTTGCGCACGAACTGCAGCGCCGCGTCATGGACCTCGTCGTCGGTCGCCGGCGGATCGAAGTTGAACAGGGTCTTGATGTTTCGGCACATGCTTGAACTCCTTACCTGCTTTCTGCCCGAACCGATCTGACATTGTGCACCGAGGTGTGTTGAGATTCAGGTCAGACCGAGCCGAAAATGCTGGGTTCCGAGAACCGGACCGGAGCGTACTTGAAGGACGTGAGCACCGGAACCGCAGAAAGCCGCGTTTGCAGGCGGCCTCACCTGAATATCAATACACCTCACTCGGCGTCGAGCGGCTCCGTTCCAACCGGCTTGCCGTCGCGCGAGAGCCTGATCTTCTCGACCTTGTCCTCGGCGGCCTTGAGCAAGCGGTCGCAATGAGCCTTCAGCGCCTCGCCGCGCTCGTAGATCTTGATCGACTGGTCGAGCGGAACGTCGCCGCGCTCCAGATCATCGACGATCTTCTCCAGCGCGTCGAGCGCCTGTTCGAAGCTCATCGCCTTGACGTCTTGGTTAGCTTCATCAGCCATCATTCATCCCTTCATCAGCCGCCCGACATGGGCGGCGACCGAAAATGCCAGTCCTTGCAGATCGTAACCGCCCTCCAGCAGGCTGACGAGCCGGTTGCCGCTGTGGCGCCCGGCGCGCTCCATCAGTTGGCCGGTCGCCCAGTCGAAATCATCCTCGGTCAGGTTGATCGCGGCCAGCGGATCGCGATGGTGCGCATCGAAACCGGCGGAAATGATGATCAGATCCGGCTGGAAGGCGTCGATCGACGGCAGCACGCGCGACAGGAAGGCGTCGCGGAACGTGTCGCTGCCGGTGCTCGGCGCAAGCGGCGCGTTGACGATGTTGCCGGCGCCGGTCTCGCTCTTGGCACCGGTGCCCGGATAGAGCGGCATCTGGTGGGTCGAGCAATAGAGCACCGACGGATCGTCCCAGAAAATGTCCTGCGTGCCGTTGCCGTGATGCACATCCCAATCGACGATGGCGACGCGCTCGGCCTGGTGCTTCTCCTGCGCATAACGGGCGGCGATCGCCGCGGTGTTGAACAGGCAAAAGCCCATCGCGGTCGCTTTTTCGGCGTGATGGCCGGGCGGACGCGCGGCAACGAAGACATTGGCGGCACGGCCCTCAAACACATCGTCGACTGCGGCGTTGGCCGCGCCGATCGCCGTCACCGCCGCCTGCCAGCTTTTCGGGCTGGCGCTGGTGTCGGCATCGATCGAGACGATCCCCGTCTCGGGAATCGCAGCGCGGACACGGCCGACGAAATCCTCCGGATGCGCGTAAAGGATCGTCGCCTCGTCGCCTTCCGGCGCCTCGACGCGGTCGAGGGCCGAAAAAGCCTCGTCGTCGAGCACGCGCTCGATGGCGCGCAAACGGTCGGGCCGCTCGGGGTGGCCGGGCGGCGTGAGGTGTTCCAGGAATACCGGATGAGTGTAAAGACGAGTGGTCATGGCGCCTAATCTAGGCACCTGTCGCACGGATAGCCATGTTTCAGCGCCGAATGATTGGGGAAATCGCGCCCAATCGTGTCGCTGGCGGCATTGGCCCGGCTTCGGCTTCGCGATAAGGTCGCGTCGCTGCCTGGTGCCCGCAACGCGGGAGAATCGGGAACACGGTTGAAATCCGTGGCGTGCCCAACGCTGTGAGGGGGACCGCGCCGGCAAACGCCACTGTCCCAGACGGGAAGGCGCCGGATGCGGGTCGATCCCGAGCCAGAAGACCGGCCCGGCAGACATGGTCATCCGCATGGTCAGGCGGAGGACTGCTTATCGCAAGGGGACAAGCGATGCAGGCACGAACAGCCGCCGCCGGCGGCGATGACTTTGACCAATTGGCGCGCGACGCCGTCTACCGAGCCATGTTCACCCGGCGCGACGTGCGCAGCCATTTCCTTGCCGACGATCTCGACGACAGCGTTTTGGCGCGGCTGCTCACCGCGGCACACCACGCGCCGTCGGTCGGCTACATGCAGCCCTGGAACTTCATCATCATCCGGGACGCCACAAGGCGGCGGCAGGTGCGCGACCTGTTTTTGGCCGCGCGCGAACAGGAACTGCCGGCGATCGAGGTGGAGCGGCGGGCGCTCTACCGCAAGCTGAAGCTCGAGGGCATCTGCGAAAGCGCGCTCAACCTGTGCATCACCTGCGACCGCCAGCGCTCGAAGAACTCGCCGCTCGGGCGCTGGCACAATCCGGAGATGGACCTCTACAGCACCGTCTGCGCGGTGCAGAATTTCTGGCTCGCGGCGCGGGCGGAAGGCGTCGGGGTCGGCTGGGTGAGCATCATCGAGCCCGAAGCGCTGAAGCGACTGCTGTCGATCCCCGAGCACGTCACGCCGATCGCCTATCTCTGCGTCGGCCGCGTCTCGGAATTCGCGCCGAGGCCCGACCTCGAAGCGCATGGCTGGGGCAAGCGCCTGCCGCTGCCCGAGCTGGTGATGAGCGAGACCTTTTGCGGCGCCGGCGAGGCGCCGCTCAAATCGGCGATCGCTCGCCTTGGTTCCCGTGAAGGGGCGAAGCCGTGATCAGGCGGCCTTCGTGGCCGGGGCTGCTGCTCAAGCGGTCCTTGGCGAATCCCAGCGCGAGCCGCCGAAGGGGCTGAGCGCCTTGTCGCGCAATTCCCTGAACTTGGACGAGGCTTCGGCCAGGCGCCGGTCCCATTCCGGATTGGGGACCTGGCCCTCGATGGTGGCGAAGTAGACCTGCATCAGCGAAGCGACGGCGAAGGGCTCGATGAAAGCCGCCTTGAAGGCCCAGGCGAAGACGATGGCCAACACGAAGGCCCAGCCGGCAAGCTGGCCCGGCATGGCCCAGAGAATCGCGGCGGCGGGCGGCAGCATCAAAAGGAAGATGACGAAGGAAACACCCCACATGATCACCGCCAGCCAGACGGCGTTCTTGACCATCAACTTGCCGTTCTGCGCATAGAGCACGACGCCTTGCCTGGCGGTCTCGAAAGGCGAGTTGGAATGGGTGCGGATGTTGTAGCCGAGGATGATCTCGTCGACATAAGTCAGCGACAGGCGGATGACGGTGTTGATGAAGCTCACCAGACCGCTCAAGCCTGGAATTGGTAGGAACGCAGCAATGCCGCCGATCAGCCCTGTGATGGCGCGGATGGCGCCTTTCACCAGCTGGTCGACGACGAAAAGGATGTTGGCCTCGGCGAAGCGCTTCGTCACCACTTCGCGCGCATAGGCGATCTGGCCCTGGCCGTCGGGAACGTCCTGCCCGTCGATCAGATGGACCATGACGGCGATATGGCCTGCCTTGAGCACATAGAGAATGTATTCGCGGATCCAGTAGACGGCGATCGAGACCACGCCGAAGCCGACCACCCCACCCCACAAGGCAAAGGACATCGGCCCGTCCGGATCGGTCGAGATGTGGCCGACGCCGTAACCGACGCTGGCGCCGGTGCCGGTCGCTGTTATGTAGGCCACCGTGATGCCGAAATAGACGATGATGCGAAAGACGATGAACGGCCACGTCCGCATCATGATGGACACCGACCGCCCGATGCTGAAGTCCCACATGGCCCCGACCCTCCGCCTCAGAGAATTGGCGGGAGAGGATGCGCTCGCTCCTGCCAAAGTCAATGTCGGAGGGATTTTGAGCGGGGGACAATTGTCTGAGGCAGCGCGGACCCGAGTGATTGCCCGGAACGCCGCGACCGGATGCTATTTGGTTTTCAGGCCTTCCAGCAGCTGCTTGAACGCCGCCACAACCTTCTTCGACGTCGCTTCCGGATCCTTGGCATTGGCGATGCGCTGCGAGGCCTGGCTACTGGCGCCGTTGATGAGCCGCGCTGCGGTCTCGGGATCGAGATCGGGAACGACGACGCCCTCCTCCTGCAGCTTTGACAGGTGATCGGTCATTGAAGCCGTGCAGGCGCTGGCGTTGGGCCACTGAGCCGGATCGCCGAGCACGGCCGGGCCGTCCCTGAACATGATGCGCTGGATTTCCGGCTCAAGCGCCATCTCGATATAGGTGGTGCATTCGTCGACGAAATGCTGCCAGCGAGTAGGCGCCCGCGAGGCCACCTCGTTCACCCGCGCCGCCATCTCGGCGTCAATCTCGGCGATCACCGCCTGCAGCAGCCCCTTCTTGTCGCCGAAATGATGATAGAGCGCGCCGCGCGTCAGACCCGCCGAAGCGGTGAAATCGTCCATCGAGGCCTCGGCATAGCCGATCGTGCCGAAGGCATGGCGCGCAGCCGCGATCAGCTTGGCGCGCGTCTCGGCGATCATCTCCTTGCGGGGTTTGTGCATGGCTCCTGGCCTTATTCACATACGCGTCGTATGCTAATTGACATACGCGACGTATGAACTATCTGACATTCATACGCTGCGTATGTAACTGCGGCGCCTTCCCTTGTCGAGGAACGGGACCATGCGAAACCCATATTCGGAAATCTTTCGGGCTCCTGGCACGAAGAGCTTCGCCGCGGCAGCCTTCATCGCCCGGCTGCCGATCGCCATGGCGCCGATCGGTATTGTGGCGATGCTGTCGCAAACGCATGGCGAATACTGGCTGGCCGGCGCCGTCTCGGCCACATACGCTTTGGTCAACGCCTTCCTGTCGCCGCAGGTCTCGCGGCTGGTCGACCGCCTCGGCCAGAGCCGGATTGCCGTGCCGACGACACTTGTCTCGGCGCTTGCCTTCGCAACCTTGATCGTCTCGGCCAACCAGCACTGGCCGGTGTGGACCTTGTTCCTATCCGCGCTGCTTGCCGCGTTAATGCCCAGCATCCCGGCGCTGGTCAGGGCGCGCTGGACCGAGATTTTTCGCGACCGCCCCGAGCTCAATACGGCCTTCGCCTTCGAATCGGCCGCGGACGAGCTGGTCTATGTCGCTGGGGCTTCGCTGTCGGTGGGCTTGAGCGCCGCGCTGTTCCCGGAAGCCGGGATGGTGGTGAGCACCTTGCTGCTCGCCTTCGGCTCGGCGGCATTCCTGCTGCAGCGTTCGACGGAACCGCCCATTCGCCCGGCCGAGGATGGCGCGGCCGGCTCGGCGATCCGCCTGCGGCCGGTGCAGATCATCACCTTCGCGCTGATCTTTGTCGGCGCGACCTTCGCAACCACGGAAGTCACCACCGTTGCCATTACCGAAGAGCTCGGCCAGCCCGAAGCAGCCAGCCTCGTCATCGGCGTCTATGCACTGGGATCCTTCGTGCTCGGCATCATCGTCGGCGCGCTCAGCCTGCGCACGCCGCTGCAACGCCAACTCGCGATAGCGGTCGCCGTCATCGCGCTTACCACTCTGCCACTGCTTTTTGCCGACACGGTGCCGACGCTGGCGCTTGCCGTGTTCGTCAGCGGCGTTGCCATCTCGCCGACCTTCATCACCGCCTTTGGACTGATCGAACGCCACGTGCCGCCGGCAATGCTCACGGAAGGCGTGACCTGGGTGACCACCGGGATCGGCATCGGCATGGCGCTGGGCTCCTTCGCCGCCGGCTGGATGGTCGACACTTTTGGACCGCAGAACGGGTTCTGGGTGTCGGTGGCGGCAGGCTCAGTCGCTTTGGTCACCGTGCTCGCCGGCCAGTGTCGGCTGGCGACGCCGGACTGCGCTCCGGATGAATGCGAAGCGGCGATTGTTCCGGCTGGATGATACCGATGCATCCGGCTCTGGCTGGCTATATGTCCTGCTTTGGAACGAACTTCGCCGCCGGGACTGCGTAAAGCCCCGTCGGCGCGCCATGGAGCATGATCTCTCGCTCGAAGACGAAGCCGCATTTCTCCAGCACGCGCCGCGATGCGGGATTGGCGGGACGCGCCAGTGCGATCACCCGATCGGCGCGCAAGGGGCCGAAAGCCGCGTGCAAGCTCCCCCGGACCAGTTCCGTCGCGTAGCCATGCCCCCAGGTCTCGGGGTGAAGATGATAGGACAGGTTCAGCCCATCGAAATCGCTCGATAAGGTGACACCGCCGAAGCCGATCAGCCTCTCGTTGGCTTCGACCGCCCAGCGACCAAATCCGTGCCTGTCCCAATGATCGATGTCGCGAGCGAGCCTTGCGGCACTCTGCTGCGGCGTGTCCGGCGTCGGGTCGGGGCGATGCGCCACCAGTTCGGGGCGCGAGAAAAGATCGGCCAGAAACTCCAGATCCGCCTGTTTGGGCCGGCGTAGCAGCAGTCGTTCGGTCTGCTGGCTGAGAGGCAATGGCGCGGCCATCGTTTTTCTCCGCCGCCTGTCGGCCGAAACGTCAGAGAATTTCCGTCTTGGCGATGTGAATGCCGAATCCTTCGAGCCCGACATAGTGGCGCTCGCGCGAGGCGATCAGGTTGATCGAGGAAATGCCGAGATCCTTGAGGATCTGCGCTCCGAGCCCGATCTCGCGCCACTCGTTCTCGCGCCGGCGCGCCTCTTCGTGATCCTCGCGGTCGCCGCTCTGGGGCCGTTTGCGCTCCTGATGGGCGACGCCGACCGAGCCTTCGCGCAGGTAGACGATGACGCCACGCTTGCGCTCGCCCATCGCCTCCATGATGTGGTCCAAGCGGTGGCTGGTGCCGAAGACGTCGGTGACGACGTCTTCCGAATGCAGCCGCACCGGCACCTCCTCGCCGTCGCGGATGTCGCCAAAGACGACCGCGACATGGTGCATGGAATCCCAGGGCAGCGTGTAGGTGAAGACCTGCGCCTTGCCGCCGGGCGTCTCGATGTCGGAGCAGGCGACGCGCTCGACCAGCGTTTCTTTGCGCTGGCGATAGGCGATGAGATCGGCGACCGAAACCTGCTTCAGCCCGTGCTGCGCGGCGAAAGCCTGCACCTCAGGTCCACGCTTGACGGTGCCGTCGTCGTTGACCAGTTCGGAGATGACGCCGATCGGCGGCAGCCCGGCGAGCTTGCACAGGTCGACAGCGGCTTCCGTATGGCCCGAGCGCATCAAGACACCGCCTTCGCGCGCGATCAGGGGGAAGATGTGGCCGGGCCGCACGAAGTCGGAGGCACCAACATTGCCATTGGCGAGGTTACGCACGGTGAGCGTGCGGTCGTCCGCCGAAATACCCGTCGTGGTGCCGTGCTTGAAGTCGACGCTGACGGTAAAAGCCGTGGTGTGGGCGGAATCATTGTCGGCCACCATGGGCGCAAGGTTCAGCCGCCTTGCGTCCTCGCGCAGCATCGGCGTGCAGACGATGCCGGAGGTGTTGCGGACGATGAAGGCCATCTTTTCCGGCGTGCAGTGCACGGCGGCAACGATCAGGTCGCCCTCGTTCTCGCGCCCGTCATCGTCCATGACGACGACGATCTCGCCGCGCTCGAAAGCGCGGATCGCTTCGACGATCTTCTTCTGGTCGTATGGCATGGACGCTCGCTAGCTCGCTTGGGGAATAGGGCAGTAAGGGAGTAGGGAAAAGGAAAAAGTTTGGCGTCGCCGAATGCGACGTAACATACTCACCTACTGCCTTACTGCCTTCCCGTCTGTCCTCTATGCCGCAGATAATGATCCGCAATCGCGCAGGCAACCATGGCTTCGCCGATCGGCACGGCGCGGATGCCGACGCAAGGATCGTGGCGGCCCTTGGTCATGACCTCGACATCCTTGCCGTCCTTGTCGATCGATTTCCGCGGTGTCAGGATCGAGGAGGTCGGCTTGACGGCGAAGCGGGCCACGATCGCCTGGCCGGTCGAGATGCCGCCGAGGATGCCGCCGGCATTGTTGGACAAAAACACCGGCTTGCCGTCATTGCCGATCCGCATCTCGTCGGCATTCTCTTCGCCGGTGATGCGGGCGGCTTCGAAGCCGTTGCCGATCTCGACGCCCTTGACGGCGTTGATCGACATCAGGCCGGAGGCGATGTCCTGGTCGAGCTTGGCATAGATCGGCGCGCCGAGGCCCGCCGGCACACCTTCGGCGACGATCTCGATCACCGCGCCGACCGACGAGCCGGCCTTGCGAATGCCGTCGAGATAGGCGGCAAAGACCGGAACCGAGGCCGGGTCAGGGGTGAAAAACGGGTTTTCCGCATCGCCGATGAAATTCCAGTTCCAATTGGCGCGATCGATCGACTTTTCACCCATCGAGACCAGGGCGCCGCGCACCACCATGCCCGGCACCACCTTGCGTGCCAGCGCGCCGGCCGCCACTCTGGCTGCCGTCTCGCGCGCCGAGGAGCGGCCGCCGCCGCGATGGTCGCGCAACCCGTATTTGATCTCATAGGTGTAATCGGCATGGCCCGGCCGGTACTGGCGCGCGATCTCGCCGTAGTCCTTGGAGCGCTGATCGACATTCTCGATCAGCATCGAGATCGGCGTGCCGGTGGTGATCATCGTCTCGCCGTCCTCGTCGAGGATGAAGCCGGAGAGGATCTTGACCTCGTCCGGCTCGCGGCGCTGGGTGACGAAGCGCGACTGGCCCGGGCGGCGCCGGTCGAGCTCGGCCTGGATGTCCTCGCGCTTGAAGCGGATCCCGGGCGGGCAGCCGTCGACAACGCAGCCAAGAGCGGCGCCATGGCTTTCACCCCAGGTGGTGACGCGGAAAAGATGGCCGAAGGTGTTGTGAGACATGGAAAAAACGCCCTGCCCGGCGCGGACCCGGTTCGCCGGTTCAAGCGTGCCTTCTATTGGCGTTTTCCACAGCGGTCAAACGGTGATCGGATGCATCAATCTGTGATCTGGAGGATTTAGTTTTGACACATTCGGTTGGTTTCTGCTCTCTTCCATCCGCCGTTGAGGATCCGCCGTTGCTCATGCCGGCGCAATGACCAAAGAGGACGACGATGCGTACCCTGATTGGCGCCGCCTGCGCCATGTTGCTCATTTCCACCGCTGCCGCGTTCGCCGGCCAGACCGAAGGCTTGATCAAGAAGGTCGACAAGGACACGCTGACGCTGACGCTGGACGACGGAAAGTCCTACAAGCTCAACGCCGAAACCGATCTCGACGCGCTGAAGCCCGGCATGGATATCGTCCTCGCCTACGACGTGACCAATGGCGAGAATGTCGTGACCGATATGCAGCTGCCGGACAGCGACTAGGATCATCTGCGCCGCGAGGTCTTGGCGGACGGCGCAGTACGTTGGTAGCAGTACGTTGGTAGAGGACACCTTTGCCAATAGTCCGAGCGCCCAACGCTTCGTCATCCTGGAGCGAAGTAAGGGGCGCAGCGACGCAAACGCAGATTCCGGGATGGCGACGTTCGAGGCCTTCGGCCGACCTCCAACACACGGCCTGAAACGCAGGCCCTACAGCCACTCCAGGGTGCGGCCCTCGAGCCGTAGCAGGCGGTCCTGCGGTACGTCGAGGCTGGCGGCTTCCTGCTTGGAAATGCCGGTGACGAAGCGGAAGAAGCAGCGCATGATCCCGCCATGGGTGACGCAGACGGTCGGCTGGCGAAGCGCGTCGAACCAGGGTTTTATCCGCTCGAGCAGCATCTCGTAGCTTTCGGCGCCCTCGCCGGGCGGCTGGAAATCCCACTTCGCAGCGCGGCGGCTTTTGGTCGAACCCGGGACACGCTTTTCGAGTTCGGCAAAGGTGAAACCCTGCCAGTCGCCGAAGCTTAGCTCCACCAAGCGCGGATCGGTGCGATAGGCGAGCGGGTCGAGACCCATCGCCGCGCGCATCAGCTCCATCGTCTCGCGCGTGCGCCGCATCGGGCTGGCGACAAAGTCGAAATCCGCAGCGTTTCCGATAAGGTCCGCCAACCGTCGGCCGTTTTGCGTCGCCTGCTCGCGGCCAAGTTCGTTGATATCGGTATCCGCCTGGCCTTGCAGCCGACCCTCGGCGTTCCACTGCGTCTGGCCGTGGCGCGCGATGTAGACGAGCGGATACATCAGGTCTCCGGAGGTCGGGCCAGGGCCTGGACGAATAGACAGGCGGAGAGAACTAGTCCTTGACGGTCGAGATGTCGGGCGCGTCGACCGCCTTCATGCCGACGACATGGTAGCCGGAATCGACGTGATGGACCTCGCCGGTCACGCCGCGCGACAGGTCCGACAGGAAGTAGACGCCGGAATCGCCGACCTCTTCTTGCGTCACCGTCTGCTTAAGCGGCGCGTTGTACTCGTTCCATTTGAGGATGTAGCGGAAGTCGCCGATGCCGGAGGCGGCAAGGGTCTTGATCGGGCCGGCCGAGATGGCGTTGACGCGGATCTTCTTGGCGCCGAGGTCGACGGCGAGATAGCGCACGCTGGCCTCGAGCGCCGCCTTGGCGACGCCCATGACGTTGTAGTGAGGCATAACCTTCTCGGCGCCGTAATAGGTCAGCGTCAGCAGCGAGCCGCCTTCGCTCATCAGCGGCTCGGCGCGCTTGGCGATGGTGGTGAAGGAAAACACCGAAATATCCATGGTGCGCAGGAAATTATCGCGCGTCGTCTCGACATAACGGCCGGTCAGCTCGTCCTTGTCCGAGAAGGCGATGGCATGGACGAGGAAGTCGAGCTTGCCCCAGTGCTTGGCGATGTCGGCAAAGACTGCGTCCAGGCTTTCCGGATCGGTCACGTCGCAATGGCCGGCGACATGCGCGTTGAGTTCCGCCGCCAGCGGCTCGACGCGCTTCTTGAACGCCTCGCCCTGATAGGTCAGCGCGATTTCGGCGCCGTGATCGACGCAAGCCTTGGCGATGCCGAAAGCGATCGACCGATTGTTTGCGACGCCAAGGATGAGGCCTCGCTTACCGGCCATCAGGCCCTGTCCACCCGCCATGTGCGCAATTCTCCGCAAGAATGTCTGCTTTGTGGAGCCCTATCGCACAGGCACAGGGCCCCTTCAAGCGTCGAAAACAGACTGGCTTGAGGAGAAAACTGCTTCGATCAGCCTTTCCGCTTACGCATCAGGGCTTCGAGATCGGCGTCTCCACCCTCCGGCAGCATCAGCCGCACATGGGCGTAGAGATCGCCGTGGCCACCTACTTTTTCCGGCAGGCCCCTGCCCTTCAGGCGCAACACCTTGTCCGAGCTCGACCATGCGGGAACGTTGACCGCGAGCTTGCCGGTCGGCGTCTCGACGGCCACCTTGGCGCCGAGCACCGCGTCGGCGAGTTCGATAGGCAGGTCGACATGCAGGTCGCGGCCCTCGATGCGATAGCGCGGATGGCGGCGAATGTGGATCTTGACCAGCGCGTCGCCCGGCTGGCCGGGCCCCTGCTCGCCCTGACCCTTCAGGCGGATGGTCTGGCCCTCCTCGACATAGGTGGGAAGCTTGACCGCCATCTTGCGGCCGTCAGGGAACATCGCCGTCACCTTCTCCGCGGTGGCCGCCTCTTCGACGGTGATGTCCAGCGTGACATTTAGGTCAGGCGCCTGGACCGGCTGGCGACGGTCGCCACGGCCTGGACCGCGCCCACCCGAAAAGGCCTCGCCGAAGATCTGGCTGAAGATGTCGCTGTTGCCGTCGAAAGGATCGCCGCCCGGACGACCGGTGCGGAATTCGAAATGCGCCCCGCCGGGGCCCTGCTGACGGCGGAATCCGGCAAACGGATCGCCACCGGCCGCGCCCTCGAAGCCCTGGAATCTCGGCTTGCCGTCGGCGTCGATCTCGCCGCGATCGTAAGCTGCGCGGCGCTTCTCGTCGCCGACGATCTCATAGGCCTGGTTGGCGGCCGCAAAACGCTCTTTCGCCTTCGGATCATTCGGATTCTGGTCCGGATGATGCTGCTTGGCGAGCTTGCGGTACGCCGATTTTATTTCCTTGGCCGAGGCGTTCTTGGCAACGCCCAGCACCTCATAGGGGTCGCGCATGCTTCCTGCCTGAAAGAGAGATTGGGTCCACAGTTGCCCTCTATATGCGCTCGCATAGGAAGAAATTCCAGTGGTGCAAGATGCCAATGGAGACTGAAATTAGAGCGCCTTGAACTCCTGCATGCGCCAGCCTCCGGCGTCGGCAATGCACAGCTCGCCCTGATACATGGCGACGCCGTCGAAACTTTCCCGCGTCGCGTTGAAGCGGCGGCAGGTCAAGCCGCCATCCTTGAGTTCCACCAGCTCGGTGATCGAGCCGCGGGAGCCGGTGCCGGCATTGGCCCATGGCACCGCCTGGCCGCCGAGCTCCTGGATGTCGGCGGAAGACACCGCATTGCCGATCGTGGTCTGGTCCGAGTCGTTGTCGCTGCTTGCCGGCACGGCGGGCGCGGACGGCGCGCTGGAGGTGATGATCGAGCGGTCAACCTCCGCCTTCTCGAGGCTGAAGCCGCCGGCGCCACAGGCCGCGAGCGGAAGCGCCAATGTCAGCAACGCAGCCTTGGCGCTGGCCGAAGCAATAACGCTCCATTGCCCGCTGTCAAAAGCTTGCGCGATACGCGACAATCGGCGAACTCCTCCCGCAACGTTAAAAATTTGGAAAACTATGAACGAAAGTGAGTTAACAAGCGGTGACTTCGCCGAGGCTTTGGAGCCGTTCCGGCTGTTTGCCGAGTGGCTGGACGACGCCGTCAAGAGCGAGATCAACGACCCCAACGGCGTTGCGTTGGCAACCGTCGACGCCGACGGCATGCCGGATGTGCGGATGGTGCTGCTCAAGGGGTTCGACGAAAGGGGATTTGTCTTCTACACGAATTTCGAGAGCGCCAAGGGCCGCGAGATTCTTGGCAGCATGAAGGCGGCGATGTGCTTCCACTGGAAATCGCTGCGCCGCCAGGTGCGCGTGCGCGGGCCGGTGGAGATCGTCAGCGACGCCGAGGCCGACGCCTATTATGCGACGCGGCCGCGCGGCAGCCGCATCGGCGCCTGGGCCTCGAAACAGTCGCGGCCGCTGGAAAGCCGCTTCGCGCTGGAAAAGGCGGTGGCCGAATACACGGCGCGCTATGCGATCGGCGAAATCCCGCGGCCGAAACACTGGTCGGGCTTCCGCATCCTGCCGCAGACGATCGAGTTCTGGCACGACCGCCCGTTCCGGCTGCATGACCGCATCGTGTTCTCGAGAAACGACGCCGGCGGCTGGGACAAGACGCGGCTTTACCCCTGATCGCCGAGAGCGAAGAGTTCAGCCTTTCTTGCGGGTCATGAAGGCGGTCAACGCCGCGCGCGCCTCGTCGGACTTCAGCCGCTCGCGGAAATGCTCGCTCTCGACCTTGATGCGGGCGACGATTTCCTTGCGCGGCTCACGCATCAGATCGCGGGCAATCTTAAGCGCCTGCGGCGGCTTGGCGGCGATCTCGGCCGCCGCAGCCAGCACCGCGCCTTCCAGCTCGTCTTCCGCGACCACATCGTAGATCAGGCCGGCGGCCTTGGCGCGCTCAGCCGAAAAACCTTCGCCGAGACCGAGCAGCGCGAAGGCGCCCTGGCGGCCGAGGACCTGCGGCGCGAGCAAGCTGGAGCCGGCCTCGGGCACGAGGCCGAGGTCGACGAAGGGCGTGCGGAAGAGCGTTCGCGGCGTGGCGAAGGTCAGGTCGCAATGCAGATTGAGCGTGGTGCCGATGCCTACCGCTATGCCATCGACACCCGAGACCATCGGCTTCTCCGCCTTGGCCAGCGCCATCAGGAAATCCCACACCTCGTTGCCGCCCTCGCCGCCGGTGGCGATCACCAGGAAATCCGCAAGATCGTTGCCGGCGGAAAAGGCACCGGGCACGCCGAGAAAGACATGGACGCGAACCGCCGGGTCGGCATCGCCTTCAGAAAGGGCGGCTGACATTTTCGCGTACATGGCACGGGTCAGCGCGTTCTTCTTCTCAGGCCGGTTCATACGGATGATCTGCACGGCGCCCCGGCGCTCGATGAGGATATGGTCGGTCACGATCGGTTCCTTCGGCTGACTGGCTGTTCAGGCGATCAGGGCCTTGCCGGCGGCGGCGAGGCTTTCGGCGCCGTCGATGACGCGCTCCTTGAGCGCGCGCGTCTCGCCTAGGAGGTTTTCGGCAAAGAAGCGGCAAAGCGCGACTCGGCCGCGGTCGGCGAGGCCGCCCTGCGCCAGATAAGCGCCGCCCGCGGCGAGCGACATCAGGCGCAGATAGGGCGTGGCGCCAGCCATCGCGGCATCGGCCTTGCCGTCGGCCATCAGCCTTTGCAAGAAGCGGGTCGCCTCGTCGAGATCGGCAAGCGCGCGATCGAGATTGTCGGCGGTGCGGCCGAAACCCTCGATGTTGGAGGTGCGCACCGCATCGGCCATCGCTTTCAATTCGCCGATATAGCGATGCACGTGCTCGCCGCCGCCGAGCGGCAATTTTCGCGAGACGAGGTCGATGGCCTGGATGCCGTTGGTGCCTTCATAGATCGGCGCGATGCGGGCGTCGCGATAGAGCGCCGCCGCGCCCGTCTCCTCGATGAAGCCCATGCCGCCATGCACCTGGATCCCCAGCGAAGCGACCTCGACGCCGACATCGGTCGAAAAGGCTTTTGCCAGCGGCGTCAAGAGATTGGCGCGGTCGCGCCAGTTGGCGGCGGCCTCGCCCTCGGCGACACGGGCACGGTCGATGGCGTGCGCACAGGTATAGGCGATAGCACGCGCGATCTGCGTCAGCGCCTGCATAGTGAGAAGATTGCGCTGCACGTCCGGGTGATGGACGATCGGCGCCATGCCGGACCCTGAATAATCAGATGCCTTGCCCTGCCGGCGCTCATTGGCATAGGCGATCGCCTTCTGCGTGGCGGTTTCGGCCACTGCAACGCCCTGCATGCCCACCGCGAGACGAGCGTTGTTCATCATCGTGAACATGCAGGCCAACCCCTTGTTCTCCTCGCCGATCAGCCAGCCGATGGCGCCGGGCGTCATGCCCGCAAAACCGTCGCCATAGATCATGGTGCAGGTCGGCGAAGCGTGGATGCCGAGCTTGTGCTCGAGGCCGGAACAGAAGACGTCGTTGCGGGCGCCGAGCGAGCCATCGTCATCGACCAGGAACT
Organism: Mesorhizobium sp. WSM3879; assembly: GCF_002294915.1. NCBI lineage: Bacteria > Pseudomonadati > Pseudomonadota > Alphaproteobacteria > Hyphomicrobiales > Phyllobacteriaceae > Mesorhizobium > Mesorhizobium sp. WSM3879. The sequence continues at coordinate 416,232 of NZ_NSFZ01000002.1, read as the reverse complement.
TCGGCACCAGGAAGAGCGAGATGCCGCGCGTGCCGGCGGGCGCGTCGGGCAGCCTAGCCAGCACCAGATGCACGATGTTGTCGGTGAAATCGTGCTCGCCATAGGTGATGAATATCTTCTGGCCGAAGATGCGGTAGGTGCCGTCGCCGGCAGGCTCGGCACGGGTGCGCAAAGCGGCGAGGTCCGAGCCCGCCTGCGGCTCGGTCAGGTTCATCGTGCCCATCCACTCGCCCGAGACGAGCTTCGCCAGGTATTTGGCCTTGAGCGCCTCGGAGGCGTGCTTGTCGAGCGCCTCGACCGCGCCCATGGTGAGCGTCGGGCCGATGCCGAAGGCCATGGCGGCGGAGTTCCACATTTCGAGCGCGGCGACGGCTAGCATGGTCGGCAAGCCCTGGCCGCCATATTCGGCCGGCCCGGACAGCGCGTTCCAGCCGCCTTCGATCCAGCGCCGGTAAAGCTCCTTCCAGCCGGGCGGTGTGGTGACAGAAGCGCCCTTCAACACCGCGCCATGCTCGTCGCCGATCTTGTAGAGCGGCGCAACCTCCTCGCTGGCGAAGCGCCCGGCCTCGGCCAGGATCGCGTCGACAAGGTCCTCGCCCAGATCGCCGAAGGTGCCGGCATCCAGCGCCGGCTTCAGGCCGGCTACCTGCTTCAGCGTGAAGGCGATGTCCTCGACCGGTGCGCGATACATTGTGCCTGCTTCTCCTCCAGTGCGGCCCACCGTAGTCGCGTAGCCGAAGCGAGGCCATCCATACTTGGGGTTGGCCTGCGTCCTTCTTTTTACGTAAACGTCAAACACGCGGATTTTGCAAGCGTAGACTTCGTCGTCCACGGCCGGAGAGGTTCAGTCGCTGTTCCGGCGCTGAACAGCTCGCGGGTTGACAGCACTTCCTTAACCATAGCGGTTCAGGATCGTCCTCTGGTCAGTGGGGACACCCTGATTGAAAAAGCCGGCGCGCCCTCTTCGCCGCCTGGCGCTTCTCGCGGCTGCGGTTGCGCTGGGCACGGCGGCAAAGGCCTCGGATTTCTCCGAGCCGTGGAAGAATCTCGACCGCGCGCTGGTGATCGACGCCTACGAATATAACTCCATCGACTGGGCTGAGCTCGCCACCGACAAACGCATCGTCGGCTTCATCAACAAGGCGTCCGACGGGCTGCCGCCGCCCTATTTCTGCTTCGGCGACGAAACTGAGGTGAAGCTCTGCAAGGCGCTGTGGAAGCGCCATGCGGTGACGCGCGAGCTTTTCCAGACACGCAGGGTGGTGGCGAAGGCGCTCGGCCTGAAATGGGGCGCCTATCACCTCGCCCGCCCCGGCAATCCGGTCGAGCAGGCCAACAATTTCATCGATTTCGCCGAGCCGGCGCCGGACGATCTCATTGCCCTCGACATCGAGGGCATCGATCCCGCGCAATGGATGTCGCTCGAGGACGCGGAAGAATTCGTGCGCCAGGTGCATCGCCGCCTCGGTCGCTTCCCGGTGCTCTACTCGAACGGCAAGACCGCCCAGTACATCGCCGACAACCGTTACACCTACCGGCTGTTGTCGCGGCTGCCGCTCTGGTATGCGCGCTACAAGCCGGACATCGACGTGCATTTCCCGATGGGCAACTGGCAGGGTTACGCGCTCTGGCAGTTCGCGGCAAAGGCGAATTGCGGCCGCTTCAGCTGCCCCTATCGCGTGCCGGGCACGCCCAACGACATCGACGTCAGCGTCGCGCCGATGAAAGCCGATGCGTTGCGCCAGCAATGGGCCTTTGGCGGCTTGATCGACGTGCCGGCGGATTACCTCGCCTCGATCCCGGTGCCGATCCCGCGCGAAGCGGGCCTCGCCGGCAAGGTCACCATCACCTATGCCGATGTGGCGACGCCGCCGACCATCGAGGAAATGGTCGCGGTGCTCGGCGCGCGCTGGGAGAAATTCCGCGACGGATTCCGAATGCCGGTGGTCAAGACCGTGCCGCAGCGCCCGAACTTCGGCATCGTGCAATATGTCGCCTGGAAACGAGCCGGACAGCGCACGCCCGAACAGCTCGACGCCGCCTTCGCGGCCGCCGATCCGGTCAGCACTGCATCGACGACGCTCGACCACCGCAGGCAATAGTCAACGGCAGCGTCAACGATGATTGCCCAGGCTGGCATACATGCCGGTGGTGCGGAACTGTGTGGGCGTGATGCCGTAGCAGCGGCGAAACACCTTGGAAAAATAGTTGGGGTCGTCGAAACCGCACAGAACAGCGACTTCCTTGACCGGCAGGAAATCGGCCTTGGTCAGCAACTTGGCGGCGCGCTGCAGCCGCTGCTGCAGGACGAATTCGGCCGGCGGCAATCCTTCGCTCTCGGCGAAGCAGCGCGAGAAATGGGCGCGGCTGAGGCCGCTGATTTCGACCAGCTCCGCCACCGGCAGCGGCTTGTCGAGATTGGAGTTGATGTGATCGATGACCGGCTGCATGGCGCTCTGCTTCTCGGCGAAGGCGTGCGAGCCGAAGACATCGTCGTAAAGCGCCATCGCCGCCTCATAGGCGATTGCCGAGGCCGCGCCCGGCGAGGCGGCGCCCTTGATGAGGCGCAGGCTGCAATCGGCAAGGTGATCGATGGTCGCTGGCTGCAGCCGGAACACGGGACCTGAGACGCTGAGGATCGACTTGTGGACGCGCAGCGCCTCCTCGCCGTTCATCGATATCCAGAAATATTCCCAGCGGTCGCCCTTGGCCAGCCAGTAGCGATGGTTGTGCGGCACCAGCACCAGCAGCGTATCGTTCGCCTGCAGGCGGTAATTGCGGCTTTCATAGCGCAATTGCCCAGTGCCGCTGATCGTATGCTGGAGCACGGTAAACGGGGTCTGGCCGCGCTTTCGCCCGTCCCAGTCGTAAGTCTCGTCCTCACGCACCTCGTAGCCGGTGCTGGTCGGCATGGCATGCAGGCGCTGGCGCCCGCGCGGCAGCGAAATCGTGCGCATCAGCTTTCCATTGGCAACCAGATCCTGCAGCACAAAATTACCCTCGAAAGCATAATCCTTCTCTGGCCGCGCCAGCGAATAAGCGCATAATCCGGCTCACTCAAGAACGGGAAAGACCCGCGGTCGAGGAGCGGGCGGGAGGAGAAAGAGCCGGATTTCGGGCTCCACATGGCGAGCGCGCCTGCCGGCGCGCGGCCATATCCTCCCTTGCTGCTCCTTGCCTAACATTCGATTGGATCGAGGTGAAGGTGATGAGCTTCAAAATCGCTATTATTGGCGCCGGCAGCGTCGGCTTCACCAAGAAGCTGTTCACCGACATTCTCTGCGTGCCCGAATTCAAGGACATCGAATTCGCGCTGACCGACATCAGCGAGCACAATCTCGGGATGATCCAGGCGATTCTCGATCGGATCGTGGAAGCAAACGGGCTGCCCACCAAAGTGACGGCGACGACCGACCGCCGCAAGGCGCTTGAAGGCGCGCGCTACATCATCAGCTGCGTGCGCGTCGGCGGCCTCGAAGCCTATGCCGACGACATCCGCATCCCGCTGAAATACGGCATCGACCAATGCGTCGGCGACACGATCTGCGCCGGCGGCATCCTCTACGGCCAGCGCAACATCCCGGTGATCCTCGACTTTTGCAAGGACATCCGCGAGGTCGCCGAGACCGACGCCAAGTTCCTGAACTACGCCAACCCGATGGCGATGAACACCTGGGCCGCGATCGAATACGGCAAGGTCGACACGGTCGGGCTCTGCCACGGCGTGCAGCACGGCGCCGAACAGATCGCCGAGGTGCTCGGCGCGAAGTCGCCCAGGGAGCTCGACTATGTCTGCTCCGGCATCAACCACCAGACCTGGTTCATCGAGCTCAGGCTGAACGGCCGCGCGATCGGCAAGGACGAGCTGGTCGCCGCCTTCGAAGCGCATCCGGTCTATTCGAAGCAGGAGAAGCTGCGCATCGACGTGCTGAAGCGCTTCGGCGTCTATTCGACCGAAAGCAACGGGCATCTGTCCGAATACCTGCCCTGGTACCGCAAGCGCCCCGACGAGATCACACGCTGGATCGACATGTCGGACTGGATCCATGGCGAGACCGGCGGTTATCTCCGCTACTCGACCGAGACCCGCAATTGGTTCGAGACCGAGTATCCACAGTTCCTCGAAGCGGCTTCGAAGCCGATCGACCCGGCGAGGCGCTCCAACGAGCATGCCAGCCACATCCTCGAGGCGCTGGAAACCAACCGCGTCTATCGCGGCCATTTCAACGTCAAGAACAACGGCGTGATCACCAACCTGCCGCAGGACGCCATCATCGAGTCGCCCGGCTTCGTCGATCGGTTCGGCATCAACATGGCCGCCGGCATCACGCTGCCCGAGCCATGCGCCGCCACCTGCATGTCATCGATCAACGTCCAGCGCATGTCGGTGCATGCCGCGATCGCCGGCGACATCGATCTCTTGAAGCTCGCCATGCTGCACGATCCGCTGGTCGGCGCGGTGTCGACGCCGGAGGAGGTCTGGCAGATGGTGGACGAGATGGTCGTCGCCCAGGCCGCCTGGCTGCCGCAATATGCCGACGCCGTGCCGGCGGCAAAGGAGCGGCTTGCGAAGTCGAAGGTCAAGACCCGCGAATGGGCGGGCGCGGCGCGGCGCAACGTCCGCTCGATCGATGAACTGCGCGCCGAAAAGGCGGCACTGAAACAGGCCGGCTGAGATTTCGGGCAGGCGGACCTGCAGGAGGCAGACCGCCGAAACGGCCCTCAAAATAAAGATCGAGCGGCGGGCAAGCAGCAGACGTTCAAAACATCTGGGAGGAGACAATGAGGAACTTACACAGAATTGGCATTGCCGCCGGACTGGTGCTCGGCGTTTCTATTCCGGCGCTCACCGCTTTCGCTTCGGAACCGACGATCCCGCCGGAGCCGGCGACATTCCCGGCCGAAGGCAAGATCCATTCTGTGGCGCGCGACTCCATCCTGGAGTTCAAGGCGCTGCCCGAATACCACGAGCCGGACTGGGTGACGGAGAAATACGTCAAGACCGGCAAGCTGCCGCCGCTCAAGGACAGGCTGCCCAAGGAACCGCTGGTCTTCAAGACCGCCAACATGCCGGACGGCATCGGCGTCTATGGTGACACGATGCGCCATGTCATCGGCGGCAGGCCGGAAGGCTGGAACTACGGTGCCGGCCAGACGCAAGGCTGGGGCGGCATCGACATCGCGCTTTCCGAATGTCTGACACGCACCGCGCCGCTGTTCCAGGTCGACGCAAAGGACACCGAGCCGCTGCCGAACCTCGCCAAGAGCTGGGAATGGTCGAAAGACGGCCACAAGCTGACCATGCATCTCGTCGAAGGCGCCAAATGGTCGGACGGCGTGCCCTTCAACGCCGACGACGTCATGTTCTACTGGGACGACGAGGTCGTCGACCCCAACGTGTCGCCGCTCAACGGGGCGACGCCCGAAACCTTCGGCGTCGGCACGACGCTCAAGAAGATCGACGACTACACCGTCGAATGGACGTTCAAGGAAGCGTTTCCGAGGCAATATCTCTATGCGATGGCCTACGGCACCTTCTGCCCCGGCCCGGCGCACATTTTGAAGCCGCAGCATCCGAAATATTCGAAGAACACCTACGACCAGTTCAAGAACGCCTTCCCGCCGGAATACATGAACATGCCGGTGATGGGCGCCTGGGTGCCGGTCGAATACCGCCCGGACGACATCATCGTCATGCGGCGCAATCCTTACTACTGGAAGGTCGACGAGAAGGGGAACCAACTGCCTTATCTCAACGAGCTGCAATACAAGCTCTCGACCTGGGCAGATCGCGACGTCCAGGCCGTCGCAGGCTCGGGCGACTTCTCCAATCTCGAGCAGCCCGAGAACTTCGTCGCCTCGCTGAAGCGCGCGGCTGACAAGAACGCGCCGGCACGGCTTGCCTTCGGTCCGCGGCTCATCGGCTACAATCTGCGTATGAATTTTTCCGCCAATGGCTGGGGCAACCCGGACGAGCGAGGCCAAGCGATCCGCGAATTGAACCGCAACGAGGATTTCCGCAAGGCCGTAACCATGGCGATCGACCGCAAGGCGCTCGGCGACTCGCTGGTCAAGGGACCGTTCACCGCCATCTATCCCGGCGGCTTCTCCTCCGGCACCAGCTTCTATGACCGCAAGTCGACGGTTTATTACCCGTTCGATCTCCAAGGGGCCAAGGCCGAGCTCGCCAAGGCCGGTCTCAAGGATACCGACGGCGACGGCTTCGTGAACTTCCCGGCGGGCACCGCCGGCGGCAAGAACGTCGAGATCGTGATGCTGGTCAACAATGACTACACCACCGACAAGAGCCTTGCCGAGGGCGTCGTGGCGCAGATGGAGAAGCTTGGGCTGAGGGTCGTGCTCAACGGGGTCAACGGCACGCAGCGCGACGCGATCCAGTATTCCGGCCGCTTCGACTGGCTGATCCGGCGCAATGACCAGGAGCTCACCTCCGTTGTGCAGAACACGGAGCAACTCGCTCCGGTCGGTCCCAAGACCAGTTGGAACCATCGCGCGCCTGAAAGCGGCGAAGTCGATCTGATGCCGTTCGAGAAGGACCTCGTCGACATCGTGAACAAGTTCGTCACGACGCAGGACAACGACCAGCGCGCCGACCTGATGAAGAAGTTCCAGAAGATCTCGACCGAGCACGTCTACAATGTCGGGCTGACGGAATATCCCGGCGCGCTGATCGTCAACAAGCGCTTCTCCAACATCCCGCAGGGAACGCCGATCTTCATGTTCAACTGGGCCGAGGATTCGATCATCCGCGAACGCGTCTTCGTCGCAGCCGACAAACAGGCGAAATATGAGCTCTTCCCCGACGAGCTTCCCGGCAAGCCCGGAGACAAGGGGCCGATGAACTAGTTAACCTCCCTGACGAAGAGAACTCCGGTCGCGCCAGCTGGCGCGGCCGGACAAAGCCAAATCTCCGGTAGCGCCCAGGGAGCGACCGGCCAGCAAAGGAAGCCGACCATCCATGTTGCGATTCCTGCTCATGCGCATAGCGTCGGCGCTTCCCGTGCTCGCCATCTTGAGCCTGGTCACCTTCGCCATCATCCAGGCGCCGCCGGGCGACTATGCCGACTATATCAAATCGCAGCTCATCAACCAGGGCGGCGCCTCCTATGCCGAGGCGGATGCACAGGCCCAGGCCTACCGGAAAGAACACGGCCTCGATAAGCCGCTGCCCGTTCAGTATCTCAACTGGATCGGCGGCATCGTCACGCGCGGCGATTTCGGCTACAGCCTCTACTACAACAGGCCGGTGGCGGACGTGGTCGGCGAGCGCCTGCCGCGCACGCTGCTCCTGGCGCTGGTCTGCCACCTGCTCGCCTCGGTGCTGGGCATAAGCTTCGGCATTTGGGCGGCGACCCGCCAGTATTCCTGGATCGACTCGACGCTCTCGGCCATCTCCTTCCTCGGCATGACGGTGCCGCGCTTCCTGATGGCGCTGATCATCGTCTACCTGCTGGTCTTCCAGTTCAACGTGTCGGAGATCGGCAGCTTCTTCTCGCCGCGATATGGCGGCGCGCCATGGTCGTGGGCAAAATTCCTCGACCTGGTCAAGCATGTCTGGCCGGTGGTGGCGATCGCGACCTTCGGCGGGCTCGCCTACAATATGCGCGTCATGCGCGGCAACCTGCTCGACACGCTCAACGCGCAATATGTCGAGACGGCCAAAGCCAAGGGCCTGACTGGCGGCGCCGTCGTGATGCGCCATGCCGTGCCCAATGCGCTGCATCCATTGGTCATGTATCAAGGCGTGGTGCTGCCCTACATGCTGACCGGCGAGATCGAGACGGCGATCATCTTCGCGCTGCCGACCGTCGGGCCGGCGATCGTGGGCTCGATGGCGGTGGGCGATGTCTATGTGACCGCAACCTTCATGATGGTTCTGTCGGCGACGCTGATCGTCGGCAACATCATCGCCGACATGCTGCTGGTCCTGCTCGACCCCCGCGTGCGCCAGTTCGGGGAGCACTAGATGCTGGCCCGCGATCCCTCACCCCCGCCACCCGCCGAAGGAGCCGCGATTCCGGCCGCGCATGGCAACGAGAGCTACATCGCGCTTGTCTGGCGCCGGCTGAAGCGCTCCTGGACCGGCATGGCCGGGCTATGCCTGGTCGTGCTGCTGCTTCTCATGACCCTGTTCGCGGAATTCCTCGCGCCTCTTGACCCGAAAGCGACCGATATCGCCTTCGCGCCGCCGCAGATGGCTAGCTTTCACGACAAGGACGGCAACTTCGTCGCGCGGCCAAGAATTTACGCGCTGGCCGAATCGACCGACCTCGACCCGGTGACCTTCCAGCCGATCGTCGGCCCCGATTACGATCATCCACGACTGCTCGGCTTCTTCGTCGAGGGCGCGCCCTACAAACTCTTCGGCCTCATCCCGGCGAACCGGCATTTCTTCGGCTCGATGGACGGCCAGCCGGTGCATTTCCTCGGCACCGACAAGTTCGGCCGTGATGTGCTGTCGCGCGCCATCCATGGTTCGCGCGTCTCGCTGATGATCGCGCTGACGGTGGTCTTCATAATCACCGTGATCGGAACCAGTGTCGGCATGGTGTCCGGCTATTTCGGCGGCCGGTTCGATGTCTGGATGCAGCGCTTCGTCGAACTGGTGCTCGCCTTCCCGCAACTGCCGCTTTACCTGGCGCTGACGACGCTGATCCCGGTCACCGCGCCGACCAATGTCTTTCTCGCCTTCGTCATCATCGTCATGTCGGCGCTTGGCTGGGCGCAGATGTCGCGCGAAGTACGCGGCAAGACGCTGGCGCTGGCGCGCATCGACTATGTGCGCGCCGCCATGGCGGTGGGCGCCACCGATCGGCGCATCATCATCCAGCACATCTTTCCCAATGTGATGAGCCACGTGATCGTCGCCGTGACGCTGGCGATCCCAACGGTGGTGCTTCTGGAATCCTTCCTCGGCTTCCTCGGCTTCGCGGTGAAGCCACCGCTGATCTCCTGGGGACTGATGCTGCAGGACACCGCGACCTATTCGGTCATCGGCACCTATCCCTGGATCCTGTCGCCGGTCGGCTTCGTGCTGGTCACCGTCTTTGCCTTCAACGCGCTGGGCGACGGCCTGCGCGATGCCGTCGATCCCTATTGAGGTGGCAGGAATGACGACGATCGCGCTTGCCCAACCCTTCGCACCCGCCGTCCGGCTCGACCATGACGGACGCCACGACCAGCCGGTCATCGACGCCCGCAACATCGAAGTCGCCTTCAAGGTCGAGCACGGCATCGTCGAGGCGGTTAAGGACGTCTCGTTCCAACTCTATCGCGGCGAGACGATCGCGATCGTCGGCGAATCCGGTTCCGGCAAATCGGTGACCGCGCGCACCGTCATGGGGCTCTTGTCGCGGCGGGCAACGGTATCGCCGAGGTCAAGCGTCGACTATCTCGGACAGAACATTCTGAAATTCGCCGAGAGCGCCCGGCGCAAGCTGCGCGGCAACCGTATCTCGATGATCTTCCAGGAGCCGATGAGCTCGCTCAACCCGATCTATTCGGTCGGCAGCCAGATCGTCGAAGCGATCAGGGTGCACCGCAAGGTGAGCCGCAAAGAGGCCTGGGCGCGAGCGCTCGAGCTTTTGCGGCATGTCCAGATTCCCGAACCCGAAGCACGCCTCAAGCAGTATCCGCACCAGCTCTCCGGCGGCCAACGGCAGCGCGTCATGATCGCCATGGCTTTGGCCAACGAGCCCGATGTGCTGATCGCCGACGAGCCGACCACCGCGCTCGACGTCACCGTCCAGGCGCAGATCCTCAACCTGATCCGCAATCTGCAGAAAGAAATGCGGATGGCGGTGGTTCTAATCACGCACGATCTTACCGTCGTGCGCAAATTCTCCGACTATGTCTATGTCATGCAGCATGGCGAGATGCGCGAGCATAACGTCACCGAGCGGCTCTTCACCGATCCGCAGCATCCCTACACAAAGCGGCTGCTCGCATCCGAACCACACGGCCGGCCGAAGCCGCTGCCCGAAAAGTCCAGCACGATCCTCGAGGCGAACGGCGTGCGCGTCTGTTTCACGCTGCGGCACGGCACGTTCCTGAAGCCGGACTGGCGCGAGCTGGTCGCGGTCGACGATCTCGACCTCAAACTTTGCCGTCACGAGACGCTGGGCCTGGTCGGCGAATCCGGTTCCGGCAAGACCACTTTCGGCCAGGCGCTGCTTCGGCTGCTCGACGCGAGGCGCGGCGAGATCCGTTTCGATGGCCAGCCGATCCAGTATCTCACGCGCGCCGAGATGCGGCCGCTGCGCTCGCGCATGCAGATCGTCTTCCAGGATCCGTTCTCCTCGCTCAACCCGCGCATGACGATTGGCCAGATCATCGAGGAAGGGCTGGTCGTCAACAGGATCGGGGCCACACGACGCGAGCGGATCGAGCGGGTGCGCGAGGCGCTGGTCAGCGCCGGCATGCCCGGCGATATCCTGTCGCGGTTTCCGCACGAATTTTCGGGCGGCCAGCGGCAGCGCATCGCGATCGCGCGGGCCATCGCACTGGAGCCGGAATTCATCCTGCTCGACGAGCCGACATCGGCGCTCGATCTTTCCGTCCAGGCGCAGATCATCGACCTGCTGCGCAAGCTGCAGGACGAGCGCGGCTTGAGCTATCTCTTCATCTCGCACGACCTCAAGGTGGTGCGGGCGCTCTGCCACCGCGTGATCGTCATGCAGCACGGCAAGATCGTCGAACAGGGGCCCGTAGACGAGGTCCTCACCAACCCCAAGACCGCCTACACCGAACGGCTCGTCCGGGCCGCCTTCGACGTGGCGTGACCATATTCCGGAGGCTCACAGTGGCAAGAAATCCCAGGATCACCTTCCTCGGCGCCGGCTCGACGGTGTTCATGAAGAACATTGTCGGCGACGTGCTGCAGCGCCCGGCGCTGTCGGGCGCGACGATCGCTTTGATGGACATCAACCCGCAGCGGCTGGAAGAGAGCGCCGTCGTCGTCAACAAGCTGATCGCGACCCTCGGCGTGAAGGCGAAGGCCGAGACCTATTCCGACCAACGCCAGGCGCTGTCCGGCGCCGATTTCGTCGTCGTCGCCTTCCAGATCGGCGGTTACGAGCCCTGCACCGTCACCGACTTCGAGGTGCCGAAGAAATATGGCCTGCGCCAGACGATCGCCGACACGCTCGGCGTCGGCGGCATCATGCGGGGCCTGAGGACGGTGCCGCATCTGTGGAGGATCTGCGAGGACATGCTCGCCGTCTGCCCCGACGCGATCATGCTGCAATACGTCAACCCAATGGCGATCAACACCTGGGCGATCGCCGCGAAATTCCCCCAGATCAAACAGGTTGGGCTCTGCCATTCGGTGCAGGGCACGGCGATGGAGCTGGCGCACGACCTCGACCTTCCCTATGAGGAGATCCGCTACCGCGCAGCTGGCATCAACCACATGGCCTTTTACCTCAAGTTCGAGCATCGCCAGCCGGACGGCTCCTACCGCGACCTCTATCCCGACCTTGTCCGCGCCTATCGCGAGGGCCGCGCGCCGAAGCCCGGCTGGAACCCGCGCTGCCCCAACAAGGTGCGCTACGAGATGCTGACCCGGCTCGGCTATTTCGTCACCGAAAGCTCGGAGCATTTCGCCGAATACACGCCCTATTTCATCAAGGAAGGCCGCCCCGATCTGATCGAGAAATACGGCATCCCGCTTGACGAATATCCGAAGCGGTGCATCGAGCAGATCGAGCGCTGGAAGGGCCAGGCGGAGGCCTACCGCTCGGCCGACCGGATCGAGGTGACGCAGTCGAAGGAATACGCCTCCTCGATCATGAACTCGGTGTGGACCGGCGAGCCGTCGGTGATCTACGGCAATGTCCGCAACAATGGCTGCATCACCTCGCTGCCTTTCGATTGCGCGGCGGAAGTGCCGTGCCTGGTCGATGCTTCCGGCATCCAGCCGACCTATATCGGCGAGCTGCCGCCGCAGCTGACGGCGCTGATCCGCACCAACATCAACGTTCAGGAACTGACGGTGCGGGCGCTGATGAGCGAGAGCCGCGAGCACATCTACCACGCGGCGATGATGGACCCGCACACGGCGGCCGAGCTCGATCTCGATCAGATCTGGTCGCTGGTCGACGACCTGCTTGCAGCGCATGGCGACTGGTTGCCGGCCTGGGCGCGACCGGGCAAAAGCAAGGCTGCCTGATTAGAGCAATTTCAGAAAAAGTGTGAAGCGGTTTTCGTCGGAAACTGCGTCAAAACAAATAGACGGGAGATTTCGCCGTTTCCGTGAAACGGTGAGATGTCCTATTTGCCGGTCTGCTCGCGGTCGACGGCGCGCCAGCCGATGTCGTGGCGGCAGAAACCCTGCGGCCAGTCGATACGGTCGATCGCCGCGTAGGCCTTTTTTTGTGCCTCCCCGACGGTGGTGCCGGTTGCCGTGACGTTGAGCACGCGGCCGCCATTGGCGACGAGCGCGCCGCCGTTGATGGCGGTGCCGGCATGGAAGATTTCGGCGCCGTCGCTGGCGGCCTCGTCGAGACCGCGGATCACCGAGCCCTTTTCCGGCGTGCCGGGATAACCCCTCGCCGCCATCACCACGGTCAGTGCCGCGTCGTCGCTCCAGCGGGCAGACATATGCGCGAGCTGGCCGTCGACAGCAGCGTTGAGCAGGACGAGCAGGTCGTCCTTCAGCCGCATCATCAGCACCTGGCATTCGGGATCGCCGAAGCGGGTGTTGTACTCGATCAGCTTGGGGCCTTGGTCGGTGATCATCAAACCGGCGAAGAGGATGCCGGCGAAAGGCGCGCCGAGATTGGCCATGCCGCGCATCGTCGGCTCGACGATCTCGCGCATGGTGCGCTCGGTCATGTCGGGCGTCATCACCGGCGCCGGCGAATAGGCGCCCATGCCGCCGGTGTTCGGACCGGTATCGCCGTCGCCGACGCGCTTATGGTCCTGCGCGGTGCCGAAGGGCAGCGCGGTAGCGCCGTCGCAGAGGCAGAAGAAGCTCGCCTCCTCGCCGGTCAGATATTCCTCGACGACGACCTCGGCGCCGGCGGCGCCAAAAGCGCCGTCGAAACAGGCGTCGAGCGCGGCAAGCGCCTCCTCCAGCGTCATGGCGATGGTGACGCCCTTGCCGGCGGCAAGCCCGTCAGCCTTGATGACGATCGGCGCGCCCGTCTTTTCGACATAGGCTTTGGCCGCCGCGAGATCGGCGAAGCGGCCATAGGCTGCGGTCGGGATGTTGAACTTGGCGCAAAGATCCTTGGTAAAGCCCTTCGAGCCTTCGAGCCGCGCCGCCGCCCTGGAGGGGCCGAAGACGCGGATGCCCCAGGCGCGCAAATCATCGGCAATGCCAGCCACCAGCGGCCCTTCCGGACCGACGACGACGAGGTCGATCTTCTTCTCCTGGCAGAAGGCGGCCACAGTGGAGTGGTCGGCGATGTCCAGCTTGACCAGTTCGGCGAAACGGCCGATGCCGGGATTGCCGGGTGAAGCATAGAGCTTCGTCAGCAGCGGCGACGCGGCGATCTTCCAGGCAAGCGCATGTTCGCGGCCGCCCGAGCCGAGAAGAAGAACGTTCATGGCCACCTCTTGCTGATCGTGTCCCCGAACCCGCTATTGGTCCAAGGGCGACGGGTCAAGGCGTCTTGGCGTTTCGGAGGGCGATTGCACACGGGAAGATTGCCCACATCAAGACGCAATGAGGCAATTTGCCGGTGGGGAACCGACCCCGCCCGGCCCAATCCGAAGTCGACTCAGCTCCGGAAAACGATGGGGAACCAGCCCTCGCGCAACCTCTGGCCGGGCTTGATGTGCTTCCCATGCAGCGCTTGTCCTCGCCCACAACGCGCGCCTGCGCCTATCGAAGGCGGCACTCGCCTTCATCGAGACAGCGAAAGCATGGTTCGCCAGTCACGATGTTTTCACTGGCTGAGCGACAACACGGCTGCTTGACGGCGCCCATCGCTGCTGCCACTCCAGCACGATGAAAACGATCCAGTCGAAAGCAGCCCAGGGCCGCGTCGCGGACGCGCCGAGCGGCCATTGGGTTTACCGAGTGCTGCCGCGCTGGCTGTGGCCCTATGCGCAGCTTGCGCGCTGGGACCGGCCGATCGGCTGGCAGCTGCTCTTGTGGCCCTGCTGGTGGTCGGCGGCTCTTGCGGCCAGCGCCTATCCGCGGCCGACGGATCCGCTGCTGACGCTGTTGCCCGCGCCCTGGTACCTGTTCCTGTTTTTCATCGGCGCCGTCGCCATGCGCGGCGCCGGCTGCACCTACAACGACATCGTCGACGAAGACATCGACAACCAGGTCGAGCGCACCCGCTCGCGGCCGCTGCCGGCCGGCCAGGTGACGCGCCGCCAGGCCTGGGCGTTTCTGATCATCCAGGCGCTGGTCGGGCTCGCGGTGCTTTTGCAGTTCAACAGCTTCGCCATTCCGCTCGGCATCGCCTCGCTGGCCATTGTCGCGATCTACCCGTTCATGAAGCGCATCACCAATTGGCCGCAATTCGTGCTCGGGCTCGCCTTCTCCTGGGGCGCGCTGATGGGCTGGGCGGTCGAGTTCGGCGATCTCGATGGCCCCGCCATCATGCTCTATATCGGCTCGATCCTGTGGGTGATCGGCTACGACACGATCTACGCGCATCAGGACAAAGAAGACGACGCCATCGTCGGCGTGCGCTCGACGGCACGCCTGTTCGGCGACAACACCAAGACCTGGCTCACCGGGCTCTATGGCGGCACGCTTGCCTGCTTCGCCATCGCCTTTGCCTCGGCTCAAGTGCCGATGCCGGCGCTGGCCGGGCTGATTGCCGCCGGCGCGCATATGGCGCGCCAGATCATCCGGCTCGACATCAACGATCCCGATCAGTGCCTGAAGCTGTTCAAGTCGAACAACCAGGTCGGCTGGCTGATTTTTCTGGGGCTGATCGGCGGGGCGTTTTGGGTGGTGCTGAAGCCGCTGGTGTAGCGCCTCTCCTTCTCCCCTTGTCGTGGGAGGGTGGATCGGCGCGCAGTGCCGAGACGGTTGAGGGTGTTTCAGCGGAGTGAGAGCTCGGCGTTTCCTGGAGAACCCCTCATCCGTCGCCTTCGGCGACACCTTCTCCCACAGGGGGAGAAGGGAAGGGTCGCTGCTATTCGCGCGCGATAATCTCCTCACCGCCGACGACGAGACGCAGGCCGAGATTGCCGGTCCTGCGGCGGGCGAGGAAGCGCGGGCGGCGCATGTTGGAGACACGGCCCTGGCGGCGTTCCTGCGGCGGCAGCGCTTTGATTGCGGCGCCCAGCGATTCCTCCAGCGTGCGGGCGACGCCGTCGGCCTCGATCAGAAGCATCGGCAGGCGATAGGCGTCGGCCCAGGCGCGCCAGTCGGCGGCGACGTCGTCGAGATCGTCGGCGACCAAAAGCGGCACCGACAGCATCGGATCATTGTGCAGAAGTTCCAGCGTCACGGTGACATTGCCGTCCGGATCCTCCATGGCGCGGGCGGCGACACCACGGAAGGCATTGGCGGGCAGCGCGATGATCGCCGGCACGCCGCTCATCTCCAGCGTGCGGCGGATGACGGCGCCGCGCTGGTCGATGGTGAAGGTTACATCGCCATAGTCGTCGCGCGTGGCATAGCTTACCATCTGCGGCAGGCGAAACGGGTCGAGACGCATGTTGCGCCCCGCCCAGACTGGCTTCAGTCCAGTGTTCATCGAATGCCTTCCTGTTTCTCCTGAGGGCCGTTTTCCGGTTCTCTCCGGGCCGGTTCTTCCGGCCTCGTTATGCGGGAAACATTAGCGCTCGCTTCTTACCGCCGCGCTTAAGAAAGTCAGTTAAATTTTGCTGATCGGAGCCGATGGTTATCGGAATGCGACCAGCCACAAGATGTTGGAAGAATTAGATAACCTTACCGGGATTCATGATGCCGGCCGGGTCGAAGGCCGCCTTCACCCGGCGCATCAGATCGATCGCCATTGGCGGGGCCGTGGCGATCAGCTCGTCGCGCTTCAATTGGCCGATGCCGTGCTCGGCCGAGATCGAGCCGTGGAAGGAACGCACGACATCGTGCACGGCCTTGTTCATCGGGTGGTAGAGCTCAAGGAACGGCTCGTCCTGCCAATCCAGCGGGCGAGAGATGTTGTAGTGAAGATTGCCGTCGCCCATGTGGCCGAAGCAGACGACGCGGGCGCCGGGACAGACAGTCTGGACCACGCCGGCCGCCTTTTCGATGAACTCCGGGATCGAGGCGATCGGCACCGAGATGTCGTGCTTGATCGAGGCGCCCTCCGGCTTCTGGCATTCGGGCAGCGTCTCGCGGAAATTCCAGAAGGCGTCGCCCTGGGCAAGACTTGCCGACACCACCGCATCGCCGACGATGCCCTGCTCGAGGCCGGCCGAAAGAATCTCCTCGATCAGCGCCTTGCCATCTTCTTCCGAGCGACCTGAAGAGACCTGCATCAGGGCATACCACTGCCAGTCATCCGCCAGCGGTCGGGTGATCCCTTGCCCATGCTTAAGCGTGAAGTCGTAAGGCCTTTTGGCGATCAGCTCGAAAGCCGTGAGCGAAGCACCGGCGCGATCCATCGCCAAGCTGAACAGCGAGAGCGCTGCCTGGGGCGACGACAGGCCGGCGAAGGCAACCTCCCTGCCCTTCGGCTTCGGAAAGAGCTTCAGCACCGCGGCGGTGATGACGCCGAGGGTGCCCTCGGCGCCGACGAAGAGGTTTTTCAGATCGTAGCCGGTGTTGTCCTTCTTCAGCTTGCGCAGATCGTCGAACACTTCGCCGGTCGGCAGCACCACTTCGACGCCGAGGCAAAGCTCGCGCGCATTGCCATAGGCAAGCACGCCGGTGCCCCCGGCATTGGAAGAGAGATTGCCGCCGATCTGGCAGGAGCCTTGGGCTGCAAGCGACAGCGGGAACAGCCGGTCGGCAGCGTCGGCCGCTTCCTGGAGCGTCTGCAGGATGACGCCGGCCTCGGCGGTGATGGTGTTCGACAGGACATCGATTTCGCGGATGCGGTTCAGCCGCGACAGCGAGAGCACGATGTTGCGGCCGGACTTGTCCGGCACTTGGGCGCCGACCAGCCCGGTGTTGCCGCTCTGCGGCACGACCGGCGTGCCGGTCTCGGTCGCGAGCCGCATGATGCGGCTCACTTCCTCGACGCTGCCTGGCCTCAGCACCAGGGGTGTCCGGCCATGCCAGAGGCCGCGCCGTTCGGTGATGTATGGCGCGATGTCAGCCTGATCGCGCAGCGCGTATCTGTCGCCGACGATGGCAGCGAAGCGGTCGATGAGGGCAGGATCGAGGTCGAAGGGCTGGTCGTTCATGCGCCCAAACCTAGAGCAATTCCAGGAAAAGTGTGAAGCGGTTTTCCGTCCGGAATTGCGTCAAAACAAAGAGATAGGCTCAGTCGATCTTGTCACGCGGGGCGGCGGCGCGCGCGAGCCGGTCGTTGATCGCCTCGCCCAAGCCGTCGGCCGGGATCGGCTCGACGGCGATAGTGGGCGCGCCGCTGCGGTCGAGCGCCTGCATATAGGCGAACAGATTGGCGGCGGCCTCCCGCAGATCCCCCGCCTCGGAAAGATTGCGCAGCGCCACGGCATCCTGCCAGCCTTCAGCGCGAGCGCGGCCGAAGGCGAGCAGCGCCTCGCCGCTCGTGAGCTTGCCGACGTTGAGCCGCATCGATGCGCGCGGCGCGTAATGCGAGGCGAGCATGCCGGGCGCCTGGATTCCGGTAGCGCCGCGGATCACCTCAATTCCGACGACCGCTTCAATGTCCCGGGCAGCGATGCCGCCGGGTCGTAGCAGACGCAGCTTGCCGTCCTCGATCTTGACGATCGTCGATTCCAGGCCGACGGGCGTCGCGCCGCCGTCGACCACCAGCTTGATCTTCCCGCCGAGATCGGCCGACACGGCCTCGGCCGTCGTGGCGCTGATCCTGCCGGAGGAATTGGCGCTGGGCGCCGCGAGCGGCCGGCCCAATCTCGCGATCAGCTCGCCGCCGAAGCCTCTCGGCATGCGCAGCGCGATCGTGTCAAGCCCGGCTGTGACGAGCGGATGGATGCCGTTTTCCGCGCGCTGCGGCAACACCAGCGTCAGCGGACCGGGCCAGAAAGCTTCCGCCAGCTTTGTTGACAGTGGATCGAACGCAGCAATGCGGGTCGCCATTGCCAGGTTGGCGACATGGGCGATCAGCGGGTTGAAGCGCGGGCGCCCCTTGGCCTCGAAGATACGCGCCACGGCAGCCCCCTTCGTGGCGTCACCTGCCAGTCCGTAAACGGTCTCGGTCGGGATGGCGACAACATCGCCGCCTTCGAGCAGCGCCAGCGCCCTTTCCATCGCCTCGCCGACGCCAAGTATCTCAGCCAAATTCACCACCGATCCTGAACATGCCGGTCCCGTAATACGGCATGGCAGCAGGGGCAAGGGCGCGCATTGGCGATTTATCAATCCCTAAAATGTTAAGTTTCCGCGCAAGCCGGCATCAATTCGCCGACGCTAGGGTGCGGATTTCCGGTTGGTGGGCGGAGAGTTGTCGTGATGCGTATGTCTTGCTTTGATGCAATTGCGGACGGAAAGCTGTTACGTCCCTTTCCTGGAATTGCTCTAGGAGCGGTCGGTATCGGTCTTCTGGCGACGAGCGGCTTGGCACAGGCTTCGTCCATCGTCGTGCTCGGCGCGGCGACCTCGACGCCATCCATTGTCAGGCTGGCCGCGATCGAGCCCGGCAAGGCTACACCGTCAGTTGTGGCGCTCGGCGAGCCGCTGCCAGCCGTCACCGATGAGAAAGTGGCCGCGATCCCGGAGAAATCCGGACAGAGGCAAGCACAGGCGCCGACGATCATTCGCGGCGGCATCGTCGGCGGCGCTTCGGCGGCGCCCGCGGCGACTGCCCCGGCCAAGGAGGCCGCGACACCGGCAAACGGCACCGCGCCCGCCGGCACGCCTCCCAACGGCACGGCTGCGGCCACGCCCCCCAACGGCACGGCTCAGGCTGCCGCCAACGGCGATACCAAAGCTTCCGAGAACAACCCCGCTACGACGGCAACGGCGTCTGACGGCGAGACCCAACCGGAAGTCCAACCGGAAGCTGCCCCGACGCCGCCGCGCTTCAGCAAGGCGATGTAGGCGCGACGGCCTCCCGCGCCTTACGGAGCATTCAGCTTCCGACCGGCATTCTGGCTGTCAGCCGACGATTTTTGAAAAATCGGCGACCTGGTCGGTGGCGGCGCGGATGCGGGCAAGCAGGGCCAGGCGGTTGGCGCGCACGGCCTGATCCTCATCATTCACGAGAACCCCTTCAAAGAATGAATCAACCGGTTCACGCAAGACGCTAAGCGTCAGCATGGCGGCGGAAAAATCTTCGTTTTGAATCGCTTGGCCGGCTGCCTTCTCGGCCTGATTCACCGCGGCCGACAGCTTCTTTTCCGCATCTTCGCGGAACAGCGCCGGCTCAACTATCTCGGCGACCCGTGTTTTCTTCTTCTCCTCGGCAGCCAGGATGTTGGCGGCGCGCTTGGTACCGGCGAGGAGGTTCTTGCCATCCTCCGTGTCGAGGAACTTGCCCAGCGCCTCGACGCGGCGAACGATCTGCAGAAGGTCGTCGGACTGCGGCGTGATGACGGCGTCGATCAGATCGTATCGTGCACCGCTTTCGCGGAGATATACCTTGAGGCGGTCATGGAAGAAGCCGAGGAGATCCGAAATTTGTGCGACATCGCCGGCGAAGCTCGCAAAGGCCTTGGCGAAGACCGATGTCAGTCCGAGGCGAATGCGGTTCTCGATCAGGATCCGGACCACGCCGAGTGCAGCTCTTCTGAGCGCGAACGGATCCTTGCTGCCTGTCGGCTTTTCATCAATCGCCCAGAAGCCGGTCAGCGTATCGAGCTTGTCGGCCAGCGCGACAGCAACCGACACCGGGTCGGTCGGCACCCGGTCGGACGGGCCTTGCGGCTTGTAGTGCTCCTCGGCGGCCGCGGCCACCGACGGATGCTCACCCTGGAGCAGCGCATATTTGCGGCCCATGGCGCCCTGCAATTCCGGGAACTCGCCTACCACCTCGGTCTGCAGGTCGGCCTTGGCGAGCACCGCGGCGCGGGCGACGAGCGCGGTAATCTCCCCCCTCGAGGGGGAGATGTCGCCAGAGGCGACAGAGGGGGTCGTCTCGCGTGGAGTGCCAACCTCTTCCCTCTTCGAAAGGCCAGAATGCGTCGCACCAGCCGAAGCAACCCCCTCTGCCCTGCCGGCCATCTCCCCCTCAAGGGGGGAGATCGACTTCGCCACCGTCGGCGCCAATTCTTCGGCCAAGCGCTTGATGCGCTCGACCCGGGCGCCCTGCGTGCCAAGCTTGGCATGGAAGGTCACATTGAGATGGTCAAGGCGCGCCATGCGCTGGTCGAGCGGCTTCTTTAGATCCAGCTCGAACTTCGCCGCCGACTCTTGCAGCGTGCCGAGGTCGGGCAGATCGCCCTGGTCGGTCTTCCAGAAATAGAGGGCGTCTGAGAGACGCGCCCGCACCACCTTGCCATTGCCGTAGGCGATCTCTTTGCCGCCGTCCTTCGCCTCGATATTGGCAACCAGGATGAAGCGGTTCGACAGATCTTCGCCCGCGCCCTGCGGCCGGGTGACGAAGCATTTCTGATTGGCGCGAATGGTTAGGCGAATGACCTCGGCCGGGATGGTGAGAAAATCCTGCTCGAACTCGCCCATCAGCACGACCGGCCATTCGACTAGGCCGGAGACCTCTTCCAGCAGGCCCTCGTCCTCGACGAGGTCGAGGCCGTTGGCGAAGGCGACATTGCGGGCATCGGCCAGGATGATCTCCTTGCGCCGGTCGGCATCAAGCACGACCTTGGCCGCTTCGAGCTTCGCCGCATAGTCGTCGAAGCGGCGCACGGTGATCGGGCCCGGTGCGTGGAAGCGGTGGCCGTAGGTGACGTTGCCGGAGCGGATGCCGTCGATCTCGAAGTCGACCACCACCGGCTCCTCGGTCTCCGGGCCGAAGGTGCAGACGATCGATTGCAGCGGCCGCACCCAGCGCAGTGAGCCGGGCTTGGCCGAGGCCGCGCCCCAGCGCATCGATTTCGGCCAGGGAAAGTTCTTGATGATGCCCGGCACCAGCTCGGCGATGATCTCTTCCGCCGCCCTGCCCGGCTTGGAGATGTGGGCGACGTAGAAGTCGCCCTTCTTGGGATCCGAATGGACATGCGCCTCGGCGATCGATGAAAGGCCGGCCTTGCGCAGAAAACCCTGCACCGCCTGCTCGGGCGCCGTGGTCGAGGGGCCCTTGATCTCCTCGAGAATGTCCTTAGAGCGCGCCGTCAGCCCGCGCACGTCCAGCGCCAGGCGTCGCGGCGTCCAGTATTCGCGCGCCGCCTCATAGGTCAGGCCCGCCTCGACCAAGCCGTCGGTCAGCATCTTGCGAAGATCGCCAGCCGCCTTGCGCTGCATGCGCGCGGGGATTTCTTCCGAGCGGAGTTCTAGGAGTAGGTCAGGCATAGGGTCAGCTCATGCTGGCGAAGGGTCCGGCGCGGCATAGCAACTCGGCTCGCGCCTGTCACCCTGCCTGCCGGTCGGCAGTTCGAGCTATTTCAGGAAATTTTCAGTTCTTTGTCGGGACGACACGAGCCCACCCGTCATAAGAACAGACACCCCATGAACCAAACACAGTGCTGAAGCGACCAACGCTCAGACGGAGAACTATTGGCTGAACAACCATGAAGACGGCATCGAGAATCCTGCAGATCCTGGCACTGAGCGCCTGCTTCGCCGCCCAGATGCATGGCACATTCTCGATGCCGGGTGTGCGACAGGCACTGCGCACGATCGATGCCGCGACAGTCCAGATCACGTTGCCGACGGCAGCCGCCGCCGAGATCGCCAGCGTGACTTTGGGCTAAGTCGCCAAGCCGCCCGCGCGCGTTTGCAGGAACGCCTCTCCGCAAGCCTTGGCAAGGTTGCGCACGCGCAGAATGTAGCTCTGGCGCTCGGTCACGGAAATCACGCCGCGGGCGTCAAGCAGATTGAAGACGTGGCTTGCCTTGATGCACTGGTCATAGGCGGGGAAAACCAGACTGTGCATCGACAAATTGTCGTTCGACGCCGGCGCGCCGGCAGCGAGCAGCGCTTTGCACTCGGCTTCGGCGTCCTCGAAATGCCGAAGCAGCATCGCGGTGTTGGCGAATTCGAAATTGTGGCGCGAATATTCCTGCTCGGCCTGCAGGAAGACGTCGCCATAGGTGACCTTCTCAGGCCCTTCGCGGCCGTTGAAGTTCAAGTCGTAGACATTGTCGACGCCCTGCACATACATGGCGAGACGCTCGAGCCCATAGGTGAGCTCGCCGGCCACCGGCGCGCATTCGATGCCGCAGACCTGCTGGAAATAGGTGAACTGCGACACTTCCATGCCGTCGCACCAGCACTCCCAGCCGAGGCCCCAGGCACCCAGCGTCGGGCTTTCCCAATCGTCCTCGACGAAGCGGATGTCATGCAGCAGCGGATCGACGCCGATGGCTTCCAGCGAGCCGAGATAGAGTTCCTGCAGGTTCGGCGGGTTCGGCTTCAGGATCACCTGATATTGATAGTAATGCTGCAGCCGGTTCGGGTTCTCGCCGTAGCGGCCGTCCTTCGGCCGGCGCGACGGCTGCACGTAAGCCGCGTTCCAGCGCAACGGGCCGAGCGCGCGCAAGGTGGTGGCGGGGTGGAAGGTGCCGGCGCCGACTTCCATGTCGTAGGGCTGCAGGATGACGCAGCCGTAAGCTGCCCAGTAGTTGTGCAAGGTCAGGATCAGCCCCTGGAAGGAGCGGCTGGGATGCATGTGGGCAGGGATCTCGACGGTCACGGCGGCCTCGGAAAGCGCTGGGAGTGGGCTTTCCCTAGTTGCCGGGCCGGCAAGCGTCAAGGCACGGCGCCGCATCGAGGAGAGGTTGAACGCTTTGCCGGCGGCTGGCCCATTGAAGGCCGCTCACGCGGGCCGTTTGCTTCGGTGAGCCGCAACGACAAAGGTTCCCGCCATGCCTGGTCAACTCACCGTCCGCCCTGTCACCCAGCAGGACTACGAGCAGTGGCTGCCGCTCTGGGACGGCTACAACGAATTCTACGGCCGCTCGGGCGAGACCGCGCTTGCCGGCGAGATCACCCAGATGACCTGGTCGCGCTTCTTCGACGCCTACGAGCCGGTGCATGCTCTGGTGGCCGAGCGCGACGGCAGGCTTCTCGGCCTCGTCCACTATCTCTACCACCGCTCGACCACGGCGATCGCGCCGAACTGCTATCTGCAGGATCTCTTCACCTCGCAAGCCGCGCGCGGCCAAGGCGTCGGCCGGGCACTGGTCGAAGGCGTTTACGAGCGCGCCAAAGCCGCGGGCTCGGGTCGCGTCTACTGGCTGACGCACGAGACCAACCACACCGCCATGCAGCTCTATGACAGGATCGGCGAGCGCTCGGGGTTCGTCGTCTACCGCAAGATGTTTTGAAACGTTGCGGGGCCCCCAAGGGCCCCGCCAAACTGCAGAAATGTGCGCCTCAGCCCTTCGGCGCCGCGGGCGGGACCGGTTTCACCTTCGGCGTTTCCTGCGCCGTGTTGGACTCGATCGGCGGCAGGCCCTTCAGCAGCTTCTGCTGCAAGGTGGCGAGCACATCCGGGTCCGGCTTCAGGTCGCGTGCCTGGGTCCACTGGAAGGTCGCTTCCAGCTTGCGGCCGACGCGCCAATAGGCGTCGCCCAGATGGTCGTTGAGAACCGGATCCTCGGGCTTCAGCGACACGGCGCGCTCCATTTCGCGCACGGCGTCGTCGAAGCGGCCGAGGCGGTAATAGGCCCAGCCAAGCGAGTCGACGATGTAGCCGTCGCTTGGCCTGAGATCCACGGCCTTCTGGATCATCGCCAGGCCTTCCTTGAGGTTCATGTTCATGTCGACCCAGGAATAGCCGAGATAGTTCAGGACCTGCGGCTGGTCGGGCTGCAGCTCCAGAGCCTTGCGGAAATTGGGCTCGGCCTTCGGCCATTCCTTCAGCCGCTCATAGGCGATGCCGCGCTGGTAGAAGATGTTCCAGTTGGCGGCGGTCGGCGTCTTCAGCTGTTCGACCGCCTTGTCGTAGAGATTGGCAGCCGAACGGTAGTCCTCCTTCGAGGAGTAGACGCCGCCAAGCGCCAGGTAGCCGCGCATGTCGGTCGGGTGCGCATCGACATAACCCTTGAGATGCGCGATGGCTTCGTCGTGACGGTCGATGTCGGCAAGGTTCAGGCCAAGCTGCAGCTCAGAAAGCTCCTTCAATGGCGAGGAGGCCGGAATGCGCCGATAGAGCGCGATCGCGCCTTCGCCGTCCTTCAGCTGCTCGGCGACGGCGGCGAGCTGCACGAGGGCGGCGTCGCTGTCCGGCTTCAGCGCCAGCGCATATTGCAGATAGAGCCTCACGAAAGGCTCGCCGCCGCCACGGTTGAGCGCGGTGGCGAGGTCGAGCAGGATTTCCGAGGCCCCGTCGGCCGGGGTAGCGACCAGGGGCTCGATCTTGTCGCCCTTGCTGATCCTGTCGCGCAGCGTGGTGATTTCGAGCTTGCCAGGCGCGAAGGCTTCGGCCTGGTTCAGCACCGCCATCGCCTTAGTCTTGTCGCCCTTGCGGGCGAGGAACGAGGCATAGGCCTGGGCATTGCGCATCCACGTCTCGGGCGCGGAGCCGCCGGCGGCGGTATCGGCCAGGGTGGCGGCGTAGATCTCATCGGCCTTGGGGGAAAGGCCGGCGGCGTCGGCGATGAGGGCGCGATGGAAGGACTTGAACAGGCCGAACCAGTCCGGCCCCTTCAGCTTATCGATCGAAGCCATCGCCTCGGAGGCATCGCCCGCGCCTTCCTTGGCCCAACCGTCCATGACGCCGGAGAGCAGCCGGTCGAGATCGGATTCGAGCGACAGCTTCAGCCAGTACTGAGCCTTGGCGTAGTCCTTCTTGTGGAAGGAATCGACCGCAAGCGCCAGACGCGAGAAGCGCTCGACATCGGGAACTTCCTTGAGCTTGTCGGCATAGACCAGCGATTCCTCGAAGCGGCCCTGGGCGACCAGCGCCAGCATGAGGCTCTGCTGCAGCTCGGTGTCATTGGGGGCAAAGGCCAGCGCCTGCTTGTAATAGGCGATGGCATTGTCGAGATCGTTGTCGCTTTCGGCAATATGGGCGGCAAGATAGGCGCCCGAAAAGGACGTGATCTGGACCGGTTGGGAGTTTTCCTTGGCATGGGCAGGCAGCACCGACAGCGCCACACCCGTTAAAAATGCCAGCCTCGTCAGCCAGCGCGCACGTCCTTGCCGCATTGTATCCCTTTCAGCCAGACGCGATCCCCCCTTGGCGGACCGCCCACAGAGTCGATGTTTTCCCGACAAAGCATGGCCTTTTTGGGGTCAGGCTTCAATCCGCAGCGAATCACAATGCAATCATCGGGCTTAAAAAATACGGCGTGCGTCCAAAAAGTCCGGCGCGGGAAGCCGCAGACGGCGCCGCCTAAAGACGCGTATCTTGGAATCCGCTGAGGGCAACCGCGCTGCACAGGTCGGACCATTCGCAGCCCGTGCACGCCTGACGCGTCAGGCCGGAGGAAAACGCCTTGCGCATCGGCGCCAGGCTAGAGGCATCCAACACGAGCCGGTCGCCGGCCTGGACGGACCGGCCGAGGAGAGCGCCGACGTCGCGCGCCGCGAGCCCGTCGCGCTCGGCGGCGCCTTCGCCCAGGCAGTGCGGCTCGGGCTCGACCAGCATCGGGGTGCAGATGTCGTCCGGCCCCGACACGATCAGGACCGCCTCGCCGTCGCCCAGCCGCTTCACCACCTTGTCGTAATTGGCGGTGAAAGCGGGCGAGTAGCCTTTGCCGACATAGGTCAGCAGGCAGAGCAGATGATGGGCGCGCAGCCTGACGGTCATTGCGTCTTTGACGAGCGGTCGCGCGGTTCGGCCCGATAGGTGGAAAAGAGCTTCAGCGTTGCGGCGCCCAGCGCCGACTTCAGGAGGCCGCCGACAATGAAGGGCAGGAAGCCGAAGGTGATGGCCTTCTCGGCGCCGATCATGGCGGCAAGCCAGGCCGTGCCGAGAACCAGGCACAGAAGATTGCCGATGAGCATGGCGGCGAAGGCAAGCATCACCCGATTGCCGTTCCAGCCGCGCTCGGCCAGCCAGCCGACGATCGCACCGACGATCGGGAAGGAGAAGAGATAGCCGCCGGTCGGGCCCATAAAATGCTGCACGCCGGCCGCACCGCCGGCCAGAACCGGGAAGCCGGCGGCACCCTCGACAAGCCAGGCCGTGATGGTCAGCGCGCCGAAGCGCCAGCCATAGAGCGCACCGACCAGCGTCACCGCGAAGGTCTGCATGGTCACCGGAACCGGCACCATCGGCACCTCGATGTAGGACGACAGCGCCAGGAACAGCGAGCCGAGGACGACGGCGCCGAACTGCCAGGCAACGGAGCGGCTGTGCAGTTGGAGCGGGCTGAAGGAAGACTGGCGGGTCGAAACGGCGATGTTTGTCACGGTGAGGTCCCTGGTTGAGTTGAAATTATAGATAATTCCTGCAATCGATCTATTATCGAATCCATATTTTTGCGGAGATGGCAAGCGCTGCCTTGCGGAGGGCAATGAGGCTGAGCCATTCATGGGCAATCGGGGCGCCCAAAACCGACATTTGACTGCCATTGAGCGCAGAAAGGCAGCTGTGTCTGGGTTCTCGCGTTAGCCGACAATGGCGAAGGCGTCGCGAGTCCTGCCGGAAGCGGTCTTGACCGGTTTTTGGCCGATCCATTGCACATGCCGGCCGAGCGTGGCGGCAGCCGATTCCGTGTTGCCTTGCCTCAGCGCGCTCAGGATCGCCCGGTGATCCTGATCGGTGCGGGTCTCCCATTCGGAGCGCCAGGCGGCGAACAGGAAACGCGCGCTTGCGGCATGCAGGTCGTCGATGGTGGAAAGCAGGCGCGGCATGTTGCAGGGCGTCAAGATCAAGCGGTGGAAGGTGCGATTGGCCTCCTCCCAGGAGCGGACATCGCGGGATTTGTCGCCCGCCTTGGTCGCCTCCTCGGCGCGGTCGAGGATCGCCGGCGTCAGATGCGGCGCAGCGTGGCGCAGCGCCAGCACTTCGAGCGCGGCGCGCATCTCGGCCACTTCCCTGACCTCGCCGAGGTCGAAAGCGGCCACACGCACGCCGCGGCGCGGCTCGCTGATCGCCAGACCTTGCGCCTCGAGGCGGCGAAAAGCCTCGCGCACTGGCACGTGGCTGGTGCCGAATTCCTCGGCGACATGGTCCTGGCGCAGCCGCGATCCGGGCTCGATAACGCCCGAAATGATGCGGTCCGCCAGTTCCTTGCTGATGCGGACGGCGATCGTGTCCTCTGTGGTGGCCATGTTTTATAGATAATTTGCTGAGCTGCCGTTTGTCGAGACGGCCAGAGCGGGAATCAGAGATGCCCGCCCGGCGGACGCCGAAGAGAACCGACAGGCGCTCAGTTGACGCGGCTGATGCAGAAATCGATGACGTCGATCAGCGCCGATTTCTGCGGCGTCGCCTCCAGCGGCGCGAGCGCGTCGCGGGCGATCTCGCCGAAGTGACGGGCGCGACCGATCGTATCGGCGATGGCGCCATGGCGGGTCATCAGACCGATCGCCTTTTCGAGCCCGGCATCGTCGGCGGCATTTTCCTCGATGGCGCGCTTCCAGAAGGTGCGCTCCGCCTTGGTGCCCCGCCGATAAGCGAGGATCACCGGCAGCGTCACCTTGCCCTCGCGGAAATCGTCGCCGACATTCTTGCCGAGATCCTTGCTGGAGCCGCCATAGTCCAGCGCGTCGTCTATGAGCTGGAAGGCAAGGCCGAGATTCATGCCATAGGAGCGCAGCGCCGCCCGGTCGGTGCGGGAAGCGAGCGCGATCACCGGACCGACCTCGGCGGCGGCCGAGAACAGGGCGGCGGTCTTGGCCTTGATGACGGCGAAGTGCTCGTCCTCGGTGGTCTCCAGATTCTTGGCAGCCGCAAGCTGCATCACCTCGCCCTCGGCGATGATGGAGGCGGCGCTCGACAGGATGTCGAGAGCCTCCAGCGAGCCGACTTCGACCATCATGCGAAAAGCCTGGCCGAGCAGGAAATCGCCGACCAGCACGCTCGCCTCGTTGCCCCAGATCATGCGCGCCGTCTTCTTGCCGCGGCGAAGCGCGCTCTCGTCGACGACGTCATCGTGGAGCAGCGTCGCGGTGTGCATAAATTCGACTGCGGTGGCGAGCTTGACGTGCCCCTCGCCCGCATAGCCGAACATCTGGGCGGCGGCGAGCGTCAGCATCGGCCGCAGCCGCTTGCCGCCGGACGAGATCAGGTGGTTGGCGACCTCCGGGATCATCTCGACGTCGGAGCCGGCCTTCGACAGGATCAGTTCGTTGACGCGTCCCATGTCGGCTGCCGTCAGGTCGATGAGATCCTGGATGGAAGCAGGTTCCCGCTTGCCTTCGATATTCAGAACGACACCCACCACGATCACTCCCGTCTCATTGACGCGCCCGACAACACCCTGGTCCCGGTGGGACTCTAGGTCGGCACAACCGCGCACGGCAAGAGGCGAATTGGCGCGGTTTGGCTGGCGCTGGGCGGCCCCGGCGTTTACATGAGCGCCGCAACCTGCGATTTTCATTCCATGATCGAGCTTGTCCGCACCAACGACGCCGTCCTCATCTCCTTCGTCGAATCGCTCATGCGCGACGCCGGCATCGCCTGCTTCGTCGCCGACCAGAACATGAGCGTGCTCGACGGATCGATCGGCATCCTGCCCAGGCGCGTCATGGTCGATGCCGAGAAAGCCGATGCCGCACGGCGCATCCTGAAGGATGCCGGCATCGAGAACGAGATCCGCCGGCAATAATGGCAGCATCAACCGCCCTCGCCCCGGACACGCCGGCCCACACGGTCGACGCCTTCCATCGCGGGCGCTTCTGGCTGGTGCAGCCGCGACAAGGCCACCGTGCCGGCATGGACGCCATGATGCTGGCGGCTGCCGTCCCATCCGGCTTTTCCGGCCGGCTCGCCGATTTCGGCGCGGGCGCCGGTGCGGCGACGCTCGCCGTGCTGTCGCGCTGCCCTTTGGCACACGCGGTTCTGGTCGAGCGTTCCGCGGAGATGGCGGCCTTTGCCGCGGCCACGCTTGCCCACCCCGGGAACGCGCATCTCGGCGACCGCGCCTCGGTGCTTAAGGCCGACGTCACGCTTGCGGGACGGGCACGGCACGGAGCCGGACTTGCCGACAATTCGTTCGACTTCGTCGTCATGAACCCGCCCTTCAACGCGGCGCAAGACCGCGCCACGCCGGACGCGCTGCGCAGAGAAGCGCATGTCACGGAAGACGGCCTGTTCGAGCGCTGGATCAGAAGTGCGGCCGCCGTCGTCAAGCCGCGCGGCGGACTGGCCGCGATTGCGCGGCCGGAGCAGCTTGTCGCCATCCTGGATGCGATGGAAGGCCGCTTCGGCGATGCCGAGATGCTCTGCGTGCACCCGCGCCCAGACGCGGCGGCGATCCGCATCGTCGTCAGGGCGGTGCTCGGCGCGCGCGGAAAACTGTCGATCCGGCCTCCGCTCACCTTGCACGGCGCATCCGGCAACGAGCCGACGGAGCGGACCGAAATGATCAACAACGGGCTGGCGTCGCTGTTCGGCGATTGATCAGAGGCCGGCGATGCGGCATTGCCGTTGCGCGGCGAATTCCTACATGCCCGGGAGCAAGGATGAGGTCTGACCTTGCTCTAGCATCTCTTGTGGAGACAAGCTTTCGTGAAACGCTTCTTCAACCGCCTGCTGCCGAAATCCTGGCGCTCGACAGTCGTCACCATTCCGGTCATCAGGCTGCATGGCACGATCATGCCCGGCGGCGGCCAGTTTCGGCCAAGCCTGTCGCTCGCCTCGACGGCCGGGCTCATCGAGAAAGCGTTCGGCTTCGACGCGCCGGCGGTTGCGATTTCGATCAACTCGCCGGGCGGCTCGCCGGTGCAGTCGCGGCTGATCTTCAAGCGCATCCGCGACCTGGCGGCAGAGAAGGATAGACGAGTGCTCGTCTTCGTCGAGGATGTGGCGGCCTCCGGCGGCTACATGATCGCAATCGCCGGTGACGAGATATTCGCCGACCCTTCCTCGATCGTTGGCTCGATCGGCGTCGTCTCCGCCTCCTTCGGCTTCCCGGAGCTGATGAAGAAGATCGGCATCGAGCGGCGCGTCCACACCGCGGGCCAGAACAAGGCCGTACTCGACCCCTTCAAGCCGGAAAAGAGGGAAGACGTCGAGCGGCTGAAAGCCTTGCAGCTCGAAGTGCACGAGACCTTCATCGATCTCGTCAAGGAACGGCGCGGCACCAAGCTCAAGGACGACCCGGATCTGTTCACCGGACTGTTCTGGACCGCCAAAAAGGGTCTCGAGCTCGGCCTCGTCGATGCGCTGGGCGACATGCGCAGCGTGCTCAAGACCCGTTTCGGCGAAAAGACGCAGCTCAGGCTGATCACCGCGCCGCGCGGGCTTTTCGGCCGTTTCGGCTTGTTCGGATCGCGTTTTTCGGCGCCGGACATCGCCGCGGCCGCGGCCAGCGGCGTCATCGATGCGGCGGAAGAGCGCGCGCTGTGGGCGCGCTTCGGGCTTTGAAAAAGCCATGATTGCGTCTAGCATGGCCGCTTGACCGACCCATCCGGCCGGCCTTGCCGCGAGAACGCGGGAGGAGTTGTGAGATGCCGCAGATCATTTTCTTCGTTGTCGTCGGCGCCGCCGCCTATTTCGGTTATCGCGCTTTCGTACGCGAGGCCGAGCGCGTGACGGCCAAGATCCGGCGCACCGAGAAGCAGGCGGCCAACGGCACGATGGGAACGCTGGTCAAGGATCCGAAGACCGGCGAGTACCGTCTGGCCAAGGACTGAACACCATCTCGCCAGCAGCCGACATTCTGGAGGCAGAGGCCAAGTCCCAGACATGGCTTGCGCCTGCCAAGATCAACCTCGCGCTGCACGTCACCGGACGGCGCGCCGACGGTTACCACCTGCTCGATAGCCTTGCCGTGTTCACGCGCTTCGGCGACCGGCTCGAGATCGAGCTGGCGCAAGACGATGCGTTTTCGGTGTCTGGCCCCTTCGCCGCCGGCGTGCCAATCGATGGCGACAATCTGGTACTCAAAGCGCGCGACGCGCTGCGGCGGGAAGCCGGCGCGCAACAGACGCCACCAGTCGCCATCCGGCTGGAAAAGAACCTGCCGGTCGCTTCCGGCGTCGGCGGCGGCTCGAGCGACGCGGCGGCGGCGCTCAACGGCCTTTCGCGCCTCTGGAAGCTCGACATCGGGGAGGCGGGGCTGGCGCGGATCGGGCTGACGCTCGGCGCCGATCTCCCGATGTGCCTCAAGGCAAGGCCGCTCCTTGCGCGCGGCATTGGCGATGCACTTTCGCCGCTGACGGAGTTTCCGGCGCTGGCGCTGGTCCTCGTCAACCCGGGCGTGGCCGTTTCGACACCCGAAGTGTTCAAAGCGCTTTCCAAATCTGACAATGAGGCATTGCCGCCGCTGCCCGGCCGCCTCGATTTTCACGGCATACGCAATTGGCTGGACACGACGCGGAACGATCTCGAACCTGCCGCTCGCGCCATCCAACCGGCGATCGGCGATGCGCTCAAGGCGCTGAAGAAAGCGGGAGCCGCCTTTGCCCGCATGTCGGGCTCCGGTGCTACCTGCTTCGGCCTGTTCGAGACTGGCAATGTCGCCAAGCGCGCGGCGATCGACATCCGCCGCCGCCATCCCGGTTGGTTCGTGGCCGCGACGCGCAGCATGGAGACCGACTGATGGCCAACGAAAGCCGCCCCTTCATCCCGGTGCGCATCGCGGTGCTGACCGTTTCCGACACGCGCAGCCTAGCCGAGGACAAATCGGGGCAGATATTGGCCGACCGCATCGCAAAGGCTGGTCATGTATTGGCCACTCGCGACATCGTGACCGACGACCGCGAGAAGATCCGCGAAAAAGTGCTCGCCTGGTCGAAGGATGAAACGGTGGACGTCGTCATCACCACGGGCGGCACCGGCTTCACGGGGCGAGACGTCACGCCGGACGCGCTGGAGCCGATTTTCGAAAAGCGCATGGACGGCTTTTCGGAAGTCTTCCACCGGATTTCCTATGACAAGATCGGCACATCGACGATCCAGAGCCGGGCGACCGGCGGCGTCGTCAACGCCACCTTTATCTTCGTGCTGCCGGGCTCGCCCGGCGCGTGCAAGGATGCTTGGGACGGCATCATCAAGGCGCAGCTCGACTACCGGCACATGCCCTGCAACTTCGTCGAGATCATGCCGCGGCTGGACGAGCACCTCAGGCGCGGCGGCAAGCTGGAGTAGCGGCCCCGTCCGGCTCAGCGGATGACCGGCTCGCCGTGGAAGCGGCGGCGCGACGGCCGCGAGACGCCGAAGCCGATTTCCATCATCAGCCGCGGCGTATGCGTCGGCACCGTTCCCATATGGAAGCCGAACGGATCCTCGACGAAGCCGAGGCCCGCCTCGCCCGTCAGCGTCACAGGGCTTTCCGGACCGTAGACGTCCAGCACGTCTTCCGCGGGGTGGCCGACCAGAAGCGTGAGCTGGTGCTTGAGCGCGCGGCGCCTGTGGCTGCCGCGGACATAGACATGCGGGCCGGTGCCGGCGTCGACCGGCACCAGATAGAAGAAGAATTTCAGCATCCGCCAATCGTCGAGATCGAAATGGTATTTGCCGAGCGAGGCGAGATTCTTGTCGGCATCCGAGGCCTTGCCGGTCGGAAAGCTCCACCACACGCGCGTCGTGATCAGTTTCGCCTGGCCGCCGAGATAGTGCTGCGCGACCTCGAGGAGCAGCGGATCCCGCTGGATGGCAAGCGCCGCCGGGCAATCGAGGATGCGTTCGAAATAATGCCCGCTGAGCTGCGAGCGGCCGAAACGCTTCTCCGCCTCGGCATGGTCGCCCGGCATGAATTCGAGACGGCGGTCGAAATTGCCGAAACAGGGCGTGCGTTGCGCAAAAACGGCGATCTCCTCATGGATCGCCGGCGGCAGCGTGAACCCCGAAAACAGTCCATCGGAGCGAAGCGCCGCGACCACCGCCTCGCGATCGACTCCGGCAAACATCGTCTCTCCCGCATTGTCGAGCGGGCGGACGCGTCTGGCGCCTAGCCAGTGCATGCGGCGCCCCGGCATGGTGCGCGCCAGCACGAACATCGGCAGCCAGGCCGGATTTTCGCGTAGATCTTTCAGATAGGTCGGGATGCGCACGGCGATGCGCCTGAACAGGCTGCCATTGCGGGCGATCGCCTCGAGGTTGGCCGCGCCTGAATTATCTGGAGTACCAAGGTTCATCGGGTTCCTCGTATGCATGGCGTCCATCGAAGCGCCAGCCGTCTGCCGCTTCATCGTCACCCAATCCCGATTGTCCCGCTTCAAGCAGATGCTAATTCACCGCAGTTTTTTGTGCAATGCACAATAGAATGGGCCGGCAAAAGTTTGGCGACCTCTTCTATCTTCTCGCCTTCTGGAGAGAAGGAGGGCATGCGCTCACTTCGGCGGCGCCACCCAGATTTCGGCATTCAGCCTTCTGGTGGCGAGGCCGCGCGCCAGAGCTTCGGCGCTGCGGGCGCTTTTCGCCAGCACCGTGGCCTGGCGCTTGCTGATGACAAGCCCTTCCTCCAGAGCCCGGTTGCCCGAAAAAACCCGGACCAGAAACGGCATGCGATTGCCGCGGGCGCGTGAAAAACGCGCCGGCATCGTCTGCCTCGCCGCGTGAGCGACGACGTCGTCGATCCAGCCTTCGGCGAGCCGGGCGCCGGGTTCCAGAAGCAGCAGCCAGTCGCCCTTGGCCTGGCCGATGCCCGTTGCGATGCCGCCGGCCACGAGGTGGCAGCCGGCATGCTCGGCGACGCGATGCGTCTGGTCGGTCGAGCCGGTGTCGCAGACGATGACGTCGCGCACGACGCCCTCGACCGCGCCGCCGATCAACGAGGCCAGCGTGCGGGCAAGGCCTTCTTCGTCGTTCCTGGTTTCGATGAGGACGCTGAGCATTTTAGCCGAATAGCGGAAAGCGCGGCGCTGCGCCAGTTGCGCTTTCTGAACGAGAAAGTTCTTGCTTTGTTCTCATTGGTAAAATAGGAATAGTTTCATGAACAGAGCGATTCGACAGCCTGCCGACAGTCCCTGGGAGAGGGCGAAAATGGAACAGATCGTGCGCGCCGACATTGCCGCTTTCGGAGCAGGCAGAGCCGAGATGGCAAATGCAATGATAGAACAGAGCGGCATGCGCGTGCGGCCGGACCGCAATCGCGGACGCTCCGCGGGCATCAATCCGTCCGGCCGCTTCGAGCCGGTCAGCCGGCATGTGTTCGACGATGGCTGGAACTCGCTGGAGGAACTGCCGCCGTTCAAGACGGAGGTGCAGGTCGAGAAGCCGCGCACCATCATCACGCGCAACGAGTCGCCGGACATTTCCTTCGATCGTTCGATCAATCCCTATCGCGGCTGCGAGCATGGCTGCGTCTACTGCTTTGCCAGGCCAACGCATTCCTTCATGGGCCTGTCGCCGGGGCTCGATTTCGAATCCAAGCTCTTTGCCAAGCCCGATGCGGCGCGTATGCTGGACAGGGAATTGTCGAAGCCCGGCTACCAGCCGCGCACCATCGCCATCGGCACCAACACCGATCCCTACCAGCCGATCGAAAAGCAATACCGGATCATGCGCGAGATCCTGGAGGTGCTGGAGGCGCGTGGCCATCCGGTCGGCATCGTCACCAAGTCGGCACTGGTGACGCGCGATATCGACATCCTGTCGCGCATGGCCGAACGCGGCCTCGCCAAGGTGGCGCTGTCGGTGACGACGCTCGACCGCATGCTGGCGAGAACCATGGAGCCGCGCGCCTCGACGCCGACAAAGCGGCTGGAAGCGATAAGGCAGCTTTCGGATGCCGGCGTCCCCGCCTCGGTGATGGTGGCGCCGATCATTCCCGGC
Source organism: Mesorhizobium sp. WSM3879 (assembly GCF_002294915.1). Taxonomy (NCBI): domain Bacteria; kingdom Pseudomonadati; phylum Pseudomonadota; class Alphaproteobacteria; order Hyphomicrobiales; family Phyllobacteriaceae; genus Mesorhizobium; species Mesorhizobium sp. WSM3879. The sequence continues at coordinate 381,271 of NZ_NSFZ01000002.1, read as the reverse complement.
CTCACCGATCCGGAGATGGAGCGCATCCTCGATTCGGCGCGCGCCGCCGGCGCCAGGGAGGCAGGCTATGTCGTGCTGCGTCTGCCGCTCGAGGTGGCGCCGATCTTCAAGGACTGGCTCTTGCGCCATTATCCGGATCGCTACCGGCATGTGATTTCGCTGATCCGCTCGATGCGCGACGGCAAGGACTACGATTCGGAATGGGGCAAGCGCATGAAGGGCGCCGGACCCTATGCCTGGCAGATCGGCCGGCGCTTCGAGATCGCCGCCAAGCGGCTCGGCCTCAATGCCGAGCGGCGGCAGCTTCGGACCGACCAATTCGTCGCAGGCTCCGGCGTCGGCGAGCAGTTGATGCTGCTGTGAAGACGATGCCGCCGCGAAGGCCGGCGCCAAGGCAACTCCGGAGGCAGACTTTTGCGCCCGGATTGCGATCCGCTAACCCTCTGTTTTGATGTAACTTCGTACGGAAGGCCCGCTACGCACTCTTCCTGGAATTGCTCAAGAATCCCGTCCGGCCCAGTCCCCCGGCCGTGAGACGGTGCCCTCCCGGTCCGACGCCCCATCCGACCCGGAGGGACTTGCGGAGAATCGGAGCCGATGCGAACCTCGCCGCACCATGGCTCGCGCGCGTTCCGATTCTCCGCTTCTCTTCGAAATGGTCGAGAAGCCCGACTTCTCGATTGAAACGAAAGCGATGGCCGAGGGGCTGTGGCCGGTAGCGGGGATGGACGAGGCGGGCCGCGGGCCGCTTGCCGGTCCGGTGGTGGCCGCGGCCGTGGTGCTCAACCCGGCCAACATTCCCGAAGGGCTCGACGATTCCAAGCGCCTCACCCATCTGCAGCGCGAGGCGCTGTTCCTCAAAATCCTGGGCTCGGCGCTCAGCGTCTCGATGGCCTCGATCAGCGCCGAAGGCATCGACAACAGCAACATTCTGAAAGCCAGCCTGGAAGCGATGCGCCGCGCCGCCGCTGGCCTGTCGCTGCCGCCCAAACTGGCGCTGGCGGACGGTCGCGACGTGCCGCCAGGGCTCACCTGCGAGGGCCGCGCGCTGATCAAGGGCGACCAGCGCTCGCAGTCTATCGCCGCCGCCTCGATCATCGCCAAGGTGATGCGCGACCGCATGATGTGCGGCTGCGGCGGCCATCATGAGCATTACGGCTTCGAAATGCATATGGGCTACGCGACGGTCCGCCACCGGACCGCGATCGAGGCGCATGGCCCGGTGGCGCGACTGCACAGGGCGTCGTTCGCGCCGTTCCGGTTGGGCGGCGTCGAGGTGGCGGAAGCGGAAGAGAGCTTCGAGGGAATAGATTAATCTCAGGAGAGATGGCCGGCAGGCTGAGGGGTCGTCGCGCGTGACGCGCCGATGTCGTCTTTGGTCGTACAAGGGGTTGAGCTCTACGCGCAACGACCCCCTCTGTCGCCTTCGGCGACATCTCCCCCTCAAGGGGGAAGATTATTCGCGCCCAAAACAAAAAAGCCGCCGGGTTGCCCAGGCGGCTTCATGTCAGCAACGGCAGAGCCGCTCAGTTCAGCTTGGCCTTCACGTCCTGCAGCGCCGACTTGAACAAATCGGCGCCGGCCTTGGCGTCGACCTTGGCGGCGAGCAGCGCACGGGCGGCCTCGACGGCGATGTCGACGGCGCTGGCACGCACCTCGCCGATCGCTTCGCGTTCGGCCTGGCTGATCTTCTGCTCGGCAAGCGCCGTGCGCCGGGCGACGTAGTCCTCGGTCTTCTTATGCGCCTCGGAAGCAAGGAGCTCGGCCTCGCGCTTGGCGGCGGCGACGATGTCGGCGGCCTCCTTCTCGGCTTCCTTGCGCTTCTGCTGGTATTGGCCGAGCAGCTGCTGGGCCTCTTCGCGCAGGCGGCGCGCTTCCTCGAGTTCGCTGCTGATCTTGGCCGCGCGGGAATCGAGCGACTTTGCGAGCATGCCCGGCACCTTCAGATAGATGACGGCGCCGAGGAAGATGATCAGGGCAATGGTGGCCCAGAGCGTGGCAAGTGATGTGGCGTCCATGATGGCCTCCTCACCGGGTCGCGGATTTGACCGCGGCCGAAATCTCGGCCTTGTCGGTCTTGCCGCCGACCAGCGCCTCGACGATGGCCGACGTGGTGTCCTCGGCTATCGTGCCGACTTCCTTCATCGCCTTGGCCTTGATCGAGGCGATGCTCGCCTCGGCTTCGCCGAGCTTCTTCTCGAGTTCCGCCTCGAGCTTCTTGCGCGTGCTTTCGGCTTCGCTCTTGGCGGCGTCGCTCGCCTGCTGGCCGATCTTGTTGGCGTTGGCCTTAGCTTCCGCCAATTCCTGCTCATAGGCGGCAACGGCAGCGTCCGCCTCGCCCTTCAGCCTGGCGGCGTGGTCGAGATCCTGGGTGATGCGATTGTTGCGGACATCGATGATACCGCCGATGCGCGGCATCACAACCCGCTTCAGGAACAAATAGAAGAGCCCGAAGGTGATGACGAGCCACAGGATCTGCGACGGGAAGGTCTCGGCATTGAACGGCGGGAACGTGCCATGCTCCTCGGCAGGCACGGCGGTGCCCGCATGCGTGTCGCCCTCGGCCGTGGCCGGCGCGGATTCTTGCGCAAAGGCAGATGTCACGAACATCTCATTCCCCTGTCCATACGGCGGGGCCGCACCATGCGGCCCCTTTCGTCAGCGCGTGGTTCTTACCTGAAGACCAGCAGCAGCGCGATGAGGAGCGAGAAGATGCCCAGCGCTTCGGTCACGGCGAAGCCGAAGATCAGGCGGCCGAACTGGCCGTCAGCGGCCGACGGGTTGCGGAGCGCACCCGAGAGATAGCTGCCGAAGATGTTGCCGAGGCCGATGCCGGCGCCGCCCATGCCGATGCAGGCGATACCAGCGCCGATAGCAGCTGCTGCAGTTGCGTCCATTTCAAAACTCCTGTGGTTTTCGTAATCGTTGCGGTTGGTACGTTGGGTATGCTGGCGCCGGGGCGCCGGTGAAAATCGATCAGTGGCTCGGGTGCAGAGCGTCGTTCAAATACATGCAGGTCAGCACGGCGAAGACGTAGGCCTGCAGGAAGGCGACCAGCAGTTCCAGCGCCGTCAGGGCAACCGCCATGGCGAGCGGCAGGACCGAGCCGGCGATGCCGACCGCACCCAGCGCGCTGAGGCTGACGACGAAGCCCGAAAACACTTTCAGCGTGATGTGGCCGGCCAGCATGTTGGCGAAAAGACGAACCGAGAGGCTGACGGGACGCGAGACAAAGGAAATGACTTCGATCGCCACCACCAGCGGCATCAGATAGCCAGGCACGCCATGCGGCACGAACAGCTTGAGGAAGCCGAGGCCGTGCTTGGCGAAGCCGTAGACGATGACGGTGCCAATGACCAGGATCGCCAGCGTGAAGGTGACGATGATGTGGCTGGTGACGGTGAAGAAATAGGGGAACAGGCCGATCAGGTTGGCGACCAGCACGAACATGAACAGCGAGAACACCAGCGGGAAGAATTGCATGCCCTGCTTGCCCGCCGCATCGCGCAGCATGTTGCCGACAAACTCATAGGCCATTTCCGAGACCGACTGCAGGCGGCCAGGAATGAGGGCGCGGCTGGCGGTGCTCATGTAGAGGAAAGCGGAAGCGACGGCGATCGTCACGACCATGAACAGAGCGGAGTTGGTGAAAGAAATGTCGTAGCCGCCGATATGAAGCGGGATGATCGGATGGATCTGGAACTGGTGGATCGGATCGACCTGGTCAGCAGCAGCCACTTTAAATCCCCGTCAAAGCCACAACCGGCTTCTTAAGTTTCTTTCGCGCCTTGCGGCGCCTTACTTCAGTCCTTCGGTTCGGGCGGCTTGCCGCCCTGGCCGAATTCCGATGCAAGTCCCGACGAACGCAGGACATTGAGTATACCGGCGCCAAAACCCAGCAGCAGGCCGACGATCAGACCCCAGGGCGCGATTCCCGCCAAGCGGTCGATGATCCAGCCCAGGCCGACACCAACCACCACTCCGGCGATGAACTCGCTGGACAGTTTCAGGGCCTGACCGTAACCGGTCGCAGCTTTCGCTTCGTCTTTCCCCTCGAGCCGGTCCGTGCGTCTTGATGCAAGCGATGCTTCAAGCTCGCGCCGGCGGCGCTCAAGTTCGTCGTCGCGGATGGTGGCTTCTGGCTGCCTGCCGCGGCCGGTTTCTCCGGTTCCGTCTGGCCCGTTTTTGTCGGCCATCGCAACCCCCCTGCCCGGGCAGACGATCACCGTCCGTCCGCTTCTAAAGTCGCCGGCAACATAGTTAGCGGGTCCGCGCCCGTCAAGCCACGGGCCGAACTTCAAAGCGATGTATTTTCCCGTTTCAAATCAACGACTTATCCGGGTGCGACATCGTGCCCGTCACGCCTGTGCGAGGACTCGGCGCGAATCCGGGAGGCAAGCCGCTCCGATCGATGCGCGCAGCAAGCGAGAAAGAGCGTCGCCGCAGGGTGCCGATCAAGCGGCTCAGTTCGAGCCGCCTAAACGGCTCAGCTCCAGCCGCCGCCATAGGTGCGATAGAAGATATGCAGGCCGATCCTGGTCATGCGCTGCATGGCGCGCGCCCAGCCCGGATGGACGTAGTTGGCGTAGTAATGCGTCGAGGATCCGACCTCGGGGATGAAGATCTTGCCGGCGGTCACCGCCATGGCGACATCCTGGGCGGTCTTGTACGCGACCGCGTCGTTGATGCGCTTCTTCCTGCCGTCGCAGGCGAAGGAGAACTGGCAGCGGTTGAACCAGTTGTCGTTCTGGTAGACGACGCCGCAGATCGTCTTCGGATAGGCAGGGTTGCGGACGCGGTTGAGGATCACCTGCGCCACCGCGGCCTGGCCGCGCACCGGTTCGCTGCGCGCCTCAAAATAAATGCCCTTGGCGAGGCATTCCTGTTCCGGCTTGGAGAAGACGGCCGCCGGCAGCGGATTCTGCATCCAGGCGTGATCCCCCTTGCCCATTGGCGGGATGAAGCGGCCGTCATTCGCATCGTCCTGCAGCAGAGCCTCAAAGGGCGAGGCCTTGGCATAGTCGGGCGCCGACTGGGCATAGGCGGTGGCGAGGATATCCGGCTTGTCGTTGTTGACGAGAGCGATGAGAGCCGCCGGCAAATCCGGATCGGGCTTCTTGTCCTCGCGGATGTGGAAGGCCTGGGCGATCTGGATTTCCTTGCCCTTGATGCCGGGCTTGGCGAAAGTCAGCTTCAGGCCGCTGTCCATCGCCGGACGGAGCAGCGAGGAGGTACGCTCGAAGATGGAGCCGGCGCTGAAATTCTTCGGCGGCGCAACCGGCGACACCTGGACGAGGCGGCCCTTCTTGTCGGCGCGCACGACTCGGTCCTCATCGGGCGTAGCGCCGGCGACATTGCCCTTGCCGCGGAGCGCCACCGTGCCAACGCCAGGCAGGTCCACGCCGGAGCCGGAGATCGAGCCCGTGGCGGCCGAATCGACGAACGGCATCTCGGCGGCGTGCACCGAGCCGGCGACGGATTTTTCGACATAGGCATTCCAGCGATGGCTGGGCGACTCCAGCCCGGACACGAGGCTTGCCATATCCTGGTAAGCGACGACGGACGGAAAGCCGACCCAGAAGCCGAGCCCCAGAACCAAAGGAGGAAGGAAGGAACGTTTATTCGCAACGGCGGCGGCGACGAGCCGCGTAAGAACGCGTCGATGCACGGAACTCTCCAGAAACGCTACTGACCCCGGAGAGCCAAAATGAAGCATTAACCTTGATGGGGGGTTAACGGCACCGATCGTGTTTTTTTCATGTTGCAGATAAGCCGGCCTCCGCCAGCTGTAGAAAACCGGCGAAAACGTCAGGCCGTGCGCAGAAAGATCGGCCATGCGATCGCCGCACAGATCGCCGCCGCCAGCCACACGTCCGGCCATGCGAAGAGAAGCAGAAGCCAGGGAATGGCGATCGGCACAAGGCAGAAGCCGACAAAGACCAGAGTGTTGGCGAGGCTGAGCGCGGTGCCGACATGGCCGGCACCGGCAAGTGTCGCAAGCTCGGTATAGGCAACGCCATGCCAGGCCGAGACGCAGATGCCGGCTACGATCACCATAAGGGGCAGGAGCAACAGCAGCGACGGCTGCCTGGCCGCAGCGATGGCCAGAATCCATAGCACCAGGAAGGCCAGCGCGCTCAGCGCGCTGCAGAACCTCAGGAACGGCCTTCGGTTGCGGTGGCGGTCGGTGAAGCGACCGCTCCAGACGCGCATCGCCATGGCGCCCGTCTGCACGGCGGCGAGGGTGGCGCTGGTTACCCATGTGCCCGTGCCGGCAAAGTCGTGCAGGAAGACGGAGGCAAAGGTGAGCACCGCCACCTGCGGGAAGCAGAGCAGGCCGATAGCTGCCGAGATGCGCCAGACCTCGATGTTGCGCAGCGGCGCCGGGCCGCTCGTGACGGCGGCGGCATGCGCGTCGCCTTGCGTCGGCGGTTCGTGCAGCCAGCGCCAGGCAAAGAAAGCCGAGAGCGCGGAGAGAGCCGCCAGCAGGCCGAAGACGGCGGCGAAGCCGAAGCCCAAGGCTAGCGACGGCAGGACGAGCGCGCCGAGCCCACCGCCAAGCGGCACCGCCGTCTGCCTGATGCTCATGGCGAAGCCGCGCTCGCCTTCGCCGAACCAGCCCATGATGGCGCGGCCGCTGGAGCCGTTGACGCTGCCGCCGAGCAGGCCGGCAACGAGCAGGCTGGCCGAAAGCAGCACGACACTGGGAGCGGCTATTTTCGTAGGCACGACGAGGATTGCCATGGCAAAAAGCCACATGGCGGTCGCGCCGAGCCCGGTCAGCAGCACGCGGCGGTCGCCCCAGCGGTCGGTAAGCACGCCCCAGGGCAGTTCGCTGAGCGCCACGCCGAGGCCGAGCAGACCGAGCGCAGCGCCGAGCGAGGCATTGTCGAGATGGTAACCCTGGCGCATCACCACAGCCGTCGCCGGGATGCCGGAGAAGGTAGCGGAGAAGCCGGCATTGGCGGCGACGCCGATGCCGAGCACTTTCCATCGATGGGTGGGCCCGAAGGCGCGGCCAGCCGAAGCGGCGGCGCCTGCCGCGGGCCGCCGGCAATCGTTGCGAGTTACGATGGCGGACATGATCTCGTATTCCCTCTGCGCCGGTCCATCGGTCTTGACCGATCGGATGTAGCGCCATAGCTTCATCCAGAAAATCAGCAAGTTTTTGATCGATAATCCTGAAAATAAGGACAATCTCATGCGACGCGTCACATTCGACCTCGACGTGCTCAGGACCTTCGTCACCGGCATGGAGCTTGGCAGTTTCGCCAAGGCGGCCGAGCGGCTCGGCCGCTCGACCTCTGCCGTCAGCGCGCAGCTGAAGAAGCTGGAAGAACAGGCGGCGACGTCGATGTTCCGCAAGGCGGGGCGCGGCCTGGCGCTTACCGAAGCCGGCGAGACGATGCTCGGCTATGCGCGGCGTCTCATCGAGCTCAATGACGAGGCGGCCTCAGCGATCCGCGACGTCGAGCTGGAAGGCTGGGTGCGGCTCGGCCTGCAGGAAGACTTCGGCGAGGCCGTGCTGCCGGAGGTGCTCGGCCGTTTTGCCTGTGCGCATCCCAAGGTCCGGATCGAAGCGCGGATCGGACGCAGCCATGAGCTCGCCGAGCGCGTCGTCTCAGGCAGCCTCGACATCGCGCTGGCCTGGCACGACGGCACGATCCTGCCCTACAGCCGGCATGTCGCCGAGGTGCAGGCGCGCTGGATCGGCCCGGCGAAACCGATGCAAGCCGGCCACAATGGTGAAGCGCTGCCCCTGGTGTTGTTCGAGGCGCCATGCCTGCTGCGCACCGTGGCGACCGAGACGCTCGACCGCGCCGGCCTCGCCTGGCGCATGGCGTTCTCGAGTCCCAGCCTCGGCGGCATCTGGGCGGCGGTCGCCGCGGGTCTCGGGCTGACGATCCGCACCGATATCGGCCTGCCGGCCACTGTCAGGGCGGTCGCGCCGGGCGTGCTCGGGCTGCCGCCCCTGCCGACGATGGCGCTGCATCTGCATCAGAAGGATGCCGAGCTCGATCCGGTGGCGGCACGGCTGGCAGAGATATTGCTGGAGGCGGCGCTGGATACGCTGCCGGAGGGAGCGCGTTTCGGCGAGGGGTTGCGAGCGGTCGCGTAGGATTCCACGCCATTCTTCATCCTCGAGCGGAGCAAGGAGCGAAGCGACACGGCGCAGACCCGAGGATGACGACGGGAGGGGGCGCTGCCGACCCTTTCCCACAAAGGGCTCAGCGCTTCTTCGCCCGACCCGCGAAAGGATTCTCCGAGGTGCGCAACGCCATGCGGATCGGCACGCCGGGCATGTCGAAAGCCTCGCGCAGGCTGTTCGAGAGGTAGCGGACATAGGATTGCGGCATCGCGTCCGGGCGCGAGCAGGAGACGACGAAACCCGGCGGCCGGGTTTTTGCCTGCGTGACATATTTGATCTTCAGCCGGCGGCCGGCGACGGCGGGCGGCGGATGATGCGCCAGAATGCCTTCCAGCCAGCGGTTGAGCTTGCCGGTCGAGACGCGGCTGTTCCAGACCTTGTGCGTCTTGATGACGGCGTCCATCAGCCGATCGAGGCCGCGCCCGGTCTCGGCAGAGACCGTCACCGCCTGAATGCCGCGCACTTGGGGAAGCAACCGCTCGGTCTTTTCGCGCAGCTCGGCCAGAAGCTCCTGCGGGTTGTCGATCAGGTCCCATTTGTTGAAGGCGATCACCGGCGCGCGGCCCTCGCGAATGATCAGGTCGGCGATTTGCAGGTCCTGCTTCTCGAAGGGTATGGTGGCGTCGAGCACGATGATGACGATCTCGGCGAAGCGGATGGCGCGCAGGCCATCCTGCACCGAAAGCTTCTCGAGCTTTTCCTGGACTTTGGACTTGCGCCGCATGCCGGCGGTGTCGAACAGCTTTATCCGGCGGCCACGCCAGTCCCAGTCGACCGAGATGGAATCGCGGGTGATGCCGGCCTCGGGTCCGGTCAGCAGCCGCTCCTCGCCGATCAGCGCATTGATCAGCGTCGACTTGCCGGCATTGGGGCGGCCGACCACGGCTATGCGCAGCGGCTTGGTCTCGTCATAGGCCGGCTCGGCGTCGGGGTCGGCGATATCCTCGCCGATAAGCACCTCGCTCACGGCGATCTCATCGCCCGGCTGTTGCGCGTCCTCGCCGAAGGCGCGTTCCTCGCCGAGTGCCGCGATCACCGCATCGCGCAGATCGGGCATGCCCTGGCCATGCTCGGCCGAGACGGGGATCGGCTCGCCGAGGCCGAGTTCCCAGGCTTCCAGCATGCCGCCTTGCGCGCCTCGCGCTTCCGCCTTGTTGGCCACCAGAACCACCGGCTTGCCGGATTTGCGGACCACGTCGGCGAAGGTGCGGTCGTCGGGCATCAGGCCCGACTTGGCATCGACAGTGAAGAAGATCAGGTCGGCCTCGCGGATGGCGATCTCGGTCTGCTGGCGCATGCGGCCGGGCAGCGTCGAGGCCGCCGCATCCTCGAAGCCGGCGGTGTCGATGACGTCGAAGTGAAGATCGTAAAGCTTGGCGGCATGGACGCGACGATCGCGCGTCACGCCCGGCGTGTCGTCGACAAGCGCCAGCTTCTTTCCCACCAGCCGATTGAAAAGAGTCGATTTGCCGACGTTAGGCCGGCCGATGATGGCGACTTTGAACGTCATCCGGGGTCACGAAGCGTTGCCCGACCCGCGGATCAGCTCGGACATCAACTGCGCCCGCTGGCGCGCATTGCGCGGGGCGCCGTCATCCGAAGCGATCTGGTCGAACAGTTTCAGCGCATCCGCCGACTTGCCTTCCTTCCAGGCGGCAAGGCCGAGCGCCTCGCGCGCCGAGCTGCGCAGCGGATTGGTGTCGGCGGTGAGCGCCTCGACACGGCTGGAGACATCGGCAAACGAGCCGTGGTCGACCAGCAGCAGCGCCGCTCTCAGCCTCGCCATGTCGCGGATGCCTGCGGGAATTGCGCTGTCGGCCGCGACCGCATCGAAATCCTTGACGGCGGCGTCGACGTCTCCCTTGTCGGCCTTGACGGTCGCCGCCCGCATGCGGGCGAGCAGCGGATAGGCGCCATAGCCATCCTTTTCCAGCTGATCGAGAGCGGCGATCGCCTCGTCGTTCTTGCCGTCATTGGCGAGCTTGAGCGCCTGCGAGAAGGCATCGCCCGACCGGTTGGCGCGGGTCTCGTCCCAGTAGCGGTAGCCGACGAAGGCGGCAGTCGCCACCACGATCAGGATCGCGGCACCGAGCAGGGCCGGACCAAAGCGGTCCCACAGCGCCTGCGCCTGCTCGCGACGAATCTCTTCGTTGACTTCGCGGATAAAACTGTCGTCCGACATCAATCAAAAACCATTGCGGCCCCGGAACGGAGCGCTTCTTGAGCCCCGCGTTTTAGCGAAATTTCGTCGGCATGGAAGGGGGATCGCCGGAAAATCGGCGGAGGCTCCCAGTGCCCCACAGGCCTTGCCGGAACGCATCGATGCTACATTTGGGCGATAGACGGCTTTCCTACAGCCCCAAAGGTTGCCCAAAAGGTTGCCAGTGCCACGTTCGTTCCGCGCCCTTGCGTTCAGCCTCGCCTGGCTTGGCTCCGTTGGCACGGGGCTTGCCGATCCGCCGAAACCGATGGCGGCGAAACCAAAGCAGATCGTGCTTATCTCCTTCGACAGCGCACGCGAGATCTCGCAATGGGAGCGCAGCCGCGCGCTGGCAAAGCGCACCGGCGCGCATTTCACGTATTTTCTGTCCTGCGTCTTCCTGCTCTCGCCGAAAACGCGCGCCGAGTACGTCGCGCCCGGCAAGGGTGCCGGCAAATCGAATATCGGCTTCGCCGCCTCGGAGCAGGATGTCGCGGACCGGCTGCAACAGATCCGGCTCGCGGCCGCCGAAGGTCACGACATCGGCAGTCATGCCTGCGGACATTTCGACGGCAAGGGCTGGAGCAAGGCCAACTGGCTAGCAGAGTTCTCGGCGTTCCGCCGCGTCCTCGAAAATGCCTATGCTATCAACGGCATTTCGCCCGAGCCCTCTGGCTGGCGTGAATTCGCCCGCCATGCCGTGATCGGTTTTCGCGCGCCGTACCTCTCGACCGGCAAGGCGCTTTACGAAGCGCTGCCCGAGGCCGGCTTCCAATATGACGCAAGCGGTGTCTCGAACGGCCCTGCCCTGCCGCGCGCAAAGAACGGCACCACCCGCTTTGCATTGCCGCAGATTCCGGAAGGGCCGAAGTCGAAGCCGGTGGTAGCGATGGACTACAACCTCTATGTCCGCCATTCGGGCGGCTTCGAGAAGCCGTCGATGGCGGGCGAGTTCGCCGACCGCGCCTATCGGGCGTTCCGCGCAGCCTTCGATGCGCAATACAACGGCAAACGACTTCCGCTGGAGCTCGGCTTCCACTTCACGCAGATGAATGCCGGCGCCTACTGGAACGCGCTGGAGCGCTTTGCGGGTGAAGTCTGCGTCATGGAGCAGGTCGAATGCATCAGCTTCCGCGACTATATCGAGCGGCAGCGCGGCGGCGATGCACGGGTTGCCGTGGGCGGCTGAGCCGCCCACTTCCAATCTCTTGCCTGGGCGCAATTCCGGACGGAAAGGCGCTCTGCAATTGTTCCGAGTTCAGGCCGGATCCTCCGCGCTCTGCCGCGCGAGATAACGCTGGTCGATGTCCGGCAGCGGCTCGCCTTCCAGCGTCGCCTCGAAGGCGCGCAGGCGCTTGTGCACCGACTGCAGCTCGACGATGGTCGACCAGGAATTCAACAGGAACTGCAGCGAATTCGTCACCTTGCCGAAGGCGTTCGAAATCTGGTTCAGCGCACCGAAGGTGATCTTGTGCGCAACCAGCGAGGGCCCGAGGATCAGCAGCGAGAAGATGTTGTCGGCCTGCAGATAGGTGTACCGAACGACGTTGAAATAGATGTAGTGGAAATAGAGCCTGAAGTAGTTGCGGCGCACATTGTCGAACAGTTCCGTCGTCGTCGCCGGCTGCGCCCGGTCGGGATGGTCTTCGCCGTAGACGAGTTCCTTGCGATAGGCGGCCTCGACGCGCTGGTTGCGGAACTGGAGGCCCGGCAGCTTGATGCCGGCGAGCATCACCGAGGCCGTGCCGAATATGCACCACCCCAGCGCGGCAACGACCAGGGGCTGCGGCACCGCGCCCAGGATCGGCAACTCGGTGATGTGCGCTTGCAGCTGGATCATCACCGGCAGGAAGGCGATGAGGGTCATGATCGACTGGACGAAGCTCGAGCCCAGGTCCTCCATGATCTGCGAGAAGCGCATCGTATCTTCCTGGATGCGCTGCGAAGCGCCCTCGATGTGGCGCAGCCGGCCCCAGTTCGCCATGAAGTAGTCGTTCATCGCCGTGCGCCAGCGGAAGATCCAGTGGCTGACGATAAAGGCGTTGACCACCTGCACGTTCATGCCGACCAGCGCCAGCCAGGAGAAGTCGGCCAACCCCCTGTAGAACTCGATGTCAGTCGATGGCGTCGTTCCCGACATCAGCCCCTGGACATAATCGAAGAAAGGTCCGTACCAGTTGTTGACGGCGACGCTGACCTGCACGTTGAAATAGATGAAGAAGAGAATGACGGCGGTCATCAGGATCGACCAGTTCTGCCACGGATGCGGAGCATACCAGCTCCAGAACGCGTAGAAGATCGCCACACAGGCCACGAAGTACATGTAGAACCACAAGAACGGCTTCGACCATAGAACCGCGATGCCGATGATGGGCGGCGCACCCGCAGCCGCCGGCGGCATGCCGAGGATGGCGCCCAGCTGTTCGCCGCCGAAGAACCAGAACAGGATCGCCGCAAGGCTCCAGAGGGCGGCCGAGGTGAAGAAAAGCTTCGGCTGCGGGAAGAAGGATACGAACACTGTGGCGGGTTTCCTCGGTCTGACCGCAAATCAGCGGCGTTGCTGTTCGGCGGGCATAAGGTCACACATTACTGGGAAAGAAAATGCCCGGCCCGGCGCCCGGCACCGAACAAGACCACAAATCATGGCGATTTTGGTGCAGCCGACCAGGCAACGACGCCGGAGACCAGCAGAGCGGCAGCCGCCATCGTCGAGGCGAGCACATAATTGCCCGAGGCCTGGGCGAGCAAGCCGGCGGCAATCGGACCGATGATCTGGCCGAGGCCGAAGGCGGCGGTCATCACCGCGAAGGTGCGGCGCGGCGCCTGCGGCGCAAGCTGCCTTGCCGCCTGCAGGCCGAACGCGGTGATGGCGATGAACGTGCCGCCGAGCAATATAGCAGCCAAAAGCGGCCCGCTGAAACCTTTGATGACGACGCTGGCGATGACGCCGACCACTTCGACCATGCAGCTCACGGCATAGGCCGTATAAAGCCCGATCCTGCCGGCGAGCTTTTGCCAGAACCAGGTCGAGGGGAAGCCGGCAAGACCGGCGATCATCCAGACCGAGGCCTCGAAGACACGTCCGCCGCCGTCCTGGCGAACGATGGCGACCAGAAAAGTGGCCGTCACCACATAGCCCAAGCCGAACAGCCCATAGGCAAGGATTATCTTCGTCAGCGATCTATCCTTCGGCAACGCCGGTTCAGGCCCATCGACGCCATTGGCGGGCGTGGCGGAGCCCGCGAGGATCGCGACGAGGAGCAGGCCGACAGCGGAAATTGCTCCCGACCATAGCCAGCCCGCGGGCCAGCCGGCATGGGCCGTGACGAGGGTGGCCAGCAGCGCCGAGGACGCCGCAATGCCCAGGCCGACACCGCCGAAATGCAGCGCTTGCAAGTCGCCACGGCCTGCCTTTGCAAGATGGCTGAAGACGATTGACGACATGAAAACCATGACGAAGGCGCTGGCTAGGCCGGCGAGAAAACGAATGGCGAGGAAAGCGGCCATCGTCTCGTTCAGTCCCATCAGAGCCGCGAGCACGGCGCTCGCGGCAAGGCTTGCGAACATCAGCAGACGCTCGCGGCCATGCGCCCAGCCGCCGGCCGCGGCGAGCGCGCCAATGAGATAGCCGAGATAGTTGGCGGAAGCGATCCAGCCGGCGTCTGCCGGCGTCAGGTGCAACTCTTCCATCATGCCGGGCAGGATCGGCGTGTAGACGAAGCGGCCGATGCCCATGGCGACGGCGAGAGCCGTCATGCCGGCGAGGGCAAGGCGCAAGGGAGATGGCGAAGCGGCTTTCATTGCAGCGCAGCATAAATGTGTGCACGTGCGAAACAATGCGATTGCGTTGGGCCAGGCCGGCTTGGCCGCCTTCAGCGGCAAGCCGTCTCGTACACCGTGCGGCCGGCCGTGAGCCGGAACGGCATATCGCCGAGCTCGCGCTCCGACATGGCGTCCAGCACCGGATGCGACAGAGGATCGACCGTCCAGCGGGCGATCTCGCCGTCCTCCTGCCAAGCCTGTCTTGGCTCAGCGCCGGAAAGCCCCTTCAGCAAAGAGAAAATCTTCATCGACCTGCTCCAAAGCCCGGTTTGCCTCGCTAGAATCCGCTTTTCTTTGGCACGTTTCAATTGAGATTTGAGACCAGCAAGTTTAGAAAAACTGGATGACGATCCTGAACCGTGTCCACCTCAATGGCTTGCGTGCCGTCGAAACCGTTGCCCGCGTTGGATCGCTTGGCGCGGCGGCTGCCGAACTCAATGTCTCGGTCAGCGCCGTCAGCCAGCAGATCAAGCGCACGGAAAAACAGCTGGGGCAGGCGCTGTTCGAGCGGACGTCCGGCGGACTCGTGACGACGGAATTCGGGGTCGTTTTCACGGCCCGGCTGAGCGCCGGCTTCCGCGAGCTTGCGCAAGCGGTGGCGTTGGCCGACGAGACAACGGAATGCACCCTGGTGGTGTCGGTGGCGCCCGCCTTCGCCTCGAAATGGCTGTTGCCCAGGCTGTCGCGGCATTTTGCCCGCCATCCCAACGTGCTCTTGCGCATAGACGCTTCAGGCAGGCTCGCCGATCTCGACCATTCCGATATCGACATTGCGATTCGGATGGGCGACGGCGCTTGGCCGGGAGTAAACGCGGAACTGCTTTTGGCGCAGGAAGTTTTTCCGGTCTGCGCACCAGCGATCGCGGCCAAGCTGAAGTCGACCGAGGACCTGGCGCAGACCTGCGCCATCACCGACGAGCGGGCAATGATCAGCTGGGATAGCTGGTTCAAGGCGGCCGGCGTCGAGCCGGTCACTTTCCAAAAAGGCGCGCGCTTCACCGATCCGATGCTCTGCCTGGAATCTGCAATCGCCGGCCATGGCGTGATGCTCGCCTGGCAATTGCTGACCGCCGATGCGCTGGCCGATGGCCGGCTGGTCGCCCCCTTCGGGGTGCGAGCTGAAAGCGGGATCGGCTACTGGATGGTGACCTCGGCCACCAAAAGCGAAAGCCGAAAGGTGCGCGACTTCAAGGCTTGGGTCCGCGAGGAGATCGAAGCGACCATGGCGCAGATCCGGGCGCTCGACAGCGCCGCCTGAGCTCGTTTGAGCATGATCTTGTCCGAACACCGCCATGCACTTTTCGCGATCATGCTTGGAGGCCCAGTCGATCGCGGTGGAAAGGCCAGGCGCAGCGGTCTATGTAAGGACCAGACCCCAAAAACATGGCAGGCAGGATCATGACCACACATTCGCGCGGCGTCTCGGCAACCATCGACCCGGTGAAGCTCGACAGGCTGGCCGAAGTCGCCGTCAAGGTCGGGCTGCAGTTGCAGCCGGGACAGGACCTGGTGCTGACGTCCTCGATCGCAGCGCTGCCGCTGACCCGGCGCATCGTCGAGCATGCCTATAAGGCCGGCGCCGGGCTGGTGACGCCGATCTTCAACGACGACGAGATCACGCTGGCGCGTTTCCGCTATGGCGCCGACGCCGGCTTCGACCGCGCCGCCGGCTGGCTTTACGAAGGCATGGCGAAAGCCTTCGCCAACAATGCGGCGCGGCTTGCGGTGCGCGGCGAGGATCCGTCTCTGCTGTCGGCGCAGGACCCGGCCAGGGTGGCGCGCGCCAACAAGGCGAATTCGATGGCGTACCAGCCGGCGCTCGAAAAAATCACCGGTTTCGACATCAACTGGAACATCGTCGCATATCCGGATGTTGCCTGGGCTCGCCAAGTGTTCCCGGGCGAGCCCGACGATGTTGCGGTGGTGAGGCTCGCCGACGCGATCTTCTCGGCCTCGCGCGTCGATGTCGAGGATCCGATCGGCAACTGGAAGGCGCACAACGCGGCCTTGGCCGAGCGCACGAAATGGCTGAACGAGCACAATTTCGACGCACTGCATTTCACCGGACCGGGCACCGACCTCACCGTCGGCCTGGCGGAAGGTCATGAGTGGATGGGCGGCGCTTCGACGGCGAAGAACGGCATCACCTGCAATCCGAACATCCCGACCGAGGAAGTCTTCACCACGCCGCATGCGAGGCGCGTCGAAGGCCATGTTTCCTCGACCAAGCCGCTCTCCTACCAGGGCACGCTGATCGACGAGATCTCGGTGCGCTTCGAGGTCGGTCGGATCGTCGAGGCCAAGGCCTCGAAGGGCGAGGACGTTCTGAAAAAGGTGCTGGACACCGACGAGGGCGCGCGCCGGCTCGGCGAAGTGGCGCTGGTGCCGCATTCCTCGCCGATCTCGAAGAGCGGGCTGCTGTTCTTCAACACGCTGTTCGACGAGAACGCCGCCTGCCACATCGCGCTGGGACAGTGCTATTCGAAGTGCTTCGTCAACGGCGCCTCGCTCAGCCAGGACGAGATTGCCGAGCGCGGCGGCAACAAGAGTTTCATCCACATCGACTGGATGATCGGCTCGGACAAGATCGACATCGACGGCGTCGGCAAGGACGGCAGCCGCGTGCCGGTGATGCGCAAGGGCGAGTGGGCCTGAGAGACCCGACGCGGAGACAGCCTTGGACGTAGCGGTAAAGCGCGTCTACGACGCGTCGGAGAGGAGCGACGGCCAGCGGGTGCTTGTCGACCGCGTCTGGCCGCGCGGCGTCTCCAAGAAGGACGCCGCGCTGGACCTTTGGCTGAAGGAGATCGCGCCGAGCACCGAACTGCGCAAATGGTTCGGGCATGATCTCGAACGATGGCCGGAGTTCCAGAAGCGGTACTGCGCCGAGCTGGACGGCAACGAGGAGGCTGTGGCGCAGCTGCGAGAACTGCTGCGCCACGGCAAGGTGACGCTGCTCTTCGGCGCGCATGACGAGGCGCATAACAATGCGGTGGCGTTGATGGGGTATTTGCGGAGGGAGTAACCTCTCTCTCGTCGTCATCCTCGGGCTTGACCCGAGGATCCATGCCGTGACTGTCACCGAAGGACGCAACGGAGCAGAACTCTTAACCGCACAACGCTCTAGCGTCGCGGCATGGATCCTAGGGTCTGCGCGCGCCGCTTCGCTCCTTGCTCCGCCCTAGGATGACGAGGGGATAGTGTGCCGCGCCTGCCGAATCCTACTTCACCGCCTCTTCATAAACATCCGGCTTGAAGCCAACCAGGATGCGGCCACCCACCTCCAGCACGGGGCGCTTGATCATGGTCGGCTTGGCCAGCATCAGCGCCTTGGCCTTCTTCTCGTCGAGCGCTTCCTTGTCCTTCTCCGGCAGTTCGCGAAAAGTCGTGCTGCCCTTGTTGAGCAGTCTCTCCCAGCCGACCTTATCGACCCAGCCATTCAGCCTTTCCGCCTCGATCCCTTCGGCGCGATAGTCATGGAAGCGGTAGGGAAGGTCGCGGCTCTCCAGCCAGACGCGCGCCTTCTTGATCGTGTCGCAGGTGGTGATGCCGTACATGGTGATCGTCAATTCGGACCTCGGGCCGATGGATTGCGAATCTGGCCGAATCCTGGGCTTGCCTTGCCCGCTTTGCCAGCGTGACTACGTGAAGACGATTTGGCGCTCTCCATGGCGGCCGGAATATCATCTTGGCCGCCGTGTCTGATTTTCAGATCCTGCAACGAAGATTCGGAATGCCAGACGCCGATCGCCTTCAATAGTAGAAGCGCTCTTCGCTGATCTTGCCGTTCTTGACCGTATAGAGGCCAACCTCATCCATTTTGACGCGTTCGCCGGTAGATTTGGGCGTCACGTCAAAGGTGAAGCGCAAGGCGAACTGGTCGCCATTGACGTAGGGGCCCTCGATCGAGCCGCCGTGAACCTCATGGTTCGCTTCCCACCATTCGCCCTTCTGCTTTACGGCGTCCCTGCCGCTGCAAACGGCCATGGCCCTTCCATCGCCTCGTAGCTGACGATGTTGTCGGCATTGTATTTCGCGGCAGCGCCGCGGTTGTCGCCCTGCTTGAGGAGTTCGGTGAAATGCTTGGCGACGTCGGCAGTGGTCATGATTTCCTCCCGGTTTGGACAGACCCCAGATAGGGAGCTCCCTCGTGACCTGCCATCGCCGAAGCGTCGGTAGCTGACAAATCGTGTCAGGATCGAATGCCGGTCTGCTAATAACACCCGCGCTCGATCGCCAGCCGGCGCACCAGCGCCAGCACGGTGTCGATGGCCGGCGTCGGCTGGCCGGTCAGGCGGCCAAGCTCCTGCACTGCCGTGACCAGCGCGTCGACCTCCATCGGGCGGCCGCGTTCGAGGTCCTGCAACATCGAGGTCTTGTGCCCGCCGACATCGCCGGCGCCCTTGATGCGCCGGTCGACGGGGATCAGGAAGCGCACGTCGAGGCGCTCGCCAATCGCCTGCGCCTCCAGCATCATGGCGCGGGCGACGGCCCGCGTGCCTTCATCGGCGACGATCGCCGCAAGCGTGCTGCCGGTCAGCGCCGAGATCGGGTTGAACGAGAGATTGCCCCAAAGCTTCACCCAGATTTCCGAACGTATGTCCTCGCGGACCGGCGCCTGCAGCCCGGCCTTGACCATCTCGCGCGCCAGCACACTCACCCGCTCGCTTTTTTCGCCCGAAGGCTCGCCGAGCGAAAAGCGCGTGCCCTCGACATGGCGGATCCGCCCGGGCGCATCGACCTCGACGGCCGGATAGACGACCGAGCCGATGACGCGCCCGGGCCCGATGGTCTCCCAGATCCTTCCGCCGGAATCGACCGCATCAAGCCGCGTGCCTTCGAGCGCGCCGCCGGACTTGTAGAAGTACCACCAGGGCACGCCGTTCTGCATGGTGACCACGGCTGTCCCCTCGCCCAGCAGCGGTGCAATCTCGCCCAGCGCCGGCGCCAGAGAATGCGCTTTCAGCGCCAGCACCACGTAATCCTGAATGCCGAGTTCTTCGGCCGTGGCCGCTGCTCTCACCCGGGCGATCGTCTCCTTGCCGTCCTCAACCAGGCGTAGGCCATCGGCCTGGATCGCTTCGAGATGCGCGCCGCGCGCGACGATCGACAGATCGACGCGGCCGGCAATCGCCAGCTTGGCGGCGAGATAGCCGCCGATGGCGCCGGCGCCGAAGACTGTAATGCGCATCAGCTCAAACCGAGTTTTGCCGCGAGGCCTATGCGCTGCAATTTGCCGGTGGCGCCCTTCGGGATCTCGTCCAGGATCACCACCTTGCGCGGCACCTTGAAATCGGCGAGCCGAGTCGCGGCAAAGCCGCGAATGTCGGCCTCGCTGGCGCTCTGGCCTTCCCGCAGCACGACAGCGGCAGCCACTTCCTCGCCGAGCTTGTCATGCGGCATGGCGAAGGTGACGACCTGCGCCACCGCCGGATGATCCATCAGCACGCCATCGACCTCGAGCGGAGAGATCTTTTCGCCGCCGCGATTGATGATCTCCTTCAAACGGCCGGTAACGCGCAGATAATTGTCCTCGTCCAGCACGCCCTGGTCGCCGGTGTGGAACCAGCCATGCGCGAAGGCGCTGGCGTTGGCGTCCGGATTCTTCTCGTAGCCGGCGGTGACGTTCGGGCCGCGAATGACGATCTCGCCGATCTCGCCGGGCTCGAGCAGCCTTCCATCCGGCGCCATGACGGCCACTTCCGGTCCGGCCGAGGCGCCGACGCTGCCCGGCTTGCGCAGTCCGGGTGGCAGCCGGTTGGACGCCATCTGGTGCGCGGCCTCGGTCATGCCGTAGGCCTCGATCACCGGGCAGCCGAAAGTCGCCTCCAGCTCTGCCATGACCTGCGCCGGGAGTGAGGCCGACGACGAGCGGATGAAACGCAGCTTCGCTTCGGCCAGTTGCTCGGGATTGCGCGCGGCGCGCGGCAGGATCGCCTGGTGCATCGTCGGCACCGCCGTATACCAGGTTGGCTTCGCTTCGGAGAGCCATTGGAAAAAGCGCAGCGCGTTGAAGCCCGGCGTGCAGAAGACGCTGGCGCCGGCGGCGAGCGAGGACAGCACCGCCGCGATCAGCCCGTGGATGTGAAACAGCGGCATGATGTTGAGGCAGCGGTCGGCCGAGCCCAGGCCCAGCGTGGCGCCGATATGCGCGGCCGAGGCGGCGAGGTTGGCGTGGCTGAGCGGCACCAGCTTCGGCCGCGATGTAGTGCCGGAGGTATGCAGAAGGAGAGCGGTGTCGCTGTCTTCGGCCAAGCCGGAGGCAACCGACGGCCCGACCGGGCCGCCCTCGATGGTGAAGATGCCGGCCGGCGCGCCTTCAGGCACCGCCAGCCGCAGCACCGCAATGCCGAGGCGTTCGGCAACTTCGACCGAGGGTCCTTGCTCGTCCTTGCCGACAAGGATCGCCTTGACGCCGATGTCGCTGAGATAGAAATCGAGCTCGTCGGCCCGGTAGGCTGGATTGAGCGGCGCGGTGGACGCGGCGGCGGCGACCGCGATGAAGGCCGTTGCCATCTCCGGGCCGTTCGGCAGCACGATGGCAACGCGGTCGCCACGGCCGATGCCGAGCGTGTTGAGCCGGGTCACGGTCTCTTGGATCAGACGGCGCAGCCCCCCATGCGAGAGGACTGTCCGGTCGGGCGCGGCGATGGCTGGCGCGTCTTCGGCGCCGGGCGCGAGGCGATGAGCAAGATCAAAGGGATTTTCGCTTGTTGTCATGGTTCCAGACTATGTTTCGAACGATCGGCCTATGTCCAGCAAAGGGCTGCTCAATATCCGAGCGCCAAGCCGTCCTTGCGCGGATCGGAGGCGCCGGTCAGCGTGCCTTTTTCCCAATCGATGAGCACCGCCTGCCCGCCGCCGAGCGGATGGTCTGGCTCGACAACACGATGGCCGCGGCGGCGCAGGCCTTCGATCGTATCGGGACGCACGCTTCGCTCGGCTTCCACGACGTCGTGATTGTAAAAGACGCGCGGCGCATCCAAGGCCTGCTGCGGATCCATGCCGAAGTCTATCATGTTGGTCAAAAGATGGACATGGCCGAAGGGCTGATAGCCGCCGCCCATGACGCCGAAGGGCATCACGGCACGGCCGTCCCTCACCATCATGCCCGGCATGATCGTGTGCATCGGCCGCTTGCGCGGCGCTATTGCGTTCGGATGCTTCGGATCGAGCCGGAACGAAGTGCCGCGGTTCTGCAGCACGACGCCGGTCTTCGGACCGACGACGCCGCTGCCGAAGGAATAATAGGTCGAGTTGATGAAGCTCACCGCGTTCCGGTCGCGGTCGACGACGGTGATGTAGACCGTGTCGCTGCCCGGCAAAACGACGCGCGGCAAATGCGTCATGGCGCGTTCCCGCTCGATGGCGGCGCGCAGCCGGTCGGCATAGGCGATGGAGAGGAGTTCCTTCACCGGCACCGCAACGTGATCCTGATCCGCGAGCAGATTGTCGCGGTCGCGATAGGCCAGCCGGCCGGCCTCGATCTCCAGATGCAGGCGCTCGGCGCCATTCGGGTCAAGCGCGGCGAGATCGAAGCCGGCGAGCACGTTCAGCATCAATAGCGCGGTCAGGCCCTGATTGTTCGGCGGCATCTGGTGGATGTCATGACCGCGATAGGAGGTGCTGACCGGCGTCTTGTAGTCGCCCTTCGTCGCGGCGAAATCGTCCAGCGTATGAAGGCCGCCGAGTTGGCGAAGCCGGCCGACAATGTCTTCCGCAACGGCGCCTTCGTAGAAACCGGTGCGGCCGCGCTTCGCGATGGTGCGCAGCGTTTGCGCCAGTTCCGGCTGGCGATGCACATCGCCGGCCCGGGGTGGCTTGCCGCCAGGCAGGAAGATGCGCGCCGCCACTTCGTCGGCCGACAGGTCGGTTTCCGGATCCTCCCAGTCGAAGGCGACGCGGTCGTGCACGACGTAGCCTTCTTCGGCATAGCGGATGGCGGGTGCGAGCGCTTCGGCTATGCCCTTTCGGCCGTGATCGTCCAGCAGCCGGCACCAGGCGTCGACGGCGCCGGGAATGGTGACCGCGTGCGCGCCCTGCTTCGGCAGCTCGCTGAAACCTCTCTCCAGATACCAGTCGACCGTAGCGGCCTGGGGCGCGCGGCCTGAGCCGTTGAAGGCGATCACATTGCCTTCTCCCTTCGGGCAGTAGAGCACGAAGCAGTCGCCGCCGATACCGGTCGATTGCGGCTCGACAACCGCCTGCACGGCCGCGGCGCAGACAGCCGCATCCATGGCGTTGCCGCCGGACCGCAACATGTCGATGGCGGCAAGTGTCGCGAGCGGATGCGAGGTCGCGGCCATGGCTTCGGTGGCGCGGACCGGCGAGCGGCCTGGAAACTGGAAATCACGCATTCTGTTCGAGGTATCCCTGTATTCTCAACGTCCGCGGCCGAAAAGCTGGGCGGCGGACAACAAGACGATCGATAGCACGATCAGGCAAGTCGAAATGGCGGCAATCGTCGGATCGATCTGGTCGCGCAATGCATTGAACATGCGGCGCGTCAGCGTCGTGGTCTCACCGCCCGAGATGAAGAGCGACACCACCACCTCGTCGAAGGAGGTGATGAAGGCAAAGAGCGCGCCCGAGACGATCGAGAAGCGCAACTGCGGCATGGTCACCTGGAAGAAGGCCGCGAAGCGGCCGGCGCCAAGGCTGCGCGCCACCATCTCCTGGTTCATATCGTAAGAGCGCAGCCCCGACAGGACGGTGAGCACGACCAGCGGCAAAGCCTGGACGGTGTGGGCGATGACGAGGCCGGTCAGCGTGTTGTTGAGGCCGATGCGGGCATAGAGGAAGAAAGTGCCGATGCCGATCAGGATGACCGGAATGATCAGCGACGCGGTGAGCAGCGCATTGATGGCGCCGGTCAGCCTGAGCGTGCCGGCGTTGATGGCATAGGCAGCTGCGGTGCCGAGCGGCGTCGCCACGATCGCGGTCATCACCGCCACCTTCACCGAGACGATGGTTGCGTCGCGCCATTCGACGGAACCGAAATAGCTCTCATACCAGCGCAGCGACCATTGCTCGGGCGGGAACTGCAGCAGCGTCGAGCCGGAGAAGGACATGATGACGATAATCACCGAGGGCGCGATCAAAAACAGCATGACGAGGCCGCCGAGCAGATAGAGCCAGAGGCGTTGCCAATGCGTTATAGGCAGGCTGCTTTCCGCCCTCATCGCTGGCTCCAAACGCCGGTGGCGCGCGCGCCGAGCAGCCACTGGAACAAGCCGAGCAGCGCCAGCGTGACGGCAAGCAGCACGACGCCGAGCGCAGCACCCGCGCCCCAGTTCGAGTAGAGGCTGGTCGCCTGCTCCATGCGCATCGCCCACATGATGACCTTGCCGCCGCCCATCAGCGCCGGCGTGACGAAAAAGCCGAGGCAAAGCACGAAGACGATGACCACGCCAGAGGCGAGGCCCGGCAGCGATAGCGGGAAAAAGATCTGCCGGAAGGTGGCGGCGGGGCTGGCGCCGAGATTCATGCCGGCGCGCAGGCAGTCGACATCGATGGTCTTCATCGAAGCATAGAGCGGCAGCACCAGGAAGGGCAGCATGATGTGGGTCATGCCGATGACGACGCCGGCGAAATTGTTGGCGAGCGGCAGCGGCTGGCCGATCACGCCGAGATCGATCAGCCAATTGTTGATCAGCCCCTTGCGCTGCAAAATGACCAGCCAGGCATAGGTGCGCACCAGCACCGAGGTCCAGAACGGCAGGATGACGAAGATCAGGCAGATCGAGGCGGCGCGACGCGGCAGCTGTGACAGCATATAGGCCAGCGGGTAGCCGAACAGCACGCAGGCGCCGGTGACAACAAAGGCAACCTTGAAGGTGGTCGCGAAGGTCTTGATGTAGGACGCCTGCTCGAAGAAGCGCGCGTAATTGGCGAGGCTGAGCTGGCCGCTCTCGTCGAACAACGACAGCCAGAACAGCCAGCCGATCGGTACGATGATGACGGCGAATACCAGGAACAGCCCGGGCGACAGCAGCGCCAGAAGCCCCAGCGCCTGGCGCCTGGCATCGGAGCGCAATGCCCTGGCGTTGAGTTCCCCGTCCTGCCGGACGGCGTGACCAAGACTGGCGGACCCGATGCTCATTGATCCGTCACCAGCACGACGTCCTGGGCATCGATGCCGAGCGTGATCGGCTCGCCCGGCGCCGGCAGCTTCGCCAGCACGTCGCTGCGACAATAGTCGCGCAGCGTCACCTGGCGACCGTCGCGAAGCGTCGCGTAGCAGATGAAGCTGTCGCCCTGATAGATGACATCGCCGACCGTTGCCGGCAGCGCGTTGACGGGACGTGCCTGATCCGCGTCGGCGAGCAGCCGCAATTTCTCCGGCCGCACCACCATCAAGTGCCGACCGGCGGACGGCGCCGGGTCATTCATGCGCAGCTTCCGATCCTCATACCAGACGCTGCCGTTGCGGCATTCGACCGGGATGAAATTGGATTCGCCGATGAAGCCGGCGACGAACTTCGTCTTAGGCCGGGCGTAGAGCACCTCGGGCTGGTCGATCTGCTCGATGCGTCCGGCATTCATGACCGCGATGCGATCGGACATGGTGATCGCCTCGCGCTGGTCGTGCGTGACGTAGACCGTCGTCATGCCGAGCCGCCGATGCAGGTTGCGCAGTTCGATCTGCATGTGCTCGCGTAAGCCTTTGTCGAGCGCCGACAGCGGCTCGTCCATCAGCACGATGCGCGGCTCGAAGACGATCGCGCGGGCCAAAGCCACGCGCTGGCGCTGGCCGCCGGAAAGCTGGTCGACGCGGCGCTCGCCGAGACCTTTCAGTTGCACCAGGTCCAGCGCCCGCTCGACACGCTCGGCCGTTTCCGCCGCCGATACGCGCCGCTGCTTCAGCGGAAAGGCAATGTTGTGGAAGACGTTCATGTGGGGAAATAGCGCATAGTTCTGGAACACCATGCCGATGTTGCGCTTGTGTGGCGGCATGGTGATGATCTCCTCGCCGCCGACCTTGATCGAGCCGGCATTGGCTCGCACGAAGCCGGCCAGGATCATCAGCAGCGTGGTCTTTCCGGACCCCGACGGACCGAGCAGCGTCAGGAAATCACCGGCCGCGACATCGAGGCTTAGATCGCTCAGGATGGAGAGCGCGCCGAAGCGCTTCTCGATACCGTGGATGCCGATGGGAAGCGCGGTCGGCGCAAGAGACAAGAGCATCTCCTTCAACTCCGGATCATTGATAGCGCGGCGGAGCAGCGCCTCGTCGCGCCGCTCCGCCGCGCAGTCGTTATTGCTGGATCAGGTTGTTGAACTTCTCCGTCGCCTCGACGAGGTTGTCGCGCCAGAACTCGGGATCCTGAAGCACCTGCTTCTTGACGTTGTCGGGCGCGGAGTTGATGTCCTTGATGCGCTCCTGCGGGATCTTGCCGGTCTCGAAGGCCTTCTCGTTGGCCGGGCCGTTGTCGACATAGAGCGGCAGATTGGCCTGGAGGTCGGGGCTGACGAACTTGGCCAGCGCTTTCATCGCGAGGTCCTTGTTCTTCGAGCCCTTCGGGATGACCATGCAGTCGGCGGTAAGCACACCCTGGTCGAAGGAGAAGCTGACAGGTGCGCCTTCCTTCCTCAGGGTGCCGGCGCGGCCGTTCCAGATGCTCGCCATATCGACCTCACCGTCCTTGACGAGTTGCATGGCCTGCGCGCCCGAGGTCCACCAGGCGTCGATGTGACCCTTGACCTTGTCGACGGATTGCAGCGCGCCGTCGATGTCGACCGGATAGACCTTGTCGATCGGAGTGCCTTTGGCGAGCGCCGCGACGCTCAGTGTCTCCGTCGCCTGGCTGCCGGAGAGCGCCCGCCGGCCCGGGAACTTTTCCACGTCCCAGAAATCGGCCCAGGTCTTCGGTCCCTTGTCGCCGAAAACATCGGTCCGGTAGATCAGCACGACGGACGTGTAGGAGATGCCAACCCAGTCGTCATGGACGAGCTTCGGGTTGATGCCGCTCTTGTCGATGACGTTGTAGTCGAGCTTTTCGAACAGGCCCTCCTTGGAACCGCGCGCGCATTCGTCGGCGCCAAGCTCGGTGATGTCCCATTTCACCGCATTGCCGGTGACCTGCAGGCGCACGTCGTCGAGGCCGTTGGTGGTGTCCTGCTTGATGGTGATGCCGAGTTCCTTGGCCGTCGGATCGAAGAAGGCCTTGGTCTGTGCCTCCTGATAGGTGCCGCCCCATGAGGCGACGGTGATGGTGTCGGCGGCCGAGGCCGGAACGGCGGCCGAGGCCAGCAGGCCGGCTACGGCCAGACCGTGAATGCAAAGTCTCTTCGTCATTTTCGCTTCTCCAACCGGTGTTCCCATTATCGTTGATTTGGTATGCGAATTTGTATACAATTTTGAGTGTAATTCTCCGGAAGCCGATGTCAACATGTGCCGAGCGTTTTTTGGGCGGCGATGAGTTGAGGCTTCGGGGCGGGAGCGTTTGATACGGCCCTGTTTCAAGCAGGAGCCAAAACGCACTAGGCTGCGAATCCGTGACTGACCGTTGGAGGCGGGACGCTTGAGCAAGGAGAGAAAGAACACGCTGCGCGATTCGGTGTTCGAGAAGCTGAAGGCGTTGATCATCACCGGCCAGATCCCGCCAGGCGGCCGCGTGACCGAGAACGAGATCGCCGAGCGCCTGAAGGTGAGCCGCACGCCGGTGCGCGAAGCCTTCAACCGTCTCGAGCGCGACGGCCTGGTGATCGGACGTCCGCGCCAGGGCTATATTGTTGCCGAGTTCAACCTGACCATGTTCCGCGAGGCCTTCGACATTCGCGAGCTGCTCGACGGGCGCGCGACCGAGCTGGCAGCGGCGAACGCGACCGCCGCCGACAAGGCGCGGCTGCGCGACATGCTCGCCGAATGCGAACGGCTGGCGGCAATCCCCGACCGCAGCACACGAGAGAAATTCGAGGAACTGCAGGTCGGCATCGATCTGCACCGTTTGATCGCCGAGATCAGCGGCAACGAGATGCTGCACGGCATGCTTTGCGGCATCCTCGACAAATGCCAGCAATATGTGTGGACCGAGCTTCTGTGGCTGGACGAGTGGAAGCTCACCCGCGAGGAGCATACGGGCATCGTCGACGCGATCTGCGCCGGTGATGTCGCTTTAGCCGGCGAGCGCGCTCGCGCCCATGTGCGCGGCTCGCGCGAGAACATCCTGCGCCTGCTGCAGGCCAAGTCCGATTATCAGGGCTTTTTCGTCAAGGCTTCGTGAGGCCGGCGATCAGTTCGAGAGCACAGGGCAGTTGGCGCCACGCCGCAGGCTGATGTGCGCTACGTCGCCGATGCTGAATCGAAAACCGTCGGCGCGGCGTGGGGCATCGATGACGATTGCAGTCCCCTGCCCCAGTTCGACGTGAAGGCGCAGCGTGCGACCGTGGAAGACGATGCCACTCACCCGCGCCGGCGCGGTGCCTTCGGCGGCCTCGATGGCCGCCACAAGATCCTCCGGACGAACGCCGATGGTTCGTGCGTCGCCGACAGCCGGTGTCTCGCCGGTTTCCAGTATGGCCTCCAGCGGCAGCTCGCCGGCGGTAAAGCGCAGCCGCCCGCCGTCGCGCCCGACAAAGCGTGACTGCAGGAGATTCATGGTGCCGATGAAGGAGGCGACGAACCGCGTCGCCGGACGGTCGTAAAGCGTCGCGGGCGGCGCGATCTGCTCGATGCGGCCCTTGTTCATGACGACGATGCGGTCGGAAATCGACAGCGCCTCGGTCTGGTCGTGCGTGACCATGACGAAGGTGGTGCCGAGCCGGGACTGAAGCCGCTTGAGCTCGACCTGCATCTGCTCGCGCAGATGCGCGTCGAGGGCCGACAGCGGCTCGTCGAGCAAGAGCACACGCGGCTCGCAGACGATGGCGCGGGCAAGCGCGACGCGCTGGCGCTGACCGCCCGACAGTTCGGAGATGCGGGCGCACAGCTTGTCGGCTAGGCCGACCATGTCAAGCGCCTGACCGACGCGCTTGGCCTGCTCGGTACCGGACAGTTTGCGCAGCGAGAGGCCGAAGCCGACGTTCGCCGCGACGTCCATATGCGGGAACAGCGCATAGTCCTGAAAGACGGTGTTGACCGGACGGTCGAAGGGCCTCAGACCGGTGATGTCACCGCCTTCGAGCAGCACTTTGCCGCGGGTCGGGCTCTCGAAGCCGGCGATGACGCGCAGGCTCGTCGTCTTGCCGCAGCCTGAGGGGCCGAGCAGGGTCAGGAACTCGCCCGCCGCAATGTCGAGATCGACCGCATCGAGCCCGACCACGCCGCCCGGGAAGACCTTCGAGACGTTCTCTAGACGAACGAGCGCGTCAGGCGCCATCGCGCACCTCGGAGGGTTTTGTCGTGTTGACCCACAGGATCTGGCAGCGCTCGGCGCCCGGATTGCGGAAGGCATGCAGCAGCGTGCTCTTGAAGCCAAAGCTGTCTCCGGCCTTCAGCACATAGGCCGTGGCGTCAACCACCAGCTCGACCTCGCCCGTCATCACGAAGCCGAATTCGTGGCCGGCATGGGCATAAGCCTCGGCGGTGCCGCCGCCGGCCTCGACCGTCACCAGCATTCCGGTGAGTGTGGCGGCGGGCGGCGACAGCAGCGCCTTGGCGATCCCCTCGGACTTGACCGGGATTGCGCGCCGCTTGTCGGCGCGCACGCAATAGAGGTCGTTGACCGCTTCATCGCCGTCGGCGATCAGGGCCGAGGGCTCGATGTCGAGGGCGGCGGCCAGCGGCCAGATCACCTTGACGCGCAGCGAGGACATGCCGCGCTCGATCTGGCTGAGCGCGCCGATCGATATGCCGGCCTTGGCGGCGAGCTCGGCCAGCGACAGCTTGCGCTCGAGCCTCAGCGCCCGCACGCGCCGGCCGACACGCACGTCGGCATCGTCCTTCGGTTTTGCTTCGTCAACAATGTCCATCAAATAGTCCTTGTTGTCTTTCCACCGGTGCGGCGCAGCGCCGCCAGGCCCCCCTTCCCCCCTTGTGGGGGAAGGTGTCGCCGAAGGCGACGGATGAGGGGTGCTCCAGCGAAGTGAGACGTCGGCGTTCCCTGGATCACCCCTGATCCGTCTCGGCGCTGCGCGCCGATCCACCTTCTCCCACAAGGGGAGAAGGCAAGTGCGCTCAGCCGCCGGCTTTCACCTTCTCGAACATCTTGGCGACGTCGTCGTTCTGCTTCATTGGTCCGGTGAAGATCGTGCTCTTCAGCATCACGTCGGGATCCGCCGGCAGCTGCAGCTTGTCCAGCTCGTCTTTCGACACGCCGGCGAAGGCGGTCGAAAGCGAGCTGCCATAGCCGTAGGACTGGATGAGGTACTTGCCCGAATCGGCGTCGAGCCGGCTGTTGATGAAGTCATAGGCGAGATCGACGTTCTTGGCGTCCTTCAGCATGACGAAGCCGCAGGCCCAGGTGAGCATGCCTTCCTTCGGCTTCATGAACTCGACCGGCACGCCCTGCTTCTTCAGCGACGTGGCCGACGCGTTCCAGGTCATGGCGGCGACCAACTGGCCGCTGGCCAGCGCCTGCTCGACCGAGGTCATGTCGGTGGTGTAGCTCGACAGCAGCGGCCGCTGCTCGCGCAGTTTCGCGGCGACCTTTTCCATCTGCTCCGGCGTCATGTCGAAGGGGTTCACGCCAGCCAGAAGTGCCGCGACGATCGGCGTGTCATGCACGGCGTCGATGGTCGCCATGCGGCCGGCATATTGCTTGTCCCACAAAAGGTTCCAGCTCGCCTCGGGGTTCTTGACCAGATCTGTGCGGTAGAGGATCGAGGTGTTGCCCCAGTCCCACGGCACCATCCAGACCTTGCCGTCGCCGGCCTGCAGGTCGGGCAGGTTCTTGAACACCGGGAAGATCGAATCCCAGTTCTTGATGCGCTTGGTGTCGATCGGCTGCAGCAGGCCTTCCTTGTTCCAGCGCGCCACCTTGTCGTAGCAGGGATGGGCGATGTCGGGCCTGAAGCCGGCCTTGACCTTGGTGAAGGCATCGTCGTCATCGCCGAAGATCGTGGCCTCGACGCCGTCCGGATGCGCGGTGAGGAAGCTCTTGTTGAAGTCGGGCAGCTCGTAGCCCGACCAGGTGAAATATTGCAGCTTGTCGGCAGCCAAAGCGACGGTCGACGACAGCGCCAGGGCGAGTGCGGCTAGGCCCGCGCGGGCTTTATATCCCGTGATCGATTTCAGGTGGACTGTCATTTTCGTTCTCCTCTTTCTTGTTGTGGTTCAGGCTGGATTGCGGCGCGCGGCGCCGAGGCCGCGATGGCGCAGGATCTCGGCGAGGGTGGCGATGACGAAGGACACGGCCAGGATCACCGTTCCGAGCGCCATCACCGTCGGCAGCGAACGCGGGAAGCGCAGTTGGCTCCAGATGTAGAGCGGCAGCGTCGGCTCGGTGCCGGCGAGGAAGAAGACGACGATGAACTCGTCGAAGGAGGTCAGGAAGGCGAGCATGAAGGCCGACAGCACCGCCGGCAGGCTGAGCGGAAGCATGACGCGCCGGAACGTTGTCCAGTCCGACGCCCCAAGGTCGAGCGCCGCCTCGCGAATGGTCTTTGGGATCGCCGCGAATCGGCTGCGCATCACCACCACCGTCGTCGGCAGCGCCACCAGGATATGGCCGAGCACAATTGCGACGCGCGACGGGCCGAGGCCAATGAGATTGACCAGGATCAAGAGCGAGATGCCGACGATGACGCCGGGGATCAGGATCGGCAGCCGGGCTATGGCACTGATCGTAGCCGCGAGCGGCGAGCGGCCGTAGAGGTCCATATAGGAAACGGTGATGCCGCATAGCGTTGCCCCCGAGGCAGCAACGACACCGATGACGAGACTGTTGGCCAAAGCGCCGGAGAGCGCCGGATTGCCGTAGAGGGTCTCGTACCAACCGAGCGTGAAGCCCTGCAGCGGAAACGCCGCCTGGATGGAATCGTTGAAGGAAAACAGCGGGATCAAAAGGATAGGCAGATAGAGGAAGACGAGATAGGCAAGCACATAGAGGCCGAGCCAGCGGCCGCCCGCATTTGCCTCTTTGCGCGCCGCGCTCATGTGCGGCTGCCAAACCGGCGGTCGGCGCCGCGCGCGACCAGGACCACGCACAGGATGACCAGCATGACGCAGACCGACAGGGCCGCGCCGAACGGCCAGTCATTGGCCTTGCCGAATTGCGACTGGATCAGCGTGCCGATCATGGTGCTGGCCGGGCCGCCGACCATAGCCGGCGTGACATAGTCGCCGACGGTCGGCACGAAGACGACGAGAGCCGCCGCCAGCACGCCCGGCATCGAATTGGGCAGCACGACGCGGCGGAACGACGTGAACGGGCGCGCGCCGAGATCGGAGGCGGCTTCGAGCAGCGATTTCGGGATGGTATCCAGCGCCACGTAGATGGGCAGGATGGCGAAAGGCGCGTAGGCGTGCGCAAGCGTCACCACCACCGCGGCCGGCGTGTTGAGGAAGGCGAGCGTCGGCTCCGACCAGAGGCCGCTTTCGATGAAAGCCGAGTTCAGCACGCCGTTATAGGCAAGCACGATCTTCCAGGCAAAGACGCGCAAAAGGTAGCTGGTCCAGAACGGCAGCGTGACCAGGAAGAGCAGCAGGTTGCGCCGGCGGCCGGCATGGAAGGCGAGGTAGTAGGCGACCGGATATGCAGTAGCGACGGTGGCGAGCGTCACCAGGCCGGCGATGACCAGCGAGCGCAGCGTCACCGTCCAGTAGAGCGGATCGGTGGCCACAGTTACGAAGTTTGCCGCCGTCAGGCCGGCGCCGAGCAGCGAGCCGTCATTGCTCCTGAAGGCAAGGAAGAGCACAAGGCCGAGGGCAAAGAGGATGAGGAAGAAGGTGACCACCCCGCCGGGCAACAGCATGGCAAAGCGGAAAACCGGCGAGATGCGGGTTTCCGGCGATGGCCGCGCTGCAACGATGGTGGACATCTGCTAGCTGCCCATCGGATTTTTGAAATCAGCTAATGATTTTTCATATTCCTGAAACTGTCAAGCTAAATCGGTGATGCGCTGCACGCGTCCCTCAGCGCTCGAGGGCATCCAGCATCCGATACCAGGCGATGGTGGCGGCGACGCCGACCTGGCGGAAGGCGTGGAACGGGATCGGCCGGATCGGCGACAGCGGGAAAGGCAATCGACTGACATCGCCGGTCGCGAGGTAACCCGCCATGCGCTTGCCCAGCGCGCTCATCAGTCCGACGCCCCTGCCCTGGCAACCGACCACGGCGAGCAGGCCCTTTTCCGGCTCATGCAGGTGCGGGAGATGATCCGGGGTCATCGCCACGCGGCCGAACCAGCGCTTTTCGACGGCGATGCCGGCAAGCGCCGGATAGAGCCGAAGCAGCGCGCGTTCGCAATGGGCCCAGTCGGCCGCGCTTGAAGGCGGGGCCATGCGGCCGCGTCCACCCAACACCATCCGGCCGTCAGGGCCCTTGCGGTAATAGACCAAGATGCGGCGGGAATCGGAAACGGCTTGCCCGCCGGGCAGGATGCTTGCGGCAAGCTCCGCCGGCAGCGGTGCCGTGGCGATCTGGAAGGAATGCAGCGGCACGATTGTTTGCGCGAGGCCGGGCAGCAGGCCATCCGTATAGGCGTTGGTGGCGAGTACGACCCTCGTCGCGCGCAGTTCGGCGCCGCCTTGCGTGGAGACCCGCCAGACGCCGGCTTCCTTGGTGAGCCTCACCACCCGCTGCTGCTCGGCGATCCCGGCGCCGACGGCAGAGGCGACGCGGGCAAGCTCGAGCGTGTAGGACAGCGGATCGATGACGCCGGCGCGGCGGTCGAGCCAGCCGCCAAGATAGCCCTTGGCGCCGGTCATCGCGGCGATCTCGGCCCGGTCGAGCAGCTTGACGTCGGCGCCACGCGCCCGCCATTGCCGATCCCGGTTCGCCGCCGCCTTCAGCGCGGTCTCGGTGTGCGCGGCCTGGATCCAGCCCTTCCGCGTGAACGGCACCGCAAGCTTCTCGTCACGGATCACATGGAACACCGCGTCGGCCGTCGAGGCGGCGAAGTCGACGAGGGCCTCGCCGCGCTCCTTGCCAAAGTGCTCGATCAGCCATTCGGGATCATATTTGAGGCCGGGAATGACCTGGCCGCCGTTCAAGCCCGACGCGCCCTGCCCGATCGCGCCGGCATCCAGCACCTGGACGGAAAGACCGGCGCTTGCCGCGTGCAAGGCGGTCGACAGACCCATGATGCCGCCGCCGACGATCACCGCATCGAGCGTGCCGTCGCTCGACAGCTCTGACTGGAACGCCGGAGCTGTTGGAGGCTTTTGCCAGATCGGATCGGAAAAGGTGGGCAATTGGTCACCTGAGGCGCTGGAGGCTCGTGAAAGTCCTATTGCTGATTTCATGAATTTGAAAGAGGACCCGATGGGCCAGTCCGCGCTTGGCTATGTGACAGCATGCCATTGGCTCATAACCTCGCCATCGATGGGATAGACGTTTGCATTAAATGCGGGGAAAGTGCCGCGCGACAATCGAGAGGACAGAAGACCATGACCGATTTAACCCGCCTCCCTGGCGACGGCCTTTTCGTCGGCCGCGCCAGGACCAGCGAAGCCTCCCATCCGCTGGTGGTCACCGTGCGCGCAGGCGAGGTCATCGACATCACGTCGAGCGCGGCGCCTACCGTGCGCGACCTCTGCGAGCTGAAGGACCCGGCCGCCTACGTGCGCTCGGCCCGCGGCGAGGCAATCGGCGCGCTGGAAGACATCGCAACCAACAGCTTCGCGTCTCAGCGCGACGCCAAGAAGCCGATCCTGCTCTCCCCCGTCGACCTGCAGGCGGTGAAGGCTTCCGGCGTCACCTTCGTCGTCAGCCTGCTCGAGCGCGTCATCGAGGAGCAGGCGCGCGGCTCCGCGGAAAAGGCCGACGCCATCCGCGCCGACATCGCCGGGCTGATCGGCCATGATCTCTCCAAGCTCAAGCCAGGCTCGCCGGAAGCGATGGAGATCAAGGCCAAGCTGATTTCGCGCGGCGTCTGGTCGCAATATCTGGAAGTTGGCATCGGCCCCGATGCCGAGATCTTCACCAAATGCCAGCCGATGGCCTCCGTCGGCTTCGGCGCCGATGTCGGGCTGCATCCGGTCTCCACCTGGAACAATCCGGAGCCGGAGATCGCGATGATCGCCGACAGCTTAGGCCGCATCGTCGGCGCCACGCTCGGCAACGATGTCAATCTGCGCGATGTCGAAGGACGCTCGGCGCTGCTGCTCGGCAAGGCCAAGGACAACAATGCTTCCGCCTCGCTTGGACCTTTCATCCGGCTCTTCGACGAGACCTTTTCCATCGCCGACGTGAAGCGCGCCACGGTGCGGCTAAGCGTCGAGGGCGAGGACGGTTTTTCGCTGGAGGGCGCAAGCTCGATGGCCGAGATCAGCCGCTCGCCGGAAGAGCTGGTCAGAGCCGCGATGGGACCTCATCACCAGTACCCGGACGGGCTGGCGCTCTATCTCGGCACCATGTTCGTGCCGTCGAAAGATCGCGGCGAAAAGGGCAAGGGCTTCACCCACAAGGTCGGCGACACCGTCACCATCTCGTCGGAAAAGTTGGGCGCGCTGACCAACCGGGTGCGCCTGTCGCCCGACTGCCCGCCCTGGACCTACGGCGCCAGCCACCTGATGCGCGACCTCGCCAGAGCCGGTCTGATCTAGCAGCGGATCACAACGGCATACGCTTGCTCATCACTGGAGGCTGATGAGCGCAGCGGCGTTTGCCGGGAAAATATCACGGTAACTGATGCAATCTGATGGGATTGCTGATGGCGTGCGGAGCTGTGCCAACATCCATTGACGATCGAGGCTTGCCAGCGGCCGAAAAAGGGAATGCTCTAGAGGCGTCCGGTCGGCGCGGGCAGGAAGATGCGACCCTTGAGGACCGCATCGCGCCTGATGTGGAGGTGGTTTTCAACATGGGAGGAAATCGATGCTTTCGAGGCTGAGACTGTTCGTGCTTGGCTTGATCGCGGCAATCGCCATTCCGGCGATGGCCGAGGCCAAGACCTTCTACTGGATTTCGCATGGCGGCCCGGCCGATCCGGTCTGGACCTACTTCCTGGCCGGTGCCAAGCAATGGGCGACCGACACCGGCAACAAGGTGAACACCTCGTTCCACAATGGCGACGTTGCCTCGCAGCAGGAGGCTGTTCGCGCCGCCATCTCGGCCAAGGCCGACGGCATCGTCACCACCAGCCCCGATCCGGGCAGCCTCGTCGAGATCGTCAAGGAGGCCCGTGCAGCCAACATTCCGATCATCAACTTCAACACGCCCGACCCGAAGGCCAACTTCAACGCCTATGTCGGCGGCGACAACGTCACCTTCGGCAAGCACTGGGCGCAGTATCTGGTCGACAAGGGCCTGGTGAAGAAGGGCGACTTCGTATGGATGCCGGTCGAGGTGCCCGGCGCCACCTATGGCGTGCAGGAAGAGGAAGGCATCAAGAGCGTGTTCGAGCCGCTTGGCATCACCTATGAGGTGACCGAGGCGACGCTCGACCAGGCCGAAGTGATCAACCGCATGGTGGACTATCTCACCGCCCACAAGGGCAAGGTGAAGGCGATCATCGGCCTCGGCGACCTCGTCACAGGCTCGGTCAAACGCGTCTTCGACCAGGTCGGCGTCAAGCCGGGCGAGATCCCAGTTGTCGGCTGGGGCAACTCGCTCGACACCACCCAGGAAGTGCTGAACGGCTATGTCAACGCCGCGCAGTGGCAGGACCCGCAGGCGACCAGCTACATCGCGCTTTCGATGGCGGCGATGGCGTCTGCCGGCATTCCTCCGGGCTTCAACGTCATCACCGGCGCGCTCTATGAAAAGGATACCGCCGGCGTTTATGACAAGATCCTGTCCGGCAAGTAAGACCTGACATTAACGGTCGCGGCTTTCGGGCCGCGATCGCTTCTTGGACCATCGAGTCCTGACTGATCGCAGCGGGCTCGCCAATCATTCACATCGCGGGCCCAATGGAAAACCGTTCCTTCATCCAAAGTTTCATCGCGCGGCCGGAATTCGGGCCGCTGGTGCTGCTGATCGTCGAACTCGTCATCTTCTGGGGCATCAATCCGGATTTCCTGTCGCCGCAGAACATCTCGAACATCCTCGCCTTCACCGTCGAGCTTGGGCTGATCGCGTTGGCGATGACCTTGCTGATGACGTCGGGCGAATTCGACCTCTCGGTCGGCTCGCTGTTCGGCTTCTCGCCGGTGCTGATGTGGACGCTGTTCAATGGCGGAGTCACCTCGCTGGAGATGGGCTTAGCCATCGCGCTGGTGGTCGCGGCCTTGATCGGGCTTGTCAATGGCTGGTTCGTCACGCAGCTCAAGATCCCGTCCTTCCTGGTCACGCTCGGCATGCTGCTCGTCGTGCGCGGCACCGCGCTTTTCGTCACCGACGGCTTTCCGCAGCGCACCTGGAGCGCCGAAGGCAGCTGGCTTGCGGACATCCTGGTCGGCGACTTCTACGTCGGCCCGTTCCGCATCTATGCCTCGCTGTTCTGGTTCATCGGCGCCGCGATCGCGCTCGGTTATGTGCTGACGCAAAGCCGCACCGGCAACTGGATCCAGGCGGCCGGCGGCAATCCCAACGCGGCGCGCGCCCGCGGCGTCAATGTCAGCCGGGTCAAGATCGGCCTGTTCATCCTGTCGGCGGTGATGGCCTCGCTCGCCGGCGTGATCTCGTCGCTGCGCACCTCGGCCGCCAATCCGAACAGCGGCACCGGCTACGAGCTCGAGGTCATCGCCATGGTGGTCATCGGCGGCACGGCGCTGACCGGCGGCCGCGGCACCATTATCGGCACGGTGCTCGGCATCCTGATCCTGCGCGTCATGCGCAACGGCATCGTTCTGATCGGCGTTCCGGGACTTGCCTACAACATCTTCATTGGCGCGATCATCCTCGGGATGATGGCGCTGCACTCATGGCTCGAACGCCGGCACCAGGCAGGGACTTGAAGACGATGGCCGAGCCTCTGATCCGCATGACGAACATCCGCAAGTCCTACGGGCGCGTACAGGCGCTGGTGGACGCCAACTTCCACGTCAACGAAAAGGAGATCGTCGGCCTGCTCGGCGACAACGGCGCCGGCAAGTCGACACTGATCAAGGTGCTGTCGGGCGCGGTGCCGCTCACCAGCGGCGACATTTTCGTGCGCGGCAAGAAGGTGAATTTCCGCAGCACCAGCGACGCGATCGCTGAAGGTATCGAGACGATCTATCAGGACTCCGCGCTTGTCACGCAGCTGTCGATCGCCCGCAACCTGTTCCTGGGGCGCGAGCCGATCAAACCGCCGCGTTTCCTCAACCGCATGGACCAGGAGGCGATGAACACGGTGGCGCGCGACCTGCTCAAGCAGGTCGGCATCTCCAAAAACATCCCGCCGACGACGCCGATCGGCTCGCTATCAGGCGGCGAGCGGCAAGCAGTGGCGATCGCGCGCGCCATGCATTTCGACAGCGACCTCATCATCCTCGACGAGCCGACCAACAATCTCGGCGTTGCCGAGACGCAAGGGGTGTTGAGCTTCGTGCGCGGCGCCCGCGATTCCGGCCACTCCTGCATCTTCATAGCCCACAACATCCACCATGTGTTCCAGGTCGTCGACCGCATCGTGGTGATGCGCCGCGGCAAGGTGGTGGCCGATGATATCGATCCGAAGAAGACCACCGTGGCGGACGTCGAACGCGTCATCACCGGCATGTCGGACAAGGAGATCCGCGATGCGATTTCCGACGGCCCGCAGCCGGCTGACAGGGGCTCGCATCCCACCCTATGACCGGACCCATGAAAGCGACCGTAGCCGACATCGCCAGAAGCTGCGGCTTGTCGACCGCGACGGTAGACCGAGTGCTCAACAACAGGCCAGGCGCAAGCGCGGCCAACCGGCAGCGCGTCTTGGAGGCGGCAAAGCAGCTCGGCTATCTGCCGACGCTCGATCAAGTCGTGCTGCCGTCGAAGCCGGCGCATCTCGAATTCTTCCTGCCGATCGGCAGCAACGCCTTCATGGCCGACCTTGCCCATCATATCGAGGACTATGCAGGGCGCCTGCCGCTGGTCGCCTCCTGCCGCATCCACAAT
The DNA here is from genome assembly GCF_002294915.1 of Mesorhizobium sp. WSM3879. Classification (NCBI taxonomy): domain Bacteria; kingdom Pseudomonadati; phylum Pseudomonadota; class Alphaproteobacteria; order Hyphomicrobiales; family Phyllobacteriaceae; genus Mesorhizobium; species Mesorhizobium sp. WSM3879. The sequence goes on along the minus strand of NZ_NSFZ01000002.1, from coordinate 343,032 downwards.
CTCGCCGGCATCTCGCCGGGCGCGCTGCAGGGCGCGATCGAGAACCTCTCGCTCAAGGCCAATGGCGTCGGCGTCATCGCCGTCGACCATCCGCGCACGCGCAACATTTTGCGCGAGTTGGTCGAGGCCGGCATCCGGCTGGTCACGCTGGTTTCCGATGTGCCCGCGGCCCCTCGCTCGGCGTATGTCGGCATCGACAACCGGGTTGCCGGACGCACGGCGGCGCTGCTGATGGGCCGCTTCCTTGGCGGCCGGATCGGGCACCTCGCGATGGTCGTTGGCTCGCGCTCCTATCGCGGCCACGAGGAGCGCGAGATGGGTTTCCGCTCGGTGCTCGCAGAAGAGTTCCCCAATCTCACCGTCTCCAGCGCCGTCGAGATCAACGACGAGCCCGACGCCAGCTACAGTGCGACCATGAAGGCCTTGCACAACGAACCGGAACTGCTCGGCATCTACTGCGTCGGCGCCGGACGCTCCGGGGTGGCCAAGGCGTTGCTCGAAGCCAGGCCGCGCAGAAAGCCCGTCTTCATCTGCCATGACCTGACCAGGGAAACACGCCGCTATCTGGTCGACGATCTCGCCGACGTGGTCATCGACCAGAACGCGCGGCTGATTGCCGAGCAAGCAGTGATCCGCCTGCTCGGCTCGATCGCCTCGTCGGCGCCGTACCTGACCAAAAAATTCATCGAGCCCCGGCTGATCATGAAGGAAAACGTGCCGGTGCAGTAATCGCGAATGGCATCATGCCGTCGCCTCACCGATTTGTCAGACGATTGATCCGGCAAATCTGCACACCAGCTATGCACGTTTCGCAGTTGCCGAATGGTTGGGCAAATCGTAATTATTGCGGCGTCGGATGTCTTCCTCCTCCCAGACACCGGCGCTGAATGCGGTGCTCCTCCTCCCGTGCCGTATTCGAAATCGAAGCCCGCTGCCTCCTCCTCCCGGCAGCGGGCTTTTTCTTTGCCTGCACTTAGGCGGAAGCGCCCCTCACCCGGATATTGCCGAGTCGAATTGCCTTGCAATTCGAGCAACCCGAACTCTCCTGGGGAGAGAGGAGACGGGTCAGCGCCGGCGCTGGCCTGGCCGCAAAGCGGCCGCATCAGGGGAAGCCGCCTTCAGCGTGCCCGGAACGAGACGATCAGGCTTTCGGCCATGCGCACGAACTGCGCGCTCGGGCCCTCGGCGCCAACGCTCTGCATCGAGACGCGCGCGCCTTCGAGCAACAGCGACAGCGTATCGGCGAGCAGCTCGGCCTGGCCGATGCCGGCATCGCGGCAGAGCGCAACCAGCTTCTCGCGCTGGGCTTCCTTTAGTTCCTTGATGACGCGCCGTGCCGGGTGATCGGTCTCGGTGAGCTCGACGGCGGCATTGGCCATGTCGCAGCCGCGACTGTCGGCGCTGAGCAGCTCCGAAGCCTTGCGGACCCAGGCATGCAACTGCGCGAGCTTGTCGCCGGGATGCTCGGCCTCGAACTCGTCCCATATCCTTGAAGCCTTCGCCGCCGTGGCGCGCAGGCATTCGATGATCAGATCGTCCTTGGATTCGAAATGACGATAGAGCGTCATCTTGTTGGTGCCGGCAGCCTCCGTGATGGCGTCGACGCCGACGCCCTTGATTCCGTGCTTGTGGAACATGTCCTGCGCCGTTTCCAGGATCCGATCCCGCGGGCGGGAACGCTCCGCAACGCCGTCAGTCATCGTGCTCTCCTTTCGTCGTTTCCAAAAAAACCGAGGTCACCTCTTGACTAGGGTGTTACCGGTCTGTAACTTTCAAATGTTACTTACTGGTAACACCTATATTACTCCCCGTCAAACGACAAGGCCCACCGATAGAGCCCTGCCAGAGTGAGATAGGACAGAAAACCTGCCTGTCATGCGGCTTCGGCCGGTGAAAACGAGAAAAAAGCGGTCCGTGATCATCCGATGCGGGCCGCAGCAAGGAGCCGCTCCTATGCAAAAGCGCAAAGACCTGACGATCGACGAAGCCATCCGGGATCCGATGATCCGGCTGGTGATGAAGGCTGATGGGGTCGATCCCAACGCCTTCGAACGGATGCTGCGCTCGCGCGCCGCGGAACAGGCGCCGGCCGATGTCCTGCCATCCTTCCTGGAGGATTCCGGTTCCGTCCGGGCCCGGCGCATGCGCCATTTCGCAAAACCGTTCGGCGAGGCATCCGCGTCATGGTGAACTTCTTCATTCACCGCCCGATCTTCGCGTCGGCGATCGCTATCATCATGGTGCTCGCCGGTGCGATCGCCTATTTCCTGCTGCCGGTCTCGCAGTTCCCCGACATCACGCCCCCGCAGGTCGTGGTCAGCGCCCATTATCCAGGCGCCAGCGCGCAGGTGGTGGCCGATACGGTCACCACGCCGCTGGAGCAGCAGATCAACGGCGTGCAAGGCATGACCTATATGTCATCGACGAGCTCGAATGACGGCTCCTCGACCATCACCATCACATTCGACGTCGGCTATCCGCTGAGCACGGCGGCCGTCGACGTCCAGAACCGCGTCTCGCAGGCCGCATCCTCCCTGCCGGCCATCGTCAACCAGGGCGGCGTCACGATCAAGAAGCAGAACCCGAACTTCGTTCTGATCGTCGACCTCACCTCGCCCGACGGCTCGGTCGATCCGGTGGCGCTGAGCAACCTCGCCTATCTCCAGGTCGTCGATCCGCTGAAGCGACTGCCCGGCGTCGGCGACGTGCAGATTTTCGGCGAACGGCGCTATTCGATGCGCGTCTGGCTCGATCCGGACAAACTGGCCAATCTCGGCATCACCGCCGTCGATGTGCAGAACGCCATTTCCGAGCAGAACGTGCAGGTGGCGGCGGGCAAGATCGGCCAATCGCCGGCGCCGGCCGGCACCGCCTTCGAGATGCAGGTCAATGCGGTCGGCCGTTTGAGCGACCCGAAGGAATTCGGCGACATCGTCGTGCGCGCCAACTCGCAGAACGGCTCGCTCGTGCGTCTGCGCGACGTCGCCCGCATCGAGCTCGGCGCGCTGCAATATTCGTCATCGGCCTTCTTCGGCAAGGACCCGACCGTGGTGCTCGCCGTCTACCAGATGCCCGGCTCCAACGCGCTCGACCTGCAGCAGCGGGTCAAGGACAAGATGCAGGAATTGTCGGCGCGCTTCCCGAAGGGCGTCCACTACGCCATGCACTACGATACGACGCGCTTCGTCTCGGCCTCGATGCATGACGTGCTGATCACGCTCGGCGAAGCGCTGGTGCTGGTGGTGGCTGTCGTCTTCATCTTCCTGCAGAGCTGGCGCACCACCATCATCCCGACCATCGCCATCCCGGTGTCGTTGATCGCGACGCTGGCGGTGATGTACATGCTGGGCTTCTCGCTCAATATGCTCTCGCTGCTCGGCATGGTGCTGGCGATCGGCCTCGTCGTCGACGACGCCATCGTCGTGGTCGAGAACGTCGAGCGGCAGCTGGAAGCCGGCCTCAAGCCGCTGGCCGCGACGCGCGCGGCGATGGCCGAAGTGACTGGCCCAATCATCGCCACCACCGCGGTGCTGATGGCGGTGTTCATCCCGGTCGCCTTCATTCCCGGCGTTTCGGGACGGCTCTACAACCAGTTCGCGCTTACCGTCGCGATCTCGGTCGGCATCTCCGCCTTCAACTCGCTGACGCTGAGCCCGGCGCTGAGCGCCGCGTTCCTGCGCCATCGCGGCGGAACGCAGTTCGTGCTGTTCCGCTGGTTCAATGCCGGCTTCGACTGGCTGTCGCACGCCTATGCGCATGGCGTGCGCATTCTGATCCGGCTGCGTTGGGCCATGCTCGGCCTGTTCGCGGCGGGCCTGGTCGCAACCTATTTCGTCTGGCAGAAGCTGCCCTCGACCTTCCTTCCGGTGGAGGACCAGGGTTATTTCTTCGTCGTCATCCAGCTGCCGGACGGCGCTTCGCTGGAGCGCACCGACGCGGTGGCGCAGAAGGCGCGCGACATCCTGCAGAACACGCCCGGCGTCGACATCGTCGGCTCGATCAGCGGCCTGAACTTCCTCACCAGCGCCGCGCAATCGAACTCGGCGGTGGAGTTCGCCATCCTGAAGCCGTGGGACGAACGCGGGCCCGACCAGAACGCATCGAAGCTGGTCGCCGAGGTGCGCAACAAGTTGCTGCAGATACCGGAGGCGTTTGCGCTCTCATTCGATCCACCCTCGATCCCGGGCCTCGGCACGACCGGCGGCTTCGAATTCCAGGTGGAAGACCTTTCGGGCCGCGGCAGCGCCGCGCTCAACGAGGTCACGCAGGCGTTGATCGCGGAAGCACGCAAGCAGCCGGAGCTCAATCCGCAGCAGCTGTTCTCGTCCTTCTCGACCTCGACGCCGCAGTTCAACTACGACCTCGACCGCAGCAAGGCGAAGCTGCTCGGCCTCAACCTGCCCGACGTGTTCAACACGCTGCAGATCTATCTCGGCTCGCTCTACGTCAACGACTTCAACCTTTTCGGCCGCACCTTCCGGGTGACGATCCAGGCCGACAAGGACGCGCGCGGAAACGCGAACGACATCTCGCGCCTCTACGTGCGCAATGCGTCCGGCGGGATGGTGCCGCTGAGCACACTGGGCAAGCTGGTGCCGATCGTCGGTCCCGAGACGGTGCCGCATTACAACAACAATGCATCCGCCCTCATCAACGGCGGCGCGGCGCCGGGCTTCTCGTCCGGACAAGCAGTCGCAGCCATGGAGCGGGCGGCCGCAAACGTGCTGCCGCGGGATTTCGGCTATGAATGGACCGGCATCACCTATCAGGAGCTCCAGGCCGGATCGATCGCCTCGATCGTGTTCGGCCTGGCTATCGTGTTCGTCTTCCTGATCCTGGCGGCGCAGTATGAAAGCTGGGCGATGCCCTTCATGGTGCTGCTTGCCGTGCCGCTCGCTTTGTTCGGCGCCTTCGTCGTTCTCTTGCTGCGCGGCATGCAGATCGACGTCTACTCGCAGATCGGGTTCGTCATGCTGATCGGCCTGGCGGCGAAGAACGCGATCCTGATCGTCGAGTTCGCCCGACGGCGCCGCCAGGAAGGCCTGACCATCGTCGAGGCGGCGATGGAAGCCGCGCGGCTGAGGCTGCGGCCGATCCTGATGACCGCCTTCGCCTTCATCCTCGGCGTGCTGCCGCTGATGTTCGCGACCGGCGCGGGCGCCGCCAGCCGGCAGTCGATCGGCACCACCGTCTTCGGCGGCATGATGGCGGCGACGATCTTGTCGCTGGTCTTCGTGCCGGTCTTCTATGCGGTGATCGAGAAGCTGCGCGAGCGCGGCGGTGAGAGCGAACCTGCCGCGGGGCCTCACCATGCCCCGCACCAACAAGAGATTGAACCGACCGCCGAGCCCGTCCGGCTCGCCCAGGCGGCCGAATAGGATTGGAGACCAACATGCGTAAATGGAAAATCGCTTTGGGAACGGCGGTCGCGTTGGGCGCAATCTCGGTGGCAAGCGTGCACCTGCTCGACATGGGCAATCTCAGCCTCAGCGCCAGCACTGCGGGCGCGGCGCCTGCGCCCAAGGCGTTCGTCATGCCGGTCCCGGTGGTCAACGTCGTCAAGAAGACGCTGCCGATCTATCTCGACTACGCCGCGCGCGTCGAGCCGATCCGCAACATCACCCTGCAGGCGCGCGTGCCGGGCTATCTGCAGGAGCAGACGGCGCAGGACGGCAGCGACGTCAGGCAGGGCGACCTGCTTTACCGGATCGCGCCCGAGGACTACCAGGCAGCGCTCGACCAGGCGAAGGCGCAGGTGCAGCGCGACGCGGCAGCGCTCGAATACGCGCGGTCCAATCTGGGCCGTGGCACCGACCTTGCCAAGGCCGGGTACCTCGCGAAGGACAGCTTCGACCAGCGCACCAGCAACTTGCGCACGGCCGAAGCCGCCCTCGCGGTCGACCAGGCGGCGGTGCGGACGGCCGAGCTCAATCTCGGCTATGCCGAGATCAAGGCACCGTTCTCCGGACGGATCGGCCGCAACCAAGCCTCGGTCGGCACCCTGGTGAGCGTCGCAGGCACGGTTCTCAACACGCTGGTGCACCTCGACCCGATCTACGTCACCTTCAATCCGAGCGAGACCGACCTCGTCCAGATCGAGCAGGCGAAGGCCAACGGTCCGATTGCGGTCGACGTGCTGTTGCCCGGTGAGACCGAGCCCAGCCAGAAGGGCCAGCTCACCTTCATCGACAACACGATCGATCATTCGACCGGCACGATCACCGCGCGGGCGACGATCGGCAACGCCAAGTTCGCGCTGCTGCCCGGGCAGTATGTGCGCGTGCGGCTGCATGTGAAGGAGCAGCCCAATACGCTGATGGTGCCGCAGGTGGCGCTGGGTTCCAGCCAGCTCGGCAAATATCTGTACGTCCTCGGCAAAGACAACACCGTAGACCAGAAGCTGGTGTCGCTCGGCCCGACCGACGGCGATCTGATTTCCGTCACCTCAGGCATCTCCGAGAGCGACCAGGTGATCACCGGCAATTTGCAGAAGATCGGACCCGGAATGCCGGTTTCTCCCTTGCCGGAAACGAAACCGGCCAGCTGATAATCCCCCATCAGTCCCGGTCCGACGGCGCCCTCGACACCCACATCGAGGGCGCCGTTTTGTTTGCGCGCCTGCCATCCGCGAAAAAACGATAGCCACCCTCTTGTTGGATTGTCGACAATCTGCTTGTCTTGCAGTCGGTTCATCCGGAGTGGCCCACATGTCAAAGCTGGATTTCAGTCCGATCGCGGATACGACGCGCAGGGCCGAGATCGTCGCGCTGCTCAGGCGCGCCATTCTGACCGGCCAGCTGGAGCCTGGGCAGAAGCTCAACGAACTCAGAATTTCCGAGCAGATGCGGGTAAGCCGCGCGCCGCTGCGCGAGGCAATGCGCGAGCTGGTGCAGGAAGGCATCCTGACCAGCATTCCCTATGCCGGAACCTTCGTCGTCGACGTCACCGCCAAGGACATCGTCGACGCCTATTCCCTCAACAAGGTGCTCGACGACTTCGCCATCGAGCTCGCCTGGCCGCAGCGCGACCAGCGCTTCTTCGACGAGCTCGACCGCCGCCACGAAGCGGTGAAGCAGGCGACCCGGGCGCTCGACACCACGCGCCAGATCGAGACGGCGCTGCAGCTGCACGGGCTGGTCTATGAGTGGGCCGACAATTCGGTGCTGCTCGAAACCTGGCAGCGGCTGACCAGCCGGCTGCAAATGTATTTCGCCCTGCACCAGCGTGCGCGGAACGAGCCGGTACCGGCCGAGGACCTGCACGAAACCTATGTGGCGCTGCTCAAGGGCACGGACATGCGCGCCGCCCAGCGCCATGCCCGCGAGCATATCGACAACGATTTCGAAGCGCTTCTTGCCTATGCGCGCAGCCTCGAAAAGCGCGCATCGAAGGGCGCCTGACAAACCCGCGGACAAACGGACACAAACGTGAAGATCAAGAGCATAAAAGCCTACCATGTCGTGCAGCCCTTCGTGGACGGGCCCTACCGCATGTCCAAGGGCCGGGTCGCCGACTGTTTCGATGCGGTGATCGTCGCCATCACTTCCGACACAGGCGTGACCGGCTGGGGCGAGATGGCGCCGCTCGGCAATTTCTATTCTGCCGCGTTTCCGGCGGGAACGCGCGCGGGCGTGCCGGAGATCGCGCCGCATCTCATCGGCCATGACCCGCGCGGGCTGGCCGGCATCGGCAGGTTGATGGACACGGTGTTTAAGGGCCATCCCTACGTCAAAGCCGCGCTTGACATGGCTTGCTGGGATCTCGCCGCCCGTGCGGCCGACGTGCCGTTGGTAGCGATGCTCGGCGGCCGCGAGAGCGAGACGGCGGAACTTTACCGGGTCGTGACCCACGGCACGGTCGACCAGATGGCGGCACTTGCCAAGCGCATCGTTGCCGAAGGCTACCATCGGCTGCAGGTCAAGGTCGGCGGCAATGTCCGTGACGACATCGAGCGCGTGAGCGCCGTCGCATCAGCCGTGCCGAAGGGCACGGTGATCTTCTGCGACGCCAATGCCGGCTGGACGCCCTACCAGGCGCGCCAGTTCGCCGATGCCACGCGCGGCATCGACTACACATTCGAACAGCCCTGCTCGACGATCGAGGAGAACATGTCGGTGCGCCGCATGCTCGACAAGCCGATGGTGCTCGACGAATCCGTCACCTCGCTGGGCGAGATGCTGGAAATCCATCGCCGTGGCGCGGCCGATGGGCTGACGCTGAAGATCTCGCGCCTCGGCGGCGTGACGCAGACGCGGCTGATCCGCGACGTCGCCGTCGATCTCGGTTTCATGATCACCGTCGAAGACACCGGCGGCGCGGAGATCGACACCGCCGCGATGGCGCATCTGTCGCTGTCGACGCCGGAAGAGCGTCGTCTGCATGCCATCGCCTTCCACGAATGGGTGACGGTGCGCACCGCCTCCAACAAGCCGCCGGTCGCGGGCAGCCGCATGGGCATTCCCGACGGCCCCGGGCTCGGCATCGACGTGGTGCCGGACCTGCTCGGCAAGCCCTTCTTCGAGATCGGCTGAGATGAAGATCGGGAGCAGCGCGGCAACGCCGATCGGGCTAGCAGGCTTTTCGCTGACCTGAACTGGGAGATCGCCAAAAGGAAAGGAGACCGGCAAACACCGAATCGAGGCGGCCACGATTTCGATCGGGGCTGCAAGCCCGAGCTAGGCATGCATCAAGAAAATCTGACCTTTCCGCTTCAAGGAGCGGATGGACCAGACCAAACTGCATGTTACAGTTCGTTCGACCGAATTCTTGACGATGGCCGGGACCGGAGAACTCCACGGAACGTCGTCAACCGGAATGCACTCGCCAACCACAAGAACTGGGGAAAGGGTTTAGACCCATGAGCAAGAACTACCGCGTTCTCGATCTCATCCGGCGCAACCGCACGCCGCTTGAAAATCACCTCATCGACGGGCTCATCGACGGCCGCGTCAGCCGCCGCGATTTCGTGCGCCACGGCAGCCTACTCGGCTTGTCGCTGCCGCTTCTCGGCCGCATCGGCATGGCCGCCGGCTTCGGCGCCGCGCCCTCGCTTGCCCGCGCCCAGGGCGCGCCTGGCGCCACCATCCGCGTCGGCAGCAGCGTGCCGGCCGCCGCGATCGACCCGGTCACCATCGCCGACGCCGGCGGCCTGCTCGTCATGCAGCAGGTAGCCGAATTCCTCTGCGTCGACGGCCCCGACCTGGTGCTCAAGCCGGCACTGGCCGAAAGCTGGAAGCCGAATGCCGATGGCTCGGTGTGGACCTTCACGCTGCGCAAGGGCGTCAAGTTCCACTCAGGCGGCGAGATGAAGGCCGAGGACGTTGTGGCCAGCATCGACCGGCTTGCCGATCCCGCCAACTCCTCCAACGCGCTGTCGGTGTTCAGCGGCATCCTCTCGAAGGGAGCCAGCAAGAAGGTCGACGACTACACGGTGGAATTCCACCTCGACGCGCCGAACGGCAACTTTCCCTATATGCTGTCGTCCGACAACTACAACGCCGTCATCATCCCGGCGAGCTACAAGGGCGATTACGAAAAGAGCTTCGACGGCACCGGGCCGTTCAAGCTGGAGAAGTACACGCCCAAAGTCGGCGCCTCCTTCGTTCGCAATGAGAACTACTGGGGCGAAAAGGCCCTGCCGGAGCGCACCGAATTCACCTTCTTCACCGACATCCAGCCGCAGATCCTGGCGCTACAGGGCGGCCAGATCGACATCATCAATCAGATGCCGGTGCTGGCGGGCGTCGCCGTCCTCAACGATCCGAACGTGAACGTCATCAGCCTGAAATCGTCGGCGCATCAGCAACTGCATCTGCGCTGCGACGACGGTCCGATGAAGGACCCGCGGGTACGCCGCGCCATCGCGCTCAGCATCGATCGCAAGAAGTTGGTCGCCGGCTTGATGAAAGGCCGCGCCCAGGAAGGCAATGACAGCCCGTTCGCCGGGGTTTATCCGTCGACGGACACCAGCGTGCCGCAGCGCGAGCAGGACATCGCGCAGGCCAAGCAGCTGATGGAAGCGGCCGGCGCCGGCAAGGGGTTCAAAATAACGCTGACCACCGAGCGCTATCTGGAAATCCCCGAATACGCGCAGCTGATCCAGAACTGGGTCAAGGAGATCGGTATCGAGCTCGAGCTCAACATCCTCGACCAGAGCGCCTATTACGGCGATGCGGTGTTCGGCAAATCGAACTGGCTGGATTCGGTGATGGGCATCACCGACTACGGCCACCGCGGCGTGCCGAACGTCTATCTCGCTGCGCCATTGAAGAGCGAAGGCACCTGGAATGCCGCGCATTTCAAGAACAAGGACTATGACCAGCTGGCGACCAGCTATATCGCGGCCCTCGACCTCGAGGCGCAGAAGGCTGCAGCCGGCAAGATCCAGAAGCTGCTGCTCGAGGAAACGCCGGTGATCTTCGGCTATTTCTACGACTACCTGACTGCGACGGCGAAAGGCGTGGCGGGCGTGCAGCCCACCGCCATGTCGCAGCTGTTCCTCGAAAAGGCTTCGAAAGCCTGACGCGAGGGAGCAAGCTTATCCCTAACAGCCGGCTCTCGACGGAGAGCCGGCTCCAATAGGAGTATTCGCCATCCTCGGCTTCCTCACCCGGCGCCTGGCTCTGTCGCTCGTGACGCTGTTCCTGCTCAGCGTCATGGTGTTCCTGGGCGGCCAGGTGCTGCCCGGCAATGTCGGGCGCGCGATATTGGGGCCGTTTGCCGACCAGCGCGCCGTCGACGCGCTCAATCACTCGCTCGGCGTCGACCGGCCGCTGCTCGTCCAGTACGGAAGCTGGATCTGGAACTTCCTTCATGGCGACATGGGCACGTCCTACATTTTCCGCGCGCCGGTGGCGCCCTTCGTCATCGACGCTTTGGGCAATTCGATGAAGCTGGCGCTCGTCGCCTTCGTGCTGGTGGTGCCGATCGGCATCCTCGGCGGTGTCATCGCCGCGCTCAACCTCAACCGGCCGCTCGACCGCATCATCAGCCTCGGCGGATTGTCGGTGACGGTGCTGCCCGAGTTCGTCACCGGCATCATACTGATCCTGATCTTCGGCGTCTGGCTGCGCTGGCTGCCGATCGCGGCAGCCTGGCCGAAGGGTGCCGGTGTCTTCACCCAGCTCTATTATCTCATCCTGCCGTCGCTGCCGCTGTTTCTGGTGCTGTTCGGCTATATCGCTCGCATGGCGCGGTCGGGGATGATCGAGGCGCTCGACTCAGACTATACGCGCACCGCGGTGCTTAAAGGTCTGCCGTGGCGCACGGTGATCTGGCGGCATGTGCTGCGCAACGCGCTATTGCCGACCATCACCGTCATCGCAACCCAGACCGGCTACCTCATCGGCGGCCTTGTCGTGATCGAGACGCTGTTCCGCTACCAGGGCATCGGCTCGCTGATCTTCACCGCCGCCCGCGGCAAGGATTTTCCGATGCTCGAGGCCGGCATCCTCACTATCGGCATCGTCTATGCGGTGGCCACATTGATCGCCGATTTCCTCTATTCGGTGCTCAATCCGCGCATCCGGCTGGGAGCGGAGCAATGAGCGCGACAGACACACCCGCGAACCTGCCAACGCCGGACGCCGCCACACAGCGCAGCCCCTGGGGCGAGGTGCTGCATTCGTTGTTGCGATCGGGGACCTTCCTGACCGGGCTCGGCATCGTCCTGTTCTGGATCGTCTGCGCGCTGTTCGGCGAGCATTTCGTCCCCTACGATCCGCTTGCCGACGACATCATCAACGCGCTGGCGCCACCGTCGGCCGAGCACTGGTTCGGCACCGACCAGATCGGCCGCGATGTCTTCTCGCGCGTCATCGTCGGCTCGCGCGATATCCTGACGGTGGCACCTTTGGCCACGATTCTCGCGACCATTGCCGGCACCGCACTCGGGCTCGTCATCGGCTATTTCCGCGGCATCGTCGACGATATCGTCAGCCGTATCCTCGAAGCCTTCATGGCAATCCCGGTGGTGATCATCGCACTGCTCGCCATCGTTGCGCTCGGCACTTCCAAGATCACCGTGATCGTCGTCATCGGCTTGAGCTTCGCACCGATCATCGCCCGCACGGTGCGCTCGGCGGTGCTGGCCGAACGCGAGCTCGATTATGTCGCGGCGGCAAAGCTTCGCCACGAAGGCGCGCTGCACACGATGTTCGTCGAGATCCTGCCCAACGTGATCCCGCCGATCCTGGTCGAGACGACAGTGCGTCTGGGCTATGCGATCTTCGCCGTCGCCACGCTCTCCTTCATGGGTTTCGGCATCCAGCCGCCCTCGCCCGACTGGGGACTCTCGATCTCCAGCAATTACGGCATGATCGGCGGCGGCTTCTGGTGGACGGTGCTGTTCGACGCGCTGGCGATCTCCTCGCTGGTGATCGGGGTCAACCTAGTGGCCGACGGCGTCCATGGAGCGTTCAATGACTGACAGGAACGCGCTCGACCTCAACGATCTCTCGGTCGCCTATCGCGTCGGGCGCCGCAACCGGGCGGTGCTGCGCAATGTCAGCTTCAAAATCGGCCGCGGCGAGGCCTATGGGCTGGTCGGCGAATCCGGCTGCGGAAAGTCCACCGCGGCGCTGGCCGTGGTGCGATACCTGCCGCGCAACGGCTCGATCACCGGCGGCTCGATCGCACTCGACGGCCAGGATGTGATGAAGCTCGATACCGAGGCGCTCAGACGCGCCCGTGCGGAAAGCGTCTCCATGGTCTATCAGGATCCCGGCAAGGCGCTGAATCCATCATTGCGCATCGGCCGCCAGCTCACCGAGATCTTCGAGCTTGCCGGCACGTCGGGACAGGCGGCGAGCGACAGGGCGATCGCGATGCTCAATCTTGTGCGCATCTCGGATCCGGCCAGCGTCATGCAGCGCTACCCGCACCAGCTTTCCGGCGGCATGCAGCAGCGCGTGGCGATCGCGATGGCCTTGGCCAACGACCCCTCGATGCTGATCCTCGACGAGCCGACGACGGGTCTCGATGCCACGGTCGAAGCCGAAGTGCTCGACCTCATCGCGCAACTGCGCCGCGAGCTTTCGGCCTCAATCCTGTTCATCAGCCACAACCTCGCCGTGGTCTCCAACATGTGCGACCGGGTCGGCGTGCTCTATGCCGGCATGCTGGTCGAGGAAGGCTCGACCAAGGACGTCTTCAACGATCCGCGCCATCCCTACACGGTCGCCTTGCTGCGCTGCCTGCCGCGCGGCGGCCAGCGCAAGGACCAGGGCCGGCTCGACACGATCCCCGGCTTCCTGCCCGGCATCGGCGCTACGATCGTCGGCTGCGCCTTCGCCGACCGCTGCGCGCTGGCGACGGAGCGCTGCCGCAGCGAGCCGCCGCCGCTCTATGAGCTTGGAGGCGGCCGGCTGTCGCGCTGCCACTATCACGACAAGGCGCAGTCGCTGCCGCGCGCGACACCCGCCGAAATTGCCGCCGTCGCGCCGAAGCAGGCGCCGCCCGTGCTGCAGGTCGAGGGACTGAACAAGACCTATGCCAGCCATGGCCGTGCATTGAGGGCGGTGAAGGACGTTTCAGTCAGCCTCCGGCCCGGCGAAACGCTCGGGTTGGTCGGGGAGTCCGGCAGCGGCAAGACCACCTTCGCCAGGCTGCTGCTCGGCCTCGTGCCGCCGGACGAGGGCGGCAGCATCGAACTGGAGGGCAAGCAGTTGGCGCCGCGGCTTGCCAGCCGCTCGGAGGAGCAGGTCAAGGCGGTGCAGATCGTCTTCCAGAATCCGGATTCGGCGCTCAACCGTTCGCATTCGATCCGGCATATCCTCAGCCGCGCTTTGAAGCGGCTGGGCGGGCTCACCGGCAAGTCGCTGGAAACGCGCCTCGAAGAGCTCGTCCGCTCGGTGCGGCTCACCGACCGGCATCTGGCCGTCAAGCCGCGGCAGCTTTCGGGCGGTCTGAAGCAGCGCGTGGCGATCGCCCGCGCCTTCGCCGGCGATCCGCGCATCGTCGTCTGCGATGAGCCTACCTCGGCGCTCGACGTGTCGGTGCAGGCGGCGATCCTCAACCTCTTGGCCGACCTGCAATCGAAGCAGGACGTCAGCTACATTTTCATCTCGCACGACCTCGGCGTGGTGCGCTATCTGTCCGACAAGATCGCGGTGCTCTATCTCGGCCGCATCATGGAGTTCGGACCGTCGGAAGCGGTGTTTTCCGGCCCGCATCACCCTTACACGGAAGCTCTGTTGTCGGCCGTTCCGAAACTCGACCGGACGGAAAGCTCGCGCATCCGCCTCGACGGCGAAATCCCGAGCGCGGCCAACCCGCCCACGGGTTGCGTCTTCCACACGAGATGTCCGCGCAAGATCGGCGCGATCTGCGAGACGCAGGAGCCGGAACTAAGCGAGGCCGAGCCCGGGCACACAATCCGCTGCCATATTCCTTTCGCGGAGTTGGCAAGGCTGCAGAAGCCGAGGGCCGTGGAGCCGGCATAGTCGCCGCCAGAAAGCGGCCGCGCCTGCTGGATTCGCTGCGCCGATGGCTGGCGCAGGGCGGCAAGCGCGCTGACACCATCGCGCTGCCCCGTTAGGGACGTCCACAACGTCCGGCCGGGCGGAACCTCGTTTCGAACGCCGCATAGGGCTCCCTCGCGCCTTCCCTCTATCCTGCCGGACATTCCCTCTCCCCGCATCGTCAGTCTCGTTTGAGCTCAATCCTAAGACACCGCCGAAATGTCGGTTGAAATATTTTTCAAACGGTCATAGGAATGTTCAAAGAGTGATTGCGGCGCGGGCGGCGCGCCAAGGACCGGAGGAAGCGACATGTCCCATCCGCAATTCGCAGCGGAACTCCTGCAGCGCGCTGAGAAACAAGGACCGATCACCATCGGTCTCGCCGGCGCCGGACAGATGGGAACGGATATCGTCGTTCAGGTCGCACTTATGCCGGGCATGCGCATCGGCGCCATTTCGGAGGTCAGGCCGCAGGCGGCGATCGATGCGGCGCTGCTTGCCGGCCATGACCGTTCCGATATCGTAGAGGCGCCCAATGCCCCGGCCATCGATCGCGCCATCGAGGCCGGAAAGATCGCGGTCACCGAGGACCTGCATGCGCTCGCCGCCGCCGGCCGCATCGACGTGATCATCGACGCAACCGGAAATCCCAACATCGGCACGCTGTTCGCGCTCGAGGTGATGAAGAACGGCAAGCATATCGTCATGCTCAATGTCGAGGCCGACATCACCATCGGCCGGTTCCTGAAGGAAGAGGCGCGCAAGGCCGGCGTCGTCTACACAGGTGCGGCCGGCGACGAGCCTGCCTGCACGCTGGAGATCATCGGCTTCGCCAAAAGCCTCGGCTTCAATATCGTTGCCGCCGGCAAGGGCAAGAACAATCCGCTGAAGTTCGACGCCGTGCCGGCCGACTACGAGAAGGAGGCGGCCGAGCGCAACATGAATGCGCGCATGCTGGTCGAGTTCGTCGACGGCTCGAAGACGGCAATCGAGATGGTGGCGATCGCCAACGCGACGGGACTGGTGCCCGACGTGCCGGGCATGCACGGCCCTACCGCGACGCTAGAAGAACTAGCCAGCGTGCTCTGCCCGTGCGAGGATGGCGGCGTGCTTCATCGCAAGGGCGTTGTCGACTATTCGATCGGCAAGGGCGTCGCGCCCGGCGTGTTCTGCATCATCGAAACCAAGCATCCGCGCGTGCTGGAGCGCATGATCGACCTCAAGGTCGGCAAGGGCCCCTATTTCACGATCTTCCGCCCTTATCACCTCACCAGCCTGGAAGTGCCGCTGTCGGCGGCGCGCGCTGTGGTCTACAAGCGCGCCGACATGGAACCGCTCGATCATCCGGTGGCCGAGGCGGTGGCGGTGGCCAAGACCAGTCTCGGCACCGGCCAGTCGCTCGGCATGATCGGCGAGAACGACTACCGCGGCTTCGCCATGACTTGGGAGGACGCGCGAGCCAAGGGCGCGCTGCCGCTCGGGCTTGCCGAACGCGCCAAGGTGGTGAAGCCGGTCAAGGCCGGCGACTTCCTGACCTATGAAAACTGTGTACCCGACGATTCGATGGTGATAACCCAGATCCGCCGTCGTCTCGACCAGTCGGACGGACGGTTCATAACCAACGCGGCCTAAAGCGCGTCGCGCGGAAACGGATCCAGGCGACGCGCTTTAGGTCCTTTTTATGCATGTCGTTTTCGCAAAACCGCTGCACACTTTTGCGCGACATGCTCTAACCCTCCGGATCCCAGCCTGATGGACGATGTGGTAATCGGGATCGACGCCTCGACGACCGCCGTGAAGGCGATCGCTTTCGCGCGCGACGGCTCGGAGCTTTTCCAGGCGCGCGAGACCTATCCGCTGTCCAATCCGGCGCCCGGCCATTTCGAGCAGGACGCCGAGCATTGGTGGGCAGCGTTGCTGTCGGCGCTGCAACAAGTCGCCAAGGCGATCGATGCCTCACGCGTGAAAGCCATCTCAATCGCGCACCAGCGCGAGAGCTTCACGCTGATCGACAACGCCGGCAAGCCGCTCATCCCCGCCATATTGTGGCTCGACGAACGCGCCCGCCGCCAGGTGGCGCGGCTTTCGGAAGAACTCGGCCGCGAGGCGATCCGCGACTGGAGCGGCAAGCCGCCGGACCCGACGCCGGCGCTCTACGCTTTGGCCTGGCTGATGGAGCACCGGCCGCAGGCGCTGGCGGAAGCGGCCGCGCTGGTCGACGTGCACGCCTTCTCCGTCCACCGGCTCACGGGGCGACTGGTCACCAGCACGGCGAGCGCCGATCCGCTCGGCCTGCTGGACATCGCGCATGGCGTCTGGCACCCCCGACTCGTCGAGGCGGCGGGCCTGCGGCCGGAGCAACTGCCGATGTTGGTAGCCCCTGGGGAGGTCTGCGGCACGTTGTCGGAAAGCGTCGCGGCGGCGATCGGCCTGAAGGCCGGCACGCCGGTTATTGCGGGCGCCGGAGACGGCCAGGCGATGGGCCTCGGCATGGGAGTCTACGGGCCCGGCAAAAGCTATCTGTCGTTGGGCTCAGGCGTCGTCAGCGGAAATTATTCGGGTACGGTGATAACGTCGGATGCATTCCGCACGCTGGTCTCGCCGACCGGCTCCGGCTTCATGCTGGAGACGGTGCTGCGTTCCGGCATGCAGTTGGTCGACTGGATCGTGCGCACCACCGGCGCGCCTTCGGCCGTGGTGCTGGAGAGAGCTGCGAAGGAAGTCGCGCCAGGCAGCGACGGATTGCTCGTCATGCCCTATTGGGCCGGCGTCATGAGCCCTTACTGGGACGGCTCGGCGCGCGGCGCTATCGTCGGCCTGTCGCTCGATCACGAGCCAAAGCATCTCTTCCGCGCGGTGCTGGAGGGCATAGCGCTGGAGCAGGCGATCGCCACCGAGGCGATGGAGGAACAGACCGGCAAGGCCGACGCGATGATCGCGGCCGGCGGCGGCACCAATTGCGCACTGCTGATGGAAATCATGGCGAGCGTGCTCGAGCGCCCGCTCTTCGTCTCGCCGGTCAACGAAGCAGCGGCGCTGGGAGCCGCCATGCTCGCGGCCTCGGCAATCGGCTGGTTCGCGTCACCGGAAGAAGCGGCAAAGGCGATGGCGGCACAGCCCGCACGTCAGGTCGATCCTGTCGAAGCGCTGGTTCCGATCTACCGCGCGCGCAAAGAAGTCTACCGTGACCTTTATCACGCGACACGCGACATCCACACGCGGCTCGGCGCGATTACCGGAACTACCGGCTAAGCAGCCCCTTGGCCGCGTCTTCGTCGGTGATCAGCACCGAGACCTTCGTATTCGCAAGTGCGGCGCGCATGACGGCGATCTTCTCCCGCCCGCCCGACACCAGGATGGTGGTCGGAATGTCGGAGAGATCCTGCAGCGGGTAGGCGCAGACGCGGCGGTTGACCTCATGGTCAACGATGCGACCCTCGGCATCGATGAAGTGGCAGAGGATATCGCCGACCGCGCCCGCCGCCTGCAATTCCTCCAATTCGCTCGGCTTGATGAAACCGTAATTGGCGATCGGGCTGTCGTTGGAAAAGGAGCCGACGCTGAGCACGGCGATGTTGGCGCGCCGCGCCCTAAAGACCACATCCTGGACGCTGCGCTGGCTCATGAAGGCATCGCGCTGCTCCGGCCTGTCGGCATAGACGGGCACGGGCAGCAGATAGCATTCGGCGCCGATCTTCTCGGCGAATTCCCAGGCGCTCTCGGTCGGATTGAGCGGCTGCGCATGGGTGAGGCCGCCAAGCATCGAGACCACGGTGGTCCTGGCGATCGGCCGCCTAGGCAATTCGTTGATGGCGAATTTCAGCGTCCTGCCCCAACCCAGTGCGATAACGTCGCCCGGATTGACGTTGTCGGCGAGATAGGCGGCGGCGGCATGGCCGATCATCAGTGGCGCGTTGCTCCGGTCGGCGGCCGACGGCACAACCACCGCCTGGCTGAGGCCGAAGCGCTGCTTCAGTCTTTCCTCCAACTGCACGCATTCGACGACGCTGTCGCGAATGCGGAACTGGACCACGCCCTCCTCGCGCGCGGCCGACAGAATCCGGTGCACCTTGATACGGCCGACGCCGAGGATCTCCGAGATCCGCTCCTGCGTCAGCCCTTCGACATAATAGTGCCAGGCGGCTCGGGCCTTGAGCTCGGCATCCGGAAAACGCGAGACCTTGTCGTTCTCGATCACCGCCATGCTTTATGCCTCCGTATGCGCTCGACTTCCCTATGGCAAACTGTCGGTTCACGCAAACTGCCGCCGAATGGCTGCGCGGCACTTGACAATTTTCTGATGAACGTTTTAGCTGAACAAAATTGCAGATCAAAGATAAATTGTTCACAAGGGAGGATGCCTGGTGAACAAGAGCGGAACGCAAGGCACGCCTGCCCGCTGACGGAGGAGACCAAGTGGCCGTGAGCAACGAGACGAGCGAGTTGAAGGCTGGCACCGGCGCCGCGCAGGCCGCTTCCGGTGCGAAGCTTTCGGCGTTGTTTGCCGGAACGATGGGACCGCTGATCGGGCTGGTGCTGCTGTGCCTGGCGCTGGCGCTGACCACCGACACCTTCCTGACGGTACGCAATATCCTCAACGTGCTCGACCAGGTGACCGTCCTCGGCATCATGGCGATCGGCATGACGCTGGTCATCCTGATCGGCGGCATCGACCTTTCCGTCGGCTCGGTGCTGGCGCTGGCCTCGATGGTGATGGGCTATGTCGCCTATCCCGACTATCTCAATCTCGGCGTCCCGGCGGGCATCGCCGCGGCGCTCGTCGTCGCCGCCCTCTGCGGCCTGGTGTCGGGCCTGCTGGTGACGGTGACGAAACTGCCGCCCTTCATCGCGACGCTTGCCATGATGTCGGTGGCGCGCGGCCTCGCCAACATGATCACCGACGGCTCGCAGATCGTCGGCTTTCCCGACTGGTTCACCAACCTCTCGATCGTGCGCCACTTCGGCTTCCTGTCGGTCACCGTCGGGCTGATGATCGTGCTGGCGATCGTCTTCGCGATCTTCCTCAATTACCGCGCCACCGGCCGCAGCCTCTACGCGATCGGCGGCAGCGCCGAGGTTGCCCGCCTCTCCGGCATTCCGGTGAAGTCGCTGACCAACTGGGTCTACGCAATCTGCGCACTGCTGGCGGGACTGGCCGGCATCGTGCTCGCGGCCCGGCTCGATTCCGTGCAGCCGAGTTCGGGCGTCGGCTACGAGCTCGACACGATCGCCGCGGTGGTGATTGGCGGCGCCAGCCTTTCCGGCGGCATCGGCTCGATCGGCGGCACGGCGATCGGCGTCCTCATCATCGGCGTGCTGCGCAACGGCCTCAACTTGCTCGGCGTGTCGCCCTTCATCCAGC
The DNA here is from genome assembly GCF_002294915.1 of Mesorhizobium sp. WSM3879. Classification (NCBI taxonomy): domain Bacteria; kingdom Pseudomonadati; phylum Pseudomonadota; class Alphaproteobacteria; order Hyphomicrobiales; family Phyllobacteriaceae; genus Mesorhizobium; species Mesorhizobium sp. WSM3879. The sequence continues at coordinate 323,211 of NZ_NSFZ01000002.1, read as the reverse complement.
AGGTGGTGATCGGCGTGGTGATCGCGCTGGCGGTTGCCACCGATACCTGGCGGCGGCGCCGCCAATAGGAATTCGCCCGGATGTCCGGGCGGAACGGATCGGTCGATCCGAGACTGGGACTGTCCGGCCGAGGGCGCCGCGATGCGCAGGCGGGCAGATTGGACACCAACGGAGGAAAAACATGCTGACCAAACGTTCACTGCTGCTTGCGGCCGCGGCCATCGTCCCGCTGCTCGGCCTGTCCGATGCCGCCTCGGCCAAGGACGCCAAGAAGCTCGGCCTTGCCGTCGCCAATCTGCAGGCGGACTTCTTCAACCAGATCAAGCAGTCGGTCGAAGCCTATGCCAAGGAGAAGGGCATTGAGGTCATCACCGTCGACGCCAAGGGCGATTCGGCCACGCAGGTCAGCCAGGTGCAGGATCTCGTGACGCAGAACATCGACGCGCTGATCTATATCCCGGCCGGCGCCACCGCCGCGACCGTGCCGACCAAGACCGCGAAGGCCGCCGGCATCCCGGTGGTCAATGTCGACCGCAACGCCGACGGCGCGCCCGGCGACACCTTCATCGCCACCGACAGCGTCAACTCGGCCAAGGGCGTGTGCGACTACATCGCCAAGCAGGCCGGCGGCAAGGGCGAGATGGTGATCATCCATGGCCAGAAGGGCACGACGCCGGAAGTCGACCGCTCCAAGGGCTGCGGCGAGGCGCTCAAGGCCTATCCGGATATCAAGGTGGTCGGCGAGCTCTGGAGCGATCAGTGGCACCAGGACGAAGGCTTCAAGCTGGCGCAGGACCTGCTGCAGGCCCATCCGAATGTCTCGATCATCTTCGGCCAGGCCGACGCGCTGGCTCTGGGCGCCGCGCAGGCGGTCAAGGTCGCCAACCCCGACCACAAGGTCTGGATCGCCGGCTTCGACGGCGACGTTGCGGCGCTCAAGGCGCTGAAGGACGGCGTGTTCGACGTCACCGCGACCCAGCAGACGCAGGGCATGGGCCGGCTAGCCGTCGATTCGGCCATCAAGATCGTGGCGGGCGAGAAGCTGCCGGCCGAGCAACTGCAGGACGCGACCCTGACCACCAAGGACAATGTCGCGCAATTCATCGAGAAGCATCCGTAAGGCGGCAACGGTTGAGAGAGCGCCACGATGTCCACTGAACCTCGCCATAGCGAAGGCCCGCATAACGGGCTCTTCGTCAACGGCCTCTGCAAGAGCTACGGACCGGTGCAGGTCCTGGCCGATGCGAGCTTCGAGGTGCGGCCGGGCGAGGTCGTGGCGCTGCTCGGCGAGAACGGTGCCGGGAAGTCGACGGTGTCCAACATCATCGCCGGTTCGACCAAGCCTGATGCCGGCACCATCATCTGGCGGGGGAAGCCCTATTCCCCCGCCAATCCCGCCGCGGCCATCGAGGCCGGCGTCGGCATGATCCATCAGGAATTGAAGCTGCTGCCGGATCTCTCGGTGGCGGAGAATGTCTATGTCGGGCGGCTGCCGATGCGGGGCGGCCGCATCGACCGGGCAACCATGAACGCGAAGGCCTCGGCGCAATTGAAGCGCCTCGGCCTCGACGTCTCGCCGGAGCGCAAGGTGCGCACGCTGCGCGTCGCGGCACAGCAGCAGGTGGAGATCGCCAAGGCGCTGACGCTGAATGCCGAGCTTCTGATCCTCGACGAACCGACCGCCGCGCTCGGCGGCGAGGAGACGGAGCTGCTGTTCAAGCAAATCCGCAAGCTCAAGGCCGAAGGCATGTCCTTCATCTATATCAGCCACCGGCTGGACGAGATCGCTCAGATCGCCGACCGTGTGGTGGTAATGCGCGACGGCCGCATCGTCGCCCGGCACGAGCGCGCCGACATCCCGGTGCGCACGGTCGTCGAGCAGATGGTCGGACGCAGCGTCGAACGCATGTTCCCGAAGCTGTCGGCGCCGGGTACCGAGACAGTGCTCGAAGTCGAGAACCTGTCCTCGCCGGAGCGCAGCTTCAACAATGTTTCGTTCGCGGTGAAATCGGGCGAAATCCTGGGCATCGCCGGGCTGATCGGCGCCGGCCGCACCGAGCTGGTCAGGGCGATCGCCGGCGCGGATCCGATCTCGTCCGGCGCGGTGCGGGTCGCGGGCCGGCCTGTTCATCTCAGCGGCCCCGCGGCGGCGATCAGGGCCGGCGTCGTGCTGGTGCCGGAGGACCGTAAGGAACAGGGCGTCGTATTGGAGCAGACGATCGGCGAGAACCTCGCCATCGGCAATTTCGATCATGTCGCACCGAAGGGCTGGGTGTTTCCCAAAGCGGTTCAGAGGTTCGCCGAGGCCGGCATTTCGAGGCTCGGCGTCAAGGGTCGGCCGAACCAGGCAGTCTCAAAGCTTTCCGGCGGCAACCAGCAGAAGGTGATCATCGCCAAATGGGTGTCGCGGCCGCCCAAGGTGTTCATCCTCGATGAGCCGACGCGCGGCATCGACGTTGGCGCCCGCGCGGCGATCTACGATGTCATCGCCGACCTCGCCCGCTCGGGCATGGCCGTGGTGGTGGTGAGCTCGGACCTCGAGGAGGTGCTGGGGCTTTCGCACCGGGTTCTGGTGCTGAGCCGCGGCCGCCAGCGCGGCATCCTCGATCGCGACGAAGCAAGCAATGTCGCCGTGATGGAACTCGCCACGAGCTGAGGGCACGGCAGATGGGAATAAAGCGCAGCAGGTGATAGCCTCCCAAGCACCGGACCGCGCGGGGCGCCAGCAGGGCTGGCGCCCCTTCTTTCAGGGAGAGGGAGAAAGATGAAACTGTTCGATATTGATGGCGACGTGGCGCTGGTGACGGGCGCCGGCAGCGGCATCGGTCAAGCGATCGCCATCGGTCTGGCGGAAGCCGGCGCCGATGTCGCCTGCTTCGGCCACAGCTCGAAGGGCGGGCTGGAAGACACGGCCGACAAGATCAGGGCGCTCGGCCGCAAGGCGCTGGTGCTGACCGGAACTGTCACATCGCAGAGCGATCTCGCGGCAGCGGTCGAACGCATCGAAAAGGAACTCGGCGCGCTGACGATCGCGGTCAACAATGCCGGCGTCGCCGGTGCCGAACCCGCCGAGACGCTGCCGATGGAGAAGTGGCAGAAGCTCTACGACGTCAATGTCAGCGGCGTGTTCCTGTCCTGCCAGGCCGAGGCGCGCGTCATGCTGCCCCGGCGCAAAGGCTCGATCATCAACATCGCTTCGATGTCCGGCTCGATCGTCAACCGCGGCCTGACGCAGGCGCACTATAATTCGTCCAAGGCGGCGGTGATCCACATGTCGAAGAGCCTCGCCATGGAGTGGGCCGATCGCGGCCTGCGCGTCAATGTGGTGAGCCCCGGCTACACGCTGACGCCGATGAACAAGCGGCCGGAGGTCGCCGAGCAGGTCAAAATCTTCGAGCGCGACACGCCGATGGGCCGCATGGCGACGCCTGAGGAAATGGTCGGGCCGACCGTGTTCCTGGCGAGCCGGGCCGCGAGTTTCGTCACCGGCATCGACCTCATCGTCGATGGCGGCTTCGTCTGCTGGTAGGAGAAAGAAAAAGTGCAGAAGCGTTTCGCAGGAAAAACGGCAATCGTCACAGGCGCCAGCGGCGGCATCGGTGCGGCCATGGCGAAGCGTTTCGCGGCGGAAGGTGCGGCGGTCGTGATCAGCGCCATTGATCCGCGCGTCGACGAGGTCGCCGCCGGCCTGAAGGCTGCGGGCGCGAAGGTCGCCTCGATGCGCATGGACGTAACGAAGAAGGACGAGGTCGAAGCGCTTTACGATCTCGCCGAGAACGAATTCGGTCGCGTCGACATTTCGGTGCAGAACGCCGGCGTCATCACCATCGCCAAGATCGAGGCGATGACGGAAGCCGAGTGGGACAAGGTGATGGCGGTGAACACGAAAGGCGTGTTCCTGTGCTGCCAGGAAGCGATCGCGCGCATGCGCAAGCACGGCCAAGGCGGCCGGCTGATCAACACCGCGTCCGGCCAGGCGCGGCAGGGTTTCATCTACACGCCGCATTACGCCGCGTCGAAGTTCGGGGTTGTCGGCATCACGCAGAGCCTGGCCAAGGAAGTGGCCAAGGAAAAGATCACCGTCAACGCCATCTGCCCCGGCATCATCGACACCGACATGTGGGCCTATAACGACACCGCATGGGGCAAGCTGCTCGGCGACTACAAGCCGGGCGAACTGATGGCGGAATGGGTGAAGAACATCCCGATGGGTCGCGCCGGCAGCGGCGAAGACGTCTCGGGCCTCGTCAGCTTTCTCGCGAGCGATGACGCGGCCTACATCACCGGACAGACCATCAATGTCGACGGCGGCCTGATCATGTCGTGAGAAGGCCTGCGATGCGTTGAGTGACCGCGGCGCCAGCCTCGCTGCGACCCAGGCAGCCGGGTCGCGACAGCCGATTTCAGCGCAGGTTCTGCGACATAAGACGGCTTGCCGCCCTGATTGCGCTCCTGTATCGCCACCGAATATGTTCACCTCGAGTGAAATAAATCGGCGGAAAGTTGAGGGGCGCCATGGCGAAGAAGACGACCGACAACAAGCCTTCCGGCGCGAGCGACCAAGCCAAGCCGTTGCCGAAGAGCGTCTCGGCGGACGGGCGAAGCGTGCGAACCATCCGCGCGCCGCTGACGCAGAATCCGCACGCGGTCCGCGACACGCGCGAGAAAGTGCTGGAGGTAGCGATCGGCCATGAGGTGCGCGCCTTCCGCAAGAAGCTCGGCATCACCGTCGCCGATCTCGCGGCCGCCACCGACATTTCGCTGGGCATGCTGTCGAAGATCGAGAACGGCATCACCTCGCCCTCGCTGACCACGCTGCAGGCGCTGTCGCGGGCGCTCGGCGTGCCGGTCACCGCCTTCTTCCGCCGCTTCGAGGAAGAGCGCGCCGCCGTCTTCGTCAAGGCCGGCGAAGGCGTCGACGTCGAGCGGCGCGGCACACGCGCCGGCCACCAGTACAATCTGCTTGGCCATATCGGCGCCAACACCAGCGGCGTAGTCGTCGAGCCCTATCTGATCACGCTGACCGAGGACTCCGACGTGTTCCCGACCTTCCAGCATGCAGGGATGGAGTTCCTCTATATGCTCGAGGGCGAGGTCGTATACCGGCACGGCAGCAATCGCTATCCGATGAAGCCGGGCGACAGCCTGTTCTTCGACGCCGATGCGCCGCATGGGCCGGAAGAGCTGACACAGCTGCCGATGCGCTATCTCTCCATCATCTGCTATCCGCAGAACAGCACGACCTGACCAACCCGAACCCGGACATCGTTCGGTGACGCATTCGTCGAAGGTCCGACCTCGCGAAGCATTTCCGTGGCATTTCCACCAGCTCGTGCCGGCGCTGTGCCGTCCGCGGTAATTTTCCTGCAGGCAAATAGTTTTATCCACAGGCAATCCTGCGGCGGACCCCCAAACCGTTTACCGAACGGAAAACCGGCTTGACAACTTCGCGGTTCGGGCAGAACTTATGAAAAAAATTTCACTCTCTTGAAAGAGTGGACGCCCGGTCGATTGCGGGGCCGGACGTCGAGAAAAGGGGAAAAACCGATGTCCGACCTTAAGCAGCGTATCGAAGCGCTGTACCGTTCCGACGTGCGCGGATCCGTGCTCCTGATCGTCTGCCTTTGGGCGACGATCCTCTTCGTCCTCTTGATGACCTGGGCCTACATCCCCGACAGCGGGATCAAGCTCGTGGTGGTGATCGCCGCGGCCGCGGTGCTGATCTTCAACACCGCCGCCATCCTGGCGATGCTCAACCACTACAAGGAAGACAAGGATTTCATCTACGGCCTCGACATCAAGAACGCCGATGCGTTCCGCAACCGCCAGTCCTGAAGGGAGAAAGCATGTCCCGCTACATTCCGCCGGAGCAGAGCAAGGCCGGTCAGGTCTTCGACATCGCCGTCGTCGTCGTCGCCATTTTCGTGGCGCTTTGGTTGCCGCTGAAACTCGGCCTCGCGGGTGCTGCGAAATCGATCGACGTGCTCGACGCCAAGACCTGGGAAGCGCTCGGCCAGAACGCGACCATGGCCTCAATCTGGGTAAAGCTCGGCTACACGCCGGAGACCGCCCACGACATCATCCAGAACCGCTTCCATTACATCATCGACTGGCCGACGCTGATCATCATGGCGGTGGTGCTGATCGCCTATTTCGTCTTCATGTTCCGCGCCTCCGATCGCGAATATCGCGAGGTGATCAACGAGAAGTTCGACGGCAAGTAACCCGGGAACACGATCATGTGGATGACAGTCTCTTACGCATGTTGGGGCATCTCGATCCTGCTCGCGCTGTGGATGCTCTACGACTGGTTCAAGGTCGACACGACCTATTCCGAGGAGACGCTGACCTCCTCGCGCGAAGGCGAGCTTGAAGCCGTCTCCGAAAAGCACCGGATCTGAGTGGAGCCTCACCAATGACAGTCGCGGTTGAAACGAGAGAAACGGTGGTCCACGGCGACCGGGTCTCGCTGCTACGCGTGCTCGGCCCCGCCCATGTCTGGGCGCTCGGCGTCGGCATCGTGCTGGTCGGCGAGTTCACCGGCTGGAATTTTGCCGCCGACAAGGGCGGCGCGCTCGCCGCGCTGATCGTCTGCTGGGTCGTCGGACTGCTCTACACCTCGGTCGCGATGATCGATTCGGAAGTGACGTCGACGGTCGCCGCCGCCGGCGGCCAGTACGCGCAGGCCAAGCACATCGTCGGGCCACTGATGGCTTTCAACGTCGCGCTGTTCCTGGTCTTTGCCTACACGATGCTCGAAGTCTCGGATGCGATCCTGCTCGGCGACACCATCGTTGCCAAAGCAGGTGTCGAGGGATTGACCCACAATTCCTTCATCGCGGCCACCATCGTCGTGCTGGCATGGCTCAACTATCGCGGCGTGCTGATGACGCTCAACGTCAACTTCGTCATCACGGCGATCGCCTATATCTCGATCGTCATCCTGTTCTTTTCGGTCAGTCCATGGACGCAAGGGGCGGTGCTGAAGCTCAACGAACTGGTCACTCCCGGCAACGCGCTGCCCTATGGCTGGATCGGCGTGATCGCCGCCTTCCAGTTCGGCATCTGGTACTATCTCGGCATCGAGGGCACCACGCAAGCGGCCGAGGAAGTGCGCTCGCCGGCGCGTTCCCTGCCCTATGGCACGATGGCCGGCATGATCACGCTTCTGATCGCCGCCGCCATGACCTGGTATGTCTGCGTCTCGCTGATGCCGTGGGAATATCTCGGCATCACCTATTATCCGCTCTGGGACGCCGGCAAGCTGACCGGCAGCCCGCTGCTCGAGAACCTGCTCTTCATCGCGACGCTGCTTGCAGCCCTTGCCTCGGCCAATGGCTGCATCAATGACGCCGCCCGCGCCTGGTTCTCGCTCGGCCGCGACCGCTATCTGCCGACCTGGTTCTCGGCGGTGCATCCGAAGTATCGCACGCCCTATCGGTCGATCCTGTTCCTGCTGCCGATCGCGCTGGCCTTCGCCTTCATCGCCGATCTCAACCAGGCGATCACCTTCTCGATCCTGTCGGGCGTGCTGCAATACACCTTCATGAGCATCAACATCATGATGTTCCGCAAGAAGTGGCCGCTCGGCTCGATCCGCCGTGGCTACACGCATCCCTTCCATCCGCTGCCGGCGATCGTGCTGTTCTGCCTGTGCGTGGTGACCTTCTTCGCCATCTTCCTCGGCTTCGGCTCGCAGCTGATCGCTATGATCGCCTTCTACTTCCTGATCTCGCTGTGGTTCCACTTCTACCGCTACAAGTTCGTGCGCCGCGGCGACCAGTTCACCATGCCCTGGCCGAAGCCGCAGGGCTATTGAACGGAAAAAGACCCGCCGCCTGGCGGCGGGTCTTGGCGTGTCGAGATGTCTGAGTTGACGTCAGTCTTGTTTGCCGGGGCGATCGTATTTGCGGTCGTCCTTCACCTTGCCTGGCTTGCGCGCTCCAGCCGCAACAGGGCCAGGGCGGCGCTCGCCGACGACGAGGCCGCCATCCGCGCCGTTATTCGCGACGCGATCGACGTCTCCGACGGCGCGGCCGGCGTCGCTACCTGGGCGGGTTCGCACAAGGGCGAGCGAGCGCAGGTGCGTACCATCGTTGACACGCTCGCGACCAGAAAGCTTCCCGCGCGCTGGCTCAGCGTGTCGATCACCGAGCCGGTGGCGGTGCCGGGCGTTTTCGACATGATGATGCGGCCGGGATCGCCGACGAGCTTCTCCAATTTCGACCATCTCGAACACACGCTGCCGAAGACGGCGGCGTTCCCCGACGAGGCGGTGCTGCGGACAGACCGCAAAGGCATCGTCTTCCCGCAGGAGGTGATCGCCGCGCATGCCGGGATATTCGGCGAAAGCCGCGCCAAGGAATTGCTGATCACGCCGAAGGGCGTGCGCATCGTGTGGCTGCTGGCCCAGGCCGATCGGGCGCGCTACGGTGTGTTCCGGCAAGCCGCTTTCGGCGACGCGAGGCTCGATCCGGCAGTGATCGAAAAACTGCTCGAAGCCGCATCCTCGATTCGCGACGCGATCAACCAGTGCGAAAGGCAGGCCGCATGAGCAACGCCACCGAACCCGCCGCCCGGCCTTCGAACCCTTATTTTGTCCTGGCCTCCGCGATCGTCCTGCCGGGCAGCGGACATGTCATGCTCGGCTTGCCGGCGCGCGGCCTGCAGTTCCTGTTCTTCATGGTGATCCTCGGGTGGGTCACGACCAAGGTGGCGCTGGCGGATGCCAGCTTCATCGGTCGCCACGCCGGCGGGTTCCTGATCTATTCGCTGTCGATCCTCGATGCCTACAGGATAGCGCGCATTCGCCACGCGATATGGACCCACGGCCATCCGGACGGCGACAACGCTACAAGCGGCGCGAAGGCGGATATATAATGAGAGGAAAATTTCTTTCATACCATTGAATTCGCGAATTTCATTCGGTACACCATCTGGAAGCCACAAACGTCGGAGGCTGACATGTGCGGAATCGTCGGACTTTTCCTCAAGGACAAGACGCTGGAGCCGAAGCTCGGCGCGATGCTGTCGGAGATGCTGATCTCGCTCAGCGACCGCGGTCCGGACAGCGCCGGCATCGCCATCTATGGCGCGGCGACCGGCAATGAGGCCAAGATCACCGTGCAGTCGCCGAAACCCGAGCGCGATTTCCGCGGCCTCGACGTCGAGCTCGCCAAGGCGGTCGGCGCGCCGGTGAGCGTCGCGGTGAAGTCGACGCATGCGGTTATCCGCACCACGCCCGACAAGGTCGACGCCGCGCGTGAGGCGCTGCAGTCGCTTCGGCCCGATATCCGCATCATGGGCGCCGGCGAAGCGGTCGAGATCTACAAGGAAGTCGGCCTGCCGGCGGCCGTCGTCGATCGCTTCGACGTGCGCTCGATGACCGGCACGCATGGCATCGGCCATACCCGCATGGCGACGGAATCGGCGGTCACTACGATGGGCGCGCATCCCTTCTCGACCGGCGCCGACCAGTGCCTGGTGCACAACGGTTCGCTCTCCAACCACAACAATGTCCGCCGCGAGCTGGTGCGCGAAGGCATGACCTTCGAAACGGAGAATGATACGGAAGTGGCGGCCGCCTATCTCTCCAACAGGATGGCGCATGGCAAGAATCTCGGCGAGGCGCTCGAAGGCACGCTCTCCGACCTTGACGGCTTTTTCACCTTCGTCGTCGGGACCAAGAACGGCTTCGGCGTTGTGCGCGATCCGATCGCCTGCAAGCCGGCCGTGATGGCCGAGACCGACCAGTATGTCGCGTTTGGCTCGGAATATCGCGCGCTCACCAAATTGCCCGGCATAGACAATGCGAGGGTCTGGGAGCCGGAGCCCGCAACGGTCTACTTCTGGGAGCATTGAGTTCATGCCTGCAACACCCATGCCGAAGGCACATCGCGAGCAAGGCCATGCGAGGGTCTTCGACCTCGCAGAACAGTCGCTGCGCGAGCTGAACCAGGCGCTTCATCAGGTGACCCCCGGGTCGAACGAAACTGCCTGGGAAGTGCTCAACCCGAAAGGCAGCCATTCGGTCGCCGTCGGCGTCGACCATCCGATCAGCATCGATGTGCGCGGCAGCGTCGGCTATTACTGCGCCGGCATGAACGATGGTGCCGCGATCACCGTGCATGGCTCGGCCGGCCCCGGCGTCGGCGAGAACATGATGTCCGGCTCGATCGTGGTCAAAGGCGATGCCAGCCAGTATGCCGGCGCCACCGGCCGCGGCGGCCTCTTGGTCATCGAGGGCAATGCTTCCTCGCGCTGCGGCATCTCGATGAAGGGCATCGATATCGTCGTGCACGGCAATATCGGCCACATGTCGGCCTTCATGGCGCAGTCCGGCAATCTGGTGGTGCTGGGCGATGCCGGCGACGCGCTGGGCGATTCCATCTATGAGGCGCGGCTCTTCGTGCGCGGCAAGGTCGAAAGCCTGGGTGCCGACTGCATCGCCAAGGAGATGCGGCCCGAGCACATCGAACTGCTGCAGGGCCTGCTCGACAAGGCCGGCGTCACCGACGTCAAGGCTTCGGAGTTCAAGCGCTACGGCTCGGCCCGGAAGCTCTACAATTTCAATATCGACAACGCCGACGCGTATTGAGGCAAGATGACCTACCGCAACCCGCCAACGACGCCACGCAAGTCCGCGACCTTCGACGACTACACGCTTTCCGAGATTCGCCGCGCAGCAGCGACCGGCAACTACGATATCCGCGGCGCCGGCGCTAAGCGCAAGCTGCCGCATTTCGACGACCTCCTGTTCCTCGGTGCCTCGATCTCGCGCTATCCGCTAGAAGGCTATCGGGAGCGCTGCGATACCAGCGTGGTGCTCGGTTCTCGTCATGCCAAAAAGCCGATCGAGCTGAAGATCCCAATCACCATTGCCGGCATGAGCTTCGGCTCGCTCTCCGGTCCGGCCAAGGAAGCGCTCGGCCGAGGCGCGACGCTTTCCGGCACCTCGACCACTACCGGCGATGGCGGCATGACCGAGGAAGAGCGCGGCCATTCGAAGACGCTGGTCTACCAATACCTGCCTTCGCGCTACGGCATGAACCCGCGCGACCTGCGCCGTGCCGATGCGATCGAAGTTGTCGTCGGACAGGGCGCCAAGCCCGGCGGCGGCGGGATGCTGCTGGGACAGAAGATCTCCGACCGCGTCGCCGAGATGCGCACGCTGCCCAAGGGCATCGACCAGCGATCGGCCTCGCGCCATCCCGACTGGACCGGCCCCGACGATCTCGAGATCAAGATCCTGGAGCTACGCGAGATCACCGACTGGGAGAAGCCGATCTACGTCAAGGTCGGGGGCGCCCGTCCTTATTACGACACCGCGCTTGCGGTGAAGGCCGGCGCCGACGTCGTCGTGGTCGACGGCATGCAGGGGGGCACCGCCGCGACCCAGGAAGTATTCATCGAGAATGTCGGTCAGCCGACGCTCGCCTGCATCAGGCCGGCGGTGCAGGCGCTGCAGGACCTCGGCATGCACCGCAAGGTGCAGTTGATCGTCTCCGGCGGCATCCGCAACGGCGCCGATGTCGCTAAGGCGCTGGCGCTCGGCGTCGACGCGGTGTCGATCGGCACCGCCGCACTCGTGGCGCTTGGCGACAACGACCCGCGCTGGGAGACGGATTACAACGCGCTCGGCACCACGGCCGGCGCCTATGACGACTGGCACGAAGGCAAGGACCCGGCCGGCATCACCACGCAGGATCCCGAGTTGATGAAGCGCGTCGATCCGATCGCCGCCGGTCGGCGGCTCGCCAACTACTTGAAGGTGATGACGCTCGAGGCTCAAACCATTGCCCGCGCCTGCGGCAAGAACAGCCTGCACAATCTCGAGCCCGAGGACCTGGTCGCGCTCAGCATCGAAGCAGCCGCCATGGCCGGCGTGCCGCTTGCCGGCACCAACTGGATACCGGGGAAGAACGGCTTCTAGGACACACCATCCAGGATCACATAAGCGAGGAACTATAATGGGGAACGATCTCGCCGCATTCGCCAAGGAGAACGGCGTCAAATACTTCATGATCTCCTACACCGACCTGTTCGGCGGGCAGCGTGCCAAGCTGGTGCCGGCGCAGGCGATCGCCGACATGCAGAAGGACGGCGCCGGATTTGCCGGCTTCGCCACGTGGCTCGATCTCACGCCGGCGCATCCCGACATGCTGGCGGTGCCGGATCCGGATTCGGTGATCCAGCTGCCGTGGAAGCCGGAGGTCGCCTGGGTGGCCGCCACCTGCGTGATGGACGACAAGCTCGTCGACCAGGCGCCGCGCAACACGCTGAAGCGCCTGATCGAAGAGGCCGCCCGCGACGGCATGCATGTCAAGACCGGCATCGAGGCCGAGTTCTTCCTGATCTCGCCGGACGGCAGCGCTATCTCCGACCAGTACGACACGGCGTCGAAACCCTGCTACGACCAGCAAGCGGTGATGCGCCGCTACGACGTGATCGCCGAGATCTGCGACCATATGCTGGCGCTGGGCTGGGGTCCGTACCAGAACGACCATGAGGACGCCAACGGTCAGTTCGAGATGAACTGGACCTTCGATCACGCGCTGGCGACCGCCGACAAGCACTCTTTCTTCAAGTTCATGGTCAAGTCAGTTGCGGAAAAGCATGGGCTGCGCGCGACTTTCATGCCCAAGCCCTTCCAGGGCCTGACCGGCAATGGCTGCCATGCGCACATCTCGGTGTGGGACGAGACCGGCAAGACCAATGTCTTCGCCGACAATTCGGAGGAGCTCGGCCTGTCCGCCAAGGGCAGGAACTTCCTCGGCGGCATCATGAAGCATGCTTCGGCACTTGCCGCGATCACCAACCCGACGGTCAATTCCTACAAGCGCATCAATGCGCCGCGCACCATTTCGGGCGCGACCTGGGCGCCGAACACCGTGACCTGGACCGGTAACAACCGTACGCACATGGTGCGCGTGCCGGGACCGGGCCGCTTCGAGCTGCGTCTGCCGGACGGCGCCGCCAATCCCTATTTGCTGCAGGCAGTGATCATCGCTGCCGGCCTCGACGGCATCCGCTCGAAGGCCGATCCCGGCAAGCGCTACGACATCGACATGTACCAGTTCGGTCATACCGTGACGGATGCGCCGAAACTGCCGCTCAACCTGCTCGATGCGCTGCGTGAGTTCGACAAGGACAAATCGCTGAAGGCGGCGCTGGGTGAGGAATTTTCGTCGGCATATCTAAAGCTGAAGCAACAGGAATGGAATTCCTATGCTTCGCACTTCACGCAGTGGGAGCGCGACCACACGCTGGACATCTAAAGCCCGTCGGCCGTGCAATCCGATGCGATAGAGAAGAGTCGGCGTGGGCGAGCGGCCTCGGAATGATTTCATGAAATACTCGATCTTCTCGCTCGCCCGTGCCGCCCTCTCCGGCCACAAGACCTGGAAGCCGACCTGGCGGGACGCGGCGCCGAAGGATCGCTACGACGTGGTGATCATCGGCGGCGGCGGGCACGGGCTGGCGACGGCCTGGTTCCTCGCCAGCGAGTTTGGCATCCGCAACGTCGCCGTGCTGGAGAAGGGCTGGATCGGCTCCGGCAATGCCGGCCGCAACACCACCATCATCCGCTCCAATTACGGCCTGCCCGGCAACACCGGCTTCTATGAACTGTCGATGAAGCTGTGGGAGCGGATGGAGCAGGATTTGAACTACAACGCGATGGTCAGCCAGCGCGGCGTCATCAACCTCTACCATTCCGACGCGCAGCGCGACGCCTTTGCCCGACGCGGCAACACCATGCGCATCAACGGGATTGATGCCGAGCTGCTCGACCAGGCGGCGCTCAGGAAGATGATGCCGTTCCTGAACTTCGACAATGCGCGCTTCCCGGTGCAGGGCGGGCTCTTGCAGCGGCGCGGCGGCACGGCGCGTCACGATGCCGTGGTGTGGGGCTATGCGCACGCGGCGAGCGAGCTCGGCGTCGACATCATCCAGAACTGCGAAGTCACCGGCTTCCTGCGCGACACCAACGGCAAGGTCTCCGGCGTCGAGACCTCGCGCGGCCGGATCGGCGCCGGCAAGGTCGGCATGGCGGTCGCGGGCAGTTCCTCACGCGTCGCGGCGATGGCCGGACTGCGCCTGCCGATCGAGAGCCATGTACTGCAGGCCTTCGTCTCCGAAGCGATCAAGCCGCTCCTGCCCAACGTCATGACCTTCGGCGCCGGGCATTTCTATGTCAGCCAGTCGGACAAGGGCGGGCTGGTCTTCGGCGGCGACATCGACGGCTACAACTCCTATGCCCAGCGCGGCAATCTGCCTGTCGTGGAGGATGTCTGCGAAGGCGGCATGGCGCTGATCCCGATGATCGGCCGCGTGCGGCTCCTGCGCCAATGGGGCGGCATCATGGACATGTCGATGGACGGCTCGCCCATCATCGACAAGAGCCCGGTCGACGGCCTCTATCTCAATGCCGGCTGGTGCTATGGCGGCTTCAAGGCGACGCCTGGCTCCGGCTTCGTCTTTGCCCATCTCATCGCCCGCGATCAATCGCACAAGGAAGCCGCCCGCTTCCGCCTCGACCGGTTCCAGCGCGGCGCCATGATTGACGAGAAGGGCCAGGGCGCCAAACCGAACCTCCATTGAAGACCCGACCATGCGCATAGTCTGTCCCTTCTGCGGCGAACGCGAACTCGGCGAGTTCACCTATCTCGGCGACGCCAAGCCGCAGCGCCCGCCTGCCGATGCCGGTGAAGACGCCGTCTACGACTACGTCTACCTGCGCGACAACATCGCCGGTGTGATGAGCGAGCATTGGTATCACGGCGGCGGCTGCCGGGCCTGGCTGAAGGTCACGCGCAACACGCTGACGCATGAGATTTCGGCTGTCGAGCCGGCGGCGGGCGCCGGCTCCGCCAAGGTTGGTGCTTGATGCGCGGCAACCAGGCAAACCGTCTGGCCGCCGGCGGCCTTATCGACCGCTCGACGCCGCTGAGCTTCCGCTTCGACGGCAAGACACTCTCCGGCTTCCAGGGCGATACGCTTGCCTCGGCGCTCGTCGCCAACGGCGTCAAGCTGGTCGGCCGCTCGTTCAAATATCACCGCCCGCGCGGCATCCTGACGGCGGGTTCGGAAGAGCCCAACGCGCTGGTCGAGCTGCGCAGTGGCGCAAGGCGCGAGCCGAACACCAAGGCAACGACCGCCGAGCTCTATGAAGGGCTCGAGGCCGCCAGCCAGAACCGCTGGCCGTCGCTCGATTTCGACGTCATGGCGGTCAACCGGCTCTTCGCGCCGATTTTCGTCGCCGGCTTCTACTACAAGACCTTCATGTGGCCGGCGAAGTTCTGGGAAGCGATCTACGAACCGGCGATCCGCCGCGCCGCCGGCCTCGGCCGCGCGGCGGGCATTCCCGATCCCGATCGCTATGACAAAGCGTGGGCGCATTGCGACGTGGCGGTCGCCGGCTCCGGTCCGGCCGGCCTGGCGGCGGCGCTTGCCGCCGCGCGCTGCGGCGCGCGCGTCATCCTGTGCGAGGAGGATTTTGTCCTCGGCGGGCGCTTGCTGGGCGATGGCGGTACGATCGACGGGCTGCCGGCGGCCGAATGGATTGCCCGTACCCTGGACGAACTCGCGGCGATGCCGGATGTTCGCATCATGACGCGCACGACGCTGTTCGGCGTCTATGACGGCGGTACCTATGGCGCGATCGAGCGCGTCAACGATCATCTGCCGGTACCGCCGGAACATCAGGTGCGCCAGCGGCTTTGGCGTATCGTCGCCAAGCGCTGCGTCGTCGCGGCGGGCGCGATCGAACGTCCCATCGTCTTCGCCGGCAACGATACGCCTGGCGTGATGATGGCGTCGGCCATGCGCAGCTACATCAACCGCTACGCCGCTGCACCGGCGCGACGTATTGCGCTGTTCACCAACAATGAGGATGGCTGGCGCACCGCGGAGGCTGCGATCGCAGCCGGACTGCAGGTCGCTGCGGTGATCGATGGGCGGCCAGACGCTTCGCCGGCCCGTCGCTCGCTGGCCGGCAAGGGCGGCTTCCCGGTGCTCAACGGCTCAGTCAGCGGCGTCGACGGCGGCAAGAGCGGTGTGCGCAAGATTTCCGTGTCGCTGACCGGCGGCGCGCGCGCCGAAGTCGAGGCCGACGGGCTTGCCGTCTCCGGCGGCTGGAACCCTGTGGTCGGCCTCACCTCCCATCATCGCGGCCGGCCGAAATGGCGCGACGATATCGCCGCCTTCGTGCCGGACGGCGCGCCGCCCGGCATGGTGGCGGCAGGCGCGGCGAACGGCGCCTTCGGCCTTGGCGCCTGCCTGCGGGAAGGTTTCGAGGCAGGTGTTGCAGCGGCGCGCGATGCGGGACGGAGCGGCAGTCCCGGATCGGCGGCGATCGCCGACGACGAGGCCTTTTCGCTGACGCCGCTCTGGCATGTCGCGGGCAAGGGCAAGGCCTTCGTAGACCAGCAGCATGACGTGACGGCTTCCGATGTCGAGCTGGCGCAGCGCGAGGGTTTCGAGTCGGTCGAGCATCTGAAGCGCTACACGACGCTCGGCATGGCGACCGACCAGGGCAAGACCTCGAATGTCGCCGGCCTCGCCATCATGGCGGCGGTATCGGGTAAATCCATTCCCGAAACCGGAACGACGATCTACCGGCCGCCTTATGTGCCGGTCGCCATCGGCGCCTTCGCCGGTCCCCATCGCGACGAGAATTTCCATGCGACGCGGCTGACGCCGTCGCATCACTGGGCGGCCGAACAGGGCGCGGTGTTCGTCGACACCGGCCTGTGGAAGCGCGCGCAATGGTATCCGTTGCCCGGCGAAAAAGACTGGCTGGAATCGGTGACCCGCGAGGTCAAGGCGGTGCGAAGCGGCGTCGGCTTCTGCGATGTCTCGACGCTGGGCAAGATCGACGTGCACGGCCCGGATGCCGGCGCCTTCCTGGACCGCGTCTATATCAACGCGTTCTCCAGCCTCGCAGTTGGCAAAGCGCGTTATGGACTGATGCTGCGCGAGGACGGTGTCGTCTATGACGACGGCACCACCTCGCGCCTGGCCGAGGACCATTATTTCCTCACAACCACCACCGCCAAGGCTGGGCTGGTGATGCAGCATCTCGAATTCTGCCGCCAGGTCCTGTTCCCCGAACTCGACGTGCAGCTGACCTCGGTCTCCGACCAGTGGGCGCAATTCTCCATCGCCGGTCCGAAGACCCGCGATCTGCTGAAGGAGATCGTCGATCCGGCCGAGGACCTGTCGAACGAAGGCTTTCCGTTCATGGGCGCGCGCGAAGTCAAGCTGCGCGGCGGCCTCAAGGCGAGGCTGTTCCGGATCTCCTTCTCCGGCGAGATGGCGTTCGAGATTTCGGTGCCGGCGCGCTACGGCGAGGCTCTGGTGCGCAACCTGCTGATCGCGGGAAAGCCGTTCGGCGTGACGCCTTACGGCACCGAGGCGCTCGGCGTGATGCGCATCGAAAAGGGCCATGTCGCCGGGCCGGAGCTCAACGGCACCACAACGGCTGCCGATCTCGGTCTCGGCAAGATGATGTCGACCAAGAAGGATTTCATCGGCCGCGTCATGGCCGGCCGCGAAGCACTCGTCGCGCCGAACCGGCAGGTGGTCGTCGGCATCAAGCCGACCGACAAGGCGCGCCGCCTACGCTCCGGCGCGCACATCGTTCCCAAGGGCGAGACCCCCGGACCAGACAACGACCAGGGCTATGTAACCTCGGTCTGCTTCTCGCCGGTGCTCGACCAGTGGATCGGGCTCGGCCTCGTCGAGCGTGGCCGTGCGCGCATCGGCGAGATCGTGCGCGCGCATGATCCGCTGCGTGGCGAGGAGTACGATGTCGAGCTCTGCAATTCCGTCTTCTACGATCCGGATGGAGGGCGCCAGCGTGGCTGATTTTTCCTGGAACATCCGCAGCCCGCTCGAGCGCGCCCTGGTCGCCGGCCGTTATGGCGCGCCGGGCGAAGCCGGCGTGTCGCTGACCGAGATCCGCAATTTCGACCTCGTTCAGGTGATGGCGCGGCGCGGCAAGGCGGCCGAGACGGTCAATGCCGCGAAGACTCGCTTCGGCGTCGGCGCGCCGGAAACACCCGAGGCGGTCGACACGACCGACGCGACGCTGATCTGGTCGGGACCGGACCAGTTCCTGGTGCTGTCGAGAGGCGGCGGGCATAGGATGGAGACCCTTGCCCCGGTGTTTGCCGGTTTGGCCTCGCTTTCCGATCAAGCGCATGCGCGCGCATTGATCAGCGTTTCCGGCGACAAGGCGCGCACGCTGCTGGCCAAGCTGTCGTCGATCGACCTGCACCCCGAAATATTCCCGGTCGGCACGGCAGCCGCCACCTCGATCGACCATACCAGCGTGACGCTCTGGCGCGGGAAGAACCGACAAGACGGCCAGGCCGTGTTCAACCTCTTGGTATTCGCAACCTTCGCCGAAAGCCTGTGGCACACGATGCTCGACTCGGCCGCGGAGTATGGCGTGACGATCGCGCATTCCGAGGAATTGGCGTAGGCGCCTCGCCGAGCGCGCCGCGGCGGCGAGAGGCGTTCTTTCGATGCGCATCATCCGCCACCGGCTTTCGCCGATGGCGGATGATTCGAGGTTGCCACCTTCTTATTCCGCAGCCAGCGCCAGCTGCGGTCTTTCGATGCCTTCGACCTGTTCCGGCTCCTGCGCCTGCTCGCCTGTCTTGGCCGTCTTGGGCTCGCGGCCGAAGAACAGGGCATAGCCCGCCGGCAGCACCAGGATGGTGAGCACGGTGGCGACGAGGATGCCGCCCATCATGGCGTAGGCCAGAGGCCCCCAGAACACGGCGCGCGAGATCGGGATCAGCGCAAGCACCGCGGTCAGCGCCGTCAGCATGATCGGGCGGAAGCGGCGCACCGCAGCGCCGACGATCGCTTCCGATCGATCCATGCCGGCGGTGATGTCTTGGTCGATCTGGTCGACCAGAATGATCGAGTTTCGCATGATGATGCCGAGCAGCGCGATGACGCCGAGGATGGCGACAAAGCCGAACGGCGCGCCGCTGATCAGCAGGGCTGCCGCGGCGCCGATGATGCCCAGCGGGCCGGTGGCCAGCACCAGCATCGACTTGCCGAAATGCTGCAGCTGGACCATCAGCAAGATGACGATGACGGCCAGCATGATCGGTGCCTTGGCGGCGATCGAGGCCTGGCTTTCGGCCGAGTCCTCCGCGCCGCCCTGGATCTCGATCTTGTAGCCGGGGGCAAGGCCGGCGCGCAGGTCCTTCATGTCGTTGTACATCTTGGTGACGACGTCGTTCGACTGCACGCCATCCGGCAGCGTGGCGCGCACGCTGATGGTCGGCAGACGGTCGCGCCGCCACTCGATGCCCTGCTCCATCACGGGCACCACTTTCGCCACCTGGGACAGGGGCACGGAGCCGCCGAAGTCGGTCGGGATGTAGACGGAGTCGACCGAGGACAGCAGATGACGGGTCGCCTCCGGCTCCCGGACGACGATCGAGACCGTCTCTTCGCCGTCGCGGAAATCGTCGAGCGGCGCACCGGACATGGTTGCCTGCAGCATCTGGCGAATGCGCTGCGATGTGACGCCTAGTGCCCGGGCTCGGTCCTGGTCGATCACCAGCTTCATCGCCGGCACCGGCTCCAGCCAGTCGTCATGGACGGCGCCGAGCAGCGGGTTTGCTTCGAACCTTGCCTTCACCTCGTCGGCGATGCGGCGCACCTCCTGGCGATCCGGCCCCATGATGCGCATTTGCACCGGCCAGCCGGTCGGCGGCCCGAGGAACAAACGATCGACCTTGGCGCGGATCGACGGGAAGTCCTTGGCGAGGATGCCTCGCATCTTGACGATCAGCCGCTCGCGCGCCGGCTCATCCTTGGCCATCACCAGAAGCTGGGCAAAGTTCGGATTGCGAAGCTGCTGGTCGAGCGGCAGGAAGAAGCGCGGAGCGCCCTCGCCGATATAGGTAGCGATGAAGCGCTTGTCCTGGTCGTCCATCATCTTCGCTTCGAGCGCCTTGGCTTGGTTCTCGACTTCCTTGATCGAGGTACCTTCCGGCAGCCAGAGATCGACCAGAATTTCCGGACGTGACGACTGCGGGAAGAAGTTCTGCGGGATGAACTGGAAGGCCCAGAGGCTGGTGCCGAAAGTGACCAGCGTCATCGCCAGCACGATGATGCGGTGGCGCACGGCCCAGGTGACCGTCGCACGCAGCCGCCGGTAGAAGCCGGTGTCGAAAACGTCGTGGTGGGTGCCGGCGTGCTTGCGCTGCTTCAGGATCATGTAGCCCAGCCACGGCGTGAAATAGACCGCGACGAACCACGACACGACCAGTGCGATGCCGACGACATAGAACAGCGTGCGCACATATTCGCCCGCGGTGGAGGCCGCGAAGCCGACCGGGATGAAGCCGGCGGTGGTGATCAGCGTGCCGGTCAGCATCGGGAAGGCGGTCGAGGAATAGGCGAAGCTCGCCGCCTCGATCTTGACCAGCCCCTCCTCCAGCTTGCGCTCCATCATCTCGACGACGATCATGGCGTCGTCGACCAGCAGACCGAGCGCGATGATCAGCGCGCCGAGCGAGATGCGCTGCAGGTCGATGCCGATCTCGTACATGATGGCGAAGGTGGCGGCTAAAACCAGCGGGATGGCGATCGCGATCACCAGGCCGGAGCGCCAGCCGATCGACAGGAACGAGACGACGAGAACGATCAGCAACGCTTCGCCGAGCGCCTCCATGAATTCGTTGACGGCATCCTTGACCACCTCCGGCTGGTCGGAGATCTGGTCGACCGCAACGCCATAGGGCAGACCTTCCTCGAAGCGCTTGTAGGTCGCCTCGACATCCTTACCGACGTCCCTGACATTGAAGCCCTTGGCCATGACGACGCCGACCTGGACGCTTTCGTGGCCGTTGAAGCGGTACTTGCGCTCATAAGGGTCCTCGAGGCCGGAAGAGACCGTGGCGATGTCGCCAAGACGCGTCACCTGATTGCCGGCGCGCAGCCTCAGCTCGCGGATATCGGCGGCCTTGGTGACGTCGCCCTCGACCGAGATGCGAACCGAGCGCAGGCCGGTATCGACCGAGCCCGCCGGATCGACGGCGTTCTGCCCTTTCACGGCATTCTGCAGGTCAAGCACCGTCAGGCCGCGCTCGGCGAGCGCCTTGGAGGACACATCGATATAGATCTTCTCGGGCTGGTCGCCGATGATGACGGCCTTTTCGACGCCCGGCGTCGCCAGCAGCATGTCGCGCGCCTGAACGGCGAATTTCTTCAGCTCGGGATAGGTGAAGCCGTCGCCGCTGATCGAATGCAGCGTGATGAAGGTGTCGCCGAACTCGTCGTTGAAATAGGGGCCGAGCAGGCCCTGCGGCAGTTCGTTGGCGATATCGCCGACCTTCTTGCGCACCTGGTAGAAGGCATCCTTCACCTCCTCGGCGTTGGTGTCGCCCTTTACCTGGAGCGTGATAATGGCGCTGCCGGCGCGGGTGTAGGAGCGGACAAAGTCGAGATGCGGCGTCTCCTGCAGCTTGCGCTCGATCTTGTTGACGACCTGGTCTTCCATGTCCTGGATCGAGGCGCCCGGCCAGACTGCCTGCACGACCATGACGCGGAAGGTGAAGTCCGGGTCTTCCTTCTGGCCCATGCGCATCAGGCCGAGCGCGCCGGCCAGGATGATGAGGCCGAACAGGAAGCGCGCGATGCTCGGATGCCCGATCGCCCAGCGCGAGAGATTGAAGGGACGCTTTTCAGTGCTGCTGTCCGTGGTCATGGCGCAGGTCCAGTCCAATTGGCGGCAAGGCAGGATGCCTTGCGGCTCATGAGTTCTCGGTGGGCTTCCGGGCGGCGAGCACCTCAAGCGGAGAGAGACTCGCAATCGCGCTCGACGCGGCCGTGGTGCGGGGGATACCAATGCAGCGTCTCGTCGATCGGGCGATTTCGCCGCCCGGAACCCATGCCCTGCCCGGCTCGCGGCCCGCGCAGCGAGGTCGGGAAAGGCGTTCTTTCGCCTGGTTAGCGCAGGCTGCTGGTGGCGGCGACGTCATCCTCCGCCGAGGCGGACTGCTGGGCGTCATCGCCGGAAGGCTTCACTTTCAGATTGTCGGTCATGAACTGTGTGCCGGCGGCCACCACCACGTCGCCCTGCTTCAGGCCTTCGGCAACGGCAACGCCGTCGGCGGTGAAGTTCGCCACCTTGATCGGGCGCGGATGCACCGTGTCGGACGCGCGGTCGACCGTCCAGACGATGTGCTTGCCGTCCTTCTCAGCCATCGCGGTCAGCGGGATAGACACCAGCTGCGCCTTGCTGCCAACGATCGCCGCGACATTGGCGGTCATGCCGAGCAGCACCCGCGGATCGTTGGGCAGCGACACCCGGACCGCGAAGGTGCGCGACTGCGGGTCGGCGCTGCCGGCCACCTCGCGGACCTTGCCGTCAAGGGTCAGCGCCTCGTCGGACCAGAAGCTCGCCTTGACCTCCTTGCCCGGGCGGAAGCCGGCGATGTCCATTTCCGGCACCGCGATCAGCACTTCCTTCTCACCGTCGACGGCAACCGTCATGACCGGCGTGCCGGCGCCGACCACCTGACCGATATCGGCCGAGATGGCGGTGACGATGCCGGCCTTGCTGGCCTTGAGATCGGTGTAATGGACCTGGTTCTGCGCCTGGGCCAGGGTCGAACGGGCGGCATCGCGGGTCGCCACGGCCTGATCATAGCTCAGAACGGCCTGATCGAGCTGCGACTTAGGCGCGAAGTTCTTGGCATAGAGCTGCTCGGCGCGCTTCCTGGCGAGATCGACGGTCTCGACCTGCCGCTCGGCGGCGTCGAGGCTCGCCTCGGCGCTCTTCACCGACAGCTCGTAGTCGGAGGGGTCGACGCGGGCAAGCACGTCGCCTTCGTTGACATGCTGGCCGATGTCGACGAGACGCTCGGTGACCTTGCCGGCGATGCGGAAGCCGAGATTCATCTCGGTGCGGGCGCGCACTGAACCGGAATAGTCGAGCTGGCGCGTGGTCTCGGCCTCGCCGATCTCGACGACCTTCACCGGCCGGATGACTTCCTGGGCTTCCGCTTTCTTCTCTTGGCTGCAGCCGGCAAGCCCGAGCGCCGCGACAACGACGCCGACGACTGGGAGGCCGGCGGCCGGCAGCCTGCGGAGGATGGAACTGGACAAAGACACCTTAGCACTCCCGAACTGGAGATAAACGTCGACCGGCACCCGGCGGGGCAGCGGCTATTTCAAGGCTCTGATTGCGTAGTCGATGAGGTCGTCCGGCATTGCCCGGTTGGTCTTGGCAAGGCACTGAGCGACCATCTGCGGATGGCATAGGATGACGGTGGAGGCGCCGAAACAGCGCGAGGCGATCACCGGGTCCTGCTTCCTGAACTCGCCGGCCTCTATGCCGTCGCGGATGACGTCGGCGAGCAGGTCGTGGATGCGGTCGACATGCTTGTCGATGACGCCCCAGTCGCGCTCGAGCGCGACGATCACCATCTCATGCACCTTCTGGTCGTCGAGCATGACTTCCAGCGTCATCTTGTACTGGGCGTGAACGTAACGGCGCAGCCGCTCCTCCGCGCTGATCGGCAGGCGCGAAATCTCGTAGGCCATCGCGTAGCTGGCGCCGAGCATGCGGCCGCAGACGGCCTGGTGGATTTCGACCTTGGAGGCGAAGAAGCGGTAGATGTTGGCCGGCGACATGCCGAGATCGCGGGCAATGTCGGCAACGTTGGTCTTGCCGTAGCCGTAATGCCGGAACAGGCGCTCGGCACAGTCGAGAATGCGCGTCACATTCTCCTGTCTGGCGGGGTCGGCCACGATGTTGGCGGCTTCTGACATGGTGCTTTCGATTTACGAGTGATGAATTTCAATTTTCGTCACTCGTAAATCGAAAGCAGCGAAGAGTCAACGCGGAATCGATATACGCGTACAAAATGGTGACAGATGGTGACAGATGCGAGGGTGGGCGTGGGTCACACTGACGACTAGCCATTGACGCCTGTGGACGTCGTCATCCACGGGCGGAGCAAGGAGCGAAGCGACACGCGCAGACCCGAGGATCCGTTCCGTGACTTATGTCAAAGAATGAAACGGTATCAATATGTTACGCCAATATACATCTGACGTCCACCTGCCAGCTATTCTCAACCGCTGGGACATGGCCGCATGGTCACGGAATGGATCCTAGGGTTGCCGCGACGTCGCTTCGCGACTGCTCCACCCTAGGATGACGAACTCAGAGGCCCTTCGCCATTTCCCTCAACCTGAACTTCTGGATCTTCCCCGTAGACGTCTTCGGAATGTCGGCGAACACCACCGCCTTCGGGACCTTGAAGCGGGCGAGCAACCCACGGCAATGCTCGATGATCTCGGCCTCGGTCGCAACCTTGCCGGCCTTCAGCTCGACATAGGCGACAGGCACCTCGCCCCATTTCTCATCTGCGCGGGCAACCACTCCGCAGGATGCGACGGACTGATGCTTGTAGAGCGCGTCCTCGACCTCGATGGACGAGATGTTCTCGCCGCCCGAGATGATGATGTCCTTGGAGCGGTCCTTGAGCTGGATGTAGCCGTCCGGGTGCATGACACCGAGATCGCCGGAGTGGAACCAGCCGCCGGCAAAAGCCTCGTCGGTGGCCTTGCGGTTCTTCAGGTAGCCCTTCATGACGATGTTGCCGCGGAACATGACCTCGCCGATAGTCTGGCCGTCGGCCGGCGTCTCGGCCATCGTCTCGGGGTTGATCACGGTCAACCCTTCCAGCGCGGCATAGCGCACACCCTGGCGCGCCTTCATCGCCGTCCTCGGGCCCTTCTCCAGCTCGTCCCACTCATTGTGCCATTCGTTGACGACGGCCGGCCCATAGGTCTCGGTCAGGCCGTAGAGATGGGTGACGGCGAAGCCAGCATCGGCCATGCCGGAAAGCACCGCCTCGGGCGGCGGCGCGGCGGCCGTGTTGAAGGTGACGGTCTGGGCGAACTGGCGCTTGTCCTCGTCTTTCGCGTTGATCAGCACCGACATGACGATCGGCGCGCCACAAAGATGTAACGCGATGGTCGGCGATGGCGTCATAGATCGGCTTTGCCCGTACCCAGCGGAGGCAGACATGGGTGCCGGCTTGCACGGCGAGCGTCCAGGGAAAGCACCAGCCGTTGCAGTGGAACATCGGCAGCGTCCAAAGATAAACGGCGTGCTTGGCCATGCCCGCATGGATGGTGTTGGTGTAGGCCATCAGGGCGGCGCCGCGATGGTGGTAGACGACGCCCTTTGGATTGCCGGTCGTGCCGGAAGTATAGTTGAGCGAGATGGCGTCCCATTCGTCGTCGGGCATCGACCATGCAAAAGCCTCGTCGCCGCCGGCGACGAAGTCCTCATAGTCGAGCGAGCCGATCCGCTCGCCCTTCGGATAGGGCGCATCGGCGGCGTAGTCGGGGTCGTCATAGTCGATGACCAGTGGCTTGGCCTTGGCCGATGCCAGCGCCGCCCTGACCACGCCCGAGAACTCGCGGTCGACGATGAGCACCCTGGTGTCGGCATGGTCGAGCTGGAAGGCGATGACCGCGGCATCGAGGCGGGTGTTCAGCGAATGCAGCACCGCCTTCACCATCGGCACGCCGAAATGCGCCTCCAGCATCGGCGGCGTGTTCGACAGCATCACCGTTACCGTATCCCCCTTGCCGATGCCATGCCTCGACAGCGCCGAGGCGAGCTTCAGCGACCGCCGCCAGAAATCGCGATAAGAGATGCGCTGGCTGCCGTAGATGACGGCGACATGGTCGGGATAGGTCTTGGCCGCCCGCTCAAGGTAGGTGAGCGGCGTCAGCGGCTGGTGGTTGGCGGCGTTCCGTTCGAGATCCTGTTCGTAGGGATTGGCCATCCCATCCTCCCCAAAAGTCTTTTCGAGCTTTCTAACCGCAGGCCCGCGATCATGCCATCCCCCTGAATGACCGGGAAATGCTATGACATGAGCGCTCGGTAGAATGGCTGCCCCGATCATGCCGGCGCCGGAGGACGGATAACCCAGCCGGCTGGATTTGACTTTTGTCGAGAGCCGTGACTAATGTCAGCCGAGGAGGCGGCATGGCGATCCGACCGGCAGAACAGCTCATCCACAAGGCCGCCTGGCTTTACTATGCGCATGGCCTTCGCCAGGACGAGGTGGCGAACCAGCTCAAGATTTCGCGCGCATCGGTCGCCATGTATCTTCGCAAGGCGCGGGAGACCGGCATCGTCAACATCTCGACCTCGACGCAGCTTTTCACCGACGATGTCATGGCACGCAGGCTGGAGGACGCCTTCAAGCTCGACGCCGTCTGGATCGCGCCGGAAAACGCCTATGTCGCCGACCCGTCGACCGACATCGCCGTCCTGGCGGCGAGCGTCTTCCTGGAACTGGTGAAGAAGGGCGACCGCATCGGCGTCGCCTGGGGCCGCACGGTCTACACCATCGCCGACATCATGTCCTATGCCGATCTGCAGGACGTCACCGTGGTGCAGCTCTGCGGCAATCTCGGCGCGCCCTATTCCTACCGACCCGATCAGTGCACGATGGAGATCGCGCGGCGGCTGAACGCCAAGGGTCTGAATTTTTACGCGCCGCTGGTGCTGTCCACGGAAGAATTGGCAGAGGGCCTGCGCGCCGAGCCGGTGATCCGCGACCAGCTTGCCGGCATCAGCGACTGCGATCTCGCGCTCTATTCCGTCGGCGCCGTGGACGCCGACAGCCATCTGGTCAAATGCGGCGCGCTGACGCCGGCCGAAATGGCCGCGCTCCGCAAGGAAGGCGCGGCCGGCGTCATCGCCGGACAGATCATCGATGCAAGCGGCGAGGCGCTCGACTGCAGCTACAACCGGCGGGTCATTTCCGCCGAGCTCGCCTCGCTGCGCGCCATCGGGAAGCGGCTGATGGTGGTGCAGGAGGACAGCAAGTTCGAGCCGCTGCTGGCCGCAATCGGCGGCGGACTCTGCACCCATCTGGTGGTCGGCGCGCATATGGCGGGGCGCCTTCTCGATCACGCCGGCGCGGTCAGCAAAAAGGCCTCGTAGGAACCACCCTCGCCGCTTCTGTCATCAAGACGTCGCGGCTTCCTGTTCATGAGCAGACAAAATACGGAATCGGACGGAACGACATGAAGAACCTTTGGAACGACGCCGACGCGGAAAAGATGGTTGCCGACTACGCGAGGAAGGGCTTCCGCCGCGACCTTGCGCTGCGCGTCTATACGACCCGCCTGCTCGGCGGCGAGCCGCGGCTGGTGCTGCATGGCGGCGGCAATACCTCCTGCAAGACTAAGGCCACCGATCTGGTCGGTGACGAATGGGACGTCCTCTGCGTCAAGGGCAGCGGCTGGGACATGGCCGTCATCGAGCCGCAAGGCTTGCCGGCGGTGAAGATGGGCGGGCTGCTCAAGGCGCGCGCCCTGGACACGCTCTCCGACGAGGACATGGTGGCGCTGCAGCGTTCCAATCTCATCGACCCCGCCTCGCCGAATCCATCGGTCGAGACACTCCTGCACGCCTTTCTGCCGCTTAAATTCGTCGACCATACGCATTCGACCGCGATCCTTGCCATCGTCGACCAGGAGAACAGCAAGGCGCTGGTGAAGACGGTGTTCGGCGACAAAATCGGCTACGTGCCCTACATCAAGCCGGGCTTCGAGCTCGCCAAGGTCGCGGCAGACGTTTTTGACACCGACCCCAGCGTCGAAGGCCTGATCCTCGACAAGCACGGCATCTTCACCTTCGGCGACGATGCCAGGCAGGCCTATGACCGCATGATCCACTAT
This sequence comes from Mesorhizobium sp. WSM3879, assembly GCF_002294915.1. NCBI lineage: Bacteria > Pseudomonadati > Pseudomonadota > Alphaproteobacteria > Hyphomicrobiales > Phyllobacteriaceae > Mesorhizobium > Mesorhizobium sp. WSM3879. Next base: position 295,458 of record NZ_NSFZ01000002.1, on the reverse strand, counting down.
GTGACCATCGCCGAGGACTATATCGCCAAGAACGGCAAGCCGCAGGCGACCAAGGCGGCGCTGCCGGCAAAGCTCGCCAAGGCGAGCGACATCGCGCCGACTGTGCGCGGCGCTGTCGCAGTGGCGCGCGGCGAAGGCCGCTTCGACCGAATGATCAGCGATTTCCGCACCTCGGATGCGATCGTCGATTTCATCAATTCGGCCAGGATCGCCGAGCTGGCCGGACGCGGCGTGTCGACGCCCGATCTGTCGATCCGCATCAAGACCGGGCCGATGGCGGTCCCGGCTCCCGACGCCGACAAGCTCGGCGACTACAAGGTCGCCGTGCGTGGTCATGTCGAGGCTTTCGCCAAGGACTACCGCGCCTATTTCGAGACCAACGACGCGCTGGATGACGTCAAGCGCACCATGCTCGACCCGATGCCGCGGCTGACGCTGGTGCCGGGTCTCGGCATGTTCGGCCACGGCCGCACGCTGAAGGACGCGAAAATCGCCTCCGATATCGGCGAGATGTGGATCGAGGCGGTGCGCGGCGCGGAAGCCATCGGCAATTTCCAGCCGCTCTCCAAGGCCGACCTCTTCCCGCTCGAATACTGGTCATTGGAGCAGGCCAAGCTCGCCTCGAACAAGCCAAAGCCGCTGACCGGCCAGGTGGCGTTGATCACCGGCGGCGCCGGGGCGATCGGCGCCGCGACGGCGAAGCTGTTCGCCGCAAACGGTGCGCATGCGGTCATCGTCGATCTCGATCCGGCCAAGGCCGCGGAAGCGGCAAAGGCGGCGGGTAACAATTCGATCGGGGTCGGCGCCGACATCACCAGCCCGGCCGAGGTGCGCGCCGCCTTCGACAAGGCGGTCGCGGTCTATGGCGGCGTCGACATCCTGGTCTCGAATGCAGGCGCGGCCTGGGAAGGCCGGATCGGCGAAATCGACGACGCGCTGCTGCGCAAGAGCTTCGAGCTCAACTTCTTCGCCCACCAGTCGGCGGCGCAGAACGCGGTGCGCATCATGCTCGAACAGGGCACGGGCGGCGTGCTTCTGTTCAACACCTCCAAGCAGGCCGTCAATCCCGGGCCGAAATTCGGCGCCTACGGCCTTCCCAAAGCGGCGACGCTATTCCTGTCGCGTCAGTATGCCCTGGACTACGGCGCCTACGGCATCCGCTCGAACGCGGTCAACGCCGACCGCATCCGGTCCGGGCTTTTGACCGATGCCATGATTGCCAACCGCTCGGGCGCGCGCGGTGTCTCGGAAAAGGAATACATGTCCGGCAATCTGCTCGGCCAGGAAGTGACGGCCGACGACGTGGCGCAGGCCTTCCTGCATCAGGCGCTGGCCGAACGCACCACCGCCGACGTAACGACGGTGGACGGCGGCAATATCGCCGCGGCGCTGCGCTGAAGAAACAGGAGATCTCTCTGAGCGGCCCGTCGCTTTCCCAGAACGACGGGCCGCTCTCTCCGTGTCGCGACCCAGGTCAGGACTGAAGCCCATTTCACGTCTGCTGGAAAACTGCTCCAACCGGTCAAAATCCGCGCAAATCTTTTGCTTATTGCTCGAACAGCTTTAAGGGGTGCCTTGCGCCTCGCTTGCGGGACACAAGGCTGGAGCCGCTATGCAATCCAGGGAAGTGCCTTATTTCAGCCAGTGGGAATCGCCCGGCATGACTTTGCCGCTGTTGGCGGAGGGACCATCGGCTCTGCACCGCGACCCGATGTGGCGCAATTCCGGCGCCGAGACGATTGAGGATTATGCACGCTGGGCCGTGAATGCCTGCGGCATGGCCTGCCTGAAGATGATCCTTGCCGCGCGCGGCGAAATTCATCCGACGCTTGAGCTCGCCCGCGCCTGTACGGCCTATGGCGGCTATGTCGTCAATGAAGGCGACGGTACGATCAAGGGACTGATCTACGAGCCCTTCGTCCGGTTCGTGCGCGAACGTTTCGGCCTGTTCGCCGAGACGGTGACGAATGTCGATGCGGCCACGGTGCCCGGTCTTCTTTGCAAGTGGCGCTACTTCATCGCCTCGGTTCACCCAGGCATCCGCTGGCCCGAGCGCGAGCCGCCGTCGAAAGGCGGGCATCTGGTGCTGGTGACGGCCGCCTCGCCAGGCGAAATCCGCTTCCACAACCCTTCCGGACACGACAGGCAGAGCCAGGCGGACGTCACGCTGCCGCTCGCCAGTTTCGACCGCTTTTTCGCCCGGCGCGGCATAGCCGTCGGTTTTTGATCCTCGAGCATTGTGGAGATGTCGATGGCCGAGAAAAGACTGCGTATTGGTGTGCTCTTTGGCGGGCGGTCCGCCGAGCACGACGTGTCGGTGCTTTCGGCGACCAATGTCATGGGCGCGCTGGAGCCGCCGAAATACGATGGCGTTCCGATCTTCGTCACCCGCGAAGGGCAATGGCTGCTCAGCCGCTTCGAGGACGGCGCGCTGGCGACACCGTCGAACGGAGCGCAGGTCTGTCTGGTGCCCGGCGGGCATGGCCGAATGCTGGCCGTTCCGGCCGAAGGGCCGCCTTACGAGTTGCCCGCGATCGACATTCTGTTTCCCGTCCTGCACGGTCTGCATGGCGAGGACGGCGCCGCGCAAGGACTGGCGGAGGTGGCGCGCGTGCCGCTTGCCGGCTGCGGCATTCTCGGTTCTGCCACGGCGCTCGACAAGGATATCGCCAAGCGGTTGCTGAAGGCGGCCGGCCTGCCCACGGCACGGTCCATCACCATCCTGCCCGAGGCCGTGCCTAGCTTCGCGGAGATCGAGCAGGCGCTCGGACTCCCGGTCTTCATCAAGCCGGCCCGCCAGGGCTCTTCCATCGGCGTCAGCAAGGTCTCCGATGAAACGGGCTATCAGGCGGCGCTCGCCGAAGGCTTCAGGCACGACGGCAAGCTGTTGGCGGAGGAATTCATCCGCGCCCGCGAGATCGAATGCAGCGTGCTTGAGGACACGGAAGGTGGCCTTTTCGTCTCCCGTCCCGGCGAGATCGTGCCGGCCAAAAGCCACGGCTTCTACAGCTATGACGCCAAATATATCGACAAGGATGGAGCAGCACTTAAGGTGCCCGCCGAACTGCCCGAGACGATCGAAGGCGATATCCGCGAGACGGCGGCGAAGGCGTTTCGCGCGCTGGGTTGCGACGCGATGGCGCGCGTCGACTTCTTCGTGAGACCGGACATGACGTTCCTGATCAACGAGCTCAACACCATTCCGGGCTTCACCGACATCAGCATGTACGCCAAGGCGATGGCGGCAAGCGGCATCAGCTACCCGGAAGTCATCGACGGGCTGGTGGCGCATGGGCTGGCGCGTGCCGCTCGATCTGCCTGAGCGACTCCGGGGATAAAAAGAGCGGCCCGGAAGCCGCTCTTTTGCCTTCAGGCGCGTGGCCTACTTCGCGTTGGGGTTCGGCATCCAGGCCGGCATGGCGACATCGGCATGGGCGAACTGCGGCAGCTTGGCCGACAGGTCTTCCATGTTCTTGATGTCCTTGTCGATAAGTTCCTTCTGGGTGATCAGCGTCGGCGGCACGATGACGTTGTGGCCGGGATCCTCGCCGGCGAGCAGCTGCGCCAGCGCGCGCACCGAGACCTGGCCGACGACTGCCGGGTTGGTGGCGGCGGTGGCGGCCCAGGCGCTGTCCGGCTCGCGCATCGCGGCGATGTCGGACGTCGAGATGTCGGCCGAGTAGATCTTGATGCCCTTGTTGAGGCCGGCCTCGTCGACGGCGATCTTCACGCCCTTGGCGAACTCGTCGTAAGGCGCGAACATCACCTTGATATCGGGATGCGCCTGCAGCACCGAGCGCGCCTGGTTGGCGACGGAATTGGCGATCGGATTGTCGAGCGTGCCGAACATGGCGACCTCGCTGATGCCGGAATGTTTCTTCTTCACGTCGACCCAGGTTTCGTTGCGGCGGTCGAGCGGGGCGATGCCGGCGACATAGACATAGCCGGCCTTCCAGGCGTCGCCATTGTCCTTGACCGCCTGTTCGAGCGCGAGGCGCGCGAGATCGCGGTCGGACTGCTCGATCTGCGGGATCTTCGGGTTCTCGACATTGACGTCGAAGGCGACGACCTTGATGCCGGCGTCGACGGCGCGCTGGGCGGCGTCCTTCATCGATTCCGTCAGGCCGTGCTGGATGATGATGCCCTGCACGCCGAGCGCGATCGCCTGGTCGACCATGTCGGCCTGGAGCGCTGCGTCCTGGCGGCTGTCCAGCACGCGTAGATCGACGCCGAGCGCCTTGGCCTGCGCCTCTACGCCGGAGAGATAGGCCTGGAAGAAGTCACCGGTGGAGAGATAGCGCACCAGCGCGATCTTGACGCCCGGCTTGTCGAATGGCGCCGGACGGTCCGCCGCCAATGCTGTGCCCTGCATGAGCAGCGCCGCGCCCGCGAGGCCGAGTGCGGCCTTCCCCAAAAGTCTTCTTGTGATGCTCACTTCGTCTTCCTCCGTTTTGTTCTCAATGCCCCGGTCGAAACTATCTCTTGCCCCTGCCGGAAAGGGCGAAGGTGAAGACAAGGGCGACGACGAGAACCGCGCCCTTGACGAAATCCTGCGTGTAGTAAGGGGCGTTCATCATCGTCAGGCCCTGCAGCAGGACGCCGACGAACACCGCGCCGACGGCCGTGCCGAAAGCGTTGGGCTTGGCGGCGCCGAGCACCGCGTAGCCGATAAGCGCCGCCGCTACTGCGTCGAGCAGCAGATTATTACCCGAGGCGATATCGCCGCGTCCAAGCCGGGCAGCGAGCAAAATCCCGCCGATCGAGGCAAAAACTCCCGAAATGACATAGGCCCAGATCTTGTATGCCTTGACAGGCGCGCCGGCCAGTTCGGCGGCGCGTTCGTTGCTGCCGACGGCATACATCATGCGGCCGAAGCGGGTGTATTCGAGGAAGAACCAGATGAGCGCGGCGAGCACGACCAGCACCACCACCGAGACCGGGATCAGGTTCGGAATGAAGAAGTCGATGCGGTGGCGGCCGAGCGCCAGGAAGGCTTCCGAGAACTTGCCGTTGGCGACCGAGCCGTCGGGCATCGTCATGCCGGTGGCGATCGAGCGGCCTTCGGTCGGAATGCGTTGCAGGCCGAGCAGCAGGAACATCATGCCGAGCGTCGCGAGCAGATCCGGCACGCGCATGTAGACGATGAGCCAGCCATTGATGAGGCCGACGACCGCGCCGATCACGAGGCAGGCGATGACGGCGACGACGGCGTTCTGCTCCAGCACAACCATGGCATAGGAAGCCGCCATCATGGCGCTGGTGGCGACCGAGCCGATCGACAGATCGAAGCCGCCGACGACAAGTGTCGCGGTGACGCCGAGTGCCAGCACGCCGGTGATGGCGACCGACTGGAAGATGAAGACGGCGCTTTGCGGCGAGGCGAAGCCGTCGGCGGCGATCACGAAATAGGCGATCAGCCCGACCAGCAGGATGATGAAACCATAGCGGATCGCATAGTCGCGCAATGTTATCGAACGCCCCCGCGCTGCTGCCCTCTCCGCCAAACTGGAACTCATGCCTGCACTCCAAGTCTCGTCATCCATACGATCTCACGCCGCGCTGGTGAGCGGCCCGCCGGCCACCTCAGCCAGCAGCCGATCGAGATCGATGTCATCGTTCCTGTGCTCGCCGACGATCGCGTGCTCCGACATCACCAGGATGCGGTCGGCGGTCTCCAGGGCCTCGTCGATCTCGGTGACGAAGAGCAGTGTGGCGCGGCCATCGGCGCTCGCCCTGAGCTTGGTTGCGATGTCGCGCCGAGCCGAGATATCGACGCCCTGGAACGGCTCGTCGAGGATGAACAGGCGCGAGGCCTGCGACATCCAGCGCGCCACCATCACCTTCTGCTGGTTGCCGCCCGAAAGCGCGGAAAGCTCGTCCTTCTCGGAGCGGCAGACGATGCCGAGCTCGTCGATCTGGCGGCGTGCGGCAGCCCGCTCTGCCCGCTTCTTCATGACGCCGAAGCCGGACATGCGCTTGAGAAACGGCAGGCTGATGTTGCGTTCGATGTTGAAGCCGCCGACGATGCCGCTCATCGCGCGGTCCTTGGCCACAAGGAAGACGCCGGCAGCGATCGCGTCGCGCGCGGATCCCGGTGCGTAGGGCTTGCCGTCCATATGCATGGTGCCGGCGAGCGGCCTGCGCACGCCGAACAAAGTTTCGGCGAGCGCCGTCTTGCCGACGCCGACCAGGCCGGTGATCGCCACCACCTCCCCAGCGCCGAGCGTCATCGAGATCGGTCTGGCGCCGGGCGCCAGCTGCAGGCCTTGGGCGGTGAAGACCGCGCGCGCCGAGCTTCTGGCAATGACGCGGTCGAGCAGGATCTTGCGGCCGAGCATGGCATTGACCGCGCCCTCATAGTCGAGCGGCTTCCGGTCGAACACGCCGGAGACGACGCCGTCACGCATCGAGACGATGCGGTCTGCCAAGCGCCTGATGTCGGACATGCGATGCGAGATATAGAGGATCGCGACACCCTGCCCGCGCAGCCTGTCGATCAGCGCAAACAGCCGGTCGGCCTCGGCGCTCGACAGCGAGGAGGTCGGCTCGTCGAGGATCAGCACTTTCGGCTGGTGCGCCATGGCGCGGGCAATCGCGACCATCTGACGATCGGCGAGCGAGAGGTCCGCGACGCGTGCCTTAAGATCGAGCGTAAGCCCCATGCGGTCGGCGACGGCCCTGGCTTCGACGCGGACATTGGCGGGCTTGAACAGCAGCGATGCGCCCTTGCCGCTCAGCCGATCGAGCGTCAGGTTGGTGGCGACGTCGAGATCGGCGACAACGCCGTCATTGATGTTCTGATGAACGGTGACGACGCCGGCGCGGATCGCTTCTGCCGGCGAGCCGGGATCGAAGGCCTGGCCGGCGAGCCGCATCGTGCCGCCGCCGCGCGCGTAGACGCCGCTGACGATCTTGACCAGGGTGGATTTGCCGGCGCCGTTGGCGCCCATCAGCACGGTGACCTCGCCCGCATAGAGGTCCAGCGAGATGCCGCCAAGCACCTCGTTCTGGCCGAAGGATTTCCTCAGGCCGTCCACACGGAACACGGCATCTGCGCCCATTCGTTCCTCCCTGATCCATGACGCTATGGGCTCACTCGGCAATTGTCAACACGATTGACAATTGCCAGAGCGCTCCCTAGCTTGGTCCGGCCGCCGTGGCTCCGTTATCGTGGGACACCACGCGCAGGAGGGAGAGGATGACCGGGAAGTTCGAAGCATTGTCGGTGGAGACGCTGCCGCAGCGCCTCGGCGAGACCACGGCGCTTACCGAGCGCATTGGCAAAGACGCCGGCCACTGGAAAGTACGCGAGGTCGGCGACGGCAATCTGAACCTCGTTTTCATCGTCGAGGGCGACCAGGGCGCGGCGGTGGTCAAGCAGGCGCTGCCCTATGTGCGCCTGGTCGGCGACAGCTGGCCACTGCCTTTGAAGCGCTCCTTCTTCGAGTATCACGCGCTGACGAGGCAACAGCGCCGAGCGCAAGGCTCGGTGCCGGCGATCTACTATTTCGACGAGCACCAGGCGCTTATTGTCATGGAGTATCTGGCGCCGCCCTACATCATCCTGCGTCGCGCGCTGATCGACGGCCGCGAGCTGCCGAACATTGCGCGCGACATCGGCCTGTTCATGGCCCGCACGCTGTTCCGCGGCTCGGACCTCTCAATGCCGACAAAAGAGCGCAAGGCCGATCTCGCGCTGTTCGCCGACAATGTCGAGCTCTGCGACATCACCGAGAACCTGGTGTTCTCCGATCCCTATTTCGACGCCGAGATGAACCGGCACACCAGCCCGCAGCTCGACCGCCTGGTGGCCGAATTGCGCGCCGACCGCGACCTCAAGGTCGAGGCGCAGCGGCTGAAGCACCTCTTCGCCGCCAATGCCGAAACACTGCTGCATGGCGACCTGCATTCCGGTTCGATCATGGTGACCGATACCGAGACCCGGATGATCGATCCGGAATTCGCCTTCTACGGCCCGATCGCCTTCGACGTCGGCATGCTGCTCGCCAATTTCTGGATGGCCTTCTTCTCGCAGCGGGGCCATGAGCAGAAAGGTAGCCGGGATTCGATGCGCGCCTACCTGCTTAAGGTCACGGCCGAGAGCTGGGCGGTGTTCCGCGCCGAGTTTTCGCATTTGTGGCGAACCGAGCGCACCGGCATCCTCTACCAGAAGAGCCTGTTCGAGGATCAGGGCGACCTGCTCGGTTCCGAACAGGCGCTCGACCACATGCTTTCCGGCATCTGGACCGACCTGCTCGGCTTCGCCGGCATCGAGGTGCACCGGCGTATCCTCGGTCTCGCCCACAATGCCGATTTCGAGACCATTGCCGACGCAGACCTTCGCGCCAAATGTGAAGCAAAGGCGCTGCGCTTCGGCCGCCACATCGCCGTGAACCGGCGTGAGATCCACAGCATCGACGAGGTCAACGCATTGGCCGCGCTGGTCGAACAGGAGAAGAGCCTTTGAAAGTCGGCGAACGCCACTATCGTACAATTTGGCTCAGCGACGACAAACGCTCGGTCGAGATCATCGACCAGCGCTGGCTGCCGCATGAGTTTCGCGTCGAGACGATCGGAACCGTTCCCAGCATCGCTACCGCGATCCGCGACATGTGGGTGCGCGGCGCGCCGCTGATCGGCGTCACCGCCGCCTACGGCGTCGCCATCCAGATGACCGACGATCCCTCGGACGAAGCGCTCGACGCGGCGTGGGAGACGCTGCACAAAACGCGACCGACGGCGATCAACCTGCGCTGGGCGCTGGACGAGATGCGGCGTTTTCTCAAGCCGCTGGCGCCGGGAGAGCGCGCCGAGGCCGCCTACCGGCGCGCCACCGAGATCGCAGACGAGGATGTCGGGCTCAATCGCGCCATCGGCGAGAACGGGCTTGCCATCATCAAGGAGATCGCGGCGAAAAAGAAGCCTGGCGAGGCGGTCAACATTCTCACCCATTGCAATGCCGGTTGGCTGGCGACGGTCGACTACGGCACCGCCACGGCGCCAATCTATCTGGCGACGGAAGCCGGCATTCCGGTCCACGTCTATGTCGACGAGACCAGGCCGCGCAACCAGGGCGCCCAGCTGACCGCCTGGGAAATGGCCGGCCACGGCGTGCCGCACACGCTGATCGTCGATAACGCCGGCGGGCATCTGATGCAGCATGGCGACATCGACATGGTGATCGTCGGCACCGACCGCACGACGGCCAATGGCGACGTCTGCAACAAGATCGGCACCTATCTCAAGGCTTTAGCCGCCGCCGACAACGACGTCCCTTTCTATGTCGCGCTCCCCTCGCCCACCATCGACTGGACGGTCGCCGACGGGCTTGCGGAAATCCCGATCGAGGAGCGCGCGAGTGACGAGGTTTCGCTGGTGTGGGGTAGGACGGCCGACGGCAAGGTCGCGCAGGTGCGCGTCTCGCCCGACGCAACGCCGGCGGCAAATCCCGCCTTCGACGTGACGCCGGCTCGGCTGGTGACAGGGCTGATCACCGAGCGCGGCGTGGCGAAGGCTTCACGCGAGGGGCTGAAGGCGATGTTTCCCGAGCGCAGTTAATCTTCCCCGGTGCTCTCTGCCGTGCTCACGCCGCACAACTACCATGAGAGCGCCGAGCACCGCCGCTTCTTCCACGAGCATTTTTTTTGGTGAAGGGCAAGGAAGCGGCGAAGGCCTGCGTTGAAATCCTTGCCGCGCGCGAGCGGATCGCCGCTTAGGCTCGACTCGGGCCGGATTTCAGCCCTGCAACAAGAATTGCGGCCGAAAAGGCTTCAAAAGGTTGCGGTAGGTTAGAAATCCGGCCAGAAGCAACGGGGCCGCCCGCCCGGGCGGCCCTTTCAAACACGGGCTCGAACCAGATACGGGAGACTATTCGTTGGCTCGCATCACACTGAGACAATTGCTCGACCATGCCGCCGAACAAGGCTACGGCGTGCCTGCCTTCAACATGAACAACATGGAACAGGGCCTCGCCATCATGGAGGCGGCCGAGGAGACCAAGTCGCCGGTCATCCTCCAGGCGAGCCGCGGGGCGCGCGCCTACGCCAACGATGTGGTGCTGGCCAAGCTGATCGACGCGCTGGTCGAGATTCACCCCGACATTCCGGTCTGCATGCATCTCGACCACGGCAACAACGAAGCGACCTGCGTCACCGCGATCCAGTACGGCTTCACCTCGGTCATGATGGACGGTTCGCTGAAGGAAGACGGCAAGTCCCCGGCCGACTACGCCTATAATTCAGGCATCACGCGCCGCGTCGTCGATATGGCGCATTGGGGCGGTGTCTCGGTGGAAGGCGAGATCGGCGTGCTCGGCTCGCTGGAGAGCGGCGGCGGCGAGCAGGAGGACGGCCACGGCGTCGAAGGCGCCATCAGCCACGATCAGTTGCTTACAGACCCGGTGCAAGCCGAGCAGTTCGTGCGCGACACCCATGTCGATGCGCTGGCGGTGGCCATGGGCACCAGCCACGGCGCCTACAAATTCTCGCGCAAGCCGGATGGCGCGGTGCTGGCGATGAACGTGATCGAGGAGATCCATCGCCGCCTGCCCAACATGCATCTGGTCATGCACGGCTCGTCATCGGTGCCGGAGGAGCTGCAGGAGATCATCAACAAATATGGCGGCCAGATGAAGCCGACCTGGGGCGTGCCGGTGGAAGAGATCCAGCGCGGCATCAAGCACGGCGTGCGCAAGATCAACATCGACACCGACAACCGCATGGCGCTGACCGGCGCGATCCGCAAGGTGCTGACCGAGAACCCTTCCGAGTTCGATCCGCGCAAGTATCTGACGCCGGCCATGGCGGCGATGAAGAAGCTCTGCAAGGAACGCTTCGAGCAGTTCGGCACAGCCGGCAACGCGCCGAAGATCAAGCCGATCCCGTTGTCGGAAATGGCCAAGCGTTACAAGTCCGGCAGCCTCGACCCGAAGTTCGGCTGAGCCACCTCCCTCCCGCGACCGGGTTCCAGCCGGTCGCGGGAGCACGCCCGCCCTCCCCACAGCATCAATTCCGCGGAACCTCACGTCATCGGCATTGGCCAAGGAACCATCCATGGCCGAGCTTAGTTGAACTGTCCTGACGCAATGGAGGGTGCGCCGACCGGCGTCGCCGACGGGAAATGCTCGAGCCGCTCTGCTGCGACATGCCGCTTCATCCAACCTGGCCGGATCTCGTTGCGAGGCTGTTGCTGACACTGGTCGCGGGCTTCCTCATCGGCTTGAACCGCGAGGCACGCGGCCATTCCGCCGGCCTGCGGACGACCATTCTGGTCGGCCTCGCGGCGTGCGTCGCCATGGTCCAGGCCAACATGCTGCTCGACGTTGCCGGCAAGGGACCGGACTCATTCGTGCGCATGGATGTGCTGCGCTTTGCGCTCGGCGTGCTCACCGGCGTCGGCTTCATCGGCGGCGGCGCCATCCTCAGGCGCGGCGATCTCGTCACCGGAGTGACCACCGCCGCCACCATGTGGATCATGACGATGATCGGGCTGGCCTTCGGCGGCGGCCAGTTCGGCCTCGGCGCGATTGCTACAGCATTGACCCTGGTGACGCTGCAGGCCCTGAAGTGGGTCGACCTCAAGATCCCGCGCGACCACAAGGCGATCCTTGCGGTCGCATGGCCGAAGACAGCCCCGCCCGACCTCCAGGAGATCGTACGGCCGCTCGGATACGATGCCCGCTTCGTTGGCATGGAGCACGATGCCGACCGCGACCGTTTCGTGTTTTCCTTCCAAGTCAAATGGCGGCAGCCAGATGCAGTCGAGCCGTCAATTGAGGTGCTGGCGCTGGTCGGCCAACACTGCGAGATCGAGCGGTTTGAATTGATCAGCGAGAAAGCGCCCTGATCAGCGTCAGAAGGGTGGCGAACCTATTCGGCCGCGCTTGGCGTTTCCGAGTCCGGGCGAATAAGCTTGATGTCCGCTCCCGCCGCCCAGGCGCCGATGTCCTCCCGGCGCAGCGCCGCCGCCATCATGTCGGGAAAGTGCTCCGGCGTGCATGCGAAGACCGGGACGCCCAACGCCGCGACCGAGCCGGCCATGGAGGAGTCGTAGCCGGGACGGCCCTGGTCGGTGAGCGCCAGCAGCACAACGACATTGACGCCCGACCGCACCAACGCAGCCAGCCGACGAAGCAGTTCCTGACCGTTGCCGCCTTCGTAGAGGTCGGTGATGAGAACAAAATGCGCCTTGGTCGGCCGCTCGATGCGCTCGGCGCAATAAGCGACCGCCTGGTTGATGTCGGTTCCGCCGCCAAGCTGGACGCCGAACAGCACCTCGACCGGATCGCTGAGCTCTTCGGTCAGATCGACGATCGCGGTGTCAAAGCAGACCAGCTTGGTGCGCACGACCGGCAAGGAGGCCATCACGGCCGCGAAGATCGAGGCGTAGATGACCGAACTTGCCATCGAGCCGGACTGATCGACGCAGAGCGTCACTTCGTCGAGGTCGACCAGCCGACGCTGGCGGCGCATGAAGCCGACGAGCTTTTCCGGCACCACGGTCTTGTGGTCTGGCTGATAGTGGCGAAGGTTCGCCGCGATCGTGCGCGGCCAGTCGATGTCGCGCTGCCGCGGCCGGTTGGTGCGCCTTGAACGGTCGAGCGCGCCGCGGATCGCCTCGGCGGTCTTCTGCTCGAGACGCTGCATCAGCTTGGCGACGATGTCGGAAATGATCGAGCGGGCAATATCCTTGGTCTTTTCCGGCATCGCCGAGCGCAACGAGACCAGATCGGCAACGAGATTGACGTCGGCCTCGATCGCCTTGAGGAATTCCGGCTCCATCAGCATCTGCTTCAGGTTCAGGCGCTCGAAGGCGTCCTTCTGCACGACCTGGACCACCTGCTCGGGGAAGAAGGAGCGGATATCGCCCATCCATTGCGCGACGCGCGGCGCCGAACGGCCAAGCCCGCCGCGCCGCTTGCGCGGATCGCCGGCGTCGCCGCTGCCGTCGCCGTAGAGCGCATCGAGGGCTGCCGAAAGCCGCCGGTCCTCCTGCGACAGCGCCGAGGACTCATCGTCGGCGCCGATCGCCAGGCGCCAACGGCGCTCCCGCGTCCCTTCGATCGGGTGAAGATCGGGTCCGACCGTTTCATCATCCATGGTTGGGCTCCCCCGTAAGCAGCTTGCCGAGGAGACCAAAATGCCGTCGCCAGGCCTCGCCGCCATCGGGTGCCGGCGTCAGTCCGGCGGGCAGGCTCGCCCTGCGGCCGAGCACGGCCTCGATCAGGCGGCGGCGCTCCATGCTGTCGAGATTGGAAAATACGCGGCGCAGCAAAGGCAGGTGCGCAACGAAGGCGTCCTCGTCGAGCGATGCCAGCCAGGAATCGACAGCGCCGCGCAGCCCTTCGTCATAGATCAGCCTCTGGCCGGCGCCGCTGAAGAAGCCTTCGAAAAAGGCGGCGGCGTCGATGACCGGCGTTCCGGGCGACAGCCGCTTTGCCAAAAGCCCGGCCGTTGCCTCGGCGGAGAGGTGCCCGGCCTCGTAGAGCAGATGTGCGGCGCAGCCAGCAACGAGCGCCGTCGAGCGCGATGAATCGAGAACGGCCGCAAGGCCGTTCCGCCAGGCATCCAGGACATGCTCGTCCGCCTCGACCAGCCTGATCGCCTCGTCGGCCTTGCGCAGCGCCGCCATCAGCGCTGCGGCGGCCTGCGCGTCGAGATCGCGCGCGGCGTAAGGCAGCGCGATCGCGCCTTCGATGACCAACCGCTCCAAGAGGCCGGCAAGGCGCTGCGTCTCGGTCTTGCGCGCTTCGCCATAGCGGATGATGTCGGCAAGTGGCGGCACCGACGCAAGGAGCTCCAGGCATTCGCTGCTATGCGCCGCCTTCTCCTCGAGCGCGACGAGGCCGGCCGCGGACGCCTCGCTCAAGGCGGCGATGATCGCGCTTTGCACCAGCGTAGCCAGAGCATCGAGCGTCGAAGCGGCGCCGATCATCTGGACAAGCCGGCCGTTGGCGGCCTTCTCGATGGTCGGTCCGTAAATCAGGTTTTCGACCAGGCGCACGGCGTATTCCGGCTGCCAGGCCAGCAGCCAGCGCTCGCGAAACGTGCCGCGGCTGCGGCCGACATCCGTCAGCCTGCCCCAGTTCACGCCGAGCACGTTCAGCCGGTGCAGAAGCGTCGACCGAAAGAGACCGCTCTCGCTGCGCAGGTCGATGGAGAGCTCGCGCTCCAGTGCTTCAGGCTTGAGCCGCGCGGCCTTTTGGTTGCGCTGCAAGTCATCGATCAGCGGCGCGAGCGGCGTGTCGGCTGGAATCTCACCGACATCGGCGCCGAGCAGAAGCTCGGCCTCGACCATCTTCCACAGCAGGGCCTCGCCGTTGAAGAGCGCCGCGATCGAGGCCTCACGCAGTTCCTCGAAACCCGGTTTCGGGCGCTCGCGTATGGCGGCAAGCGCCCGCGCCAGACGCTCCGCCTCGATCAGCGAGGCGGTCGAAATCATATGACCCTTCGTCCTGAGAACCGAAGCGATCCGCGCGAGCCACAGCACCGAAGCGTCATCCTGCCCGCGCGTCTGCCACAGGTGTTTGCTCCAGCCCGGCGCGACGACACCGGCGCCATAGCCATAACCCAGCGCCAGCCGCGGTCCGGTCCATGGCGCGAAGGTCATGGTGGTCTTGCGCCGGCCGATGCCTTTGAGCAGTGCCTGGTCGCTCTTTTGCGGATGCGCAGCTTGCAGGACGGGCACATGCCATGCGCCGCAAACCACGGCCAGCGGCCCGTCGATTTCTTTGCGCGCAGCGGCGATCTCCAGCCGCATATGCGCCTCGCGCATGGCCTCGAACTTGCCAATGGACGTCTCGCCGTCGCGCAGCGTCGTCATCGCGTCGGCGATGGCAGCAAAGATCGGCCCGGGTGCGGGATTCTGCTCAATGATATCGGACCACCAGCTTTCGCCGTCCTCATAGCCGGCGGCGCGCGCCAAAGTGCCGATCGGATCAAGGATCCGTGAGCTTGCTTCGCTCTGCTCTTCGGTGGCCTCCGGTTCGTCCGCATCGGCGTCGGTCGAACCCTCGGGCCCGTGCTCGGCAAGCCGCGCGGCGGACGGCAAGTCGATGAAACGCAGCGCCGCCTTGTTGGCGACAGCCCACAGCGCCGCCTGATATTCGGGAGAGAATTCGGCGAAGGGCCAGAAGCGCGTCGCGGCGGGATCGTCCTCGGGGTAGCAAAGCAGTGCCACCGGCGGCTTCATGTCCGGGCTGGCAAGCAGGGGCAGCAAGGGCGAGGCATCCACCGGCCCCTCGATCAGCACGGCGGCCGGCTGCAATTCCTGCAACGCTCTAAGCAGGCTCGCGGCGGAGCCCGGCCCATGATGGCGAATGCCGAAATAGCTGATGCCGCCTTGCGTCATGGCTCAGATGGCCGCGTTGAGCGCCGCGTAATAACCGGCGTAGTCCGGCCGCTTCTTCAGCACCGTCTCCAGATATTCCTCCAGCACGACCTTGTCCTGGACCGGATCCTTGACGATGGCGCCGACCAGGCTTGGCGCCAGGCCTTCGGCGTGGAGCTTGCCGCCGTCGAACCAGGCCGCCTGGCTGAGGCCGCTGATCATCGTGGCGATCGCCTCGGCGGTGGAGAGCGAGCCCGACGGCGTCTTCAGCGTCACCTTGCCGTCCGAGGTCGCGCCGGAGCGCAGCTCGCGGAAGATGGTCAGCACGCGCGCGATCTCCTCGCCGACATTTTTCGGCACTGGCAGGTCCAGTCCGCCGGCCATCTCGCCGACGCGCCGAGACACGATCGAGACCTCTTCCGCCATGTCCTCCGGCAGCGGCAGCACCACGACATTGAAACGGCGCTTCAGCGCCGAGGAGAGTTCGTTGACGCCCTTGTCGCGATTGTTCGCGGTGGCGATGATGTTGAAGCCGCGCTGCGCGTAGATCGAGGTGTTCAGCTCCGGCACCGGCATCATCTTTTCGGACAGCACGGTGATCAGCGTGTCCTGCACGTCGGAGCCCATGCGCGTCAGCTCTTCCAAGCGGCAGAGCTTGCCTTCCTGCATGGCGCGGTAGAGCGGCGTCGGCACCAGCGCCTCCTGGCTCGGCCCCTTCGCCAAGAGCTGCGCATAGTTCCAGCCGTAGCGGATCTGATTCTCGTCGGTGCCGGCCGTGCATTGCACGATCAGCGTCGAGTTTCCCATGATGGCGCCGGCGAGATGTTCCGAGACCCAGGATTTTGCCGTTCCCGGCACGCCGAGCAGGAGCAGCGCCCGGTCGGTCGCGAGCGTCGCCACCGCGGTTTCCATCAATTGCCGACGTCCGACATATTTCGGGGTGATAAGCGTGCCGTCGCCCGCCTTGCCGCCCATCAGGTAAGTGAGGACAGCCTTGGGCGACAGGCTCCAGCCGGCAGGCTTCTGGCGGTCGTCGTCGCGCGCGAGCGCCTGCAGTTCGGAGGCATAGACCTGCTCGGCCGGAAGGCGGATGGCTGCGTTCATGCGATCTTCTCCGGGTTGATCATCTGTCGGATTGCGAAGGGTTTCCGGCCAGCGCCGCATTGAGCCGCAGCAGGCCGAGGGATGGGGAAGCGGGCGACAGGCCGGCGGCGATCACCTCGTCGATCAATTTTTCCGCCGCCTCCGGATTGGCCAGAAAGCCTAGGGTCTCGAGATACTGCTCGGCTTTCATGACGTCGTTGTCACCCGAGACGGCGGAACGCAGCGCTGGAATCGTCTTGCTCCTTGCGAGGTCGCTCCATTCCAGCCAGCCTGCTTCCGCGCCTTCGACCAGGTTGAGCGCGGCCAGATTTTGCCCATCATCCAGGATCTGCCTGATCAGGACACGCTTCCTGCCGTTGTCCAAGCGCGACATGAGCTGGAGGACGAGAAGCGCCAGCCTGCCGCCGGCGGCGACAAGCAAATCCGCCAAACAGGCGACCGCCGCATCGCTGCCGGACACCGCGATCATTCGAACGAGAAAGAGATCGGCACCCTCATCGACGCCGAACTGCCATGCGCCAATGAAATCGGGCTCAGTCTTGCCGAATTGGGCGATGAGATCGCCGAAGTAACAGGATGCGAACAGGTCGGCGCGACGCGACTGTTGCGCAGGCGACTTGGGTCTTATCGGCGTGTAGGTGGTGCGGCGGCGGATGAAGCCGGATTTGCCTTCCTCAATGAAAGCGGCGAGCTCGGCTATCGGATCTTTCGACGCGCCATCCGCTGGATCGCTACGTTCACCCAACCTTGCCAGGAGCCGGCCGGCCGTTTCGCGCACCTTGCCTGAGCGATCGGCGGACAGGCTCTTTAGAAATGGAATATCATCGGCACTCAAGCCGAAGCGCATCAGCTCCACGAGCGCAAGCCTGACCTCCGCCGGCTCGCTCGCTCCCTTGGTCTCAATCAACGTCCGCGCCAAGACAGGCATGGTACGCCGTAATTCGACCAAAGCTGTACGGCGCGCGGCAGGATAAAAATCATCCCAGGTTTCAGCGGTGAGTTGTCCTCGTCGAGACTGCCTGTCGCCATCCGCGCCTGCTTGCCAGTCGACCCAGGGAGCATAGATATCTGGGCTTTCCTGATCCGACGCAGCAGGCATCCAATCCATCGGATGCAGCACGAAGCCTCGGCTGGCGACGAGTGTGGCCACGCGGGTCTTGAGCCTCGCATCAGCGGCGTATTTCAATACGGCACGCAGCAACGGTCGCAGCCAATCAGGAAGCATCGGCAGGGCCAGCATCGGCAGCGGCGGACGGCGTTTCAAGGTTTTGGGCGCCGCCGGCCGAAGCGCGACATCCAGCGCCTGCGCGGCGATCGCCAAGAGCCGACGTTCCTGCTCGTCCGAGCTGGAGGCAGCCGCGAACTCCTTCCATTCGGCGGGCGCCAATTCGAAAGCGGCGCCGCCCGAAATCCAGTTGTCGCGAAGCCTCGCCAGCCCTGCCTGCTCGAGCTCGTTCATGAGAGATTGAGCCTCCCGACGCTGCTTTGTGAGGCCAGAAGCTCGAGCCTGGCGCCGTTCCACAGCGCTGCCGTGACTGTCAGATCGAGGCCAAGCAAGGTCTGGTTGACGGAGCCGGCGACAGGCAGGGCGATGCCATGCGAATCGTTCGCCGCCTGCCACCAGGCGCCATCCTTCTCGTCCAGCGCGATCGCGCCCGCCGGCAGGAGGATCGGACAGTCGGACAGCCACGGCGCGCCGTCCTGGAAAGCTGCATAGGCGGCCAGCGGATCGCCGGCAGCGTTCGGAGCAAAATCGGGCCAATTGCCGGACGACGCATCGCCCAGGCGTTCTGCGACCAGTGCGCGAAGCGGAATTCGGGATGGATAGAACACCAGCCTCGCTTTGAAGCGATCCCCCGGCGCGAAGGCGCCGGAGCGGCGCCCGGCCGAGGCCGGGAAGAAGTCCAGGAGGACGGCAAATCGTGGGATTGGGCTTTTCAGATCGAGCAGCCAGGTCGCGTGGCTGACCAGGCCGTCGCGACGGGTCTCGATCTTCTCACCCAGCACCTCCCAGTCGCTCTCGACCTGGAGGGCATCCGGATTGGCAAGCATCTGGTCACGTGTTTCGGATGTCGAGACCAGGCGCTTCAGCTCGGCATCGTCGGGCGCGGCACGCCAGGCCTTGGCGAGCAGCACCAGCTTACCCAGCTCGCGGATAGCGGCGTCCGGCCGCTCTTCGCTGCGCAGCGCCATCAGTTTCGCGGGCAGCTCGTCGATGCGCCCGGCCAAAGCGGTCGCCTTGAGGTCTACAAGCCGCGCCGCGATGCGGCGGCAGCGCTCGCTGCTGGCGTCGACAAAACCGGCAAGGCCGAGCCGAAGCTGGTCGGCAACCCACTGATCCAATTCGTCGAGCGCTGCGGACACAGCACTTCGCGTGTCCTCGGCGCGCTTGCGCTGCGCCGCCTCGCGGCGCTCGGCGGCCGCAGCGTCTTCTACGGGAGCGCTTTGCTCGGGCCGCAACGCCTCGTCGATGCTTTTGCCTTCCGCGCTTGCCGGCGCCGGCGTCGGCGGCTGGCCCGGCTTGCGGCGCCGCCCGAGCCAGTCATTGACCCATTCCGGCGTCTGGTCGACCCGATCGAAGCTGGCGGCCGCGGTGGCGCCAATCCACATCAGCGCCAGTATGTGCTTGCACGGAAATTTTCGCGATGGACAGGTGCATTTGTAGCCGTGGTCGCGGGTATCGAATGCGACGCGGTAGGGATTCGCTCCCGAGCCCTGGCATTCGCCCCAGATGAGGCCCAGCTGTTCGTTTGTCTCGAGGCGGGGCCAGTTCGACCGCTTGGTCAGCTTGGCGGCGGCGCCGAGCGAGGACTGGTCGGGCGCGAGCGCCTCGATTGTTTTCAAATCCAGCTGCAAGCCGCTCCCTCATGACCCCCGAAGCATGATGTCGCGACGATAGATACCTGTTTGCGGCGCGCTGGTGTAGCTCCAGCCGCTGAAAAGTTGGTGCCTTGTCTAACGTTGCGTTGCCCTGTTCATCGTCAGGCGCGGGAACCCACCAGGACGGCGTGCACAGCATAGGCGCGGCGATCCTCGGCGCTGACGGCCAGCCGATCGGCACGCTGTCGATCGCCTCCCCCTGTCTCGCGCGTAGACGATGCGGTGGCGGCCCCCGGGCGAGGCGGCGATCAGGGCGGCGCGGCTCATCTCGGCGCGGCTGACCGGCGAGGCATAACTCATCTCCTCCGTTGCGGCGAAGATGGTTAGGTGCTGCCGACGCCGTCCCGATGGCAGGTGGCGTCGTGCCCCAGCCTCTCCAAGCCTGATGTCATCATCTGCCTACTCAACCGGTTGCTTCGCGTTCCGCAACCGGCGGATTTCGCGGTCTAGTTCCTCACCGTCAAACACCGTCCTGGTAAAATTCGATCGGGAGTCCATCGGGATCGGCGATGAAGGTAAACAATCGTCCCGTGTAGGGATCTGTTCGGAGGGGCTCCACCTCGATGTCTCGCGACCGAAGCAGGTCGGCTGTTGCCTCGACCGAGGCGACCGCGAATGCAATATGTCTTAATCCGCAAGCCTCGGGCCTGCTGGGCCGGCTTGGCGGATCTGGGAAACTGAACAGCTCGATCTGGATGGGGCCGTAACGCAAATCGCACTTCCAAGACTGCCTTTCGGGGCGCCAGTTTTCGGCCAGAACGACGAAACCTAGCTTGTTCGTGTAGAACTGCTTGGAGGTCTCATAGTCACTGCAGATGATTGCGACATGATGGACAGCCAGGAGCATCAGATTGGCCTCACGTAAAGCGTCGATAACGGCGACCCAGCACAGTCGCATCGGGTATGCCTTGGCGCAACCAGGTGCCGACTCCGGCCATCCCGGCTTGGGCGAGCATCTCCACAAGGTCCAGCCACCCTCCCCTCGAGGGGAGCGTTATCCGAGCGCTATCCACGCCGTCCTGAGGTCGGTGTACTTGTCGATCGCGTGCAGCGACTTGTCTTTGCCGAAGCGGGACTGCTTGAAGCCGCCGAGCGGTACCGTGATGTCGGCGCCGCCATAGGTGTTGACGTGGACAACGCCGGCATTGATGGCGTGCACCATGCGATGCGCGGTCGAGAGCTTCGAGGTCCACACGGCAGAAGCAAGACCCTATGTCGGGCGCAACTACATGCAGCCCAGCGCGCTGGGGAGTTTCGGTGGCTAGTCGGGTCAGTCTGGCGCTGACTCCGACTCGATCAGGCTTTCCAGCATGTCCAGCAGGCGTTCGTGCTGCTCGGCGCCGTAACGCTTCTCGATGGCGTCGTAGATGGCGGTGCGCTCGGGCGCCAGCTCCTCGATCAGCGCCACGCCGGCCGGGCTGATGGCGAGCAGTGCGCGGCGGCCGTCATCCTTGACCTTGTTGCGGGTGATGAATTCGCGCTCGTCCAGTGCTTTGATGATGCGGGTGAGGCTGGGCGGCAGGATCGAGGCGCGGTTGGCGAGCTCGGTCGCTTCCAGCGGACCGGTCTCGGCAAGCACGCGCAGCACGCGCCATTGCTGCTCGGTGATGTCGTGGCGAGCAAGCATCGGACGAAAATGCGCCATGATCACTTCACGAGCGCGAAGCAGAGCCATGGGCAGGGAACGGCGGGTGCTGGGCGGCAGCAGAGTCAACTCTCCGAAAAGTTCCAGTCCAGTACGACTCGCAACAGAAATTAACGCTCGGATCGCAGCTATATCCGCGATTTCTCCGAGAGCGGCAATCCCATCCCCGACGACCCCGTCGACATGGAGACCAAGCACTTGACATTCGGTCGCCAAGCCCTTGCCCCACATGGCGATCGAATATTCGTCGAATCTCGACGCGAAGGTCGAGATGGGCGAGCTTTGCGCGCTCGTTTCACGCATCATCCTCGAGACGCGGCCTGTTCGAGCCCGGCGCCGCGCGGGTGGGCGCCTTCCGTGCAGATGCCTATGCGATCGCGGACTGGCCCCCGAGAACGGCTTCATCGACATGAACTTCCGCATCGGCAGGGGCCGCAGCGCGGAGGAGAAGAAGCGGACCGGCGAGGCGATCTTCAAGGGGTTATCGCGCGCGTTCTATGTCGACACGCTCGGCCTGCAGGTGAGCGACGAGACCAGCGACGCGATCTATCTGCGCGCGCTGGAGGAGCGCGGCCACGCCAGCCCGCGCGAGGCAGACCTGCGCTGGATCGGCGCCATCGTGTCGCAACGGCGAGGTGGAGGAGACGGGGCTCGGCGCCGGCGTGCTCGATCATCCGGCCAAGGGCATTGTGTGGCTCGCCAACCGGCTTCACCAATACGGCATGCAAATCGAGGCCGGACAGGTGGTGCTGTCGGGCTCCTTCATCCGGCCGGTCGAATGCCGGCATGGCGATCGGATCGTCTCGGATTTCGGGCCCCTTGGTGCGATCCGCATCGCTTTCGCCTGACCGGCAATCCTCGCTCCGCGAATTTGCAAGCTGCGCGGCTGCGCTGCCCCAAAGAAAAAGGCCGGGCGCGAAAGCGGCCCGGCCAAGAAATGAAGGTCATAACCTTCAGAGGGGAACATCGCCCGGCGCAATGGGAGGAAAACACCGAGCGATGGCCTCTATTTGGGGCGGTTGCGGTATGTTTTCCACGAACTGAATTCCAAAAACTGGCCGAAAGGCGAAAAAATATCGCGCGGGCAGCGGCAAAGCTCAGCCGGCCGCCGCTGCCTTTTCCAGAAGATCGGCATAGTGCTGCCGGGCCACGTCGGGATGCGACCTCAGACGGCTCTTCAGCACATTGGTTCCGACATTGCGGAAGAGCGGATTGTCGGGATCGCTGGCCGGCCCGCGCGCCTCAGCCGCCAGTTCCTGCGGAAGGTCGAGCAGCGGGATGGTCGCGTCGAGCCGGGCGCTGAAGAAGAACGGCACCGAAATCCGCTCGACGCCTGGCGGCGGTGTGACGACGCGGTGCACGGTTGCTCTCAGATACCCGTTCGAGGCGAGTTCGAGCAGCTCGCCGATGTTGACCACGAGCGTTTGCGGAATCGGATCCACATTCACCCAGTTGCCATCATATTCGACCTGCAGCCCCTTGTTCTCGTCCTGCAGCAGAAGGGTGAGGAAACCGCCATCCTTATGCGCGCCGACGCCCTGGTCGTCACCGGTGGCGTCGCGGCCTGGATAGCGCACGATCTTCATGCGGTGGTTGGGCTCGCCGCGATAGATCGGGTCGAAGGCGTCCTCCGGCTGATCGAGTGACAGCGCGAAGGCCTTGAGCAGCCGTATGGCTACCTCCGTCGCCTTGGTCTGCCAGGCAAGCAGCGCCGGCTTCAGTTCGGGCAACGCAGCCGGCCACTGGTTCGGACCTTGCAGCCGGGTCCAGGCCGGCACGCTCGGCCCTTGCGAAATGGTCGCGCGCTCGACGCCGATGTCGAGCTGCTCGCGCCAGTCGGCCTTGCCCCTGGTCAGCTCGCCGCCGGCACGCGTGTAGCCGCGAAATTGCGGCGACTTCACCATCTCGATGGCGAGCTTGTCGGCCTCCGACAAGGCAAAGAAGCGCCGCGCGGCATCGAGCACCGCGTCGATGTCCGGCTGCGTTATGCGGTGGCCGCTGAGATAGAAGAAGCCGACATCGCGAGCGGCGGTGCGCAGATCAAACAAGAAGGTCCGCAGTTCCGACTCGCCCTGCTCCAGTCGGTCGAGATCGAGCACCGGGATTATTCTGGCCATGGACAGCTTCCTCTTGGCGGCAACTCTCTGTTTTTCGCAAGTCCGGACGGAAAACCGATGCGCACTTTTCCTGGAATTGCTCGAGCAACCCCGCCGCACGATGACATGCGCGTCATTGCAGGTGAAGAAACGCGCCAACCAATCTCGTTGCAAATGGAGCAAGCCGCCGCTCAATTCCCGGGTTTTCGCGGCAAATTGCGTTCATTCGACTTCCGCTTCTCGCGTTTCGCCTATCCGCGATGATCCAGCCACGCGACCAGCCGGTCACACCACTGGATGCCGCAGACCAGCACGATCAGCACCACCACCGCCGCAACCATGACGCCGGTCTCGCATCGCGGCGCGTTATTGCACGGTTCGTGGAATGGATCGTCAGAACGTCTCGACCCAGGGCCTCATCTCGACCTCGAAGCTCCAGGCGCTGCGATGCTGGCGGTGGACTGCGAGATAGGTCTCGGCGATCGCGTCCGGCGAGAGGCGGCGATCCGGCCGGTCTGGCTCGGCCGCCTGCCCGGGCGGCTCGATCTGGCCGTCGATGATGAAATGCGCGACATGGATGTTCTTCGGACCTAGCTCGCGCGCCATCGACTGCGCCAGCCCGCGCAGCCCGAATTTCGGCATGGCGAAGCCGGCGGAGCCGGAGAACCCCTTGAGACTCGCAGTGGCGCCGGTGAACAGGATCGAGCCGGAGCCGCGCGCAACAAGCCGGCGCGCCGCCTGCTGGCCGACGAGGAAGCCGCCATAGGCGCCGACGAGCAGGGCCTGCTTGACCGCCTCCGGATCGAGCTCGGCGATCGGGCCGCGCGTGCGGCCGCTGGCGTTGAAGACGGCAATTTCGAGTGAGCCGGCCTTGTCGGCCGCCTCGAACAGCCGCGCGACGGAGGCGGCATCCGACACGTCCGTCTCCACCGCCTGCGCACCCGTCTCCTGAACCAGCGCGGAGAGCTTGTCGACATTGCGGGCGGCCAGCACGACGCGAAAACCTTGCTTGCCGAGGAGCCGCGCCAGCGAAGCGCTGAGGCCAGCTCCAGCGCCTGCGATCACTGCGACATTGGCGGCCATGTCGTTCCTCCTGCGATTACGCGTTGTTCAGTTGAGGTCGATAATCGCACAAGCTCGCTCCTTCGGCGGCAAGAGGCAAGGACCAGGTTGCTCCGTTTTGGCAGTTCGACGCAAAGGCGGTGCGCGGTGAGAAGTCCCGGCGCAGCCGAAAGACTTGCCTGTCGCGTCGATCCGTCCGACACGTGGTTCAGCGGCGATTCGAGGAACGACCATGGAACCAATCTGGGCCGTCGGCCTGATGACCGGTACGGTGCTTGACGGCAATATCGATGTGGCGCTGATTAAAACCGACGGCGAGCGCATCGCCGACGCCGGTACATACACATTGGCCCCCTACCCGCAATCGATCCGCGCCCTGCTCGAAGAAACGCTGCGCCAGGCACGCGTCTGGAATTTCGAGGGGCCGGAGCCGGCGATTTTTCGCGAGGCGGAGGAGGCGCTGACGCGCGCGCAGTCGGCGGCGGTCAGAGATTTGGTCGAAAGCCAGGGCATGACGATGGCCGATATCGGCGTCGTCGGCTTCCACGGCCAGACGGTGCTGCATCGCGCCCCGCAGCCGGGACGAATCGGCCGCACGCGCCAGCTCGGCGACGGCGAGCTGATGGCCGCCCTGCTTGGCACCAAAGTCGCCTATGACTTCCGCACGGCCGATGTGGCGGCCGGCGGACAAGGCGCGCCGCTCGCTGCCGCGTATCATGCGGCGCTGCTCAAAGAGGCCGACGCCAGCGGCGACACCGCGGTGCTCAATCTGGGCGGCGTCGGCAACATCACCTGGTGGGACGGCAAAGACAACATCGTCGCCTTCGACACCGGGCCGGCCAATGCGCCGGTCAATGATTTCATCAAGGCGAAGGGCCTCGGCGAGATGGATCGCGACGGCAGACTGGCTGCCGCGGGTACGGTCGACGAGGCAAGGCTAGAGGGGCTGCTGCAGCATCCGTATCTGACGAAGCCTTACCCAAAATCGCTTGACCGCTTCGACTTCACCGCGGCCATGGCCGACGGGCTCGGCGCGGAGGACGGCGCGGCGACGCTGACGGCTTTCACCGTCTCGGCGGTCGGCAAGGCGCTCGATCTGTTGCCGCGCCGGCCAAGACGACTGGCGGTCAGCGGCGGCGGCCGCCGCAACCCGACCATGATGGCGATGCTCGGCCAGCGCGCCGGCGTCGAAGTGGTGCAAGCCGAGACGCTCGGCTGGAAGGGCGACGCGGTCGAAGCGGAATGCTTCGCGTTCCTCGCGGTGCGCGTGCTGCGCGGCCTGCCGATCAGCTTTCCGAGCACCACCGGGGTGCCGCAGCCGATGCGCGGTGGAAAGCTCGCGGGTTAAGACAACTTCTTCTGCAGGAAGATGCGGCTGCGGCCGACCGGAAAATCGGCGAGCGTGCCGAACGGCTGGTAGCCCTGGCGCTGATAGACCTTGGCCGCGGTTGGATTGAAAGTGTCGATCCACGCGGCCTGGCAGCCGCGCGCCAGCGCTTCCCGTTCGGCTGCGTCCAGCATGCTCGCGGCGATGTGCCGGCCACGCCAGGGTTCGTCGACCCAGAGCCATTGCACATAGAGCCAGCCCCAGGCGGTGTAACCGGAAACGCCGGCGACGATCGCGCCGGCGTCGTCGCGAACGAAGACGGCGAGCGTCTTCCGGCCCGAGGCACCGACATCGCTGTCGTTGAAGGCGGTCAAGCCCTCGCCGACACGGGCGAGATCCTGCGGCAAGGGCTCGGCGGTGATCTCGAGCGTCATCTTCATGGTGGCTCCGGTGCGGTTCGGAAGCCAGCCTTAGCCAAGGAGCGAAGCGACACGCAAGCCTATTGCCGGGCAGAGCGCCACGCTGCGGCCGATGCCGCCACCAGCATCAGCAAGGCGGCGACCAGGGCGCAGTTGGCGAAGCCGAGGGCGGTGTAGAGCGGGCCGAAACCGGCGGTGCCGACGGTTACGGCGAAATAGGTGACTGCGCTGTTCAGGCCCATAATCGTGCCGCGCCGCGCGGCGTCGAGCGCGGTGAGCCGCATCACCAGAACGTTCAGCCCGAAATGGTTGGCAAGGCCCCAGACGGCGATCGTCGCCATCAGCAGGCCGAAGGTGCCGCTGGCCGAGGCGATCGCCACATAGACGGCGGCGACCAGCAGATAGGCGAAGGGCATGACACGGCGGGCGCCGAGACGGTCGATGACGCCGTCAAGCAGCGCCGCCGCGCCGAAGCCGAGCCCGTAAGCGATCGCCGCCAGCCCGTTGGCGCTGACCGGCTCGCCGAGACCTTCATGGAGATGATCGCCGAGATAGCCGTAGACGCCATAGAAGGCGGTCATGAAGGCGCCGCAGGCGATCAGCAGCGGCAGGATTCCGGGCACAGCCAGCGCGCCGAGCGGCGACGGTGCCGGACCGCTTTTCCTGGTGTCGCGCAGCGAGCTGACCGACAGGCCGGCGACGGCGGCTCCGGCGAGAAGCGCGACAGCGGCGAAGACGGCCCGCCAATGGATCAGATCGGCAAGCACCGCCGACAGCGACACTCCGGCGACCATGGACAGCGTCCAGCCGGTCAGCACGACGCCGATCGTTCCGCTCTCACGGCCGGGCGGCGCGATCGCTGCGGAGCTGGCGTAGATCGCCGGCATGGCGACGCCAGCAGCGATGCCGGCAACGAGCTGGGCCGCGACCAGCGCCGCCACCGTCGGCGCGAGCGCGCTGCCCACCAGCGCCAGCGCAAGCAACAGCAATGCGCCCTGCAGCATGCGGCGGGCGCCGATCCGGTCGATATAGCGGGCAAGAAAAAGCGCGCTGGCCGAGGTGCCGAGGCCGAAGGCAGCGGCGGCCGTCATCACCGCCGGCACGCTTGCCGCGAAGGATGCCGCGACGGCGGGCGCTATCGGCCCGAGAACCAGTGAGTTGGAGCCGATGACGGCGATGCAGCCGGTGAGCAGGTAGGCTGCGGCCGGGATCGGTGCACGGGACGCCGCAGCCAGAATCGCTGATTGATCACTGTTCGACATATCTCCATAATGGCCGAATTGAATTCAGCATCAATGGAGAATTTCCAAATGGACTCAGAAACAGATGACGTTCAGCGGAACAAGCAGCCAACCCGTGAGGTCGACCCGATCGACCGAAAAATATTAGGCGTTCTGGTCGATGATGCGACCATCAGTTATGCCGAGCTCGGCGATCGCGTCGGCCTGTCGCCACCGGCGGCGCATGAGCGGGTGAAGCGGCTCAGGCGCAGCGGCGCCATCCGCGCCACCTCGGCGATCATCGATCCGAAGGCGGTGAAGAAGCCGCTGCTCGCCTTCGTGCACATCGATACCAGGGGCTGGGGCAAGACGCCGGAATTGATGGCGATCTCGGAATGCCCGGAAGTGGAAGAGATCCATTCGGTCGCCGGCGACACCTGCATGCTGCTCAAGGTACGCACCGAGGATACAAGGGCGCTGGAAGGCCTGCTGTCGCGTATCTACGAGACGCCGGGCGTGGTCTCGACGCGCAGCTATGTGGTGCTTTCAACCTATCTCGAACGGCCGGTCCAGCCAGAGATCACGGCCGAATGGCCGGCACCCAAACATATGGCGACGCCTGTCTACTAATCCACCGGCTTAGGGGGTCGTGGCGCTGCGATAGATATCGAGGACGCGCGTGACGCTGGCAATCAGAAGCTCATGCGCGGTCGGCGTGATCCGACCGGCGCCGACCTCGGCATCGAGATGGCCGAGATACTGGCTAATCAGGGGGCGTGGAATTTCACGCTTGCCGAGTGCCGCCAGCAGCGCTTCGGTCGCATGCTGTGCGTCGGGCAATGGCCAGTAGTAGCGGATGCGGTCGCTGAAGGAGAAATGCCGCTGCAGGCGCTGCTCATCAGGCGTTCCCGGATAATATTTCTGCCAAATGCCGGGCGAGGCCAGCATGATGCGTTCCATCGCGGCCGTCAGGCTTTCGCGCGAGGGATCGGGCGCGAGCGCGTCGGCGATGTGGCTCAGGCCATAGAGCGCCTCGCGCAACGCGAAGGTGAGCCAGGGGCCGACCTTGAGGATGTCGAAGCCGTCGCGCACGAGCGCGGCCAAAGCTTCCGCGGGCTGATAGTCGGTCGAATGCGCCTCGAAGACGAATTGCGGCTGGCTTTCCAGGGCAGCGACCAGCTTCGTCGCCCTCTCGGGCGCATAGGCGATGATGTCGGCATTGCCGAATTCGACGCCGGGCTGAACGACGACACCGACGGCCCGGGCAAAAGCGGCATCGAGGCCGAGACGGGAGAAGGCCTGGCGATGGAGCTCGACCGTGCGGAGCGCATCGGCCGGCTCGGTCACATGCATATGGTCGAGCGCTTCCAGCGCGCCGCCCGGAACCGGCACTTCGGTGCCGATGATGTAGACGGGTTTTTCACCGCCCGAGCGGGCGACCGCCGCCTCGGCAACCGCCGCAAGCTCCGCCGCGCGCGCGGCAATCGTCTCGTCGGCGAGTGCCACGGAATCGTCGGCACAAGCCATGCTGGTGTCGAGATGCAGCTTGGTGAAGCCGGCGGAGGCATAGGCGTCGATCATCGCCGCCGCCTTGTTCATCGCTTCCGCCGCGGGCAGATGCTTCCACGGATTCGGGCCGAGGTGATCGCCGCCGAGGATCAGCCGGTCGAACGGAAAGCCGGTCCTGCCTGCTTGCGTCTCGACGAAGGCTCGAAAGGCGGCCGGGGTCATGCCGGTATAGCCGCCCTCGTGATTGACCTGGTTGCAGGTCGCCTCGATCAGCACATCGGCGCCATTCCTCGCGCCGTGGCGGAGCGTCGCTTCGATCACCAGCGGGTGCGCCGAACAGATCGAGGCGATGCCGCCCTTCGCGCCTGCCGCGCGGCGAGCGGCGATGCCAGCGAATCTTGTCGTGGCGCCGGTCATGCGCGTGCGGTCGCTTTTGCGATGAAGGCCTCGACGTCGGCGAGCCGGTGAATGCCTTCCATCGGCCCCTTGCGGGTAACGGCGAGCGCGCCGCAGGCATTGGCGATGCGCAGTGCATCGGCGGGCGAGGCACCGCGCAGCCAGAAGGAAACGAAGGCGGCGCCGAAGCAATCGCCGGCGCCGGTCGGATCGACTTCCTCGACCACAAAGCCGGGCATGGCGAGCGTGCCCTTGCGGTCGTGATAAGTGGCGCCATCGGCGCCTTTCTTCAGCACGATGCAGGAGATGCCTTGCCCCAGCAATTCGTGGACCGCGGCCTGTTCGTCGCTGGCGGACGAGAAAAGGAACAGTTCGTTGCCGCTCGGCAGGAAGACATCTGTCTGCGCGAGCACATGATCGAGCGCCTGACGCGTGCCGGACGCCTGCATGATCTCGCGACGGATGTTCGGATCGAAGGACACCGTGCCGCTCTTGGCCTTCACGGCCGCGATCGCGGCGAGTGCGACGTCGGTGGCGCGATCGGAAAAAAGCGAAGAGCCCATGACATGGACATGATCGGCTCCGGCCAAGAGCCGCTTCGCGGCATCGTCCATTTCCAAAAGGCCGGCGGCGCTGTTCCGGATATTGAAAACAAAATGCCTGGATGCATCGGTCCGGTAGGCGACGAAGGCGGTGCCGGTTGCATGGCCTTCACGGACGGCGATTGCCGAAACGTCGGCGCCGAGCGCGCTGAGCCGGTCGATGTTCAACTGGCCGAAATCGTCCCCGCCGACGGCGCCGATGAGACCCGCAGGCTGGCCGAGCGCCGCCGCTTGGCCGATGAAGATCGCCGGGGCGCCGGACGGAAAGGGGCCGGCGAGCGGACCGGGCTCGAGGAAGCTCTGGCCGATTGATTCCGCCATGATCTCGACGAGGATCTCGCCGGCTGAGACCAGCTTCTTCATCACGTCCTCCCAGCATTCGCCATGCATGGCTTTAGGGCTTGGAATACGGCCCCCTCTTTTTCACGTCAATTAATAAATTTACGCATGAAATAATTTCTCCGGACGCGTTGAAACTTGCGGAGGTTCCTGTAAAGTTTCAACTTGCAGGCGCACGCCGATGCGCCGTATGAGCGCCGGAGCAGCCCATGGGAGCGAGGTTCCATGCCGCGAGGGTTTGGATGCCGATGACTCACAAGACGATGGAGGAGTTCGCCCGTTCCTGCGGCGTCTCCAGGCCGACCTTGTCGAAATTCTTCGACGATCCGACCAGCGTCAAGCCGGCGACGCGAAAACGCATCGAGGATGCGCTGCGCTCGTCCGACTATCAGCCCAATCTGTTCGCGCGAAACCTCAACCGCAAGCGCACCCGCAGCATCGGCATCGTCGTGCCGACGGTGACCGACCCGTTCTATTCCGAGATGGTCAGCCGCATCGAACTCAGGCTGCGCGACGAAGGCTATTGGCCGATCGTCATTTCCTCGCATGGATCGAGCGAACTGGAAGCCGAGGCGACGCGGACGATCCTGTCGTTGAGGGTCTCCGGCGCGCTGATAGCACCGCTCGGCCGGCGCTCGGACCAGCGAGCGATCGAGAAGCTGACGCAGGCGATCCCGATTGTCTATTTCGACACCTATCTCGAAGGCGGCACGCCTTTCGTCGGCAACAACAATGTGCAGAGCATGTCGACCATCGTCGACTATCTCTGCCGCTCGGGCGATGCCCCGGTCTATTTCGATATTCCGCACGTCAATCATAATTCGCGCGAGCGGGTGGAGAGTTATGTCGATGCCATGAAGCGGCTCGGGCAGGAGCCGCTCGTCTTCGGCAATACCGACGACTACACATGGGAATTCGAACGGATCGGCTACGAACAGACGGAAAAGCTGCTCGGCAATGGCGGCCTGCCGGGCAAGACCATATTGTGCGCCAACGATCGTCTCGCCTTCGGCGTGATGGCGGCCGCCTTCTCGAAAGGGCTGAAGGTGGGCCGCAAGGCGGATTGCGACCTGCGGGTGGCTGCGCATGACGATCATCCGCTCAGCCGCTACACCTGCCCGGCGCTCACCACCATGTCGCAGGATTTCGCGGCGATGGCCGGAAGCAGCGTCGAGACGCTGCTTACCCTGCTCGACGAGGACGGCGCGCCCGTCGCGCCGAAGGTCAGTCTCGACGCGACGCTGGTGATGCGCCAGTCGGCCTAGGGATACCGAACTCCCGCTGGGCGATCACGGCGCCTCAGGCAAGCAGGCTCGCCGCCTCGTCTTCGCCGAGCAGCGGCGGCTGGTCGACCGAGCCGACGACGGCGACGGAGTTCCGGCTCTCGCCGGAGGCGAGGATCGCTTCCATGATCTCGAGCACGTGCAGCGCCAGTTCGCCGGACGCGCGGGGTCTGCGCCCTTCCGACAGCGACCGCGCCAGGTCGGCGACGCCGAGCATGCGATAGTTGGCGCGGTCCGGTGCAGCATAGGGCCAGTTGCGCGCGCCGTAGAGCTCGCCTTCGCTCTCGAAATCCTTCCAGTCGGCGCCGTGCGCCGATAGCGAGACCGTGCCGCCAAACGTGTCGGGATCGGGTAGCCTGAGCGAGCCTTCCGTCCCGTGCAGCTCGATCGGATGGTTGGAATGCTTGAAGACGTCCCAAGAGGCGCCGAAGGTGACGGTGGCGCCGCAGTGGAATTCGAGCAGCGACAGGATGTTGGTCGGCGTGCCGACCCTGAAGCTGGTGTTTTTGTAAGGGCCTTCGGCGGTGATCAGGCGCTCGTCCTGACCGCGCGTCGTCATCGCCATGACGCGGGCGACCGGGCCGAGCAGGTTGACCAGCATCGTCAGGTAGTATGGCCCCATGTCGAACACCGGACCGCCGCCCGGCTGATAGTAGAATTGCGGATTGGGATGCCAATGCTCCATGCCGCGCCCCATCATGAAGGCGGTGCCGGTCACGGCGCGGCCGATCTCGCCCTCGTCCATTAGGCGTCGGGCACGCCGCCCGGCTGCGCCGAGGAAGGTGTCTGGAGCCGAGCCCAGCAGCAGATCGCGCTTCGCCGCCTCCGCGACCAGCCGGCGGCCCTCGCCGGCCGAGGTCGCCAGAGGCTTTTCCGTGAAGACGTGCTTGCCCGCGGAAAGCGCCGAATGGGTGATGTCGAAATGCGCCGACGGAACGGTGAGGTTGAGGACGAGATCGACCTCGGGATCGGCCAGCAGCGCGTCGACCGGCAGCGCGCGGATACCGTATTCCCTGGCCCGTAGCGCGGCCATGTCGGCGGAAATATCGGCGCAGGCGCGCAGTTCCACGCCGGCGAAAAGTGCTGCGTTGCGCAAATAGGTCATCGATATGTTGCCGCAACCGATAACGCCGATACCGAGCTTCGCTCCTGATTTTGCTTGCATTTTCCTTCCGACCTCCCATGCGGCACCGCCGCAGACAACCCGTTGCAACGGCGGCGGACCATGTTCGTGACTCGCTATAGCGCATTTTAAATCTTGACGCGCGTAAAATTTTTATAGAGCATGTGAAAATGCTGGCTCGACATCGGAGGCCGCCAGCTCAAAACGATTGAGGAATTTTGCACTCATGAGCCTAGGAACCAAGGTGCGCCTTGCGCGCCTCTTCTCGCATCCGTCCGGGAAGCTTTTTGGCGGCGCGGTCGACCACTTTGTCGGCTATGGCGACGTGCGCAAAGGCGGGCTTGCCGATCTGCCCGGTGCGCTCGCGCGCGTCATGATGGGCAAACCCGACTACGTCAGCATCCAGCCCGGCACCGCGCGCCATCTGTGGCCGCAATATGCGGGCAAAGCGTCTCTGGTGATCCAGGCGGGCTGCTTCACCCCAGACGATCGCATCAGCGAGCTGATTGCAACGCCGGAGGATGCGGTGCGCGCCGGGGCCGATGCGTTGGCCGTGGCCATTCCGGTGCGCGGCGCGACCGAGGGTAAGTACATACGCTGGCTGACCGACTCGGTGAATGCGGCGGCACGCTACGGCATGCCGGTGGTGGCGCATATCTACCCGCGCGATTTCACCGACGGAGCAAAAATCGTCTTCACCCCCGACGAGATCGCCTATGCGGCGCGCATCGGCTACGAGTCCGGCGTCGACGTGATCAAGATAGGCTACACGGGCGATTTCGAGTCGTTCCGAGAGACCGTCCGGACCTGCCCGGTGCCGGTTGTGATCGCGGGTGGTCCGAAGACCGAGACGCTGCTCGGCGCCCTTCAGCAGACGGCGGACGCCATACGTGCCGGCGCGCGCGGTGCCGTGGTCGGTCGCAATCTCTGGGGGCACGGCGATCCGGAGAAGGCGGCACTTGCCTTTCGGAGCGTCATCCATGACGGCCTTTCGGCAGAAGACGCCCTGGCGAAGGCGGGTGCCTGAACGATGCCCACCGTCCCTTCAATCCTCGGCTTCGGCGCTATTGCGATCGACGACATCGACTATGTCGATCAGCCGTTGTCGGCGGGCAAGGGGAAGGTTCTGCAAACTGCCCGAACTTTCGGCGGAAATGTCGCGACGGCCCTTGCCGCCGTCGCGCGGCTCGGCGGAACCGCCGGGTTCGTCGGATGGCTGGCCAGTGCCGCTGACGACGCCGTGCTGTGCGATCTCGTTGCGAGCGGAGTTGAAACCGCATTCGCGCCGCGCCACCCGCACGCACGCCCGGTGCGCTCGCGGATCACCGTCGGCTCGGATGGGGAGAGGTTCATCGCGTATGACGACGAAGCGATGCTGGGCACCGCGCCAGACTTTCCGGACGAGGTCCTCAGCCGCGCGGCCGTCCTGATCGTCGATAGTTACGCGATCCGGTCGATGGATGTCGTGGCTCGGGCTCGCGATCTCGGCCTTGCAATCCTCGGCGATATCGAATGGAGCAGCGGCCCAGCCACCGAGAGGCTGATCGGGCTCTGCGACCATCTTATTCTTCCCCTCGGGTTCGCGCGGGCTGCCACGGGCGGCCGATCGCCCGCCGAGATGCTCGACGCATTGTGGTTGCCGTCGCGGTCCGCCGTGGTTCTGACCGATGGCGGCAGGGGCGTCTATTATCGCGGACGCGACGAGACAGGGCTCTGGCACCTGCCTCCGCACCGGGTTGCCGTCGTCGACTCGACCGGCGCCGGTGACTGCTTTCACGGTGCCTATGCCCATGCATTGACGCGCGGAGCCGACACCGCAGGCCGGGTCGCATTCGCAGCGGCGGCCGCGGCCCTGTCGATAACGGGGCGTGGCGGGCGCGAGGCGCTGCCGACTGAGGGCCAGGTCACGGAACTCCTGGCATCGACGAATGCCCCGTCGGCAGTCGAACTGAAATCCGCGGAGCTCGATACCGGAACATAGCTGAAACTGTCTGAGGAAGATTTCGCAGGCGACCATAGGCCAATAATAATCATAAGAACGAACGGCTTTTACTTGTGGAGGGAGGAAGATGGCAGAAGTCATTCTTGAGAATATCTGCAAGACCTACGGGAACAACTTTCACGCAATCGACCAATTGAACCTGTCGGTCGAGGATGGCGAGTTCTTGATTCTCGTCGGGCCGTCCGGCTGCGGCAAATCCACCGCGTTGCGAATGATCGCGGGGCTGGAGGACGTGACAAGCGGCAGCCTTCGGATCGGCGGAGTCGACGTCGTCGACATGCCGCCCAAGGACCGCGACATCGCGATGGTCTTCCAGAGCTACGCGCTCTACCCGCATATGACGGTGTTCGAAAACATCGCCTTTTCGATGCGGCTGGCAGGCAAGCCGAAGGCCGAGCGCAAGAAGCGGGTGGACGAGATTGCCAAAACCCTTCAGCTGACATCTCTGCTCGACAGCAAACCCGCGAACCTTTCAGGCGGACAGCGTCAACGGGTTGCCATGGGCCGTGCCATGGTGCGTGAGCCGGCCGCCTTCCTCATGGACGAACCCCTTTCCAATCTGGACGCGAAGCTCCGTGTTCAAATGCGCGCCGAAATCACCAGCCTGCAAAAGCAACTCGGCGTCACGACCATATACGTGACCCACGACCAAACAGAAGCGATGACGATGGGGGACAGGGTCGCGGTGTTGAAGGGCGGCGTGCTGCAGCAGGTCGACACTCCCAAGAGACTCTATGAATCGCCGGTGAACGCCTTCGTTGCCGGCTTCATCGGTTCTCCCTCGATGAGCCTGTTCGAGGCGACTCTGACGGGCGACGAACTGATGTCCGGCACCTTCGCCATCCGGCTGCAGGACGCAGCCTTCGTGCGCAGGCCGTCCTTGAGGTCGTATGCGGGGCGCAAGGTCGTGTTCGGGATCCGACCGGAGGATCTCTATGACAGCAGTCTCGAATCCGGCCGCAAGTATCAGACGATCCCGGCAAAGGTGACCTCGATCGAAGAACTCGGGTCCGAACACATCGTTCATCTCAGCATCGACGCGGTGCGGGTGGACTCCGGCGATCCGGACGCGGTGCAGGATTTCGGCATGACCTCGAACGCGGTGGCGAAATTCGAACCGGTCAGCACAGTCCTGCCCGGCTCGGAGATCCGCTTGGCCGTAGACGACGCCAAGCTCCATTTCTTC
Organism: Mesorhizobium sp. WSM3879; assembly: GCF_002294915.1. Classification (NCBI taxonomy): domain Bacteria; kingdom Pseudomonadati; phylum Pseudomonadota; class Alphaproteobacteria; order Hyphomicrobiales; family Phyllobacteriaceae; genus Mesorhizobium; species Mesorhizobium sp. WSM3879. The sequence continues at coordinate 259,938 of NZ_NSFZ01000002.1, read as the reverse complement.
GATCCCGAAACGCATCTGGCGATCTGAAGATTTGTCGCAGAGCCCGCAGGCAGGAGCGATGCGCCTGCGAAAGTACTCGTAAGAAGACTTCTGAATGAAGCAGACGATCGTCCGCATTGTGCGGTCGATCTTAAGAAGGAGGAGAAAATGACGTTTCGGATACGACCCGCGATGCTGAAAATGGCCGCGGCCGCGTGGCTGCTCGGCGCAACCGGCGCCATGGCGGACACGACGCTGGAATTCACGCAGTGGTGGGAGCCAGAGCTGCCCGCAGGCTCCTTGCGCAAGATCATGGATGATTTCGAGGCCGCGAACCCCGGGATCAAGGTGACGCTGGTCAGCGGCCCCTACGCGACCACGCGGGACCAGATCTCGGTCGGTGCGGCGACCGGCACGCTCAGCGACGTCGTCGGTCTCGACGGCGCCTGGGTGAACAATCTGAATGCGCAAGGTGCGCTTTCCGACATGAACCCGATGATGGATGCGAGCAAGTTCGACAAAGCCCAGGTCGCGGACATCATCAAGGTGGACGGCAAGGCCGTGATGTTCCCGGTCGCTTCGTTCGTCTATCCGGTGTTCGTCAATCTGGACCTCGCCGCCCAGGCAGGCGTGACCAAGCTGCCGTCGACCCGCGCGGAGTTTCTCGAAGCCGCCAAGAAGATGACCCATGCCGACAAGAACCAGTATGGCTGGGTGCTGCCCCTGTCGCTGCAAACACCGTCCGGCGTTCAGAACGACATGATGTCGTGGGTTTGGGCTTCGGGCCAGTCGATGATGGCGAATGGCAAGCCCGACCTCGAGGGCAAACCGGTGGTGGATATGCTCAGCTTCGTGAAATCGCTCAACGACGCCGGCACCATCTCGCCCGGCATCGCCACCAAGACGGAACAGGAGAAGGTCGAGGAATTCGTCAACGACCGGGTCGGGATGATGATCGACTCGCTCGCGCATGTGAACCTCATCCGCAAACGCAATCCCAAGCTGAACTTCGACCTCATCCCGGTCCCGGTCGTGGAGAACTACAACGGCAAGCGCGGCCTTCCCTATGCCTCCTGGGGCATCGGTATCTCTGCCGGCTCGAAGCACCAGGAGGAGGCTTGGAAGCTCGTCCAATATCTGATGAGTGAAAAGGTGAACGCCAAGCTCGTGTCGCTTGCAAACGCCTTCCCGGGCAACGTCAACGCCAAGCCCGATTTCGTGACGTCCGACAAGGCATTCGCAAAGGCTTTCGAAATCTTCAAGACCGGTTATCTCGCCAACGAGTTCACGGGTCTGCCGGTGGCGGAAGACCTGATGACCCAGTTCGACGTGGAAGCCCAGAAGATGCTTGCCGGCGAGCAGTCTCCGGAACAAGCCGCAGCCAACGCTCAAAAGGGCTGGATGGCGAAATTCTGATCGGCCTGTTCCCCGTTCACTTTCTCGACCGGGTGGCCTGACTTCGGGCAGGCCACCCGGCCACAACGGATCGGTGGACCCGTGTTCCGAAGCTCACCTTCTCTTGAAGGCGTATTTCAAGGTTGGCACATGACCCCGCAGAAGCGCTCCCATCACAGACTGAAACGAGCGGTCGCACCCTATCTCTATCTGTCGCCCTCGCTCCTCATAATCGGTCTTCTGATGCTGCTGCCGATGGTGACGGTGATTGCCTATTCGTTCCAGAACAGCGCGGTGCTGCGTCGCGACCCATCCTTTGCCGGACTGAAACATTACCAGGCGATCTTCGCAGATCCGGTGTTTTGGGCTTCGCTGTGGCACACGCTCTACTTCACTTGCATGAGTGTCGTTTTCCACATGACCATCGGCATGGTCTTCGCACTCATGCTGAACAGCGACCGCATCAATCCGACGCTGCGCAATATTCTGCGCGTGCTCTACATACTGCCTTGGCTGTTCACTGCGGTGATTATCGCCGTGATCTGGCGCCTCCTGCTTGAGCCGAACGGGGTCGTGAACAGCATTCTCATGCAGATGGGCATCATCGGTTCCAAGGTCGAGTGGTTTTCCTCGCCCGAGACCGCGCTGCACGCCGTCACCTTCGCCAATATCTGGGCGGGGTACCCGCTTTTCATGGTCAGCCTGCTCGCAGGGCTGCAGGGCATTCCCAAGGATTTCTACGAGGCCGCCGATATCGACGGCGCCAAGGCCTACCAGAAGCTGATCTTCATCACCATCCCGCAGTTGATGCCGATCATCATCAGCATCTCGCTGCTCGACTTCATCTGGACCATGCAGGTCTTCCCATTGATCTGGATAACGACGGGCGGTGGTCCGATCTACTCGACCGAGGTCCTCAGCACCTACACCTATAAGCTGGCGTTTTCGAGCTACAACCTGTCTCAGGCGTCGGCGAGCGCTGTGGTCATCCTGCTGATCTCGCTTGGCCTGACGCTGTTCTACATCCGTTATCAAAAGGCTCGATAGTCACCATGAGGAAAAGGCACACGCCGAAAGACAGGCTGATCACCGTCGCGCTCCATGTAGCGCTTGTCGCGGGGCTCTTTTTCGCGGCCTTCCCGATCTACTGGATGCTCAGCAGCTCGTTCAAGTCGAATACCGAAATCTTTGCCCTGCCACCAACCATCCTGCCGAAGGCCTTCACGCTGGAAGCGTACGCAGCCATCGTTGGCGACCCGGTAAAGCTGCGCTTCTTCTTCAACAGCTACTTCGTGGCGGCAGCGGTGACCGTGCTGACGGTGCTGATCGCCTTGCTGGCGGCCTACGGGTTCAGCCGCTTCAACTTTCGCGGCAAGGGCAGCCTGAACACACTCATCATCAGCACGCAGACGATTCCGCCGATCACGCTTCTCATCCCCTTCTTCGGGCTTGTCGTCTCGTATCGCATCTTCGACACCTATATCGCGCTGATCCTGACTTACCTGGTGTTTACGCTGCCCTACGCGATCCTGCTGATGACGGGATATCTCAACACCTTGCCCCGCGATCTCGATGAAGCGGTGGCTGTCGACGGCGGCACCAGTTGGACAGCGCTTTGGCGGGTGATCGTGCCGATCTCGCTGCCTGGTATCGTGGCGACGTCTGTCTACACCTTCCTGTTGTGCTGGAACGAATTTCTCTTTGCGCTGACGCTGACCAAGTCGACGTCCATGCGCACCGTGCCGATCGGCATCCAGCTGTTGATGGGGCAGCACGCCTTCGAATGGAACCAGATGATGGCGATGAGCGTGCTCGGCTCGTTACCGCTTTTGCTCATCTACCTCGTTGCCCAGAGATTCTTCCTCGCAGGCATGACCGCGGGCTCGGTCAAGTAGGACGTCCCTCCCATGAAGACGCAGAGCGACACCAAGGAATGGGCGGTATCAAGGAATGAAAGAATGAACGTGAAAGACCTCAAAGTCGGCTGCCAGACTTTTACCTGGGAGATGCTCGGCGACCGTTTTGGCGGCGGCCCGGACGATCTCATCAAGGCGATTTCCGACGGCGGCTATGCCGGCATCGAGATCACCGACACGATGATCGGTCGCTATGCCGGCAAGCCTGCGGAGTTCGCCGCCGCGTTGAAGGCATCCGGCCTCATGCTGGTCTCGTTCGCCTTCGGCTCGAAGAGCGGCTTCACGCTCAAGGAGAAAATCGGCGAGGACCTCGAAACCGCCGGTCGCTGGATCGACTTCGCCGCCGCCTTTCCGGGAGCGCTGGTGTCGATGGGCTCGGCAACCGTCGTCTCCGACGGCCCGCGCGACCACAAATTCGCCATCGCCGCCGAGGTCTACAACAAGGCCGGCGAGCTCGGCCGCAAGGCCGGCGTCCAGGTCGCGGTCCATCCGAGCTCGCACCACAACACTTTGCTTTTCGACCGCGCCGACTATGACCGCATCTTCGGGCTGATCGATGCGTCGCTGGTCGGCTGGGTGCCGGACACCGGCCACATCCTGCGCGGCCGTCAGGACATGGCCGATACGCTCACCACCTATCGCGACCGCATTCGCTATGTGCATCTGAAAGACGTCGATGCCAACGGCAGTTGGGCGATGCTCGGCCAGGGTGTCTGCGACACGGCTAAGGTGATCGAGATCGCCAGCGCCGCGCCCAACTTCAGCGGCTGGCTGGTGCTGGAGGAGGAATCCGAAACCGCCGCCGCCGATCCGGCTGGCGCGGTGAAGACCAATCGCCAGACCATGCGCGGCTACGGGGCTTGAGGCGATGATCCGCAAACAAGACCCTCGTCTTCGTGTCGGTGTGCTCGGCTGCGGGCCGATCGCGCAGTTCGCGCATCTGGAATCCTGCGTGAAGGCAGCCAATGCCGACCTCTACGCGATCTGCGACGCGGCGCCCGACCTGCTTGCGCGCATGAGCGCCACCTACGAGCCCGAAAAAATGTATGGCGACTATGACGAGATGCTCGCCGACCCCAAGTTGGAGGCGGTGATCGTCGCGACGTCCGACGCCTACCACGTGCCGATGTCGATCAAGGCGCTCGAAGCAGGCAAGCACGTGCTTTGCGAAAAGCCGATCGGCATTTCCGTCGAAGAAGGCGAGAGGCTGGCGGAAGCGGCCAAGCGCTCCGGCAAGGTGCTTCAGGTCGGGCATATGAAGCGCTTCGACCCGGCGCTGGAGGCGGCGCGCGATTTCGTGCGCGACGAGATGGGCGAGATCTTGGCGCTGAAGGCCTGGTATTGCGATTCCACCCATCGCTACACCAATACCGACGCCGTGCAGCCGCTGCCCGTCACCAGCAAGCTGGCGAGGAAGCCGGCCGGCAATCCGAAGGCGGACCTGAGACAGTATTTCATGCTGGCGCATGGCTCGCATCTGGTCGACACGGCGCGCTTCCTGTGCGGCGAAATCACCGCCGTGCGCGCGCGGCTCAACGAACGCTTCGGCGCTTATTGCTGGTTCGTCGAGACGGAGTTCGCCAATGGCGCGCTCGGCCATCTCGACCTGACCGTTGCGGTGCGCATGGACTGGCACGAGGGCTTTCAACTCTATGGCGAGAACGGCTCGGTGATCGCGAAGACCTTCAATCCCTGGTATTTGCGCGCCAGCGAGGTCGACATTTTTCATGAGAAGGACGCGACGTCGCGCAAGCCGCTCGGCGCCGACGGCCACTTCTTCCGCCGCCAACTGGAAGGCCTCGCCGACACGGTGCTCAACGGCGCGCCGCAGCGCGGCGCTACCGTGGAGGACGGGCTCGCTTCGATCCGCGCCATGGTGGCGATCGCCCGCTCGGTCGAAAGCGGCCAGCGCGTTGAGCTCGCCGGCGTCACCGGAGCGATCTGATGCAGGTCGGGGTGTTCGCCAAGACTTTTCCAGGCGGCGAGCCGGCCGGCGTGCTCGCCGCCGTTCGCGAAGCGGGCTTCGCAGTCACCCAGTTCAACCTTGCCTGCGCCGGCCTGCCGTCGATGCCGGACGATGTTCCCGACGAAGCGATCCGTACGATCGATGCCGCCGCTAAGGCTAGCGGCGTCGGTCTCGTCGCGCTGTCGGGAACCTACAACATGGCGCATCCGGACAGCCGGGTGCGTGATGACGGGCTGCGGCGGCTCGGGGTGGTCATTGAGGCAGCCGCCAGGCTTTCGATCCCGCTGGTGACACTGTGCACCGGAACGCGCAACGCCGAGGACCAATGGGCGCACCACCCCGACAATGCCGATCCCTCGGCTTGGGCCGACATGGCGCGGGAAATGGAGAAGGCGCTTCAGCTCGCCGAGCGCCACGGCGTCGATCTCGGCATCGAGCCGGAGCAAGCCAACATCGTGACCTCCGCCGATGACGCCGTGCAGCTGATTTCCGAGATGGGTTCGAACCGGCTGCGCATCGTGCTCGACCCTGCCAATCTGTTCGAGCGAGCGAATGCCGACGAGGCACGCGGCATCGTTGCCGAAGCGGTCGAGCGCACGGCGGGTCATGTCTCTTTGGCGCACGCCAAGGACCGCTTCGCCGACGGGCGCTTCGCCACGGCCGGACAAGGCGTGGTCGACTTCGACGACTTCGTCGCTCGCCTGAGGGCCACAGGCTTCGACGGGCCGCTGGTGACGCATGGGCTTTCGGCCGAGGAAGCGCCGCGCGTCGCCCGCTTCCTCAAGGGGCTCATGTGATGGGCACGCTGCTGCGCGACGGCGCCACGCTGCATATGACCGACACCGGCGAAGGCCTGGCGGTCGTCTTTCAGCATGGGCTCGGCGGCGGCGAGGCGCAGGTCGCGCAGACTTTCCCCGCAGGCTTCCGGCGCGTCACGCTGGAATGCCGCGGGCATGGCGGCTCTGGGCTCGGCAAGCGGCGGCCGTTCTCGTTCGAAATCTTCGCTGACGATGTGCTTGCCGCCGCCGATCGTGCCGGCCTCGACCGCTTCGTTGCCGGCGGCGTCTCGATGGGCGCCGCGATCGCGCTTCGCCTCGCCTGCCGTCATCCGCGGCGCGTCGCCGCCCTGGTCCTGGTGCGGCCGGCATGGACGTTTTCGCCGGCACCGCAGAACATGCGGCCGATCACCGAGGCCGCCGAGCTCATCCTGGAACACGGGACCGACAAAGGACGGACGATCTTCGCACGATCGGACACGGCCACGCGGCTCTACCGCGAGGCGCCCGACAATCTGTCCTCGCTGCTCGGCTATTTCGACCGGCCCGACGCCAAGGAGTTCGCGCAAGTGCTCGCCGACATCGCCAGCGACGGTCCAGGCGTTTGCGACCGCGACGTCGCGGCGCTCGAAATTCCTGGGCTGGTCGTCGGCAACGCGATGGACGCGGTGCATCCGCTGTCGAGCGCCTACACGCTTGCCGCCGCGATGCCGCACGCGGTCTTCGCCGAAATCACGCCGAAGGCGCGCAACAGCGCCAGACATTTCATCGAACTGCACGAGCAGATCAGTTCCTTCCTCCAGTCCAACTCGAATGCCCGGAGCCTCATTCCGTCATGACCGCCAAACCCGTCTCCGGACCCGCGGCAATAGCCGCACTGCCGCGCAACCGGCTTATCGGCGAATTCTCGCTGTGGTCGGCGGATCTCGCCAATATGGAGCGCGACCTGAATCGCATCGAACCCCATGCCGATCTGCACCACATCGACGTGGCGGACGCCCGCTTCACCCCCGGCTTCTTGTTCTTCCCCGACATGGTGGCGCGCATCGCCAGGCTGACGGCGAAGCCGATCCACGTTCATCTGATGGTCGAGGCCGAGATCGTCGAGGCTCAGACGCGCCAGTTCATCGAGGCTGGTGCCGATCTCGTCACCATCCATGCCGAGAACGGCGCGGCAGGCTTGCGCGCCGTGAAGCTGGCGCGCGAGCTCGGCGCAGAGGCCGGCGTGGTGCTGCGGCTGGAGACGCCGGTTGAAGCGATCGAGCCGTTCCTGCCACGCGTGGCCTTCGTGACGCTGCTCGGCACCTCGATCGGGGTCAAGGGACAGAGCCTGTCCGAGGAGGCCTGCCCAAGGCTGATCGAGGCTCGCGCGCTGATGAGGAAGGCCGGCCGCGAGGCCGACATCCGGCTCGCCGCCGATGGCGGCATCCGCCATGAGACGGTGCCGCTGCTGCGCGCCGCCGACGCCGACACGGTGGTGCTGGGCTCGCTCGCTTTCGGCGATCCCGATCTCGCCCAGCGCATGGCCTGGCTGCATGGACTGAAGGCCGCCGCCTGATGAGCACGATCGCCCTTGCCTTCGATCTCGGCGGCACGGAGCTGCGCGGCGCGCTGGTCGAGCGCAGTGGCGAGGTTGTCAAGCGCGTCTCGGCGCCGACGCTCGCCGGCGCCGGATCGGAAGCGGTCATCGGCCAGATCATCGCGCTGGCGGACAGGCTGCTTAAAGAACACCCGCAGGCAAAGGTCAGCGGCATCGGAATGTGCGCGCCGGGGCCGCTCGACCCCAAGGCAGGCATCGTCATCGGGCCGCCGACGCTCGCCGGCTGGCACAACGTGCCGCTGATCGACATCCTCAGCCGCCAGTTCGGCTTGCCGGTACGGCTGGAGAACGACGCCAATGCCGCGGCGCTCGGCGAGTGGCGTTTCGGCGCCGGCCGCGGCGCGGGCTCGCTGGTCTTCGTCACCGTCTCGACCGGCATCGGCGGCGGCGTGGTCGCTGATGGCCACATCTACCATGGAAGGCGCGGGCTCGCGGCCGAGATCGGCCACATGACCATCACCGGCGAAGGCGACCGCTGTTTTTGCGGCAACGTCGGCTGCTTCGAGGCCGTTGCTTCCGGCACCGCGCTCGGGCGCCGGGCGACCCGCCTCACCAAGCCAGGGGACGGCTCGGTGCTCAGACGTCTTTCCGACGACGGCGACGTCTCGGCCCGGCATGTCGTGAATGCCGCGCGCGCCGGCGACGCGGCCGCCTGCGAACTGGTCGAGACCGAGGCGAAATGGCTGGGCATCGGCTTCACCAATCTCCTGCATCTCTATTCGCCGGACCTGATCGTCATGGGGGGCGGCCTCGCAAACGGGTTCGATCTGCTGGCGCCGGGCATCAGGGCGACGGTCGAGGAACGCGCCATGCAAGCCTATCGCAACGTGCCGATCGTGCCGGCCGAGCTCGGCGATCGCGCCGGGCTGGTCGGCGCGGCAAGCCTGATCCTGTGGGAGGGCGAGCCGGGAACGTCGCTGGCGATGGTGCAGAATGAGCAAACGAAGCTCGGCGAAACGACCGGCGCTTCGGCCCGATCGATCATCGAACGGATGAAGGAGAGCGAAGGGAACTGAGACCGCCCGCCTTCCTATTGTCCGCGCCCGGCTCGGTCTTGGGCTGAGGTCGCGCCAGAAGATAAAGGGCGGCCACGTGCGTAATCATCAGCAGGGGCACATAGATGATCGGGATCGCGTATGCGGCGCCCAGCTGCCCGGCCTGCTCGGGCAGATGAAGCACGGTGCCGTGATAGTAGTCGCCGACGAGGTCGACTATTCCCACCAGATTGAAGGCCGCGACGGACGGCCAGAAGATCGAGGACCGCTTCACGCCAAGCAGCGCCAGCATGGCCAGCAGCCCGGTCGCGAAATCGCCATAGGCGGCAAAGACCGCGAAGTCCGCCGGGAGGTTCGGGCCAGCCACGCCCGGAACCAGGAAGACCAGCCCGAAGAAGCGGAAGCTGTGCAGCGTCGCGATAGCGCGCTGCGCCTCGACGCGGTCCATGAGCCTGAGCCTCGGCCAGATATAGGCGCCGAAGCAGAGCAGCCACGGGACGTAGCCCAGGACGAGATGGATGTTGAAGATCGTCGCCGGCGTCATACTTGCCTCCCGTTAGAGATTGGCTGGAACGGCTTCGAATACCGCCTTCAGGATACCGAGACGGCGTTCCAACAGAGATTTAGCGAAGGCGGCGGCCCCGACGCCCGCAACCGCACGCGATCCAAATCGTCCGTCATTGCCACTTCCCTCCAGCCTTCCAATCGACAACACAGATACGACCGCTTTGCGCCGGGAACTATCCGCGATAATCTCAATGGGTCATGAAGCAAAACTTCACAGTCCGGCATGGCGCCCTCGACGGCGTCGAGGCGTTCCTGAGCGTCGCCAGGCATCGCAATTTCCGCAAGGCGGCGGCGGAGCTCGGCGTCACGCCGTCGGCGATCAGCCAGGCGGTGCGGACATTGGAAGCGCGCATCGGCGCCGCGCTGTTCGTCCGCACGACACGCAGCGTCGGCCTGACCGAAGCCGGCGAGCGTTTTTTCTCGCGTGCCCGGCCAGCCTTCGAGGAATTGGTAGCAGCAAGCGAGGTCGCGCGCGAAGTCGGCCAGCGGCCGGCTGGGCTTTTGCGCCTGTCGGTACCGCCTGCGGTGGTGCCGACGCTGCTGGAGCCGATGATCGCGTCCTTCTGCCAGGCCTATCCCGAGATCGAGCTGGAGATCGTCGCTAGCGGCGAGCTGGCGGACCTCGCAGCCGAGGGATTCGACGCCGGTATCCGGCTCGGCGACCTCATCGCGGCCGACATGGTCGCGGTTCGGCTGACGCCGTCCTTCCCGATGGTGGTCGTCGGCAGTCCCGACTATCTACGCCAGCGAACAACGCCGGAGCGCATCGAGGATCTGCGCCACCATGCCTGCCTGCGCCTGCGCCGATCGAACGGTTCGGTCGCGCCGTGGCGCTTCGCCAAAGGCAACAAGGCGGTCGAGGCAATCGTTTCCGGGCCGTTCATTGCACACGACTATCCCACGCTGCTTGGCGCTGCGATCCAGGGCGCCGGGCTTGCCCAGGTGCCAAGCCCGATTGCCGCCGCGGCGCTCGCGGACGGGCGCCTCGAAACGCTGCTTTCGGCCTTCGCCGCGACATCGCCGGGTGTCTTCCTCTACTACCCGGAAAAACATCAGGTCCTGCCCAAACTGCGCGCATTCATCGATCACATCAGGCATCGAGGCGGCGCCGAGACCTCCCGAAAACGGCCGAGGGAACGGCAGGCCCAGGTCTAGCGCATCAGGCCGATCGGGCAGCGATCCACGACTGGATGGGGTGGCGATAGCGCAGGCCGGCGTCAAAGTATCGGTAGTGCCGCTTCCGCAGGTGCATGACACGGTGAAGCAAGGCCTGATCTCGCCGCTGGTGGCGCTGACCCGCGCCAAGGGCATGTCAGCCTATCTCGGCCTCGGGGCACACGCCTCCTTCAGGCGCGGAGCAGATCAGCGAGGCTGTCGGACTTCTCGACCTTGTCGGTGAGATCGAGCCCGGAGAGCAGATCGACCAGATGGCTGTTCATCAGCGCCGCGGCGTCGGCGCTGTCGCCGGCTTCAATGGCGTCGACCAGTGCGTGATGGGCATGTTTCTCGCAGGTCGCGTCGCGGCGTTTCCAGTAGAGCGCGATGATCAGCGAGGAATGCGAGACGAGGTCGCGCACGAAGTTGGTGAATACCGAATGCGCCGCGATCTCGGCGATGCCGACATGGAAGCGCGCCGACAGCATGATGGCGTCGCTGTCGCGACCGGCATGCAGCGCCTCATGCTCCTTCTCCAGGTGCATTCGCAATTGCGCGATGTCGGAGGGCACCGCCGCCTTGGCGGCGAGCGCCGCCACCTTGGGCTCGATCAGCGCCCTTGCCTCGAACACTTCGCGCGCCTCGATCTTCGAGGGCTGCGCGACGAAGGCACCGCGGTTGGGCTCCAGCCGCGCCAGCCGGTCATGCGCAAGGGCCTGCAAGGCGGCGCGGACGACGGTGCGACTCACCGAATAGATCGACGCCAGCTCGTCCTCCGGCAGCTTGGTGCCCGGGGCGAGACGATGGCTGACGATGGCGTCTCTCAGCCCATAGTAGATCGGCGACCAGCGCGCTGCCGGCTTGTCGTCGCGATCGTCTTCTCTGAGTACCGTCAACATGCTTTCAATGCGCAGGCCCGACGCGGCCCGCTCTGCCCCCAAATCGCCAGCGGCCGGTCCAATCTAATGGCGCTCGCGCCCCGGTCAATCCCGCGGGACCGATCTCCCGGGGCCACGTTTACCCAGGCGAACCGGCGCCCGGGGGAGACGCCGAAGCGAAGATACCCGCGAAACGCTTGCCTCGCGGGGCGGCATAGCCGCCGATCTTCGATGTCTTCAAGCCGACCTTGAACAGGCTCTCGGCCAGGGTGACGGCGCAGACGACGCCGTCAAGCACCGGAACGCCATGCTCTTCCGACAGGCTGTGCGCAAGGTCGGCCATGCCGGCGCAGCCCAGCACGATCGCCTCGGCGTGATCCTCGCGAATGGCGCGCGCGATCTCGTCCGAGATCCGATGCCTGGCGTTCGAGCCTGGCCGTTCAAGCTCGAGCACGGCGACTTCCGACGAGCGCACTTTGGCGCAGCGCGAGGAAAGACCGTATTTCGCAAGGTTGTGCTCGATGGCGGGGACTGAGCGGGCGAGCGTGGTGACGACGCTGAACTTGCCGGCGACAAGGCTGGCGAGATGGAAGGCCGCCTCGCCGATGCCGATGACCGGCGCTTCGGTCGCGCAGCGCGCGGCGTCGAGCCCGGTATCGTCGAAGCAGGCGATCACATAGGCGTCCGCCGCCGGCGCCTTGCTCAGCTCGGCGATGATGCCCGGTACGGCGAACACCTCGTCGAAATAGCCCTCGATGCTCGGCGGACCATCGGCCGGATTGACAGCGACGATTTCGGTTCCTGATGAGGCGACGCTTGTCGCCGCCTTGCCGATCTTGCCGGTCATCGACGCGGTCGTGTTGGGGTTGATGACGAGTATGCGCATTAAAATCAGCCTCAGATCTCGCCGCCGAGATAAAGACGCTTGACCCGGTCGTCGCTCAGCAATTCGGCGGAGTTGCCGCTCAGGGCGACGCTGCCGGTGGTCAGCGCATAGGCGCGCTGCGAAATGCGAAGCGCCATGCGGGAATTCTGCTCGACCAACAGAACGCTGACCTTCTCGTCGCGGTTGATGGCGACAATCGAGCGGGCGATGTCCTGGACAAGTCTTGGCGCGACTCCGAGCGACGGCTCGTCGAGCAGCAAAAGCTTCGGCTTGGCCATCAGCGCGCGGCCGATGACCAGCATCTGCTGTTCGCCGCCGCTCATCGTGCCGGCAGCTTGGGAGAAGCGCTCCTTCAGCCGGGGAAAGCGCCCCAGCACCATCTCCAAGGTCGCCGCGATCTCGGCCTTGCTCGAGCGCGTGAAGGCACCCATCAAAAGGTTGTCCCTGACCGTCATATAGGGAAAGACGCGGCGCCCTTCCGGCACCATGGCGATGCCCATCTTGACGATCTCGTCTGGGGCGGCGCCGTCGATGCGCTTGCCGCTGTAGTGGATCTCGCCGGACCTTATCCGGTTGAGCCCGGTGATGGCGCGCAGGATCGACGACTTGCCGGCGCCGTTGGCGCCGATCAGCGCGACGGTCTCACCCTCATTGACCTCGAGCGAGACGCCCTTCAGCGCATAGACGTGATCGTAATAGAGTTCGACGCCGGCGAAGTTCAGGATCTGGTTCATAGCCCGATCGCCTCGTCTTCGCTGCCGAGATAGGCTTCGATGACCTTCTCGTTGGCCTGGATTTCCGACGGTGTTCCCTCGGCGATCTTCTGCCCGAAATTGAGCACCACGATGCGGTCCGAGATCTTCATCACGGCCGGCATGTCGTGCTCGACGAGCAGGATGGTAAGGCCGAGATCGCGCAGGCGCCGCACCATCGCCACCATGCGCATCGTCTCCTCGTGGTTCATGCCGGCAAAGGGCTCGTCGAGCAGCAGGATCGAGGGATCGGTGGCAAGGCCGATGGCGATGCCCAGCGCCCGCAAATGGCCATGTGGCAGGTTGCGGGCGATCTCGCTGGCAAGCGAAGCCAGGCCGAGCAGCGCCAGGATCTCGTCGGCGGACTGGCCGAAAGCCGCTTCGTCTGCCTTGGCCGTGCCGGTGCCGAGAAAGAAACCGACGAGGCTCGCCTTCGAGCGCAGATGATGCGCGATGATGACGTTGTCGCGCACGCTCATGTTCTTGAAGATCGTCGTTTCCTGGAAGGTGCGCACGACGCCCTTGCGCGCGGCAATATGCGGCGCCATGCCGGAGATGCGTTCACCCTTCAGGCGGACCTCGCCGGACGTTGGCCTGAGGAACGACGAGATCAGCTTGAACAGCGTCGATTTGCCGGCGCCGTTCGGACCGATGACCGAGAGAATCTCCTTCTCGCGCACCGAGAAGGAGACGTTGTTGACCGCGACGAGACCGCCGAAGCGCTTGGTGATGCCGGAAACTTCGAGCATTTCGGCCATGGCTCAAGCCTTCTTCCGGGTCGGAACCGTGAGGCTGAGCAGGCCGTTTGGCAGCACCAGCATCAATACGATCATCAGGCCGGAATATATCAGGAGCTGGAACTGGCCGGTCTGGAACAAGAGGTCCCAGCCGAAATAGAGCACCAGCGTGCCGAGCATCGGACCGAACACGTAGCCGAGGCCGCCGAGGAAGCAGTTCAGCATGAAGTTGACGGAATCGGTGACCGTGAAGCTCGACGGATAGATCGACTGCGAGATGGCGGCGAAGATGGCGCCGGCAAGCCCACCGAAGAAGGAGGACACCGCATAGGCGATGACGCGCAGATAGGCGATGTTGACGCCGATCGAGGAGGCGAGTTCCTCGTTCTGCTGCAGCGACTGGCAGAGCTTGCCGATGCGCGAGTTGACCAGCCGATACATCACCGCGAAGCAGCCCACCATCAGCGTGACCGCCAGCAGGTAGAACGCGAGCCGCGAATTCTGCAGCGTGGCGAAGTCCGGGATGATGGTCAGCCCGAAGACCGAGAGCGCGCCGGGCAGCGGGATGCTGACTATGCCCTTGGCGCCGTTGGTGATCGGCAGCGCCAGCGCCAAGAGCCGCACGACCTCAGTCAGAACCAGCGTCACCATGGCGAAATAGACGCCGCGCAACCGCAGGATCGGCAGACCGATCAGCACGCTCGCGGCGGCGCAGAAGAGACCGGCGACAGGCAGCGTCAGCCAGAACGACCAGCCGTGGTTCATCACCAGTATGGCCGAGACATAGCCGCCCATCAGCGCATAGGCGCCCTGGCCGATATTGATGCGGCCGATGTAGAAGGTGAGCCACACGCCGGCGCTGGCGATGCTGAGCAGCGCCACCGAAGTCAGCGTGTAGTAGAGGTCGATGCGGCCGCTTGCCGAGATCGCGGCCGGCACGGCGATGAAGACGATCGCCAGGAAGGTTGCGACCGAAGCGATCTTCATGTTGCGATTGCGGGTCATGGCGCGCTCAACCCCACGGCTTGCCCATCAGCCCGTTGGGGCGGATCGACAGAAACACCATCAGGGCGGCGAAGATGACGAGGTAGGTGACGTCGCCATATTCGCGCAGCGCGGTGAGGCCGACCGATTCCATCATGCCGAGGATGAAGCCGCCGGCGATCGCCCCGCCGACGACCCCGGCGCCGCCGATCATCACCATCAGGAAGGCCTTGATCGAGATCGGGCCGCCAATGCCGGAATTGACGCCGGTGATGGTGACCAGCAGGCCGCCGACAACGCCCGCCAGCATGGCGCCGAGCGCGAAGCCGATCATCGAATAGCGGTCGACCCTGACACCCATCAGCTGGGCCGCGACACGGTCCTGGGCGAGCGCGCGCATGGCGCGGCCGACCCGGCTGTACTGCATGTAAAGGACAAAGGCGGCGATGAAGACGATGGCCAGAGCGCCGACAACCAGGCGGTCATAAGGCATGATGATGCCGGCTTCGTTGAAGACGCCCTTGACGATCTTGGGAACGCCGCGCTGCTTCTCACCGAACATGAGCAGGATGACGGCGTCGAAGAAGAAGGCCGTCGCCGCGGCGAGCAGCATGGTGCTCTCCTCGCGGTGACTGCGGCGGATAACCGTTCGAAAGAGGAATCTCTCCATCAGCGCGCCGATGACGGCGAGCGTCACGCCGGAGGCCAGCAGCGCCACCACGAAAGGCAGGCCGAGTTGGCCGTAGACGGTATAGGTGATGAACCCGCCCAGAACGTACATCTGCCCGTGGGCGAAATTCAGCACGTTCATCAGGGCGAAGATCAGGGTTAGCCCGAGCGCGATCAGCGCGTACTGGGCGCCGAGATACAATCCGTTGGCGATGACCTGTTCCATGGATCCTTCGATCTTCCGCGGGGTCCGAGCATCGCCCGGACCCCCGGCATTCGGGAGGAAGTAACCTTAGGAACCCAAACCTAGTCGACGGAGCCGACGAACAGGGTCTGGAAAGCGCCGTCCTTGTATTCGTTGACCACCATCGGCACGGCTAGCTGACGCTTCTGGCCGAAGGAGGTCGCGCCGACATAGCTCAGCTTGGCGTCGCCCTTCAGGAAGGGGTTGGGCGCCGAGAAGGTGTCCATGGTCTTCTTGAATTCGTCGACATTGTTGATGGCGGCCGGATTGGCCTTCATCGTCTCGATGATGTACTCCAACGCGTAGACCTTGGTGTTGGACTCGTCGTTATACTCGCCGAACATCTTGGTGTAGCGGGCGACGAACTCCTTCATCTCATCCGAAGCGATCTCCGGCGTCGACGCACCGCCGACGGAAATGAAGCCGTTGGCGTATTCGCCGGCGCCCTCCTCCAGAACCTTGGCGTCCTGCGCCGTCTCGGTCGAGATCAAGCCCTCGAAGCCGAGCTCGCGGGCGGCGCGGATGAGGAGCGGCGCGTTGGCCGGCGCCACGCCGGACAGTACCAGCAGATCGGGCTTCAGCGCGACGATCGGGGTCAGCACCGGCGTGAAGTCGCGGGTGTCGTTCTGGTACGTGTCGTTCTGCGCGACGACGTCGAGCCCGAGCGCCTTGGCCGCCTCGACGCCACTGTCACGCTGGCTGAGCGGGTCGGATTCGTTCGCGGCGACAAAGGCGATCGTCTTCACGCCCTTGTTTTCTTTGAGGTATTTATAGATCGCCGGGCCCGACTGATAGTTGGCGATCATGCCGAGCACGGCGTTCGAGGCCGGCTTCTGGTAGAGCGCCTTTGGGAAGGCATAGGGGAAATAGATGATGCCGTTGGCCTCGGCGACAGGGCGCACCGCAGCAGCGCCGTCATCGACATTGGGTCCGACGACATAATGGATACCCTCCTGGGCCATCTTCTCCATGCCGGCGATGGCGCGCTTGGGATCTTTCTGGTCGTCGAAGGTGACGATGTTGATGTTGTAGGTGTCGTCGCCGATCTTGACGCCGCCTTTTTCGTTGAGCCAGGCGGCGCGCGTCTGCATCGAGCGCACATTGGACGTGCCCCAGGCGGCGGCGGGACCGCTGGTGACACCAACAAAGCCGATCTTCAGTTCCTTGTTTTCAGCCTGCGCGGACGGGATGCCTATGGCGGCCATGGCCAGGGTCGAGGCGGCGCCAAGCACCAGCGATTTCAAAGTCGAGCGTCGGTTGATCATATCGGTTCCCTTCTGGTTATCGCGCTTTTGTTTTGCTCATGGGCTGCGCGGATAGCCTATGGGAAGCCGCCTGGGACAGATTGTCAACAGATTTATTTGTTATTGTATACAATGTTTGGGCTGAATGTGTGCGACGGCAGAGCGGCCCAACCGCGATGCAGGCTGAGGACTGGCTGCTCAACGGCCAGCCACCTCGGCGAACGATGAGTTCGCGGCATGATGAAATGGAGGCGGTCGCGGCTTACCGACGGCCGGGCGCGGGGCAGACCTTATTTTCCGCAGTGATGGTCGTTGATTTTGTTCAGCGCGTTCGCGTCCGGCCCCGTCCGGTGGTATGAACACGCGCCCGCCGCCGAAGTGACCAGCATGGCGTCATAGTAGCGCGGTCCGCCGAACAGGATGTCGATGAGGTCGCCTTCGGCCGGAACGTAGCGCTCCTGCTCGACCGGGTGCTTGAGCTGCCGGTCGCCGGCGAACGCCGCGCCGGACACGCCAATGGCCGTGGCCAGAACGAGAGCGGAGATCGCAAGGTTTTTCGTCATCGGCGGCACCTTTCCGGCCATTTCGGGTCAGCAGCATATCCAAAATCGCCAGCGGAGCAAAAGTTCCCAGCCTCTATCTTCAAAATAGCTTGGCCCGATTGGGCGCTACACTCCTTCCCCGGAGTTGCTGCGGCTACTCGAAGGAGTAGGTAAAACCTTCCTTGGACGCGCCGACGGTGACCTTCGTCATCTTCGCGCCCTCCAGCGAGCGGTTGAGCACGCCGCGGCTGAGCTCCGGCAGCAGCGTGTTGGTGAGGATGGCGTCGATCATGCGGCCGCCGGACTCGATCTCGGTGCAGCGCGCCTTGACCAGATCCATGACGCCGTCGCCGATGACCAGTTCGGCATCGTTGGTTGCTTTAAGCCGCCGCGCGATCTTGCCGAACTGATGGCGGGCGATCGCCTCGATCATCGAATCCGACAGTGGATAATAGGGTATGGTGACCACCCGACCGAGGAAGGCGGCCGGGAAAACTTTCAGCAGCGGCGTGCGCAGGGCCGCGTCGAGATCGTCAATGCCGGTCCGCACGGTGCCGTTCTTGGTGCGGTCCATGATGACGTCGGAGCCGACATTCGAGGTGAGCAGGATCAGCGTATTCTTGAAATCGATGCGCCGGCCCTCGCTGTCGTCCATCATGCCCTTGTCGAAAACCTGGAAGAATATCTCGTGGACGTCCGGATGCGCCTTCTCGACCTCGTCGAGCAGGATCACCGAATAGGGTTTTCTGCGCACCGCCTCGGTCAGGATGCCGCCCTTGCCGTAACCGACATAGCCGGGCGGCGCGCCCTTGAGCGTCGAGACGGTATGCGCTTCCTGGAACTCGGACATATTGATCGAGATCAGGTTCTGCTCGCCGCCATAAAGCGTCTCGGCAAGCGCCAGCGCGGTCTCGGTCTTGCCGACGCCGGAGGGGCCGCAGAGCAGGAATACGCCGACCGGCTTTTCCGGCGCGCCGAGGCCGGCGCGGCTGGTCTGGACACGTTTGGCGATCATTTCCATGGCATGGTCCTGGCCGACCACGCGCTCCGACAGGGTCGCGGCCAGCCTGAGCGCCTTCTCGGTCTGGCTGGACAGCATCCGTCCGGTCGGGATGCCGGTCCAGTCCTGCACCACGGCGGCGACCGCATTGCGATCGACCGAAGGCAGGATCAGCGGCGTCTCGCCCTGCGCCGCGGCAAGCTCCGCCATCAGCTCGCGCAGCCGCGCGAGATCGGCAGACGAACCGGCCGATCCCTCGGCGATCGTCTCGGCAACGGCCGCCTCCTCGACCGCCTCGCCCTTCGCCGCCTTGGCTTTCGAGCCCTTGGATTTCGCGGGCTTGGTTTCAGCCGCCTTGCTCTCGGGCGCCTTTGCTTCGGGAGTTTCGGACGCAGCCGGCTCAGCCGCTTTGGTTTCCTCACCGGCCCCCTCGGCCGCATCGAGCGGCACGCCTTCACCGCGCAGTTTAGCGCGCAGGTCAAGAATCTCGGCGACCAGTGCTTTCTCGCGATCCCAGCGCGCCTGGGCGGCGGCTAAGGTGGTCTCGGTTTCCGCCAGCCCGGCATCGACGCGAGCCTGACGGTCGGCGACCTCGATGCCGATCGCCGCCTCGCGGCCGATGATGCCGCTCTCGACCTCCAGCGCCTGGCGGCGGCGCAGAATGTCCTCGACCTCGGCCGGCGTCGCATGCTGCGAGACCGCAACGCGCGCGCAAGCCGTGTCGAGCAGGCTGACGGCCTTGTCCGGCAGTTGCCTGGCCGGAATGTAGCGGTGCGAGAGCGCGACCGCCGCCTCGATCGCCTCGTCCAGTATCTGGACCTTGTGGTGCTGCTCCAGGACGCCGGCGACGCCGCGCAGCATCAGCACGGCCACAGCTTCCGACGGCTCCTCGATCTTGACCACCTGGAAGCGGCGCGTCAGCGCCGGGTCCTTCTCGATATGCTGCTTGTATTCGGCCCAGGTCGTGGCGGCTATGGTGCGCAGCTCGCCGCGCGCCAGCGCCGGCTTCAAAAGATTGGCGGCATCGCCGGTGCCTGCGGCACCGCCAGCGCCGATCAGCGTATGCGCCTCATCGATGAACAGGATAATCGGCACCTCGGAGGCCTGAACCTCGTCGATGACCGCCTTCAGCCGCTTCTCGAACTCGCCCTTGACGCTGGCGCCCGCCTGCATCAGCCCGACATCGAGCATGCGCACGCTGACATTCTCAAGCGTCGGCGGCACGTCGCCCTGGGCGATGCGGAGCGCAAATCCTTCGACCACCGCCGTCTTGCCGACGCCGGCCTCGCCGGTCAGGATCGGGTTGTTTTGGCGGCGACGCATGAGGATGTCGACGATCTGCCGGATTTCCGGGTCGCGGCCGACGACCGGATCGATCTTGCCGTCGCGGGCGCGCAGCGTGAGGTCGGTCGCGTATTTGGCCAGCGCCGAATCTCCGCCCGGACCGCGCTTCATCGGCTGTTCGGCGGCGGCAGAGGCGGGAGGTGTGCCGGCTTCGAGCGAGCCTTCGGTCACGTCGGCGAAACGGGAAACGACGCCGTCGGCATCGATCTTGTCGAATTCGGCGCTGATTTTCGAGACCAGGCCTTCCAGCACCGGCGTCCTCAGGCAGGCCAGCAGGATATGGGCGCTGCGCACCTCCTCCACGCCGAACTCCAGCGTCGCCAGGTTCCAGCCTTCCTGGATGGCGTGGAAGATGTGATCGGAGAATTCCTCGACGGAGGTCGCGCCGTAAGGCAGCTTGTCGATGGCTCGGGTCATGTCAGCCGTCAGCCGGCTGACGTCCAACCCGGCATCGGCGATGATCATCTGCACGTCCGAGCGCTCGGACAGCACCAGTTGCTGGATGAAGTGGACGAGCTCCACATAAGGATTGCCGCGCAGCTTGGCCGTATCGGCCGCGGCCTTGAAGGCGCGCACCCCCGTGGCGTTGAGCTTGGCGACCAGTTCCTTACGCTTGAAGCTCTGCGATGACCGGCGCTGTTCCATTCGAACTTGCTCCCGCAATCTGCCAACCGTACCCTGCCATATAAGCGGCGGCTTGACAAAGCCGCGTGACGGATAAGGCGTTTGGATCTATCCGGGCGGCACTGCCCGGTTACACAAGCTCTGCAATGTCGTGCAAGAAACACTGAATTGCGGTCCGGGCTATGCGAGCCATTTCACATACCCGGCCCGGTAATCGCGCAATGGGTTTTGCTGAAAGAAACGGTCGCGTTTAGCATCCGTTAGTTTTTGAGCAGCTGCTCAATTGTCGTGACGCGAGGCCGGTGGTAACGTTGCGTCACATAGGGTCTCAGGGCCGCTGGCTGGGGGTTAGTGTGATTGATCTCGCACTCTGGCTGAATCCTCTGAACGGTGAAAATCCGTCGGGAGAGGACTTGCGTAACGACCCGGCCTTTCATGAGCTGGAGCGCCTGACCGAACAGCAGAAAAAGGTCGAATACGAAGGAAACAACAAATCGGAAGTCGATGTTCCGGTCGACTGGTCCGTCGTACTCACCAAGGCGGAGGAGTTGCGGTCGCACGGGCGGGACCTGCGCCTTCTCGTCCTGGTTGTGCGTGCCCTTGCCAACGAAGAACAGCTGGGCGGGCTCGCCGAAGGCCTGACACTGATCGCCCAAACCTTCGACAGGCATTGGGAAACGATGCATCCGGCACTGCGCTCTGGCGCCACGGCGCGCGAGGCTGCCTTGCGGCGCATCAATGCGCTGATCGACCTGCAAAACAGCCAGGACGGGCTGCTCAAGGATCTGCGCGGCATGGTCTTCTTTGCGCCGCGCACGGTCGGCCCGATCAAGGGAGAGGACCTGGAGAAGGGCAGCCTCGACGAACACGTCATGCTGCAGGAGGCTGCTTCGGGACTGGGCGCGGCGGAAAAGGCGGCGCTGGTAAGCGGCCACAACCAGCTGGTGAACCGGGTGCGCACCGGGTGCAAGGCGCACGTCGATCAGGCCGGCGAGGCGATGACCTCGCTGCTCGCCGACGCCCGCGCGGTGATCGCCGCTCTCGACGAGGTCGACGCCGCCCTCAACAAGCGCATCGACGGCAATGGCCCCGCCATTCCGGAATTGAGACGCTTCCTGCAGCGTTTGCTGACGACGCTGGAGCGGAATTCCGCCGCCGGTGCCGGGGCGAACGGCGCCGCAAAGCCGATCCCGCAGCCGGCGGAACCGGCAGCGCCCGGCCCAAACGGCCATGGTGGCGAAAGGATGGGCGCCGAAGCGAGGGGAGCCGAATCGATGGCAAGTGTCGCAAGCTATGCGGAACCGGGCGCCGGGCTGCCCGACCGGATCACCTCGCGCGACGACGTCGTCAAATGCCTGGATCTCGTCGTCGCCTTTTATGACCGCACCGAGCCGTCGAGCCCGATCCCGCATCTCGCCCGCCGCGTGCGCCGCATGGTGCACATGGATTTCGTGGAACTGATGGAAGATCTTGCCCCGTCGGGGCTGAAGGAGTTCCGGCTTCTTGCCGGTGTCCCCGATCCGAAGAAGCCGGCCCAGAAGGATGAAAGGTAACAAGCATGCCAGCAGAGAGCAAAGCGAAGGTCATCGAAAGAAACCGCGCCCCGCGCGTGCAGATCGCCTATGACGTCGAGACCTACGGCAGCCCGACAACGATCGAACTGCCGTTCGTCATGGCCGTGATGGCCGATCTTTCCGGCGCTTCACAGACCAAGGAAGCGGTGAAGTCGGTGCTCGACCGCAACTTCGTCGAAACCGACGCCAACCGCTTCCCGAAGTTCATGGAGGCCATGGGACCGCGGGTGAAGGCGCGGGTAAAGAACACACTCCCGCAAGCCGAGGGCGCCGAGCGGGACGAAGAGCTCGCGATCGATCTCACCTTCTCCAAGATGGGCGATTTCGCGCCGGACAAGATCGCCGAGCAGGTCCCGCAGTTGGCCGAGATTCTCAAGATGCGCCGGCAGCTCGAAGAGCTGCTCGGCTTCATGGACGGCCGCGTCGACGCCGAAAAGCGCATCGCGCAGCTTCTGAACAACGAACCGCTGCTGAGCAAGATCGCCGGCCAGGCGATTTCTGAGGGCAAGGGCGAGGAGTAAGTCATGGCTGAACAGCAAAAAACCGCAGCCGCCACCGCCGAGGCGGAAGCGATTGACCTCGGCGAATTCAGCGGCCTCCTGGAAAAGGATTTCAAGGTCAAGAAGGACGACAGCGAGAAGCTGCAGCAGCTGGTGCGCAACCTGGCGCTGGCGGCGCAGTCGCGCTCCGAAACCACCACCATCTCGTCCAATGCGATCAAGTCGATCAAGTCGCTGATCGCCGGCATCGACAAGATGCTGACGACGCAGGTCAACGAGATCCTGCACGCGCCGGAAGTGCGCGAGATGGAAGGCACCTGGCGCGGCCTCTGGTATCTCGTCAACAACACCGAGACGGATACAAAGCTCAAGATCCGGGTGATGAACATCTCCAAGGAACAGCTGGCCGACACGCTGGAAGACTATGAAGGCCAGATGTGGGACCAGAGCCCGATCTTCAAGAAGGTCTATACGGACGAGTATTCGATGCTGGGCGGCGAGCCGATCGGCTGCATTCTCGGCGCCTACGAATTCTCGAACCATCCGCGCGACGTCGGCCTGCTGCGCAACATCTCCGGCGTCTGCGCCTCGGCGCACACGCCCTTCATCGCCGCCGCCTCGCCGCGCCTGTTCCGCATGGACAGCTGGCAGGAACTGCCCAACCCGCAGGACCTGCAGATGATCGTCAACAACCCGGCCTATGCCTCGTGGCAGTCGCTGCGCGAGAGCGAGGACGCCCGCTATATCGGCCTCACCATGCCGCGGGTGCTGGCGCGCCTGCCTTACGGCTCCGAGACCGTTCCGGTGAAGGGTTTCACCTTCGAGGAAGAAGTGGGAGGCGACCACAACAAATATGTCTGGATGAACGCCGCCTTTCCGATGGGCGTCAACATCAACCGCAGCCACAAGCTTTTTGGCTGGGGCACACAGATCCGCGGCGTCGAAAACGGCGGCACGGTGCTCAACCTGCCGGTGCACGCGTTTCCGACCGACGACGGATCGATCGCGATGAAATGCCCGACGGAAGTCGCCATCGACGACCGGCGCGAAGCGGAGCTCGCCAAGCTCGGTCTGATGCCGATCCTGCACCGGAAGAACACCGATCTTGCGGCCTTCATCGGCGCCCATTCGCTGCAGGACGACGAGACGCGAGCCGGGCGTCTGGTCGATCCCGACGCGCAGGCCAACGAGCGGCTCAGCGCCAACCTGCCCTACCTATTCCCGGTCTCGCGCTTCGCCCACTACCTCAAGGCGATCGCGCGCGACAAGATCGGCTCGTTCAAGGAACGCACCGACATGCAGATCTGGTTGACCGAATGGATCAACCGGTACGTGCTGGCCAATCCAGCCTTTGCCGACGACAAGGCGCGCGCCAAGCGCCCGCTCGCCGCGGCCGAGGTCCAGGTCGACAGTGTCGAAGGCCGGCCCGGTTACTACAACGCCCGTTTCTATCTGCGTCCGCACTACCAGCTGGAAGGCATCAATGCCTCGCTCCGGCTGGTGTCCGAACTGCCGTCAGTGAAGGGGTGAAATAGCAAGCATAGTCATCATGTTTGGTTTGAGAGCGGTGGAGAAAGACAATGCCTTCAATGAAGATCGATGGTTTTCTGAAAGTTCCGGACATCAAGGGTCCCAGTGTGCGCGACGGCCACGAAGATGAGATCGAAGTCCATGGCGTCGACTACAAGATGATCGCGCCTTACGATCCCAATTCGCTCTCGCGCCGCGGGCGCGTATCCTTGGGGATGATCAAGTTCACCAAGCATTACGACAAGGCGTCGCCTTACCTGAAGAAGGCGCTGTTCGACAACAAGGCGCTCGACGAAGTGGTGTTTTCGGCGCGCCGCACCATCGACGGCGAGACCAGCGATTATCTGGTGGTGACGCTCACCGACGCTTCGATCATGGAATACGACATGAAGCAGGCCGATGACGAGGCCGACCTGATCGAGGAAGAAGTGAGCTTCGCCTACAAGAAGATCAAATTCGTCTACGACAAGGACGACGAGATCGAAATGGATGTCTATGTCGGCAAGTGAGGCCAAAAGGCCCGGCGCAAGGGCGCAGCTCGCCGGCAGTTCGCGAGCAAAGCGCGAGGCGGTCCAGCCCTCCCTCTGGGACCGCCTCATCAACGACCTGCCCGGGCTGACGTCGGAGATCGAGGGGCTGCGTCGCCTGCTGGAAGAAGAACTCGGCGCCGAGCGCGTCGAGGCTCTTCTTGCCGGCAGCGCACGCACCATCGATGCCGATGTGGAACTCACCCCCGACCAAAAGCGGCGCCTGCACCGTCTGGTGTTCCAGGCCGAACATCGGGCCGAGATCGAAAGCCGCGGCGTGGTGGTGTCGGCGCGGGTGCTCAGGGAAGCCGTCCGGCGCGACATCGAAGCCTTGTTCAACACCGAGCGCTTCGAGTCCGTTCCGATGCTTTCCGATGCCGAGCACGAACAGCCCCTGGACGAGCTGCCGTCGCTTGCCGACTTTCCGGAGGTGCGCCGCAGCGTCGTGAACTACGGCGTGCCGTCCTTCTCCGGCCGCTCCTCGCGGGACTTCGACCGCGATACCCTGGCGCGCGAGATCCGCGCGGTGCTCGCCACCTTCGAGCCGCGGCTCAAGGAAAGCGCCACGACGGTCAATGTCACGCTCGGCGACAAGAGCGTCGGCCTGAAGATCGAGATCGACGCCGTGCTGATCATGACGCCGACGCCGGAACGCATGCGGCTGCGCACCACGATCAATCTCGACAACGGCCTGGCGCGAACCGAATTCCGGGAGACCTGAGATGGATCGGGTCTTCGTCGAATATTACGAAGAAGAACTGACCCATATCCGGGCGCTCGCGGCCGAGTTCGCCGATATGCATCCGGCAGTCGCCCGCAATCTTTCCCTCGACACCGTCCCCTGCCCGGACCCCTATGTCGAACGGCTGCTCGACGGCGTGGCCTTCCTTGCCGCGCGCACGCGGCTGAAGGTCGACGCCGAGCGCTCGCGCTTCTCTCGCGCCGTGCTCGACGTGCTTTACCCGGACCTGGTCACCCCGGCGCCGGCAACGGCGATGGCGGTGCTGAAACCCGGCCAGCAGGTGCAGTCGATGATCGCCGGCCATACCGTCGCGCGCGGCACACGACTGGTCTCCAGCCTGCATCCGGGACTGTCGACGCGGTCAACCTTCAGCACCGCGCAAGAGATCACGCTATGGCCGATCGCGATCACCTCTGTCAGCTATTTCCAGGATCGCAGCGCGCTGGCTGCCGCCGGCATCGGCCCAGTCGCCGGCGCGCGCGGCGAGGCAGCGCTGCGCGTCGCGCTTGCGCGCACCGGAAAGGGCAAGCTCAGCGAGCTGTCGCTCGACCGTCTCGATCTCTATTTCGCCGGTCGCACCAAGGCGCCGCTCCTGTTCGACGCGATCTTCGGGGCCTGCTCGGCCGTCGGCGCGCGGGCGGAAGGAAAGACCAATCCGCTATCGGCGCTGCCCGAGCCCGAAATGGTCGGCATCCGCGACGACGAGGCGCTGATGCCGCGCACCCGCCCGACCTTCGAGGGCTACCGGCTGCTGCGCGAATATTTCATGATCCCCGAACGCTTCCACTATGTGCGGGTCGCCGGCCTGCAGCCGGTGGTGCGCAGATGCGAGGCGGGGATGGAGATCATCTTCCTGTTCCGCCGCCCGGTGCCCGAGCTCGCCGACGTTGCGCCGGCCGATTTCGAGCTCTTCGTGACGCCGCTGATCAATCTCTTCGAGCGCGAATGCAACGTCATCGAGATCGATCCGCGCAGGACACGGCAAGTGCTGCATGCCGATCGAACCAGAGCGCGCGATTTCGAGATCTTCCGCGTCACCCGAGTGGAGGATGCCGACGCGGAGGGCAGCGAGGCCGAGATTCCCGAGCTTTTCAGCCTGGGGCAGAACCGCGGCAGCGGCTGGGTGTATTCGACCGAGCGGCGCCCTCGTAGGGCCACCGAAGATGAGCGTCGCGACGGCCTGACCCGCACCTCCTACACGGGAGACGATGTTTTCCTCTCGGTGTCGCGCCCGGCCGGCAGCCCGGCCAACCGGCCGCTCAAGCGCCTCGACGTCATTGCGCTTTGCACCAATCGCGACCTACCGATCCTCGACGACACACCGACACTGACGCTGGAGACGGCGGACCCGGTGGAGGCCGTCAGGCTGCTCGGCGCGCTGCGGCCGCCCCAGCCGTCGATCCCGGCGTCGCTGCCGGCGGGCGCCGAAGGCGAATCCCGCGCCGACAATCTTGCCTGGCGGCTGGTGGCGCAGCTCTCGCTCAACTTCTTGAGTCTCGCCAAGGAAGGCCGCGGCGTCGATCCGCTGCACGCGCTGCTCGATCTCTATGCCGACCGCGGCGACCCGAGCCTCGCCCGCAACGTGCATTCGATCACGCGCATCGACTCGCGCCCAGTGATAGAGCGGCTCAAGATCGACGGGCCGATGTGCTTCGGGCGGGGCACGGAAGTGACGCTGCATGTCGACCAGTCGGTGCTGGCGGGGCAAAGCACGCTTTTGCTTTCGGCCCTGCTGGCGCGGCTGTTTGCCCGCCATGCCGGGATAAACGGTTTCGTGCGGACACGCACGCGGCTGCTGCAGAAGCAGGAG
The DNA here is from genome assembly GCF_002294915.1 of Mesorhizobium sp. WSM3879. Taxonomy (NCBI): domain Bacteria; kingdom Pseudomonadati; phylum Pseudomonadota; class Alphaproteobacteria; order Hyphomicrobiales; family Phyllobacteriaceae; genus Mesorhizobium; species Mesorhizobium sp. WSM3879. The sequence goes on along the minus strand of NZ_NSFZ01000002.1, from coordinate 233,002 downwards.
GATGTGCCATGGCCGATGACGCCCGGCAATCGCTACCTGATCTAGCGCGGCCCGCCCTGAGCGAAGCCGTCTCAGACGGAATCGGGGCGTTGTCGGAAAGCTTTGACTTCTTCGAGCTGCTGCGCCGGCTGGAGCAGAGGGGCGGGCTGTTCGGCTATTCCGGCCAGGCCAATCGCGAGCCGGCGCGGCTCGGCCAGCATGTTCGCCTGAGCTTCTCGGCCAGGGACGTGATGAAATTTCAGGAGGCGGGCGAAAAGGCTCCGGCGCGGGTGACCGTCGCCAATCTCGGACTGCTCGGGCCCGAAGGGCCGATGCCGCTGCATCTGACGCGCTGGGTGCTCGACCGGCTGTCGCAGCGCTGGTTCACCGGCACGCAAGCGGAGCAGACCAGCGACACAACCTTCGTCGACTTCGTCAACATCCTGCAGCACCGGATGATCGCGCTTTACTACCGCGCCTGGGCCGACGCACATCCGGCGGTGCAGGTCGAGCGCTCGATCGGCGGACGCGTCCGCGCCATGCTGGAAGCGATGTCGGGGATCGGCCTTCCCGGCACCCAGGATGCCGAACTCGACGCTGTGCGGCTGCGCCAGGCCGGATCGCTGGCCAGCCAGGTCGACGGTCCGGAACGGCTGACCTTGTTTCTTGCCACGGCCTTCAAGGTGCCGGTCGAGATCAAGGAATTCGTCACTTCCTGGATCACCATACCGGCGGCACTGCAGAGCCGCGTCGGCAAGGCCTATGCGGCGCTCGGGCGCGGGGCGACGATCGGCCCGCGCGTCTTCAGCCGCCAGAGCCGGATCGAGTTGCGCGTCGGCCCGCTCGATCTCGACGATTTCAAGTCGTTCCTGCCCGGAGAGCGGCGCCTCGCCCTCTTCAAGAAAGCGGTGCGCGACATGATCGGCGAAGCGCTGGATGTCGATTTGCGCATCGTGCTTGCGCGCGACGCCGTGCCGCTGCCGAAAATCGGAACCGTCCAGCTCGGCCGAACCTCCTGGCTCGCTCGCCCCGCCGAGAAGGGAGACGCCGACGATCTCAAGCTCCGCACTGTCGTCGGCTGGCGGCCGGAAATGGCGGAGGCGGCCGCATGAGCCTGCTGCTGACGCTGGAACAAGGCCCGCGCTCCCAGGTGGTCAGGCAGACCCGGCTGGACGAAGGCGAGCTGGTGATCGGGCGCAGCGCCGATGCCGGCTGGCAGATCGACGATCCGGACATGTTCGTGTCGCGCGCCCATTGCAAGATCAGCGGCGGCCGCGACGGCTACTTCGTCACCGATACATCGAGCAGCGGGCTGTTCATCGACGATTCCGACAGCCCGCTCGGCACCGGCAGGTCGGCACGGCTGCAAAGCGGCATGCGTTTGAGACTGGGCGACTACGTGCTCTATGTCGAGGTCCAGCCAAGCGCGAGCCAGACTTCGGTCGGTGAGGTCGCCAACCATTCCGCCGCCGCCTGGTCGGCGCCTCAGCCGCGATCTTCGCCCAGCATCGGCGGCGACGATTTCTTTTCGGCCAAGGTCGAGGAGGAGCCGCGGCGGCCGCGGCCGGCCGATCTGCCGGACCCGTTCGAGCAGCCTGTGCCCGGCGCGTATGACCGCGCCTCGAACCAGCGCAGTTCGCCCGCCTTCGACGACCCATTCAGCCTCGACCCGGTGGCGACACCGGCCTCGGACGACGACTCGGCAACTGGCCGGTCCGATCCGTTCGGCTTCGGCGACATGCCCGCGCGCGGCGATACGGCGCAGCCGGCGCCGAAACCGACCGGCTTCGACGACTTCGGCTTCGGCCCAGCCGCGACGCCTGCCTCCGCCAACGGCGCGCATACGGCCCGTCGCAGCGAGCAGCCGGCCGAAAAGCCGCAGGTCGCTCCTCCGCGGGACTTGCCGGCGCGCACGCCCGAGCCGCCTCCTCCGCCGCGCCCGGCTCCCGCGCCCAGGCCGTCCCGTGCAGCTCAGCCTGTGCCCGGCGATATGGCGCTGCGCGCCGCCTTCCTGCGCGGCATGGGGGTCGAGGAGGCCGATTTTCTCGGGCGCGACGCGATCGCCGAGATGGAAAAATTCGGGCGCGAGTACCGGCTGATGCTGGACGGCCTGATGCAGCTTCTGCGCAAGCGCGCCGAGGAAAAGGGCAGCGCGCGCGTTGCCCAGACGGTGGTCGGCGCCTCCGAGGTCAACCCGCTCAAATTCCTGCCGACGGTCGAGGATGTCATCGTGACCATAATCTCGGAGCGCAGTCCCGGCTTCCTCTCCGGCGAGGCGGCGATCGGCGATGCGGTGAAGGATCTCGCGCAGCACCACGTGCGCGCCTGGCGCGGCGTTCAGGCAGCGCTGCGGCGCATGATCGACCGGTTCGATCCGGCGACGATCGAGGAAGAGCTGAAATCCAATTCCGCGATCGGCAACCTGCTTGCGGGCGGCCGCAACGCCAAGCTGTGGGAGCTTTACCAGAAACGCCATCGCGACATCGCCCAAAGCGCGGAATCGAGTTTCCTGGGCGAGATCGGCGCAGACTTCAGGGATGCATACGAAGAGGAGTAGGACATGATCGATCGACGCGAATTCATCGTTGCCCTCGGCGCGACGGGGCTGCTTGCGGCTTGCCAGAGCGGCCCGCCGAAACCATCGGTTATCTCGGTCAACGTGACCGGTGGCGCCGGCATGAATCCGGGACCCGGCGGCGGCGATCGACCGGTGACTGTGCTGGTGATGCGGCTTGCCAGCACCGGCAAGTTCAATTCGGCCGATTATTTCGCGCTGCAGGGCGATGCGGGGTCCGCACTTGGGGCCGACCTTATCGGATCCGATTCGATCTCCGTCGCACCGGGCAAGACGGCGGCCAAGACCATCACGGTCGAACCGAACGCGACGGCGCTCGGCTTCGTCGCGCTGATCCGCGAACCCGGCGGACGCAACTGGCGCACGACCAAGTCGGTGTCGGCGGGATCGAAATTCACCATCAACGTTACGCTAGGCGGCGGCGGTATTTCCGCCTGACGGCGAGGTAGAAGTTGGCAGTGCAGAGAGCAGCGGCATGAGCGACGCAAACAGGGTGCTATGGTCCGAGGGGCTCTTCCTGAGAACCCAGCATTTCCAGCAGCAGGACCGGTTCTTCGAGGCGATGGTGCGGGGCGCGCTGCAGGCCGGCCAGCTCCATACGTTCGGCTTCCAGCAGCTGACGCTCGATCAATCGCTGCTCGATGCAGGCCAGGTTTCTATCGTGTCCGCCCGGGGTATTTTCCCCGACGGCACGCCCTTCTCCATCCCGGAAATGATGGACGCGCCGAAACCGCTGCCGGTAACGGCCGACACCGGCGCCGGGCCGGTGCTGGTCGCGCTGCCGCTCGAGCCGCCCGGCGGCGTCGGTTTCGACCCGGCGCATGCCGCGTCGACCGGAGCGCGCTATCACGGCAGGATCGTGTCGGTGCGCGATTCCGTGCAGGGCGGCGCCGACCCGGAAGAGATCGAGATCGCCCGCCCGCAAGCGGTGCTGCTTGCGCCCGGCAAATCCGTCGGCGGCTATACCGCGCTGCCGGTCGCCGACATCAAGGGTGTGCGGGCCGACGGCGGCGTCTCGCTCGACGAGAGCTTCCTGCCGCCGACGCTGATCACAGGCGCCGTCGCCTGGTACCGGCAACTGCTGCAGGAGGTCGTCACTGGTCTCGACCAGATCGCCGAAGCGCATGGCAAGATGGTGATGGGAGGGCCCGGCCGCAGCGTCGAGGACCTGCTGATGCTCCACCTTGCCAATGCGGCCAAGCCGCGGCTCGCCCACATGCTGGCGCAAGATGTCTTCCATCCGGCCGAACTCTATCTCGAGCTCGCCGGCCTCGCCGGCGAAATGGCGACTTATGGCTCCAGCTCGCGCCGGCTCGGCGAGCTGCCGGCCTATGACCACATGGCGCCCGGCCCTGCCTATATGGCCCTGGCGGACGCCTTGCGCTCGCTGATCCTCAGCCTGCGGTATATCGAGCCGAAATCGCGCGCGCTGCCGGTCATGCGGCATGCCACCAATGTCTGGAAGGTGCGCATCGACAACCCGAAGCTTCTGGTGGCCAGCCGCATCGTCATCCGCGTCGGCTCCGAACTGTCGGAAGACGCGCTGCGCAAGATCTTCGTCAACCAGGCCACCGTCGGGTCCGCCGACCAGTTCGAGGGGCTGTGGAAGTCGCGCCTGCCCGGCATTCCGCTGAAGCCGCTGCATTCGCAGCCGCGCGAGATTCCCTATGACGGCGACCGGCTGTGCCTGGAGCTGGACCAGAAGAGCGAGCATTGGGCCTCGCTGCTCGACGCCCCCGGTTTCGTCATCGGCGTTTCCGGTGTGCTGCCAAGCGAGCCGCAGGTCGACTGCTATTCGGTGAACAGGTGAGGCCATGAGCCGGGATGATCCTTTCGGACTGTCGGAGGATCGCGAACGCACGCGCATCAGGCTGACGGGCGCTTCGCCCCGGCCGATGGCGCCGCTGGCGCCGGGCGCGCCGGTGAAGCGCGCGCGCGCCCATCCCAATGTGCTGATCAATAGCTTCGCGCCGCTGCTCGAATTCGCGCCGGAGTTGGAAAGCGCGCTGGCGCCGGAGAACCCGGAAGTGCTGCGCACGCGCCTGCTCGAGGAGCTCGTGCGCGCACGCGATGCCGCGATGGCCGCGGGCTCGTCGCTGGAGCGGGCCGATCAGGCCGCCTGGGCGGTGGCGGCCTTGCTCGACGATCTCGCGCTCAACACGCCCTGGGGCGGCGCCAGCGCCTGGCCACGCCAGCCGCTGGTGGTGATGCTGCGCGGCGACGTCGATGCCGGCACGCAGTTCTTCTCGCGGCTCGACGAACTGGAGCGGCATCCGAACCGCGACCGCGAAATGCTGGAGTTGCAATATTATTGCCTGGCGCTCGGCTTCCGCGGCAAATATCGCGTGCCTGGCCGCGCCGGCGACCGCTCGCTCAATGCCGTTCGCGTGGCGGCGGCGCGCTTCCTGCGCAATGCCGATGCCGAAGATGCGCCGCTGTCGCCGAACTGGAAGGGCGTGATCGCCTCGGACGAGCCGCAGCGCTTCATCGTACCGATCTGGGTGATGGCGCTGGCGGCCGTGGTCATCGCCGCCGCTGCTTATGTCGGCCTGTCGATGGGGCTGAGCAGCCAGGCGGTCGAGCTCTCCGCCCTGGTCCGCGCTTTGCCGCCGCCCTCGCGGGGCGACGTCACCCGCGCCGCGCCCAAGGTCGACGCGCCCGAACCCGAGGCGCCGCAGCCGGAACCGGTCGATTTTGCGCTGCTGCCTGAATTCAAGGCCGAGGCGCCGGATGGTCTCAAGCCGGCGCTGAGCGGGACCGAGAGCGTGTCGCTGGCCAAGCTCGTCATCCAGTCTTCCAATCCCGAACTGTTCCAGTCGGCGCGGCCGACACTCACGCAGGGCTATGAGCCGCTGATAGAATCGATCGCCAAGGTGATCCTCGCCAATCAGGAACTCATCGGGAACGTCACGGTGGTCGGCCACACCGACAATGTGCGCCTGCAGAAATCCAACCCGCTTTCGTCGAACCAGCGGCTGTCCGAAGCGCGCGCCGAGACCATAGCCAATCTTCTGGTGCAGGCCGGCGTGCCGCAGGAGCGCATCCATTCCGAAGGCCGCGCCGAGACCGATCCGGTGGCCGACAACTCGACGCGCGAGGGCCGCGCGCTCAACCGCCGCGTCGAGGTCCTGGTCGAGAAGAGGCTCTGATGTTCATCTTGCGCTTCCTCTGGGCGGTTCTCACCTCGCGCTTCCTTTGGACGCTGATCGGCATCGCGCTGCTTTCGCTGCTGATCTGGGTGTTCGGCCCGATCGTCCAGGTCGGCCCGTATGCGCCGTTCGATTCCGACAATGTGCGCATCGCCATCATCGCCGGGCTTATCATCCTGTGGCTGATCTGGCTGATCATCGCGCAGCGCCGCGCGATCCGCGCCAACCGCATGTTCGTCGCCGAGATCGCCGCGCCCGTGGCGGAAAAGCAGCTCACTCCTGGCGAGGAAAGCGTTGCCGCGGTCGGCGCCAAATTCGGCGAGGTGATGGCGGAGCTCAAGCGACGCAAGCTCGGCGGCCGCAAATTCCTGCGCGAGATGCCTTGGTATGTCATCGTCGGACCGCCGGCCACGGGCAAGACCACGGCGCTGCGACAGTCAGGCCTCAACTTCCCGATCGATCTCACCGACGATCTGCAGGGCGTCGGCGGCACGCGCAATTGCGACTGGTTCTTCTCGGAGAACGCGGTGCTGATCGACACCGCCGGCCGTTACGTCCAGCAGGAAAGCCAGCCGGATGTCGACGCGACGGAATGGCTGGGTTTCCTCGATCTTCTCAAGAAGCATCGCGGCCGCCGCGCGCTCAACGGCGTCATCGTCGCGCTGTCGATCGATGTGCTTTCGGAAGGCGACGAAGCCATCAAGGCGCATGGCCGCAAGATCCGCCGCCGGCTGGCGGAGCTGAACGACCGCCTCGAAATCCGCCTTCCCGTCTATCTGATGCTGACCAAGGCCGACCTGATCAAGGGCTTCGAGGCCTTCTTCGGCGGTCTCTCGACCGCCGCCCGCGAGCAGGTATGGGGGACGACCTTTCCGCTCGACGCCCGCATCGACGCCAAGACCGTCGAAAGAGAGCTTGCCGCGCTTGCCACGGAGCTGGAGCGGCGGCTGGTGCCGCGCCTGGAGGACGAGGACAAGCTCGGATCGCGCGCGGAAATCTTCCGTTTCCCGGCCCAGCTCGCCAGCCTCTCCGAGCCGATCCAGGTGCTGATCGAGGCGATGTTCGGCGAAAGCCGCTACGAGGAAGCCGCCTGGCTGCGCGGCCTCTATCTGACCTCGGCGACACAGGAAGGCGCGCCGATCGACCGGCTGACGGCGGCGCTGTCCTCCTCCTTCGGGCTGCCGCCGCGTCGCGCGATGCTGGCGCCGCGCGTCGAGAAGCGCAGCTTCTTCCTGCGCAATCTCCTGACCGAGGTCATCTTCAAGGAAGCGGGTCTCGGCACGCTCGATCCGTTGGCGCAGCGCCGCCGCGCCTGGATTTGGCGCGGCGCGGCCGCGGCTTGCGCGCTTGCCGCCCTGCTGGCGGGTGGACTGTTCACCTGGTCCTATCTCGACAACCGCAATGCGATCACCGAGCAGGCCGGCCAGTTCGAGGCGCTGCAGGCGCCGCTGACCGACGTCTCCGCCACGCCGGCTTCGGTGGAGCAGCCGACGATGGATGGGGCGCTGGCCGCGATGGACGCGGTGGCGACGGCACGCACCGCACCGCCGGAGGCTGTCCACAATTTACTCGGCCCGACCGCTTCGGCCGAGCTCGTGCGCGCCCAGACCGACACTTACGACCACGCGCTGCGCAACGTGCTCGAGCCGCACATGGTGGCGCTGCTCGAAGCCACGATGTGGCGGCAGATCCGCGATCCGGATTTCATGCTCGGTGCGCTGAAGACCTATCGCATGATGACCGGCCTGTCGCAGATGGACACCGACTTCGTGCAGAACTGGTGGGTGAACAGTCTGCCGGAATTCGCCCCCGCCCCGCCCTTCCCGACCGCCGACGCCGAACAGCACCAGCTTGCCGCGCTCCGCCGCATGGCGGTCGACGACAGCTACATCGCCCCGGACAAGGAGCTGGTGGCCGAGGCGCTGAAGACGGTGTGCACCATCTCGCTGCCGGAGCGCGCCTACAAGCAGTTGCTCGCGGATCCGGAAGTGGCAGCCGTCAAGGAATGGGTGCCGGCCAATTTCGCCGGCCCGAACGGCGCCAAAGTGTTCGCGCGCCGCTCCGCCAAGACGCTGCGCGTCGGCGTTCCCGGCGCCTACACCTATGCCGGCTTCCACGACGCCGTTCTCGATCGCGTCGAGGATGTGGCGGCGCAGGCGGCGCTCGATCGCGCGGTATTTGCCGGCGGCTGCTCGGAGAATGCCGAGACCTCGGTGTCGGCGCTGTCCGAAGACATTCTGAAGCTCTACTACGACGACTACATTTCGCAGTGGGACAGCTTCCTGCGCGACATGCGGCTGGCGCCGCTGACCGACCTCAACGTCGCAAGCGAAAATCTCAAGGACCTTTCGAGCGCCGATTCCGCGTTGAAACGCCTCCTCACCGCGGTCGTGCAGGAACTCGATCTCACCCGTTCCGACGAGGCGCCGGCTGATGACAAGAACGGCGCCGCCGCCAAGAGCGGCTCGAAGCTGCTCTCCAAGCTCGGCAAACTCGGCAAGGTGGTGAAGACGGGAGCGAAATTACTGCCACGCGCGGGCTCGGCCGAGCAGGTCGATATGACCGGCAGCCTGGTGGCCGAACATTTCAAGCCGCTCAAGGGCACGATCGCCGAGGTGGACGGCCAGCCGCCGGCGCTCGACGCAGCCGTGGTGGCGCTGACGGCGCTGTCCAATGTGCTGCAGACGGTGTCGGCCAACCCCGACCCGCAAGACGCCATCAAGAAGCAGGGCGGCCTGGCCGAGCTGACGGGGGCGGTCGCAAGACAGGCGCAGATCCTGCCTTCGCCGATCAACGACTGGCTGGGCGGGATTGCCGGCGACACCAGCGGCCTGTCGCAGAAGGCGGTCACCAACGAGCTCAACGCCATCTGGCGCGCCGACATCCTGCCCTTCTGCCAGGCGGCGCTCAACAACCGCTATCCGTTCAGCCCTGAGAGCGCGGTGGATGTCAATGTGCGCGACTTCCAGCGCCTCTTCGGCCCCGCCGGCCTGATCGACGCCTTCATCAACGACCATCTGATCAACTATGTCGACACCGCCAGCCAGCCGTGGAAATGGCGCGCCGATTTCGGCCTCGACGCGGCCGCGCTGGCGGCGTTCGAGCAGGCGCGGCACATCCGCGACGACCTGTTTCCCGGCGGCACCGGCCCGGTGATGAACTTCACGCTGGAGCCAAAGGACCTGTCGCCCAACGTGGCGCGGGTGACGCTCAACCTCGATGGCCAGAACCTCGTCTACTACAACAACGCGACCCGGCCGCAGCCGATGACATGGCCCGGCAAGGACGGCACCGGCGTGATCTCGCTCGCCTTCCAGCCGGTCGACGGCTCACCCGAGGTGATGCTCAACGAGACCGGCAGCTGGGCGTGGCTGAGGATGCTGCGCGGCGGCAAGTTCGCCGGAACCAACCTTTCCGACGTCTATAGCCTGCGCCTCGGCACGAAAGGTATGTATGCCGATTTCGAGCTCAAGGCGGCAAGCGTCGAGAACCCCTACACACTCGAGATGTTCAAGAAGTTCACATGTCCGCCGCAGATATGAGCACCGGCTTCTACGGAAAGATACCCGCCACCGGCGATTTCGTGACGCGGCGGCTGCCGGGCGATTTCGTGCGCGTCTGGGATCGCTGGCTGGCGCAGCAGATCGTCCCGCTGTTTGGCCACGATGCCTGGCAGACGGACACTGCCTTGCGCTTCCTCGCCGGCCCCGCCTCGTTCGGCGCCTCGGCCGGCGTCATCGTGCAGAGCGCCGACAAGGTCGGCCGACAGTTCCCGCTCAGCGTCGTCGCACGGCTTGCCGAGGCGCCGCTCAGGCTGGCCTATTCGGATGCCTGGTTCGACCGCATCGAGGAAGCGGCCTTCGCCGCGCAACGGGGCGAGCTGACCCCCGACGAACTGGATGCCGCGCTGGGCGCCCTGCCTGCCCCGGCGGTCGATGAGGATGGCGATGTCATCGACGACCTCGTCATGTGGACGGCGCGCACGGATATCTTCGACGTCGACCCGCAGGCGCCGCAAAAGACGGTGGAGAGGATCTTCGCCGCTAGCTGGGAGACCAGCTGATGCAGGGACAAGTCTGATGTTCGTCAGTCAAAACACGACGCCGTTTCTCGCGGAGACTTTTCCCTATCAGGACAAGCATTGCGCGAAGTTCTGCGTTCTCGTCGTGCGAGCGACATACGACGTCGACGAGCAAGGCAACTGCACACCGAGCAAGCAGCAGTCGCCCTTCGTCTACGCTGATACCCATTACGGCGATCCGGAATTCACCTCCATCCGCGTCGAAACCGATTTCGCTCCCGTCAAACCCAAATGCGAGGTCCTACTCGACGCGGTGGCGATGGCCCCACAGGGGCGGCAGGCCGAATCGGTCGAAGTACGCCTGGTCGGCCCCGGATTAGACAAGTGCGCGGTGGTTACTGGCCAACGGCGCTGGTTCAGAGGCGGGCTGGGTATCCAGGCTTCGCGGCCGACCCCTTTCACCTCAATGCCGTTGGCATGGCACCTTGCCTTCGGCGGCACCGATCGCACGGATTCCGACCCAGCGAAGCATCGCAGCGACGCCGTCAACCCGATCGGCAGCGGCTACCTTGCCGGTCAGGGCAATATCGACGGCACCCCGCTGCCATGTGTCGAGCACCCGCAATCGCGGATGCGCATCTGGAACGATCGGCCGCATCCCGTCGGGTTCGGCCCTGTACCGCGCTTTGCGAAGGAACGCGCTCGCTATGCCGGCACCTACGACAAAAACTGGATGGAGAACGTGCTGCCATTCCTGCCGCAGGATTTCGATGACCGCTATTTTCAGGCGGCGCCGGAAGACCAATGGCTCGACAGATTGGGCGAGGGAATGGTCTTCGGCTGCATCGGGATGAACGAGAGAGGTCGGTTCGGGGTAAAACTGCCGAGACTGTCAGTGCCGGTGCGCTTCGTGTTCGACGACCATTTGGAACGGAAGACGATGGTGCCTGATACGCTCATCATCGTTCCGCACGAAAGCAGAATCGTACTGGTGGGCCGGTTAGGCACGAAGCTGCCGCGCAAGTTCGTGAGACTTGAGGAGGTTCAAGTCGGCAACGACCTCATCCCCCGCGAGGGCGAGAAACCGCACTATGCGGGGCTGGGAGTCGCAGTTGCCGCTCTGAAGGAGATAAGGCGCCTAAAATGACGGTCATTTCCTGCCTTAGCCTCGTGTCGCCGGTCGGCTATTCGGCGGGGAGTACGGCGGCCGCTATGCGGGCAAACATAGCAGCGTTCGCCGAACTTTCCTATCGCGATGCCGACGGCGAGCCAATACGTGGCGCGTCAGTGGATGCCCTGCCGGCGACGATGCGCGGCCGCGATCGCGTTGCTGCCCTGACGCGTCTGGCCGTCGATCAGGTCGACCCAAAACAGGCGGACCGGCTGCCTTGGGGCGAGATGCCGATCATCTTGTGCACGCGTGAACCGCAGGTTCCAGGCCCGCGCCTCAACGGTATTGCGGGCGGGCTGGCGCTGCCCAATGGCGCATCTCTTGTCGGACCGCATTCCGTGCATGTGACGGAAGGGGCCGTGTCCACCTTTGTCGGCGTCTGGCACGCGCGCAAGCTGCTCGCCGAACGCAAAGTTCCCGCCTGTATCATCCTGGCCGTGGATACGCTCATCGATTCGCGCACCCTCGGCTGGCTCGACAAGGCGGGCCGTCTCAAAACGAGCATCGTCACGGATGGCCTCATTCCTGGCGAGGCGGCGAGCATCTCCGTCGTCAGCGCTCGTCCGCTGCTCGAATCACATGTGACGGTGCATGGCCTCGGCTTGGCGCGCGAGACCGCGACAGTGGTCAACGAGGAGCCGTTACGCGCGGACGGCCTAGCCTCTGCGCTGCGGACGGCCCTGGCGGAAGCCAGGGTGGAGATTCACGATGTTGCCTTCCGCCTGTCCGACGTCGCCGGAGAATCCTACGCTTTCGAGGAATTGGTGGTGGCGCAAATGCGGGTGATGCGCACAGTCAGGCCGCAACAACTGGTCTGGCTGGCGGCGAGTTGCATCGGCGACTGCGGAGCGGCTGCGGGTTCCATCCAGTTCGCATGGGCCGAGCAAGCCTTCCGGCGCGGCTATGCACCCGGGCCTTCCGCGGTGCTCTACGGCAGTTCGACGTTTGGTAGCCGCGCAGCGGCGATCGTTACCGCATAGGGTTGAGAGAGATGACCAAGAACGTCTTCGCGGAAAAATGGGAGATTGCCGGAAAGAACGGCATGAACAAGTCGATCGCGCGGTTTCCGGATGTCTGCCTGTCGCCGCCATCCCCACCGGCTGGGCCCATCCCAATTCCCTACCCGGACACGTCGTTCTCTAACAATCTGAAGGAAGGCTCCGAGACCGTGCTGATCGGCGGTAAGCCCGCCGCGCTGGCGCAGAAATCCTACTACAAGGAGCCGATGCTCGGAAACGAGGCCGCAACCCGCACGTTCGGATCTTCGGTCGTGACCCACCAGATCACCGGCAAAACCTACTTTCAGGCTTGGTGCATGTCGGTGAAGTTCGAAGGCAAGAACGTCTGCCGCCATTTTGACATCACGACGAGCAACCATGCGTCCTATGTTGGCGCGACGCCGCCGGCGCCGCCGCTCGAGTCCCTCAATGCAAAGGATGCCAAGGCGGCCGCGAAGGCCGGGAACTGCCCGTGCTGCGGTGGCCCGCTGCACGAATGGCAGAAGGACCCTTCCACCGGCAAGGCCTATCCCGTGGTTAAGGAAAAGACGTTCTGGACGAACAAGATCAAGAAGATGAGGACTGGGAACGCCGCGCAGATTGCTAATAAGGCTCTCTACGAAGCCTCGCTAAAGAGGATGTTGCAACTTAAAGCAAAGCATCGCCGGCTGCGGAAAGCCGGCAAACCGGCTTGTCCGAATGTCCACAACAATGACAATCAGGGCTGCGCCATGTATTTCGACATTCCGAAGGGCGCGAGAACCTCTGGGGGGGTCAATACACCGGCGCAGGAAGCCAAGATTGCCTTTGAAGCGACCGGAGTGAAGGATGGCTGCATTCTTGCCTGGGAAACGGGGAAAGGCTCACCCATTAGAAGAGGGCCGAATGCTGTCGCCGGGAAGAAGTCCTACCATTCCTTGAACCACTTAACACCTCACATGGCCGGCGGATGCAACGAGCCATCAAACGTATGTCCACAGGATGTGATGGATACGGGTGAATGCCAGGAGATTGAGGACGCACAGACTATTCTTGAGAACGTAAACGATTGCATTCCATAGGCTTTACAATGTCGAAATACATTCAAGTTCCAGAATCCACTCTCAAGACCCTTTCGATAGGATTCCATGTTCCTGGAGTCGATTTGCGTTCTTATGATCCATTCCGGTTGCTTGGAAGCGATGAAACCTGGGAACAGATAGCAGGCCTCTTTCTGGCCTGTGAGTTGGGCGATTCTTCCGCGTTGCGCCGCATTCCCGCAATCATGAAGGGCAGCGATGCCTATCTCGTCTGGCGAGCGGTCACCAATTTGGCTGGCTTGGCCAGCACCCTTGGCTTTGTGAAGAACGTCTTCAAGCCGTTCGAGAAGGATGGCTCCGGATCGGAGTACTTCATGGCAACGGCGTTGGGCCTGACGCTAGACCCTGACGCGATCGGGCTGCTGCTGACCCTGCACAATGACGCAGCGGACGAAGAAACCCGCCATCAGATCGAGAGAGAATTGTCGTATCTGCTCGAGGACACCAACGGACCCATAAGCAGGGGCGCCGACGAGTCCATCGAATCCGAGGATGAAGATACCGTTCACATCGTCAATCGGCAGAAGTACTTTCCCAAGGTAGGGGACGCGTTGTCGCTGATGCGGGGCCAGCTTCCGGGTCCCAATACCCCCGTCCTCGGTGGCAAGATTTTCGACGTGGTCAAGCTCGCAAGGCAGCTGCTTGAACGGGTGGGCGGCGCGGCGCCGGAAATAGGCCGCGTTCATCGGCACCGTCTCATCTTCGAGGCCGCCACCGGCGTGAACTGTGCCGCCTTCTTTGACAGCCCGGTCAAACTCAATTCGCTTCAGGCGACGGCAATACTGGAGACATTCCTCGATAGCGATGACGTCAGAAGATTTGTCCCGGGACAAAGGTATTTTTTTGGCCATCCCATCGGCGCCTGATCCGACTGGAAATTGAGAGCTGTAACGTCGTTTCAGTTCCGTAGGGCGCCGGCCGCTCTGCCCCATTCAGCAACCTTATCGGCGAGCGGCACGCGTACGATGCTGTCGCTGAAGTAGTCGATGAAGTCCGGGCCAACCTCTTCCATGTCGGCGGAGGACAGCTCATCCCAAGGAGCTTCTGGAAATAACTCCGCAAATGATGCGCCCGCTGCGATCGATACCGGCGGCTCGCGCATCCTCTCGACAAGCCAGGCAAGCCGGCCGCGATCGCCCAACATGCCGATGCTGCGAACCGCGATTGAGGCGGTCTGGGGCGACTGCATTAATCCGCCGAGCCATGCCCGAACTTCCGTTTCAGGCCCGCCCTTGATCGCGGCGCGGAGCGCTATCAGCCTGTCCTTTCCCGGCGTTTCAACCGCTGCCCTCAATGCGTTTTGCGCCAACCGGGCATGACCCAGTTCAACCAGCGACCATGCCGACCAGAATCGCGCACCTTCGTCGGAATCGTTGAGCGCAGCGTTCGCCGCGCCGGCGAGATCGGCTCGTTTGAGGACGCCCACCAGCCGTAAGCCCGCCGCACGAACGCGGGGATCGGGATCGCGGGCTAACCGCGGCAGCAGGTTCTTTGGATCGACCGAATGCGCCAGACATGCAGAAACGCCGAGAAAGCGCTTGAAGGCGTCGGCATCGGTGATCCAGTCCCTCACATGCGGTCCGATTCGGTCGGCCGCATGCCACCGCAGCGCGCCGATGAACCCGGACGGGCTCGGTGTCAGCTCGCGGGCATGCCCCACCGCTTCTGAAAGCCTGAATGGATCGTTGAACTCGATCGCGGTCCAAGCAAAGGCAAACAGTTCCCCACTGTCAGGATAGTCTTGCAGTTGCTGGTGCAGGCTCGGCCACGCGGCCTGGCCTGCGATACGCAGTCCGTCCATGTTGGCTTCGATACGGTCGCCGATATCCTTAGCTGCCACCGCCGCGGGCGGCTCTTGCGCAAGAAGGCTCTCGCGCTGCACCCAAAGAAAGGCTACCTGTTCCGCGTGCTGTCTGACCACAAGGCCAGCGATGCGGGGGCGATGGAAGCTTTCGACCGGCGACATCAGTTCAGATTGATCGAGCCGCCACGGATATGATTCGGCCCGCTGGAGTGGCTGACCAAGTATGAACCGCGGATGACGATCTGCCCATCACTATCCATCACGATAGATGCCTTGCCGCAACGCAGTTCGAGCCGGTCATTGGCTCGGATGCGTACACGCTTGCCGTCGCTGATAACCTCGACGCCAGGCCTGCGCACTGGCTCGACGATGCGGCCGACGATCAGCGGCTTGCGCGGATCGCCCTCCTGGAAAAGCAAAGCCACTGCCTTGCCGACCATATCGGAAGACAATTCACTGAGGCTACGCGCAGGCTGCGCCGTTTCCTCAGGATTGCCGGCAAAGACCACGAGAGGTACGCCTTCTTCGCCGAACCCCATGAAGACTCCGATCACAACGCCATCGATCGTGCTCTTGACTCTGCCCATCACGTCCCTCAATTCTCGTTGATCTTCGAGCCTTTGATGATGACATCGCTCGATGCCTTGACGTTGATTTTCCCTGAACCCTTCACCGTGATGTCCTTGCCGTCGATGATGATGGTACCGTCCTTCTTCATCACGATCTTGGAGCTGCCGCACTTGAGGGTAATGTCGTCGGCTGCTTCCACTGACAGGCTTTTACCGACCTTGATGCCGGTATTCTCCTTCACGTCGGTAAGGCTGCCCTTCGCTACCTTCAGGATGTAACCGCCGCCGACGTCGGTGCTGTCGTTCGACTTGATGTTGGCAGCGCGTGAGGCGCCTACGTCGGTCACCTGGGACGCCGCGATGGCAACTGTCTGTCCGGCACCGATGCTAATGTCTTGTCCCGCGCCGATGGTCCAGGAGTCGCTAGCGCCGATGCTGTGGCTCTGGCTAATGCCGACGCTGACCGAGCGTGTCGCCCCGATCGTGTTCATTTGCGCCGCGCCTACCGTCCTCGCCTCAGCCGCCCCAACTGTATCCACACGCGCGGCACCCACCGTCACCGTCTGCACCAGCCCAACCGTCTGCGAGTGGTTGGCGTCGATATTCTCCGTCGAATTCGCAACAATGTGGATGGTCTCATTCGCATGGACCGTCAGCGAGCGGTTCGCCCCCACCGTTTCGGTGTCGTTCGACCCGATATTCGTCGTCTGGTCGACGCCGATCTTGACCGTCTTGTTGTTGCCGACGTCCTCGTCGAGGTTGTGGCCGACGGAGTGCTTGGCGTCGTGGTCGATGCGGTCGGACTGGTCGTGCTGGACCAGCTTGTTGCGGTCGTGCTTGATCAGCAGATGGTGGTCTTTCTGCGCCTGGAAATTGACCAGCTCGGAGCCCGCCTTGTCCTCGAACATCAGCTCGTTGTAACCGCCGCCGCCTTTCGAGGAGTTCGACTTCCAGCCCGACTGCGTCGCATTGCCCGGCAGCCCGTACGGCGGCATCTGCGAGGCGTTGTAGACCCGGCCGGTGATGATCGGCAGGTCCGGGTCGCCTTCGATGAAGTCGACGATCACCTCTTGGCCGATGCGCGGGATCTGGATAAAGCCCCAGCCGCTGCCGGCCCAGGTTTGCGACACCCGCACGAAGCAGGAAGAATTCTGGTCCTTCTTGCCGAGGCGGTCCCAGTGGAACTGCACCTTCACGCGCGCATATTTGTCGGTGAAGATTTCCTCGCCCGAGGGGCCCACCACCGTCGCTGTCTGTGGGCCGCGCATGATCGGCCGCGGGGTGATGCGCGGCGGCCGGTAGGGCAATGTGGCGGGCGCCACGCCGAGCACCACCTTGAAATTCTCGCTATGGGCCTCGTTCTGGGTCCGGTAGCCCGGATCGAACAGCCGGTACTCGGCGCTGATCACCAGATAGTCCTGGTTCTGGTCGTCGCGCGGAAAGCTTTCCAGCTTGAACTTGCAGCCAGAGAAGAGGCCGCGCACGGTGCCCACCGCCGTGCTGCGCTGGTGCACGGCCTGAAGCTCCTCGCGGCGAATTCCCGCAATCGTGTCGCCTCGCCCGACATCGAGATGCGCGCCGGGCTGGCGATAGTTTTCGCCCGCGGCCTCCTTGTGGCTGAACGGCTGGGCGGACTTCGCCATCAAATCCGCGCCGGGCTTCTCGAAATCAAAGTCGGTGTGGGCATAGGCCCCCGGCCGCACCGCGCTGCCTGGAATCCATTCGGTGATGTACTCGACGTCGCGCCGCGAGCCCTGGCCCTCGAAATTGTAGAGCACCTTCTCGTAGCCGGGTGCCGGCTTCAGCTTGCTCATCGCGTCGCAGAGCACCAGGGTATGCTTACCCTCGTCATGCTCGAAGAAATAGAAGATGCCCTCGTGCTCGAGCAGCCGTTGCACGAAATCCAGATCGCTCTCGTCATACTGGACGCAATATTCGCGCTGCGGATAAGACCCTTGCAGCCGCTTCTCGAATTTCGCGATGCCGTATTTCGAGAAGATTTTCTCGACGATCTCGACCGCCGTCATATTCTGAAAGATGCGGCAATCGGTGGTGTTGCCGAGGAACCAGAGCCATGGCCTGACCATCGCCTCGTAAAAGGCGAGCCTGTCCTCGATGCGGATGAGCTTGAATTCCGACACAAGGCCGCTGAACCAGCGTTTCGGATCGGATTCGCCCTCGACCGAAACGACGCCGCCCAGCATCTTCAGCGGATCGACGTCCTGGCTCTTGGAGACGAAACCGACCGTATAGGCGAAACAACGGCTGATCTCGTCGCGCCCGACGAGATGGGTGAAGGTCAGCACATCGCCGCCGACGGGTGTCTGCACAACCGTGGCGCGTTCGTTCGGCATGGGTCGTGCCCCTCCTGGACGCGGCCGCCAGTATGATGGATTGAAGCCCCCGCTATGTTAACCGCATCACGTTCGGGAACTTTTCGCACCCACCGCACTGGACCTTTTTCAGCCTAGCACATGTTTGGTGGCGGCCAAACAACAGCTGTGGCTAAACCCGCCAAGCGCCGGTGTGAAACGCTCCTCTCCCGCCGCGCTCGCAAGCTGCTAGAATGCCAGGGCAATTCCCGGAACACCGCATAGCGATTTTCCGTTCGGAGTTGCGTGAAGAATAAGCATTTGTTGACCAAGTTCGGCGACGCTTCCGGATGTTCATCTCGCTCCAGATCAGCAATGTCGACAGGCTGCCATCCGGCGCCGCCGCGAGCTACGCCGCCCGCGACCGCAGTTTCGAGATCGGGCGCGAGAATTGCGACTGGACGCTTTCCGATCCGGACAAGATCATCTCGGGCCGGCATTGCGAAGTCCGCTTCCAGGCGGGCGGCTTCTGGCTCTACGACATCTCGCGCAACGGCACTTTCGTCAACGGCTCCAGTCAGCGCATGGCCGGTCCGCATCGGCTGGCGCATGGCGATCGGATGCTGATCGGCCGCTATGTCGTTGCGGTATCAATTGACGAGGAAGGCGCCGCCGCCGGCCACCCGCGAACCCGGCCAGCGTCGACGCAACGCGAACTGCCGCCATCGACGGGCAAACCGCTGGAGCTCGGCAAAGAGCCCTTCTTCAGTCGGACGGAACAGCGGCCCGGGACGGGAGCGGCATCGACATCTTCGGCGCTGCGGCCGCCCCCAGCGCCGGCGAAGCCGGGTAGCCAGCCGGCGGGAACCGATATGCTGCTGCAGGATATCGCGAGGGCGGCCGGCATTTCGCCCGACCTGTTTCAATCGCGCGATCCGCATGAGGTGGCCGCCGAGATCGGTACCGTGCTCAGAACCACGGTCGAGCAACTGTCGCTGCTGCTTAAGGCGCGCGCGGCGGCCAAGGTGCTGGCCAAGAGCGCCAACCGCACGATGATCAGCGCCGAAAACAACAACCCGCTGAAATTCGTTCCCGGCACCGACGACATACTGGAGATCATGTTCGCCAAACGCCGGACCGGCTATCTCGACGCCGCGCACAGCGTCGAGGACGCCTTCCGGGACCTCAAGACGCATGAATTGGCAACTTACGCCGCCATGCAGGCAGCGCTTTCCAGGCTGCTCGACGACCTGTCGCCGGAAGCCATCGCCAGGAAGCTCCCGCCGGCCTCCTTCTCATCCAAGAAGAGCCAGGCGTGGGATGCCCTCGTCGCCACCTGGCGGACGATGGAGGAGAAGCATGAAAACGGCATGCTCGACGTCTTCCTGGTCTATTTCAGCGAAGCCTATGCCAAGGCCAGCAAGCAGAAGTAGGTGGACCCGGGCTATGTGACGGGTCTCACAGAAGAAAGCGCTGCTTCGAGCATCCTGCTTTCCGATTTCAATCAGCTGCCTGTACGGTTAGGATAGCGTACGGAAGCTTGCCTGGCGGGCAAAGCGGCGTGGCTTGGGGCGTGTGCAGCAATGTCATGTTTCGGCGAGATGAGCCTTTCCATCCGGCCCGCCCCCAAAGCTCGGCTTGAAAAGCCGCAAGCCGACCTCATTTCCCGTCAAGGAAATGTTCGCCGCGCCGCGACGGTGGATCGCCGATGAGTTCGAAGGACGATCCCTCCCGGCCGGCGGACAAGACCGTCATCCGAGCGCCACGGCCAAGACAACGCTCGCCCGCGGCTCCCGCGAGTTCTTCTTCGGCTGGCGCTGAGCCCGCTGCGCCACCCGCCAGGGAATCGACGGTTTTCGACGCCGGCGTCGGCAGGCGGATGCCGACAGGCTGGTCCTCCGGAACCGTGGTCGTTCAAAACGCGGTTCCAGGGGCTGCAGCGGCGGCACCCGCCTTGCAACAGGAAATCCTGCTCAGCGCCGCGGATGGCGTGAAATACGCCGCGGCAAATCCAGTCCTCGCTGCGGCGGCGCCCTTGCTGGTGCTGTTCAGCCAGCTGCGGCTGATGCCGGTCGAGCGGCAGGCGGCCCCTTTGGCAGAGCACATCACCGAAGCGATCGAGACATTCGAGCGGGAGATGGCGAAAGCCGGCATCGCCGAGGAAGACGCGCGGATTGCTAAATTTGCTCTATGCGAAACCGCCGACGATCTGGTCGGCAACCTGCCCTGGCCGAAGGACGACGGCTGGAGCGCGCACAGCCTGGTGGCTCGGTTCTTCCACACCAAGCCCACCGGCGCCGGTTTCTACGAGGCGCTGAACAAGATCCTGGGCCGGCCGGAGGGTCATAACGACCTGCTCGAACTGATGCATGCCTGCCTCTCGCTCGGGTTCGAGGGGCAGTATCGTGGGAGGGTCGGCGAACGGGACGCGCTCGAACGCGTCCGGCGCGACGTCTACGACACGATCCGCTATTTTCAACCGCGCGCCGGGGACGGCATCTCGCCCCATTGGCAAGGCATGGCGGCGGCGCTGTCAAAGCCCCAGGCGCGGCTGCCGCTATGGGCGGTCGCGGCCGCCGCCGCGACCCTGGTCACGGCGGCCTTCTTCGGACTACGGATCCTGATCACCGACGAGGGCGACGCAACAGCCAGCGAATTGCTGGCGCTCAATCCCTCAACGCCGGTCACCATCGAGCGCGCGAGCGTCGCTCCTGTTGCCGAGCCGGCGGTAGCCGCCCCGCCGGAAGCCACCCCGTCGCCGCCTGCCGTTCCCACCGTCACCCAGATCGACGTTCCCACCATCACCCAGATCGACCGCATCCGCGCCGCGCTCGCCAACGAAATCGCCGGCGGCGGGCTGATGGTCGGCACAAAGGGCAACTTCATCGTGGTCGAAATCAGCAACCAGCTCTTGTTCGCGCCCGGGCAAGCCGAGCTGAAGCCGGAGTTCCAGCCCATTGCGGCGGACATCGCCACGGCTCTCAATGCCGAGCCCGGACCGATATGGATCGTCGGCCACACCGACAATGTGAAGCCGAAGAAGTCGAGCCAGTTCAAATCGAACTTCGATCTTTCCGTCGCGCGCGCCAAAGCCGTCCAGGCGATGGTGGCGAACGAGCTCAAGGACCCGTCGCGGGTCGGGGTCGATGGCAAGGGCGAGGACGAACCGATCGCCGACAATGCGACGGCTGATGGCCGCGCCAAAAACCGCCGCATCGACGTGATGATCCCGAAGGAGGAGACGTTGTGAGCGCGCGCGGCGTGGAGCGGCACTGATGCGCTGGGTGCTGCGGCTGTTCAGCCTGCTCGCGCTTGCCGGCTTCTCGGCTGCGGTCTGGTATGCCGGGCCGCTGATCCGGTATGCCGATACACGTCCGCTCGGACCGGTCTGGCTCCGGACAACGATCATCGGCGTGGCCGTTGCGCTGCTCGCGCTCTTCTACGGCATCCGCTTCTGGCGAGCGCGCAAGGCGCAGAACGCGCTTGAAACGGGCATCGTACGCAGCGGCGACCGCAACGACGATTCAGGGGTGCTCGAAGCGCGTATGAGCGAGGCCATCGCGACCCTGAAGCAGTCGAGCGGCAGGCGCAACTTCCTCTATGAGATCCCCTGGTACATCATCATCGGCCCGCCGGGCGCCGGCAAAACGACGGCGCTGGTCAATTCGGGGCTGAAATTTCCGCTTGCCGGCTCCGGCAATGCCCAGCCGCTGGCCGGAGTCGGCGGCACGCGGTCCTGCGACTGGTGGTTCACCGAGGATGCCGTGCTGATCGATACGGCCGGCCGCTACACGACGCAGGATTCGGATGCCGAGCGCGACAAGGCGAGCTGGCTCGGCTTCCTTGGACTGCTCAAGAAGTACCGCACCCGGCAGCCGATCAACGGCGTGATCCTCGCCATCAGCGTCGCCGATCTGATCGGCTTCGACGACCAGCAGCTCGATGCGCATGTCACCGAGATACGAAGCCGGCTGCGGGAGCTGCACGAGACGCTGAAGATCCAGTTCCCGGTCTATCTGCTCTTCACCAAGGCGGACCTCGTTGCCGGCTTCATGGACTATTTCGGCGATTTCGATGAAGTCCGCCGGCGCAAGGTCTGGGGTGCGACGTTCCAGACCACCGACCGCAACAGGAACATGGTCAGCGAAACCTCGGCCGAGTTCGACGCGCTGGCCAGGCAGCTTGCGGACGAGATCGCCGACCGCCTGCAGGACGAGACTGATCCGGTGGCGCGCATCGCGATCTTCGGCTTCCCGGCCCAATTCGCCGCGCTGCGAACCCGCGTCGTGCGGTTCGTCACCAGCCTTTTCGATGCCTCGCGGGCCCACGTGAATGTCAGCCTGCGCGGCCTCTATTTCTCGTCGGGCACGCAGGAAGGAACACCGATCGACCAAGTGCTGGGCGCGATCGGCCGCAATTTCGGCAGTGCTTCGCAGGCGCATTTTTCCGGTACCGGCAAGAGCTTTTTCCTGCATGATCTTCTGGCGAAGGTGATCTTCCCCGAGGCCGGCTGGGTCTCGTTCGACAAGACAGCGGAGCGGCGCGCCAGGCTCGCCAGGTTTGGCAGCCTCGCCGCAATCGCATTGGCAGCTTTTGCAGCGCTCGGCGTGCTGGGCCTCAGCTACTTTGCCAACAAGTCGCTGATCGGCTCCACGAGACAGGCGATGGCGCAGTATCGCGACAGCGCGGATTCGCTGCTCAGGAGCACGACCGTCACCGATGTCGATCTCGAGAACGTCATCGGCCCGCTCGATCAACTGCGCAACCTGCCGGCGGGATATGAGACCGCCGGCCAAACGAAGCCGATCGAGGAGAGTTTCGGGCTCAGCCAGCGGGAGAGGCTTCTGTCGGCGTCGAAATCCGCCTATCGGCAGGCGCTGGAGCGTAGCTTCCGCTCGCGTCTGCTGGTTCAGGCGGAGCGCACGATCCAGGCCAAGATGGCCGACCCGATCGCGCTCTACGAACCGTTGAAGATCTATCTGATGCTGGGCGGCAAGGCGCCCAAGGTCGACGACGAGTTGATCGTCTCCTGGATGAAGCAGGATTGGGAGGAAAACCGCTACCCCGGCGAGAACAACCGCGAAGGCCGCGCGCAGCTCGAAAAGCATCTGCGCGCCATGCTGGCGCTCGACGATGCCTACGACCCGGTGTTCGAGCTCAACCAGCCGCTGGTCGAGGCCGCGCAACGCTCGCTCGGACGCATGAGCCTTGCCGACCGCGCGTCGGCGCTGATCAGATCGGCGGTCTATGCGGCAAGGCTCCAGGATTTTTCCGTTGCCGCCAAAGCCGGTCCGGAGGCGCAGCTGCTGTTCGAACGCATGGACGGCGCAGAGCTCGCCGACCTTGGCGTTCCCGGCCTCTACACCAAGGCGGGGTTCAACGGTTTCTACCTGCCGCAGCTCTCGCGCATCGCGCAAATGCTGGTCGATGACCAGTGGGTTCTCGGCGGCGGCGGCGAGCAGGGCGGCATCGATCAGGACCTGCCCAGGCTCGGCCCCGAACTCATCGATCGCTACGGCAAGGAGTTCGCCTCCGCCTGGAACGGCGCGCTCGACCAATTGAAATTCAAGGCGATGCTGAAGGACAAGCCGCAATATATCACGCTCTCGGCCGCCGCCTCGCCGGGCTCGCCGCTGGACCGGCTGTTCACGGCCATTGCCGATGAAACCGCCCTGACAAAAGACGGCGCCGCCTTCGCAGGCGACACCGGAACGGCGCAGCAGGACCCGGTCGTTATGGCCAAGGGTCTCGCCCGCATCGGTCTGCAGATCGCCGGCGGCAAGTCGCAGAGCCGCGCCGGGGCAAGCTCGTCCGCCACGCAGAATGCCGGCGCCACCGTCGAGGCGCAGTTCAGGCCGTTCCAAGCGCTGGTGAGCGGCTCCAGCGGTCGCCGCCCGCTCGATGCGCTGACGCAAAACTTCCACGACATCTACCAGAGCGTGAAGCTGGCAGCGGATGTCCCCGCGCAGACGGAGCGCGTCAACGCGAACCTGAAGCTGCAGATTTCGACGATGCGCGCCAATGCCTCGCGCCTGCCCAAGCAGCTCGCGCGCATGGTCGACGCGGCGGCGGACGAGTTCGAAGGCAATGTCGCCGAGACTTCGGTAGCCAACCTCAACCAGATGCTCGACGAGACGGTCACGCGCCCCTGCGAGGAAGCCGTCAACGGCCACTATCCCTTTGCCGGCGACGGCAGCGAGGAAATCTCTCTTGCCGATTTCGCCAAGCTGTTCGCACCGGGCGGCCTGATGGACCGTTTCTTTGCGCAGAACCTGGCGCCGCTGATCGACATGACAGGCCAGGACTGGACCTGGAAGCAGGAGGCCCGCTCCAGCCGCGACCTCGCCAAATCGACCTTGAACGCGTTCCAGGCGGCGGCGGAAATCCGCAGCGCCTTCTTCCCCTCCGGCGGTTCGGCGCCGTCGGTCTCGATCACCTTCACGCCCTCCTCTCTGAACAGCGAGGTCGATAGCGCGGTGCTCAACGTAGATGGGCAGACGGTGCAAAGCACGCAGGCCGGCAATGCGCCGAGCACGGTGACATGGCCGGGCGGCGGCGCTTCCGGATCCGCGAGCCTCAGCCTGACGCCGGAGATGCCCGGCCGCGAGTCCGCCCTCAAATTCGAAGGGCCATGGGCTCTGAAGCGCCTGCTGGACAAGGCGAGCGTCACCAGCAACGGCGCCGGCGCCGAGGCGCGCTTCGTGATCGGCGGACGCGATGTCGCCTACAAGATGGAGAGCGGCTCTGGCGCCAATCCCTTCCTGCTCCCGGCGCTGTCCGGGTTCAGCTGTCCGAAGGCATTCTGAGATGGCGCTGTCATGGTCGATCGGATCGTTCCCGAGCACCACCGTCTCTCGCCTTCATTTTGATACTCTAAAGTATGCGCTTGTGGCAAACTGGCCTGGGCACGCGGCCCATCGTTCGTCACAGAGGACGCTCGCGAAGCGCTTGGTGGCAAATTGAGCACTGTCGCCCTTTCCATTGAGAGTTTCGGCGTCAGCCACAAAGGCTGTGTGCGCGACCACAACGAAGACAACTATCTGGTCGAGCAACAAGCCGGCCTTTGGGTGGTGGCCGACGGAATGGGCGGCCATGAGGCCGGCGAGGTCGCTTCGGCCAGCATCGTCGACCACCTGGCGACGATCGGCATTGCGAGCTCGGCGCCGGACCTTCGCGCCCGTTTCGAGGACCGGCTGAGCCGCGCCAATGCCGAGATCCGCAACATATCGCGTTCGCGCGGCATCACCATCGGCTCCACCTTCGCCGCCCTGCTCGCCATGGAGGGGCGGTTCGCGGGCCTGTGGGCCGGCGACAGCCGCATCTATCTGGTACGCGGCGGCGCTATCTCGCAGATTTCCAGGGATCATACCGAAGTCCAGGAGCTGCTAGACCGGGGCATGATCAGCGCCGAGGAAGCGCTCACCTGGCCGCGCCGCAATGTGATCACCCACGCCGTCGGGGTCAGCGACGAACTCGAGATCGATTTTCAGCAAGGCGAGCTGATGCCGGGGGATATCTTCGTATTGAGCACCGACGGGCTCACCGCGCATGTCAGCGACGCGGAGATCGAAGGGGCGGTGAAGTCCGCGCCGCCGCAAGCCGCGTGCGAGAAGCTGCTGGAGACGGTGCTGGCGCGCGGCGGAACGGACAATGTCACCATCGTGCTGGTCAGGATCGGCGACGGACGCAACGGACCGCTCGATGCGGATCGGTCCAGGGGCTGAGACAGATGAGCGACGACGACAGGACGCGGATTTCGCCGAACCTCGCAAATACTGGCGTCGGCACGCAGCTCAGCGGCATCTACGAGCTCGACGAGCGCATCGCATCCGGCGGCATGGGCGAAGTCTATCGCGGCCACAATATCCAGACCGGCGACCATGTCGCGATCAAGATCGTGCTGCCCGAGTTCGCGCGCGACCAAACCATTCTGTCGCTGTTCCGCAAGGAAGCCTCGATCCTCAACCATTTGTCGCATGACGCGGTGGTGCGATACCACGTCTTCACCATCGATCCGGGGATCGGCCGCCCCTACCTGGCGATGGAGTTCGTCGACGGCCAGTCGCTGTTCGATGTCATGCGGCGCGGCCCGATGGCGCCACCGGACGTGCGTCGGCTTTGCCATCGCCTCGCCTCGGGCCTGAGCGCCGTGCATCAGGCCGGCGCGGTCCACCGCGACCTTTCGCCCGACAACATTATCCTGCCGGGCGGCCGGGTCGAGCGAGCCAAGATCATCGACTTCGGCATCGCGCGCTCGGCGAATGTCGGCGGCGAGACGCTGATCGGCGGCAAATTCGCCGGCAAATACAATTACGTCTCGCCCGAACAGCTCGGCCTTTATGGCGGGGAGGTCGCCGAGCAATCCGATATCTACAGCCTCGGCCTGGTGCTGGCGGCCGCGCTGCGCGGGAAGCCGCTCGACATGAGCGGCTCGCAATATGAGGTCATCGAGAAGCGCCGCACCGTGCCGGACTTGTCGGACATCGATCCCGATTTCCGCGAACTCATCGAAGCGATGTTGCAGCCGGATCCTCAAGACCGGCCCGCCAGCATGGCCGAGATCGCCAGGGCAACGCGTGACGACGATCTCGACGCGACCTTGCCGCCGCCCGGATCGTTTGCTCCGCGGGAACGATCCGGCTTGCCACGCGCCGGCTGGACGGCCTTGCCAAACACCAGTCCCCCGGCTTCTGCTGTTCCCGACGAACCGCGTTTCGTTCCGCATGTGCGGCCTGCGCACCTGTCGCAACCGAGGCCGGCGCCGGCGGCGGCTCCGGCCAGTGCGTCAAGCCGACCTGCGGAGCGAAAGCCCTCGCGGATCCCGGCCATAACGGGCGGCGTCGCGGTTCTGGCAGTCCTGGCGGCGGCCGGTGTCTATTTCAGCGGCGCGTTGGTCACTCCGCCCGCCGTTGAAAAGCCTGGGCCTCTTACGCCGAAGCCGGCGGCAAAACCCGTCGCGGAAGCGCCCAAGCCGGTAGCGGAGGCACCGACGCCTCAGCCAGAAGCACCGCAACCTCGGCGGCAAGCGCCGGCCGAACCGCAGCCGGAAGAACCGAAGGCGGACAGCTCAGCCACCGTTGAGCCGGCAAAGCCTGCCGCTCCGGCTCTGCCGCAACCGCAAGACACGACACAACCCGTCCAGAAGCAGGCCGAGACTGAGCAGAAGCCGACACAGCCGGCCCCATCGGCTGCGCCGCAACCGCAGGACAAGACCGCCCAGAAACAGGCGCAAGTAGAGACCGGACAGAAATCCGAGCCGACACCGCCTGCCCTTTCAGAGAGCCTGGCCAAAAACAACGAGGCGAAAGCCTCGCAGCCGGCGGAGGCCGAACCGGCTCAGCCGTCGGTCGAGAACTTGCCGGCACCCCTGCCGAAAGCAGCGGAAAACCAAAAGCCGTCGAGCCCGACGGCGGAAGCTGCTGCGGCGCCGGAAGCAAAACCGCCGGCGACGAAACCGAGCGCATCCGACCTCGTCGACGCTCTGTCCAAATTGTCGAAGTCGAAGACGCCGGCGCCGCAAGTTACGGAAAACCAAAATCAGGCGCCGGCTTCGACTGCGCGCCAGCCGGCAGCGCCCGAAGCGGCTACTCAGCCGGCAAGGCCGAAAGTCTCGACCACACAACCGGCACCACTGCCGCAGCCACCGCCGGCCAACAAGCCATCTCAAAATACCGACGTCGCAATCAATCTGCCAAAGCCCCAGGTTCCGCCGCCGGCAAACAAAACCGACGCGTTGGCTCAGCGCGCCTCCTGGGTGCGCGACTTCAGCGGCGGCAATTGCTTCTACGCGACCCTGACATCGGCAACGGGCACATCCGCGGCCATCGAGGGATTCGGAACCGCCGTGCAGCCTTTCGAGCAACTGCTTGGTGCGTTCCAGTCCAGGTTCAACGTCGAGCCGGACATCAGCGTGCGCCTGATTACCCCATCACAATGCGGCGTACCCACCTTCCTGCACCTTCTCGACCGAAGCGAGGCTGAACGACCGCAGCTCGTGCTCGACCGGACATCGGTGCCCGACGGATCACCGATCAGCGGCACGCTGGTGACGCGCGGGGGGCTCATCTCCAGCGTGTTGCTGATCAACCACAATGGCACCGCCTTCAACCTCGACAGCCGCATGGTCGCGCAGCCGGACAGGGCGACCTTCAAGATCGCCATCGATCTCGCCGCTGACGACAAGGCGGCCGGCAAGGCTTTGCCTCAGGTCATCCTGGTGATCACCGGGCCACGGGACGTCCAGGCCGCGATGTTTGCGGGCCCGACCCCCGCCTCGGAAGTGCTGCCCCGGATCCTTAAGGAGATCCAGGCGGACGACTCCGGATTTTCGGCCACCGCCAAGTATTTCCGGCTTGGCGGATAGCGCCGACGCCGATGGTTCTCTGCCGCCTGCTCTCTTCCACCCTGTCCCAGTCACGCAAGGAGCGCGGACCGATCCGGCCTGTTGCTAATCGCATCGGCCGCATGAAGCTTGCTGCGCTTGCCGGCACGGCTTTGC
The DNA here is from genome assembly GCF_002294915.1 of Mesorhizobium sp. WSM3879. Taxonomy (NCBI): domain Bacteria; kingdom Pseudomonadati; phylum Pseudomonadota; class Alphaproteobacteria; order Hyphomicrobiales; family Phyllobacteriaceae; genus Mesorhizobium; species Mesorhizobium sp. WSM3879. The sequence goes on along the minus strand of NZ_NSFZ01000002.1, from coordinate 204,847 downwards.
TCTCCATGCTATCCGTCAACAAGGCACATGCCGAATTCACCGTCTGCAACCAGACGCTCGACGTCGTCAACCTCGCCGTCGGACAGAAGGTCGACGATGCCGACCAGACCGACGGCTGGTGGACGATCGGCGCCAACCAATGCGTCAACGTCATCCGCGAGGAGCTGACCAACCGCTACATCTACATCTATGCCACGGACGTCTTCGGCCATGCGATCCTCACCGGATCGATCGAGATGTGCATCGACCGGCGCCGCTTCTCGATCCGCGGCATCGACGAATGCTGGCAGCGCGGCCATATCGCGGCGCGCTTTGTCGAGGTCGACACGCAGGAGCAGGTGCGCTGGACCTATTTCCTGAGCGGGAACGGCCCGTGACGCACAGCATCGACACGAGCTTCAAACTGAAGAAGCAGGCGCGCCTTGCCGAGCGGCGACGCAAGCTGTGGCGCTGGATTCTTTCCGGCGTTGCGGCACTCGTCCTCGTCTCGACAGCCACGGGTTTCTACCTCACACGCGATTACTGGTCCTTCGGCGACGAGGACGAGGAACTGCATCCGGTCGAGGGGATGGATGACGTGCCGCCCGACGCTTCGGTCTATGTGCCGGCCATCATCGACCTCGCCGGCGATCCGATGTGGATCACGCTGGCGCCCGATGCCGACACGGCCAAGGGCAAGACCGTCGCGCGCCCGGCCGAGCTCGACAGTTCCGGCGCCTCGCCGCAGATCGAAATCCTGTCCGATGTAATGTTGAGCGCCAGCGAAAAATTCATGACGACGATCCCCTCGACGCAGGAGGATTTCGCCTTCTTCCAGGCGCAGCGGCAGACCGCGCCGAAATCTCCTGCAACGGCGCCGCAGGATCGGCAAGCCGCCCCCCTCGCTCCGGGCGCAGCCGACGACCAGCAAGGCGATCTTGAGAACGACCTTCAGGCCGCACCCGACGAGAGCGAAGCTCCTGCCAGTTCAGCGCCCAAGGCGGATGCCGATGATCCGGAAGCGGGCTGGGGCGAGACCGTCGACCAGGGCGAGGCCGCCCTTCCCGCTTTCAAGAAGACCCAGATCGAGAACAACACGACCGTTGCGACCGTCAGCAGCGAATACCAGCGCTTCGAGGCGACCGAGGACACATTCGTAAAAATCCTCAACGACCGCAGCCTGGACAGCGTCGTCGCCGATGCGCATTTCTCCGCCGACGACGCGAAGCTGGCGGGCGAAGCGCTGAAGACGCTGTTCAACCGTGACGGGCTGGGGGCGGGCTTTGTCGTGGCGATGCGCGGATTCAGGCCGAACCGCGAGACCACCACCATGTCGCTTATGCAGGTCTCGATCTACGCCAGGAATGTCTATGTCGGCACGCTGACGCGCAATGCTGCGGGCGCGTTCGTGTCGGGCGTCGACCCGTGGGTGCGGGAGGACCTTTTCAACTATTCAGGCGCATCCGACGAAGGCGGGCCCAAGCGCCAATATCGCCTGCTCGATGCGATATATTCGACGGCCGCCCGCAACAAGGTTCCGACCAGCGTGATCGGAGAGGCCATCATGTATCTGTCGCGAGGACAGGATCTCGACGCCTTCGCCAGCGAGGACCAGCGGCTGGTGCTGATCTACTCGCAGACGCCGCGCGGCCAGGGCGAAATCTCAGGACGGGTCCTCTATGTCGGCGTTCAGGGCACGGAGAAGACGCTCGACTGTTTCGTCTTCCAGCAGAGCGATGGCCAGTATGCGTGCGTGACGGGCAATGACGAGGTTCGCTCGCTCAACGTCACCAACGGCATGGTGACGCCGGTGAGCGGGGTGATGACCTCGACGTTCGGCCCGCGCAAACACCCGATCCTGGGCACCGTTCGCATTCATAAAGGCGTCGACTGGGCCGCTCCGGTCGGCACGCCGATCATGGCCGCCTTCGACGGCGAAATCACCTTCCAGGGCGATGGCGGCAGCTATGGCAATCTGGTGAAGATTGCACATGCCAGCGGGCGCGAGACGCGCTACGCGCATATGCAGAAATTCGCCATCGCGAGCGCCGTCGGCACCAAAGTGAAGGCCGGCGACGTCATCGGCTATATCGGCACCACCGGACTTTCGACCGGCCCGCACCTGCATTTCGAGCTCTACCAGAGCGGCCAGGCGATCGATCCGCTGGGTACGGTCACCACGGTCGCCACCTATGCGTCCGGCGGCGCCGGCGGCGGCTACGGCGATGCTGCCGTCGAGACGCTGACCGACCGCATCGTCCATGTCGAAAGCGGCGGCAAAGCGCGAGCCAAGAACCCGCTCTCCTCGGCGACCGGTGCCGGTCAGTTCATCACCAAGACCTGGATCCGGATGATGAACACCTATCGGCCCGATCTCGCCCGCTCGCTGTCGACCGCCGACCTGCTCGCGCTCCGCTACGACGCCACGCTGTCGCGCGAGATGGTGCGCAATCTGGCGCGCGAGGGCGAAGCCTATCTTCGCGCCCGCGGCCACCAGATCACCGCCGGGCGGCTCTATCTCTGCCATTTCCTGGGCATGGAGGGGGCTGCCCAAGTGCTGGGGGCGCCCGGCTCGGCGCAATTGAGCGCAGTGCTCGGCTCCGCCGTGATCCAGGCCAACCCTTTCCTTACCGGCAAGACCACCAGCTACGTCGTCGACTGGGCCGAGCGGAAAATGGGTCAGAAGGTGACCCGCTTGGCGTCGTCCGATCAGAACCAGCAGACGACCACGACCCAGGTCCGACAGACTTCGCCGGAGTTCGAGAAATACAAGCAGGCCGTCACGGCCCTGATAAGCTCGATCCAGGCGACCCTTTGAGGCTCTGTCGCGCTGCCGTCGATCGCTGTCCGCAGCGTGAGTGATTCGTGCGGCTTATTCCGTCCTGATCCGCATCTCGACCCGGCGGTTCACCGGATCGTAGGGATTGGCGACGCGCGGGTGCGACTTGCCGAGACCAATAGCTTCGAGCCGGGTGGCCTGTACGCCGTTCGCGGTCAGGAATGCGGCAACCGATTTCGCCCTGCGCTGCGACAGCTCCTGATTGTAGCGATCCGAACCCGAAGCATCGGTGTGGCCTTCGACAACGAAGCTGAACGAACTCAACCGGTTGTCTTTCAGCGCCTTGGCGAACTCGTCGAGCTCGGTGCGCGCGGTCTGGTCGAGCTGGGCGGAATCCAGCGCGAAATTGATCATCATGTCGAGCCCGGTTTTGGTCGGGGCCGCGGTCTGGTCGTTCTTGCTCTTGCACTCTTCTTCAGTGCCGACGCAGATGCCGCGCGTCGCGCCGAGATTGCCCGCGCCGGTGAAGAACTTCACGATGTCTTCGGATTTCTGAAGCGGATCAGCGGAAACGTGCGTCGAAAAAAGCACGGCCGCCAATGCAAAGGCTGAACTGGCCCACCGCATGACCGTTACTCCCTGTTTGAGCGGATCTCGCTGCGGCGGACGATAGCAAATCTCGCGCCGATTGTCTGTGAACAAACACACGCTGCGAGCGCCCGTCATTTGCTAAGCTAATGCTTGACCAGCGCCTCCGCTGGGGCTTCAGTATCTCTATTCCTAATAAGGGCGTGGCAGCCATGGCGAGGGGGCTCCGGTTCAGGACGGCGCGGGATCTCTTCAGCGCTTGCCCGGCCATTGCCCGGGACATGAAAGCGGTCCCGACAGACCAGCCCTCGATCGAGTTTTGCCGCGCGCTGCTCGCTGGACGCGTTCCGGAGGAGGCAATCACCTTCTGCGCCTATCTGCTGCCCGAGCGGGCCGCGATCTGGTGGGCGCATGAGTGCTTGGGCAACCTTGCCGAACTCCTCGGCGACACGGACCTCGAATTGCTGGGGCTCGTCGGCGACTGGGTCGACGAACCCGGCAATCCCGACCATCGCGAGGCGGTGGCCCAGGCCGTGGAGGTGCCGCCCGCGACGCCGGTTTCCTGGATCGCTTTGGCAGCAGGCTGGCGCGACGGCGGCTCGGGCATCGATCAGGCGACAGCCGAATTTCCGACCGCCCATGCCGTCAGCGCGGGGATACTGGCAGGCCTTGCGCGGGTATCGCTCGCGGACCGGTTTACCGTGCTTTCAGCCTTCGTCGAAATGGGCATCGAGATGGCGGAGATGGAGGCGCAACAACAATCGGCCGATGCTTACTAGCCAAGCCTGCTCAAACTAGCCAAGCCTGCTCGAATGTCGGCGATCACGTATAGCCGCCTTGCGCCCCTTGGGGTCAACCTCCCCAGCCGCCGCCACCACCACTATTGCCGCCGCTACCGCCTCCGCCCATCGCTGGAATAACTGGAGGCGGAGCTTCAGTTGTTACCTCCGCCGGTTCGATCGGCTTCTTCGCGGTGACCTTCTTCTGCTTGATCACCTTTGGCGTGGTCGTTGTCCGAACGACTTTTTGCTTCGTCGTCGGCTCCGGTTCGACCTGGGGCGTCACGGCGGTGCACCCCGCGACAGCCAGAACTCCAGTTAGGAATGTTGCGATGATTGCCAGTTTCGATGCCCTGCCCACCATTGCCTCCTTGTTGATCAGAACAAGTCCCGACGCGGATTGGCTTGCTCCCAGACCGCTCTGGCCGTCTTGACCAGTTGAACGTCCAACGAGCCTTCCGCCGAAATCTTTGATTTGAGTTCCCCACGCAGCTGTTTCAGGGCCGCCGTTTTCGCTTTAGCTCCGAACTTCGCCAGCGTGGCCTTGGCATCTGGAATTTCGTTGCGAACATCGAGCGCCGCCGCGAAAGCAAGGTAACGTACGGCGAGAGGCTGGTCCGCCTTGTTGCCCCGCTGCAGTTCCAGAGCCGCGCGATCATATGCGGCCGACTGATCACCGCGGTCGGTCGCTACCTCGAAAAGGCGTTGCGCCTCAGCAAGGTCCTGCTGCACACCGACACCGTCCCTGTACATACGCGCCAAGCTGCCGGGAGCGTAGGGTTGGCCGAGATCCATGGATTTCTGGAAGAGTTCGAGCGCGCTCTTGGGGTCCTTCTCAACCCCAGTGCCGGCGAGATAATTTCGGCCGAGCAGGTTCATCGAATACATGTCTTGCCGTTCGACACCCGCTTTGAGGAAGGCCACGGCGCGAGCCGGATCGGCAGGTACGCCGTTACGACCTTCCGTAAAAATCGCGGCGAGGTCGTTCATGGCATAGGTGTGCCCCATCGCCGCCGCTTTGAGCAGCAGGTCCAGGCCCTTGGTGGCATCACGATCGACGCCATAGCCGTTGAACAAAGCGCGACCCCACGAGGTCATTCCATACGGATCGCCCTTGTCTGACGCTGCGGCATAGAAGGTATTGGCCTGCTTGCGATTGACGGGCATTCCCGTTCCCGTGGCGTTGAGATATCCAAGCTCGAACACCGCCCGGACATGCCCCCTGTCGGCAGCTTCCTGGATGGCCTTCTTGGCCTCCTCGACCTTGCCGACAACAAGCAGCGCACGCCCGAGCTGGTAACGGAAGCGGGCGACGTCGGGATAGGCTTTCACCGCCGCCCGGCAGACATCCACGGCGTTGCTGCTGATTTCGTTCGGCAGCAAGCCGGGGACGACGCCCTGCAGGTCGAGAGGCTCGCCGGCCTCCCTGTCACAGGCGTCGACGCTTGGCGACAGTTTCATCGTCGCCGGCTTCGACGGCGTGTTGTCGGCCCTTATTTCGAAGCCGACGCTCAGCGGCTTGACGGCGCCGATCTGGGGTTCGTAGCGCAAGTGGTCGACTTCATCGGCCATCAGGCTTGAATCCGGAGACAAGGTCCGGTCCGGCAGCGACAGCGTTCCCGTTGCCGGATAGCTTGCAAGCTTCACGCTGACGGTGGGATCCTTGGTCGGAAAAACGAGCTTCAGCGGCACAGGGCCGACACCGATCGGGACGCTTACGTCACGGTTCTCGATCGCCTCGGCGGCGCCGGTGATGTGAATGCCGCGCTCCAGCACCTGCTGCTCCTGCTCGGCCTCGAGCGAAGCCATGAGCTGCTGCCCTTCGGCCGCGTTCCCGTTCTTGACCCGAAACACCAGGATACCTTGGGATTGACCGCCCCAATTGTCATGCGTGGCATAGGCCAGCATGTCGACCTCTTCCTGCGCGCCGGATCCTTTCGGCACGTCCATCTTAAGACGCGGCAGATCCTTGCCCGCAATCGGCTGGCCGACAGCGACAGGCTTGCCGTCCAGCGTCAGGCGTCCAAGCGCCGGCGGCCTTTCGATGCTGACGGTGACCGCGCCGCCGTCGACATCGACCGGCTCCGGCAGGTCAAGCGCCACCGGTCCGACGCCCGACGGCACGACCTTTTCCAGCACCGGCGGCAGTGCCGGTCGACTGGCGCGGCGCATCAGCACCACCTCGTCGATCAGCGACGAATTCTCCCAAGGAACCTGCTTGCCATCGGTGGCTTTGACCACGTCGCGGCGAACCGCCGCCATCACCGTGCGGATCTCCTGGTTGGGCGCCAGCGCCCGACGCGAGAAGGCGGACGAGAAGGGACTGAGATCGCTCGCTCCGTCATAGGCGACGGCTCCCGGCTCGGTGGCGAAGGCAATCAGCGTGTTCAGCGAGCTCTTCACCTGCGCAAGTCCGGTGCCGCCCGCGGCAATCAGCTGGTCCCGCAACCAATAGTCCTTGCGCGGGAACGGATTGTTGCGGCAGGCATCGAGGATGATCACCTGGATCTTCGATTTCGCCCGCAGCTGCTCCAGCACGTCGTCGAGCTTGATCGCCTGGACCTCGATGTCGGCCGCGGCCTTGAGCGAGGCATCGACCGGGATGAGGAAATTCTCGCCGCCGATCTGAAAACCGTGGCCCGAATAGTAGACGACGGCGAGATCGGCACCGTCCGCCGCGGCGAGATAGTTGCGGAACTGCTCCTCGAACCGAAGCTTGGTGAGATCCTTGGCGACGAACACGTCGAAGCCGGCCAGGCGGAATGTGTTCGACACATCCTCGGCATCCTTGTCCGGGTTCTTGAGAGCCGGGATGTCGCGGTATTCGGAATTGCCGATCACAAAGGCGACCCTGCGCTCCGCATGAGCTTCGAAGGCCGTGAAGCTCACGAGAACCAGGGCTGCAAGGAACGCGCAGCATCGCAGCATGGCAAATCCTTAACTGCTATGACCTGTCGGCCACAGGAACGCAGCTTGCGGCGCCGAGGTCTGTTAAAGAGTTCACAATCTGCCGGGACCAGAGCAGACCGCATGCATAACGACAGCGGGCATGCGTCTCATCCAACCAAGTTCTAAATTACTCCAGAGACCTATTCACCGCAATGAGAAGACGCGTTTGATCGCCGGATTGCGTCGCGGCCATCCAACTTCAGGTTCAGGGCTGGTGGGCGTTTGCGCTGCCTATGCCATCCGCGCGGCGTGCCACTTCAAATGATCGTCCATGAAGGTCGAGATGAAATTGTAGGAATGATCGTAGCCCTCCTGCATGCGCAGCGTCAGCGCGATGCCTGCCTTTTTGCACGCCTCTTCGAGCAGCCAGGGACGAAGACCATCCTGGAGGAAGCCGTCGGCGCTGCCCTGGTCGACGAGCAGTTCGCCGTAACGATGGCCGTCCTCGATGAGCAGCGTGGCGTCACAGGCGCGCCAGCTCTTTTCGTCTGATCCCAGGTATTTTTCCAGTGCCGGCCGCGACCAGCCCGCCGTCGTCGGCTGCACGATCGGCGCGAAGGCCGAGCAGCTGCGGAAGCGCCCCGGGTTCTTCAGTGCGATGGTCAGCGCGCCGTGCCCGCCCATCGAATGGCCGAAGATCGACTGGCGCGAAATGTCGACCGGGAATTTGGCCTCAATAAGCGCCGGCAACTCCTCGGTGACGTAGGAGTACATGCGATAGTTCTTCGCGTAGGGCGCTTGCGTGGCATCGACATAGAAGCCGGCGCCGCAACCGAACTGCCAATTGTCCTTCTCATCGGGAACGTCCGGACCGCGCGGGCTGGTGTCGGGGCAGACGACGACGAGTCCAAGCTCGGCCGCCAGGCGCCGGTATTCGCCCTTGTCCATGACATTGGCATGGGTGCAGGTGAGCCCCGAGAGATACCACAAAACCGGCAAAGGCCCGTCCTTCGCCTGGGGTGGCACGAAGACGGCAAAGGTCATGTCGCAAGCACAGACTTCCGACGCGTGCGAATAGACGCCCTGGATGCCGCCATGCGATTTGGACGTGGAAAGGACGTTCATCGGTTCTGCCTTCTCGCCGGGAATGTCCGGCCCGACATAGCTGCCAGACCCCGCGCCCGCAACCTTGCACCTCGCCAAAACGGCGCAGGTGCGCGATCGAGCCACAGAACGGCGGACATTTCGAGCCGCTCTCGTTATGCATCGCCTCCCAGGCGGGTCTTCGCGTGTTCTAGGGTCGGCAAGAGAGCATCCGGGCCGGTTCGCAAAAAGAAGTCTTTTTCTGTCCTTTGCTTCGCCGAAACCGAAGCGGGGCGCTCGCTGACAAGCGGGCAGGGAAAATTCGACGGGTTGTGAACGGAAGCTATCCGCCGGTGCAATGCGGGTGGGGGTGCCCGCATTGCAACGGCGGCTCGGCAATCAGCGGATTGATGAGCAGATCGCGGCGCGCTGCCGCTCGCCGCATCGTCAAGCGATAAGCTGGTCGATCCTGATCGGCAGATCGCGGATGCGCTTGCCCGTCGCGTGGTAGACCGCGCTGGCAACGGCGGCGGCGGTGCCGACATTGCCGAGTTCGCCCAAGCCTTTGACGCCGGCCGGATTGACGGCGTGGTCTACCTCCGGGACCAGGATCACCTGCAGGTCCCTGATGTCGGCGTTGACCGGCACGAGGTAATCCTGCAGGTCGCGGTTGACGTAGCGGGCATAGCGCCTGTCGACCTCGGTCGCTTCATGCAGCGCCTGGCCGATGCCCCAGATCATGCCGCCCATCAGCTGGCTGCGCGCGGTGCGCGTGTTCATGATGCGGCCGGCCGCGAAAGCGCCGACGATGCGCGGCACACGGATTTCCCGAGTATAGCTGTTGATGCGAACTTCGACGAACTCCGCGCCGAAGGCGTATTTCACCGAGTCCTCGTCCTGATCGCCGCCATGGAATTCCGACTGACCGGCATAGAGTTTCTTCACTGCCTCAGGCGTCGCGCCTTTCGGGGCAAACTCGGCATACTCCTCGATCGCGCCAATTTGCATCGCCTTGAAGACGTCCTCGATCTTCGCGGACGCTCCGCCCCTGGCCGCAAGCTTGCCGCCGTCAAGGTCCAGTTCCTCGTTATGTGAGCCGGCAAGCGGGCCGCCTTCGGCCGTGGCTCCGGCGGAGAGCTTCGCCCGGATGGCATCGCAAGCCTTCAGAACCGCCGAGCAGACGCTTGCGGTGGAAATCGAACCACCTGAGACCGGGGCCGGAGGCAGGCTGCTGTCGCCCATTTCGACGGTCACCTTGTCGATCGAAACGCCAAGACGTTCCGAGGCCATCTGGGCGGCCACTGTCCGGACGCCGGTGCCGATCTCATGCGAGCCGCATTGCACCCGCACATCGCCATCCGACGTCAGGCGCACGCGCGCCGCGCATGGTGCCACCGCGGTGGGGTAGATGGCGGTGGCGCAGCCCATGCCGATCAGCCAGTCGCCGTCGCGCATCGCGCCGACCTTGGGGTCCCGCTTCGCCCAGCCGAAGGCATTGGCCGCCTGTTCATAGCATTGGATCAGCGAGCGGCTGGAGAAGGGCTTCTTGCCGATCGGTTCCGCCTTCGGCTCATTGATGCGGCGGAACTCGACCGGGTCCATGCCAAGCGCCACCGCCATCTCGTCCATCGCGTTTTCCAGCGCGTAGACGTAAGGTGTCTCGGGCGGCGAACGCATGTAGCCCGGCGTGTTGCGATCTGCCTGGACCAGCGACACATGCGTCAACACCGAGCCGTAGTCGTACATGCGGCCGGTCGCCGAGGTGCCGCCGACAACATAGGGATCAGGGCGCGATGTCACCTCCCATCCTTCGTGCGCGAAAGCGGTGATGCGGCCGTCCTCGCCGGCGCCGATCCGGATGCGGTGGCGGGTTTCGGCCCGGTAAGTCTGTGTGCCGAAAGCCTGCATGCGGCTCGTCACGCAGCGCACGGGACGCCCGAGACGTTTTGCGGCTACTGCGACGATGGCGGTGCGCGGCGTCATCGGTCCTTTTGAGCCGAAGGCGCCGCCGATGAAGGGACTGACGATGCGCACATTGGCCGGATCGATTTTCAATTCTCTCGCAAGTTCGGCCTTCCAGCCGGTGACGTTCTGGGACGGCTCGTGGACGATGAGCTGATCGCCCTGCCAAAATGCCGTCGTGGAGAACAGCTCGATCGGGTTGTGGTGCTGGGTGGGCGTTGAATACCGAGCGTCGATCCTGACCGCGGCGGCTGCATAGGCGGCGTCGAAATCGCCTGCTTTCACATCCTCCTTGAACAGCGGACTCTTGCCGGCGGCGGGAATGGTTTTGGTGCCGGGACTATCGAAACTCGCGGACGGTTTCTCTTCCTCGTAATCGGCGCGGATCAACTGGGCCGCCTCCTCCGCCGCCTCGAATGTCTCGGCAACGGCCAAGGCGATGATCTGGCCGTCGTGGAAAATCGTCCTGTCATGCAGCGGTCCGATCGAGGTCGCGCCGGCGTTGCCGAATTTCGGCTTCTCGACCTTGTCCATGTCGCCATAAGTGACGATGTCGAGAAGGCCGGGCACGGCACGGGCATCGTCCAGGTGAAGCTTCGTCACCCTGCCCTTGGCGATGCTGCTGGTGGCCAGCGCGCCATAGGCTAGGTTTGCCGTCGGCAGGTCTGCCGGATAGTGGGCTTGCCCGGTGACTTTCAGCCGCGCATCGACGCGCGGCAGCGGTTCGCCCATGTTCTCCTTGGGCTTCGGAGCGGCTGGGTCCATGGTCACACCTTCATGTCTCGCGTTTCGAGCAGCGCGCGCACCAGCGTCCGCTTGCCGAGCTCGATCTTGAACGCATTGTGCTGGCGCGGTTCGGCACCGGCAAAGGCAGCGTCCGCCGCCGCACCTACCGATGCCTCGTCGAGCTTCTTGCCCTGCAGGGCCGCTTCGGCCTCGCCGGCGCGCCACGGCACCGTCGCCAGCCCGCCGAGCGCAATCCTTGCCTCGCGGACGCTGTCGCCGTCGAGGTCGAGCGCAACGGCCGCCGAGGCCAGCGCAAAGGCATAAGACTCGCGGTCGCGGATCTTCAGGTAGCGCGAGCGCCGGGCCCACGGTAAGGCAGGCACCTCGATGGCGGTGATGATCTCGTCCGCCGCCAGATCCGTCTCGATATGCGGCGTGTCGCGGGGCAGCCGATGCAGCCTTGCAAAGGGAATTTCGCGCGCTCCGCGAGACCCCTCGGCTCGAATAACGGCATCGAGCGCAATCAGAGCCTGGGCAAAGTCGCCGTGATAGGTGGCAATGCAGGCATCGCTGGCGCCCAGCACCGCGTGCTGGCGGTTGAAGCCTTCCATCGCCGCGCAGCCCGAACCCGGCACCCGCTTGTTGCAGGCCCAGGAGGGCTCGCGGAAATATTCGCAGCGCGTTCGCTGCAGCATGTTGCCGGCAAGGCTCGCCATGTTGCGGATCTGGCCGCTTGCCGCCAGCCGCAAACTTTCGGCAATGACGGGATAGCGGCGTTTGACTTCGCCATGGTCGGCAGCCTCGCCCATCCGCACCAGGGCGCCGAAGCGCACGCCGTCGTCGGTAACCCTGATCTGCCTCAGCCCTGGCTCTTCGAGCCGGTTGAGGTCGAGCAGCCGGTTGGGCGCCGCCACCCCAAGTTTCATATAGTCTGCAAGATTGGTGCCGCCTGCGATGAACTGCGCGTTCGCCCGTGTCGGCTGGTCGTCCTCGGTGGTAAAGCGGGATGCGATGGCGACCGCGGCGGAGACATCTGTCGGCCGTTCATAGATGAAGGGGCGCATCGTCAGGTTCCTCTCGCCTGATCGCGCGCCTGGACGACCGCGGCGACGATGTTCGGGTAGGCCGCACAGCGGCAGATATTGCCGCTCATATATTCGCGGATGTCGTCCTCGGAGTTGGCGTGGCCTTCGTTGACGCAGCCGATGGCCGACATGATCTGACCCGGCGTGCAGTAGCCGCACTGGAACGCGTCGTGGTCGATGAAGGCCTGCTGCATCGGATGCAGCTTGCCGTCGCTCGAGGAAAGCCCTTCGACGGTCGTCACCTCCTTGCCGTCGTTCATCACGGCGAAGCTCAAGCAGGAGAGCACGCGCTTTCCGCCCACCAGAACGGTGCAGGCGCCGCACTGCCCATGGTCGCAACCTTTTTTCGTGCCGGTAAGGCCGACATGGTCCCGCAGGGCGTCAAGCAGGCTGGTCCTGGCATCCAGCGAAAGCTCGTAAGGCTGCTTGTTGATGCGCAAGGACACCGCGACCGTTTCCCTCAAGCCGGAACGGGTCGCGGCCGGTTTTTCCGCTCTCGTTGGGGAGCTGAGCAAGGGCGCCGCCGCGGCGGCTGAGACAGTAGCTGTCATGAAGCTTCGCCGGCTGAGGCCGGTCGCGCTTGGCGCAAAAATTCGGGACATGGCTCGCTCCCAGGCTGGCTGTCATCGGGGCTGGCTATGGGGCGCTAACCTCTCAACGGGGGCATTGTTCCGAATTTTGCAGGCGAAGGCCCGGAAGCTCACGCGACTGTGACAGCATCGAGGGAAGTCGGAGGCAGAGCACGCCGGGACAGCAGAGGAACGTTCCGCGCAAGGGAGGTTGACTGCCACGCGGCGGTGCGCACCGGCGCTGCGCAAGCTCGCACAACCGATCGAAAGTCACACCGGTAGATACCAATTCCCCAGTTCGAACCGTAGCTGAGCAATAAGGCTAACAGGCCCTGCCCAACGACAGGAGGGGTGGCTTCGAGCAGGGCATGGGAGCGGGGCTCTGGTTCAATGCTGCGGTCCTTGCGCCACCAGATGGAAGCTGTATCGGTCGCGCACGAACTCGTTGAAGAACCGGCCCTTGGACCGAGCAGCCTTGAATGCCGCGTGGGTCTCTGGCTCAACCTGCTCATAGTCATAGCGGTCGCCGCTCGGGACAAACCATACCGAAAGGATCTTCGTCGCCGGGTCGTAATAGATGTTCCGGATGGCGGTGGAAGGCATGACGAGCGCCCCGTTGGCCAATGCGTAATTCCCGTAGCTGTCAATGGGTTCCGTCGCACAGGCTGCCGACGGATCAGGGCCTTGCGAGACCCGCCGAATTGCCTATCTGAGGTTTATGCCGTCAACGAAATCGAGCGCCACGGCGCAAGTCCGCCAAGGAGATCTTTTCGGTATCCCGAACAGCCTGCCGGAAGGATTCCGCTACCGGCCGGAGCTGATCACGCGTAACGAAGAAAGCGCGTTGGTCCGCTGCATCGAAGGCCTGCCGTTCAAGCCCTTCGACTTCCATGGCCATCTTGCTAACAGGCAGGTTATCGGCTTCGGGCTGCGTTACGACTACGACCGCCGCGAGGTCGTGGAAGCACCGGCCATACCCGACTTCCTGCTGCCGCTTCGCGACAAGGTCGCCGTCTTCGCCGGTCGGCCCGCGTCGGAATTCTCGCAGGTGCTGATCAACGAATACCGGCCTGGCGCGGGCATCGGCTGGCATCGCGACAAGCCCCATTTCGAGCTCGTCGCAGGCGTCTCCCTGCTGGCATCCTGCAGTTTCCGGCTGCGCCGCAGGAACGGCGCGACATGGGACCGGCAGATGATCGAGGTCGAGCCGAGATCCGCCTATCTCATGGCCGGTCCGGCGCGCAACGAATGGGAGCACAGCATTCCGCCGCTCGCAGAACACCGCTACTCGGTCACATTTCGGACCTTGCGACCCAAGCTGTAAGTCCGACGTTCTGCCAGGCCGATATTCCAAGTCGCCCAATCAGGGGTCGAGCCATGGCGTGGTGTCCTCCACAGCCGTGCCGGCCTTTGCCGGATCGGACGGACGGCGCGCGACGAAGCCGCCGAAACCAGCTTGCGCCTGCAGCTTTTCGCCCGCGATCAGCGGCTCACCACGCAGCAGCACGGTGATCGGCTTGCCCGTCACCGCCATGCCTTCGTAAGGCGAAAAGTCGACGCGCGAGTGCAGCATTTCGTGGCTGATGGTCCACTTGCGTGCCGGGTCCCAGAGCGCGAGATCAGCGTCCAGGCCGGGGGCGATGCGACCCTTGCGGTGGCCGAGACCGTAGATCGCAGCGGCATTGCGCGAGGTCAGATCCAGATATCGCTGCAGCGAAAGGCGCCCCGTCAGCAGCCCTTCGGAAAACAGCAGCGGCAGCCTGGTTTCCAGGCCCGGAATACCGCTCAATGTCGTGGTGAAACCTGGCTCCGGCGCCTTGCCGATCTTGTCGGCGAAATAATAGGGCGAATGATCGGACGACCAGAGGTCGAGGCCACCCTCCGCCAGCAGCCGCCAGAGATGCTCGCGGCTATGCGGCGTGCGCGGCGGCGGCGAAAAGACGAAGCGGGCAGCGTCCCTGCCTGGGCGGTCGAGGTCCGCGGCACCGAGGAAGAGGTATTGCGGGCAGGTTTCGGCCGCGACGTCGACGCCGCGCTGACGCGCCCGCGCGACCTCCTCGGCGGACTGTTGCGACGACACGTGGACGATGGTCATGCGGGCGCCGGTCATCTCCGCCAGCGCCAGAGCCCTATGGGTCGCCTCGCGCTCCATGATCTCGCTGTGCGCCACGGCGTGATAGCGCATCTCGGTGCGGCCAAGCTCGATCAGCCGCTGCCGCGTGCGCCGAATGGCGGCATCGTTCTCGGCATGAACCATGACAATCCAGCCGAGCTTCCTCGCCGTATCGAGCACGGTGAAGAACAGGTCGTCGTCGACCGCGAAGCCCTGGTAGGTCATGAAAAGCTTGACCGAAGCGATGCCATGCCCGGCCAATTGGCTAAGTTGTGCCTCGACGTTGGCGCCGGTCCCCGTCGTCACCACCGCATGGAGGCCGTAGTCGACGATGGAACGGCCGGCCGCGCAACCCATCGCCCGTTCGAGCGCATCCACAGTGGTCATATTTGGACCCGGCATGCCGAAGGGCACGATGCAGGTCGTACCGCCGAATGCGGCCGAGATGGAGCCCGATTCAAAATCGTCGGCGTTACCGGCCCCGCCCCAAACAGGCTGGTCGAGATGGCAGTGGGCATCGATGCCGCCCGGCATCACCCACAGGCCCGCGGCGTCAATGGTTTGCCCACCTTGCAGGCCTGAATCTATCGCGGCAATGCGGCCGTCATCGATGCCGACGTCGCAATCCCGCCAACCGTCATCCAAGGCGACCCTACCGCCTTTGACGACCAGCTGATGCGCGCGCCGCGCCATTCGTGCCGCTCACGCCGCTGTGCTGTTGCGGGTCACCGGGCGGGCAAGCACCGGTCAGGCCCTCAGCCGCTTGCCATCGGGATCGAAGGGCGGCCTGTCGAGCAACACGGCATTATGCGGCCGGCCGAGGATCGCGACGGTGACGGCATCGCCCGATTTCACCGAGCCGGCCTTCACATAGCCGAGCGCCAGCGACATCCCGACATGATAGCCGTAGGCGCCAGACGTGACCTGGCCGACCGGCGTGCCATCGGGAAGGAAGATCGGCTCGCCGCCCGTGGCGTCGGCATCCTTCGCCTCGATCGAGATCATGATCAGCTCGTCGCGGGCCGGCTTCGATGCCAGCGCGGCGTAGGCGTCGCGGTTGAGGAAGTCGCCCTTATCCATCTTGATCAGGCGGTCGAACTTCACTTCCTGCGGCCAGTATTCGGGCGAGTATTCGCGGCCCCAGCTGCCATAGCCCTTCTCCACCCTGAGCGACATCAGCGCGCGCGAGCCGACCGGCCCGCCGCCTTCCTGACGCGCCGCGTCGAGCAGGGCGTTGTAAAGAGCGGTCTGGTCCTTCTCCTCGCAATAGAGCTCCCAGCCGAGATCGCCGGTGAAGGAGACGCGCAGCGCAATGACATCGAGGCCGGCAGCGGTGATGCGGCGCGAGGCCATGAAGGGGAACGACGCCGTCGTCAAATCGTCATTGGTCAAGCGCTGCAGCACCGCGCGCGACTTCGGCCCGGCGACGTTGAAGCCGCACATGTTCTCGGTGAGCGAACGGAACGTCGTGCCCTCCGGCAAGGGCAGCATCTTGAAGAAACGCTGATGATAGCGCTCGGCCATGCCGGAGCCGAAGACGCGATACTCGTCCTCCGCCAGCTTGGTGACGGTGAAGTCGCCGGCGATGCCGCCGCGCTTGCCGATCAGCGGCGTCAGGCAGGATCGTCCGACCCGCGAGGGAATCTTGTTGGCGAAAAGCGCGTTCAGCCAGGCCTCGGCGCCCGGCCCCTTCACCTCGTATTTGGCGAAGTTGGAGATGTCGATGATGCCGACATGGTCGCGCAGCATGCGCGCCTCGCGGCCGACAGGGTGCCACCAGTTCTGCCTGGTGAAGCCGATCGTCTCCTCGCGCGGCTCACCGTCGATCGAGAACCACAGCGGATGCTCCCAGCCGAAGTTCAGGCCGAACACCGCGCCGTTTTCCTTCTGCATGGAATAGGCCGGCCGTGTGCGCACAGGCCGGCCCGCAGCGCGCTCCTCGTTCGGGAAATGGATCTTGAAGCGATGGCTGTACTGGTCCTGCACGCGCGCCTTGACGAATGCCTTGCCCGCCCAGTGGCCGAAGCGGGCGAGATCCCAGCCGAACATGTCGAGCGTCGGCTCGCCCTCGATCATCCACTCGGCCGCCAGGCGCCCGAGGCCGCCGGATTGCGAAAAGCCCGGAATGATGCCGGCGCAGCAGAAATAGTTGCGCAGCTCCGGCACCGGGCCGAACAGTGCGGCGCTGTCCGGCGACCAGATCATCGGTCCGTTGATCACCCTCTTGACGCCGGCAGCGCCGACCGCCGGCACGCGGGCGATGGCGCGCATCATGTTCTCCTCGATGCGTTCCAGATCGTCCGGGAACAGCTCGTGGCCGAAATCCTGGGGCGTGCCGTCCTCGGCCCAGAATTTCATCGCCCGCTCATAGGCGCCGATCAACAGGCCGAGGCCCTCCTGGCGCAGGTAATATTCGCCATCGCGGTCGGCGACCGAAGGCAGGCGCCGGCCCATCGAGGCGATCTCTGGGATGGTCTCGGTGACGAAATACTGGTGCTCGGTCGGGATGAGGGGCAGGGCCAACCCGGCCATGGCGCCGACCTCACGCGCCCACAGACCGGCGGCGTTCACCACCCATTGCGTGCGGACGTCGCCCTTGGTGGTGCGCACGATCCAGCTGCCGTCCGGCTGCTGCTCCGTTCCGGTCACCGCGGTGAAGCGGTGGATCTCGGCGCCGCGCTGGCGCGCGCCGGCCGCGTAGGCGGCCGTCACGCCCGAAGGATCGACATTGCCGCCTTCGGGTTCGTACATGATGCAGCGTATGCCGTCGAAGTCGACGAGCGGGTGCAGCCGCTCGGCCTCCGCCCGGTCGACCTCGTAGAAGTTCATCTTGTAGCGGCGCGCTTTGGCTTCCTGCAGCCGGAGCTGATGTTCACGCGCCTCGGTCTGGGCGAGATAAAGCGATCCCGGCTGGAAGATGCCGCAGCCCTGACCAGTCTCCTTCTCGAGCTCCTTGTAGAGCGCCATGGTGTAATGCTGCAGGCGGCTGATATTGGTCGAGTCGTGCAAGCCGTGAATGTTGGCCGCAGCATGCCAGGTCGAGCCCGAGGTGAGCTCGTCGCGCTCGAACAGCACGACATCGCTCCAGCCGTGCTTGGTCAGATGATAGAGGATCGAGCATCCGATCAGGCCGCCGCCGATCACAACAGCCTGGGCATGGGTCCGCATTTACGTGTTCCTTGTGGCTGTGTGCCGGAGCCGGACGGCCGGGCGACGGGCCGGATAACAACAGGGGTTCGTGCTGGCTCTTGTGCCGACAACATGACCCCACTTTTTCGAACGCCGGCAATGTAGAAAGCTCGGGAAACGACTGTAAAGCCTGCTATTGGGGCTGGCTGCTGCTTTTTGGGGCAGTTAAGAGCAAAAAAAACGAGGTCATAGCCACATCAATCTTCGTTTGTAGGCATAGAGGCCGGGTGTAGCTTTTGGCGGGGAATTGAGCAGCCGCGACCAGCGGCGCCACCAATGGGAGCCACCCGCCATGGACCTGCATTCCGAGCGCGGAGACAGACCGGTCAGACCGGCATGCCTCTCGTCGTCCATGCGTCTTGACGGTCCGGCGGCGCGGTCGCGCCGCGGCCTTCAAAACCGGTTCCGCACCAGTCGAAAAGACAGCGCCGAAGCGCCCTGTCCGGCACGCGCATCGCGACAACTCGGAGGTTGAGACCTTGGACAAGACATCGCATCCCTATATTCCGACACTGCTCGATCAGCTTAACGAGGGCGAGATCAGCCGCAGGGACTTCTTGCGCAAGTCGACGCTGCTCGGGCTTTCGGCCGGCGCGGCCTATTCCATGGCCGGCATCATCGACCCGGCGACGCAAGCGCGTGCCGGCGACCTGCCGAAAGGCGGCAATTTGCGCATCGGCATGCGCTGCATGGAGATCAAGGATCCGCATCTGGCCGACTTCGCCGAAAAATCCAACGTCATCCGCCAGGTCTGCGAATATTTGACCTTTACCGACCGCAACAACATCACTCACCCCTATCTCTTGGAGAAGTGGGACGTCAGCGATGACCTGAAGACCTGGACGCTGCACATCCGCAAGGATGTGAAATGGCGTGACGGCAGGGCGCTTAATGCCGACGACGTGGTCTGGAACCTGAAGCGTGTCAGCGATCCCAAAGTCGGCTCCTCGGTGCTCGGCCTGTTCACCGGCTATCTCGTCGAGGAGTACGATACCGGCGAGAAGGACGACAAGGGCAATCCGAAGAAGTCGAGCCGGCTCTGGTCCGACAAGGCGATCGAGAAGGTCGACGACAGCACGGTGCGGCTGAACCTGTTCTCGCCGCAGATCGCGGTCGCCGAACATCTCTTCCACTATCCGATGTTCATCCTCGATCCGAAGGACAACGGCGCCTTCGGCCCGAGCGCCAACGGCACCGGTCCGTTCGAGATGGTCGAATACACGGTCGGCAAGGGCGCGAAGTACAAGGCGCGGGCCGATTATTGGGGCGGTGCTGCGCATCTCGACACGTTCGAATTCGTCGACCTCGGCGACAATCCCGGCGCCGGCATCGCGGCGATGGCGTCCAAGCAGGTCGATGGCCTGTCGGAAGCCGACGCGGTGCAGATCAATTCGATGAAGGCCTTCCCGCATGTCTCGGTCCACAAGGTCGAGACGACGCAAACCATCGTCATGCGCATGCATCCCGATGTCGAGCAGTTCAAGGACAAGCGCGTGCGCCAGGCCATGCGCCATGCGCTCGACCGCGACAAGATCATCCAGACCGTCCTGCTCGGCGCCGGCACTCCGGCCGAGGACCACCATGTGGCGCCGTCGCACCCCGAATATGCCGCGCTGCCCAAATGGCCGCGCGACGTCGAGAAGGCGAAGAAGCTGATGGCCGACGCCGGCCATGCCGACGGTTTCGAATTGGATTTGGTGACACGACCCGACCCGATCTGGGAGCTCAACACGACACAGGCGATGGCCGAACAGCTGAAGGACATCGGCATCAAGGCCAACATCAAGTCGCTGCCGAGCGCGCAGTACTGGGAAGTGTGGACCAGCGCGCCCTTCAGCCTGACCGCCTGGGGCCACCGCCCGCTCGCCATCATGACGCTCGGCCTCGCCTACCGCTCCAATGCCGCCTGGAATGAATCGCATTTCTCGAACGCCGAATTCGACAAGCTGCTGACCCAAGCCGAGGGCATCCTCGACCCGAAGGAGCGCAGCAAGGTGATGGAGAAGATCGAGTTGATCATGCAGGACGAGGGCCCGATCGTGCAGCCGTTCTGGCGCATCTTCTCGACCGTCATGGACAAGAAGGTGCAGGGATTCGAACTGCATCCATCACAGTACATCTTCGCCAAGGATTATGCGGTCGCCTCCGCCTAGACCACGCTGCGCCCGGCCGGCGACAGAACGGCCGGGCGTTCCTTTCCACTCGCACCCAGAACGGAAACGTCCGGCTGATGGCAATATTCGTGGCGAAACGGCTGGCGATGATGCTGCTCACCATGGTCGCGGCGTCGTTTCTGGTATTCGCCGTCTGCGAGTTCACCCCGGGCAGCGTCGCGCGCAAATCGCTCGGGCCGTTCGCAACGCAAGAGCAGGTCGATTTCCTGACCAAGAAGCTGAGGGCCGACGATCCGCTGCTGGTGCGCTACGGGCGCTGGGCGGGCGTGCTGCTCGGCATCATTCCGGATCCGCTCCAGGACCCGAGCACCGGGCTCAATTTCAAGGATCCGCGCGGCGCGCAGTATTTCGGCAATTTCGGCTATTCGACGCTGAACAAGCTGCCCGTCAACGACGTCATCTGGAACCGGCTCGGCAATACGGCGATCCTGGCCGGGCTGGCCTTTCTGCTGATCGTGCCGCTGTCGATCGTCTTCGGCATCCTATCCGGCCTGAAGGAAGGCGGCGTGCTCGACCGGCTCCTGTCGGTGATCTGCATAACCTTCACCTCGATCCCGGAATTCGCGTCGGGCGTGTTTCTGGTCACCCTATTCGTCATTCTCTGGCCGGTGCTGCCGGGCACCAGCCCGCTCGATACAGAGGGCGGCTGGTCCGTTCCCTCGCAGCTCGTGCTGCCGGTGGCGGTGCTCGTCATCTATGATTTCGGCTATGTCGCGCGCATGATCCGCGTGTCCATGATCGGGGTGATGGAAAAGCCCTTCATCCGCACCGCGGTACTGAAGGGAATGAGCACACGCCAGGTCGTCATCGGCCATGCCCTGCGAAACGCGATGATCGCCCCGTTCACGGTGCTGCTCCTGCAGATCAACTTCCTGATCAGCGGCGTGGTGGTGACCGAACTCGTTTTCGCCTATCCCGGCTTCGGTCGGCTGCTGCTCGATGCCAGCCTCTTCGGCGATATCGCGACCATCGAGGCGGCAACGCTGATCACCGTCGCCATCGCGGTCACGACGCAATTCGTCGGCGATCTCGGTTACATGCTGCTCGATCCACGCATAAGATTGCGATGAGCGCACTGGTCGAGCAGAGAGCGATGGAGGCGACAGCCGTCAAGGCAACGGGCAGGGCACGCCTCAAATGGGCGCGCATCCTGCGCTCGCCTACCGCACTGGTCGGGCTGTTCCTGGTCGGCTTCTGGGTGCTTGCGGCGATCCTCGCACCGGTGCTGCCGCTCTATTCTCCGACCGAGCAGGATGTGATGGCGCTAGCCGACCCGACGCCATCGGCGGCGCATTGGCTCGGCGTCGACATTCTCGGCCGCGATGAGTTGTCTCGCCTGATCTTCGGCGCTCGCACCGTGCTGGTCGTCGCGCCGCTTTCGGTCGCGGTCGCCATGATCGTCGGCATCACGCTCGGCATGATCGCCGGCTATTACGGCGGCTGGATCGATGCCGTGATCAGCCGCCTTTCCGACATCATCCTCGCCTTCCCGGTGCTGGTCCTCTACGTCATCCTGATCGCCAATATCGGGCCATCGATAATCAACATCGTCATCGCCACGACGATCGCCTCGGCGCCAGGAATCGGGCGAATAACGCGCGGGCTGGTACTCGGCCTGAAGGAGCAGGAATACATCGCCGCCGCAAGGCTGCGCGCCGAAAGTACTTTATACATCATGCTTGTCGAGCTGTTGCCCAACTGCCGCGGCATGCTGATCGTCGATGCCTGTCTGCGCATCGGCTACACCATCATCACCATCGGCATTCTCGGCTTCCTTGGCCTTGGCCTGCCGCCGCCCAACCCGGACTGGGGCGGCATGGTCAAGGAAAGCACGACGGTGCTCAACGTCTGGCCGTTGATGTCGGTGCTGCCCTCAATCGCCATCGTCAGCCTGGTTCTGGGTTTCAACCTGTTGGCCGACGGCCTGCGGGAGGCCTGGAAGCCATGACGATGGTCGCCGAGCCGATTTCGACGCAAGGCGAGCGTGCGTCCGAGACGCCGCTCCTCGCTGTCCGAGATCTGCGCATCGAGTTTCGCGGGAAGGCCGAGACGATCGTTGCGGTGCCGAAGCTGTCTTTCGAGGTGAAGCCCGGCGAAAGCTTCGGGCTGGTCGGCGAATCCGGCTGCGGCAAGAGCACCACGGCGATGGCGATCATGGGCTATCTCGGTGCGACAGGCGTCGTCGCCGGCGGCAGCATCCGCTTCGAAGGCGAGGAACTGGTCAACGCACCGGCGCATAAGCTTCGCGCCATACGCGGGCGGCGCATCGCCATGGTCTACCAGGACCCGATGAGCGCGCTCAATCCGGTCAAAACGATCGGCGCGCAGCTTGCCGAGGTGCCGATGCTTCATCTCGGCGCAAGTCGCGTCGAGGCGCTCGACATGGCAGCCGCCATGCTGAAGGACGTGCGCCTGCCCGATGCCGGCGACATGCTGAAGCGCTATCCGCACCAGCTTTCGGGCGGCCAGCAGCAGCGCGTCGTCATCGCCATGGCGCTGCTCGGGCGGCCGTCGCTGCTCCTGCTCGACGAGCCGACCACCGGTCTCGACGTGACGGTGGAGTCGGCGGTGATCGATCTGATCGGCGAGCTGCGCCGTCGCTATGGAACCAGCCTGCTGTTCATCTCGCACAATCTCGGTCTGATCGCCGAAAGCTGCGACCGGGTCGGCATCATGTATTCCGGCGAGCTGGTAGAGGAGGCGCCGACGCGCGAGCTGTTCGGCCGGCCACGCCATCCCTACACGCAAGGGCTGATCGACTGCATTCCCGATATCGGGCAGGGCAAGCACAGCCGCACGCTTGCCGCCATTCCGGGCAATATCCCGCTGCCGTCGGAGCGGCCGCGCGGCTGCCTGTTTGGTCCGCGCTGCGCCGGTTTCCGCGCCGGCCTGTGCGACCGGGCTGGCATGACGTTGGAACCGGTCGGCGAGCGGCATGTTGTGCGCTGCGTGCGCTGGCCCGAACTCGAGGTGGCTCATCGGGAGCTTCCGCCGCTATCCGGCGAGAGTGCGGCACCGGCAGCCGAGATCACTTTCTCCGACATCACCAAGTTCTATCACCTCGGTTACCACAAGACGCTGAAGGCCAATGAGGCCGTATCCTTCGAGGCCGGCAAGGCCGAGATCGTCGCGCTGGTCGGCGAATCCGGCTGCGGCAAGTCGACCCTGGCGCGTATCGTCACCGGCCTCGACCGCGCCACTTCGGGCGAAATCCGCATGGCTGGCGAAAACATCGCCGCGATCGAAGCGAGCGCGCGGCCGAAGCCCCTGCTGCAATCGATCCAGATGGTGTTCCAGAATCCGGATTCGACGCTCAATCCGTCGCACAGCGCCGGCTTCTCGATCCGTCGCTCGCTGAAGAAGTTCGGCATCCGCAAGGGCAAGGCGGCCATCGACCAGCGCATGCGCGAGCTGCTGGAGATGGTCCGGCTTTCGCCGGACTTCGCCGCCCGCCGGCCGAGCCAGTTGTCCGGCGGGCAGAAGCAGCGCATCGCCATCGCCCGCGCCTTCGCCTCCGATCCGTCGCTGATCGTCGCCGACGAGCCTGTGTCGGCGCTGGATGTCTCCGTGCAGGCGGCCGTGGTGACGCTGCTGCTCGACATCCAGAAGACCCGGCATGCGACGATGCTGTTCATCAGCCATGACCTGGCGCTGGTGCGCCACGTCGCCGACAAGGTCGTGGTGATGTATCTCGGCAAGGTGATGGAAAAAGGCACCGTCGAGGAGATCTTCGGCGGTGCAACCCATCCGTACACCGAGGCGCTGATCTCGGCGATCCGCAGCACCAAACCGGAAGGGGCAGAGCGCAACCGCATCACGCTGACCGGCGACACGCCGAGCCCCGTCGATGTCCCGCGCGGCTGCCGCTTTGCCAGCCGCTGCCATCGCAAGCTGGGTTCGATCTGCGACAGGGAACCGCCACCGATCCGCAGGATGTCCGCCACGCACGAGATCGCCTGCCACATTCCGGCGGAAGCGCTGGAGAGTCCCAGGCATCCGGACGAGGCGAGCGACCGTTCATGACGAGGCCAGCTTCACTGGGCCGCCTCTGGCGTCAGGCCGAACGGTCGCGCGCCATCCTGTCGATCATGGCGCGCATCTGCCTGGCCGGCACCGGCAGCGCCATGCTGACCACCGCGGTCTCGCTGGCATTGAGCGCGCCGGGAATCGACCCCTCCGAAGTGCAATTGGTGCTGACCGCTTACCCGGTCGGATTTCTCATCGGCTGCCTCGTCGCGCGTCCGCTGGTGTCGCGCGTCGGCCATGAGCGCGCCTTCTTCGCCATAACCGTGCTTGCAAGCCTCGCCGCCGCGGGGTTCGCGCTCACCGATTTCATGCCGGCATGGCTTTGCTTCCGGCTGCTCGGCGGGCTTGCCATGGCGGCAATGTTCGTTGTCTGCGAAAGCTGGATCAACCTCTATGCAGACCAGCACAATCGCGGCAGGCTGTTTTCCATCTACATGCTGACGACGGCGGTCGCGGTGCTGTTCGGACAGCTTTTGCTGGAGATCGTCGGCGCGCATTCGCCGCATTTGTTCGCCGTCAGCGCGGCGACGGTGCTCTTGTCGGCGCTTGCACGGTTTGTCTCCAGGCCTTGGCCTGCCCTGCCCGCCGAGCAAACCGAGCCGTCCCTGGCCGATATCCCGGCGCAGGACGAACGCTATGGCGTCGTCCAGTTGCTGCGTCTCGCTCCGGTAACGGTGGTCAGCATCTTCCAGGCAGGCATCACCAACATGAACATTTTCGTGCTGACGCCGATCTACGGCGCCAAGATCGGACTGTCCGCCGCCGCCACTGTCGGCCTGGTGACGACCGTCAGCATTGCCGGCATGCTGGCGCAGACGCCTATCGGATGGCTGTCCGACCGGTTCGACAGGCGCATCATGCTGCTTGTCCAGGGACTGCTTTCCGTGTCGCTATGCGCCTCTATCGCCTGGCTGGGCAGCGGACCGCTGCCGCTGCTCTTCCTGCTGTTCTTCCTCTATGGAGCAACCGCGCTCACGGTCTATCCTGTGGCCATCGCCTTCGCCAATTCGCGCATGCACAGCCGGCACATGGTGGCGGCTTCGGGCACGCTGCTTCTGCTCTATTCGATCGGCAACATCCTGACGCCGGGTCTCGCCGCGGGACTGATGGAGCGTACCGCGCCGCAGGCCATGCTGTTCGTGCTCGGCACCGGCGGCATTCTGGTGGCGGTTGCGGCTTGCATCAATCTGCGGCGGCGCCCGGTCAGTGTCGCGGTTGCGCAGCCGTGCGGAGGCGAGCCGTGAACAGCGCCCTTCCCCACCGTCTGGATGGCAAGTTCGTTCTGATCACGGGCGCCGCGAGCGGCATCGGCGCGGCGATCGCGCGCCGCTGCGCCGACGAGGGAGCCCGTGTCGCCTGCTCGGATCGGGACACGGCATCGACGAAGGCGCTTGCCGCCAGCCTTGGGCCGAATGCTCTGGCTGTCGACTGTGATGTCACCGATCCGGACTCGGTCCAAGATGCTGTCGACGCGACAGCTCAAGCATTCGGCCGGCTGGACGGTCTGGTCCACAACGCCGCGGCTCCCTCGACCGACGGCACCGTCGCCGACCTTGCAGTGGACAAGTGGCGGCTGGAACTCGACGTCAGCCTGACCGGCGCGTTCCTGATCTCCAAATTCGCCGTGCCGCTGATGGCATCGAGCGGCGGCGGGTCGATCGTCTTCATCGGCTCGCAATTCGCGCGCGTCGCCGTCGGCAAGGCGGTGGCCTATTGCGCGGCGAAGGCGGGGCTTGTGCATCTGGCGAAGGCCATGGCCGTCGACCATGCGGATCAGAACATCCGGGTGAACAGCCTGTCACCGGGAGCGGTCGCGACCGCGCGCCTGCTGCAGCGCTGGCCCAGTCTGGAGGCGGCCGACAAGGGTCTAGGGCCTGCGCATCTGCTCGGACGAATTGCCGAGCCCGAAGAGATCGCAGCCGCCTGCGCCTTTCTGCTTTCGTCCGACGCTTCCTTCGTCACCGGCACCGACCTCCTGGTGGATGGCGGCTATGCGGTGCGTTGAATCCATTCCAGCATAGGAGGCTTCAAGACATGACCCTTCTCGTCACAGGCGGCACCGGCTTCGTCATGAGTGTGGTGGCGCGTGCCTGGCTGGACCGCGACCCTGCCGCGCGCGCCGTCATCCTGGATCGCGCCGGCCTCGACGCCGCGGCCGAAAGGCATTTCGCTCCGGTGCGCGACCGGCTCAAAGTGATCAGCGCGGATATCCTCGACCCGGCGGGGTGGTCCGCCGCACTCGACAACGAGCACATCACCGCGATCGTACATGGCGCGACGATCACACCGATTTCGCGCGGCAGCGCCTCGGAGGCCAAGCGCCAGCCGGAGGCCGAGGACCCGGCTCGCATCGTCGATGTCAATCTCATGGGCACAGTGCGCATGCTCGAATGGGCACGCGCGCAGGCCAACGTGAAGCGCTTCATCTATGTCAGCTCGGGAGCCATCTATCGACACAATGGCCCCGACTGGAGCGGCGAGCCGCTGCCGGAGGACGGCTACGTCGCGCCGTTGACGCTTTACGGCATCTCAAAATTCGCCTCCGAGATGGTGACCAACCGCTATGCCGACCTGTTCGGCCTGTCGGCGGTTTCGGTCCGGCTTGCTTCCGTCTACGGCCCGATGGATCGCGCGACCGAGAGCCGCAACTTCCGCCATGTCCCCAACCGTGTTGCGCACATGGCCCTGGCCGGCGAAACGATCCGGCCGAACAGTCTGGAGCCGGTGGGCGACTATCTTGCCTCGACCGATGTCGCTGCCGCGATCCTCGCGCTGCTCGATGCGCCGCGCCTCAATTACCGCCACTACAATATCGGCTCCGGCTCCAGCCAGACCATCGGCGAGATCATCGCCTGGGCAAAGGAGCGTGTTCCGGCGCTGAAGGTTGAGGTGACGCCTGGAGAAGACGCCAATATCCTACAGGACGTGTCGCTGAAAGGCGGCATGTGGGGCGCCTACGACATCGCGCGGATCATGCGTGATACGGCATGGCGGCCGCGCCCGGGCAAGGAGGCGTTCCACGCCTATATGGACTGGATTTCGGCCAACGAGATGAAGTGAGAGGGATTGCCATGACAAGCGCTGCCTCACAACCGGTCCAGCCGCGCGACTTCGTCGGCTATGGACCGAACCCGCCCTATGTCACCTGGCCGGACGGCGCGAAAGTCGCGATCAATCTCGTGCTGAACTACGAGGAAGGGTCGGAGTACAACTGGCTGGATGACGGCCGCAACGACAATTGGGGCGAGTACAACAACCCCGGCCTTTCACCGCATCGCGACCTCGGCACCGAAACGCATTTCGAATATGGCAGCCGGGCCGGGGTCTGGCGGTTGGCTCGGCTGTTCGACCGCTACGATGTGCCGATCACGGTGTCGGCTTGCGCAGTGGCGCTGGAGAAGAATCCCGCCGTCGCCGAGTGGATGAATGCGCGCGGTCACGACCTGCTCGGTCACGGGCTGCGCTGGACCGATTATCCCGGCATGCCGCGCGAGGAAGAGGAGCGGCAGTTGCACGAAGCGATCGCACTTTACGAGAGGGTGCTTGGCCGGCGGCCGCTCGGCTGGAACTGCCGCTCGTTTCCAAGCGTCAACACCCGCGATCTGCTGGTGCGCGAGGGCGGCTTTCTCTACCACTCCGATCCCTGCAACGACGAGCTGCCCTATTTCGTCGACCATGGCGAGGAGAAAATCCTGGTCGTGCCCTATTCCAAGACGCTCAACGACAGCCGCTTCCTCATCGCGCCGGGTTACAGCAATCCACGCGACTTTGCCGAGGATTGCCGCTCGGCCATCGATTACATGCTGTGGGAGGCAGAAGAGACGGGCGGACGGATGCTCAATATCTGCGTGCACGCGCGCTGGATGGGCCAGCCGAACCGGGCGTCCGGCCTGCGCGAGGTGATCGAGCACGTGCAAAAGACGCCGGGAGCGATCTTCATGCGGCGCGCAGGCATCGCGCGGTACTGGCTCGACAATCACCGGACGTTTGCCAGCAAGCGTGCCGGCTGAACAGCGGAATGTTCGAAACCCTCATCAGCGGCGCGACGATCGTCAACGCAGATGGCGAAGCCCGCCGCGACATTGCCATCAACGCCGGCAGGATCGCGGCCCTGATCCAGCCAGGAGAGGCGGCCGAAGCGCGGAAGGTGATCGACGCAAGCGGCTGTATGCTGCTGCCCGGTCTCGTCGATGCGCACGCGCATCTGCGCGAACCGGGACTGACCCACAAGGAAGACTTCTCGTCGGGCACGCATGCGGCTGCGCTCGGCGGCGTGACGACGGTGCTCGACATGCCGACCGACGAGCCCTGGACGGCGACGGCAGACCAGCTTGCCGAGAAGATGTCGATGGCCGAAGGCAAGCTCAACGTCGATGTCGGCTTCCAGGCTGTTGTCAGCGAGAGGCTGGACGGTCTCGAAAGGCTCGCGGCGCTTGCCCCGGTGTCGTTCGAGCTTTTCACGGCGGATGTCCCAGAGCCGTTTCTTTTTCCGACGGTGGACACCGTTCTTCACGCGCTGAAGCGGATGAGCGCGCTCAAGACGATCGTCGGCATCTCGCCCGGCGATCAATCGCTGCTGGTGGGCAGCGCCGCGCGCGTTCATTCTGGCGACATCGCAGCGTTCCGCGAAAGCCGGCCCCCACTGGCCGAGGCCAACGGCATCGCGCGGGCGCTGCTGGCGGCGGCCGAGACCGACGCGCGCGTTCATGTCCGCCAGATCAACTCTTCGCTCGGCGTCGAGACCTGGCGGCGCCTGCGCGATCTTGCCGATGCCAGCGTCGAGACGACACCCCAGAACCTGTTCTTCTGTGCGGACGACTACGAAAAGCAAGGCGCGCGGCTGAAGGGATCACCGCCGTTCCGGCCGAGGCAAGATGTGCAGCGCCTCCGCGAGGCTGTAGCGGCCGGGCTGATCGACATCATCGCCACCGATCACGCGCCACACAGCCCTGCTGAGAAGGCCGCCGACTATCCGGCTTTCGCGGACATCCCGGGCGGCATGCCCGGACTGCAGACGCTGCTGTCCGTCATGCTCAAGCTCGTCGACGAAGGCCTGATTGGGCTGCGCGACATCGCGCGCCTGTGCGCGGCCAATCCGGCCGACCGGTTCGGGCTTGGCCGGCGCAAGGGCAGGCTGGCCGTCGGCCACGATGCCGACATCCTCATCATCGACCCGACGCGAACCTTTGCCATCCGCGATGCCGACCAGAAGTCAAAGGCCGGCTACACGCCGTTTGACGGCTGGAGCGTTTCAGCCACCTTGCGGCAGGTGTTCCTGCGCGGCGAGGAAATCACGCGTGACGGCGCGCTGGTCAACCCGGGACAAGGCCAAGTGGTGCGGTGGGAAAGCTGAGGCAGGCAAGATGGGTCTTCTGGACGGCAAGGTTGCCATTGTCACCGGCGCGAGCTCCGGCATCGGCCGCGCCATCGCGCAACGCTACGCGCAGGACGGCGCGAAGGTGGTGGTCGCCGATACGCGCGAGGAAGCTATCGAAGGCGGCGAAACAACGGTCCGGCTGATCGAAGCGGCTGGCGGTGAGGCGATCTTCATCTCCACGGACATCGCCGATCAGCAGGCCGTCATAACCATGATGCGGCAGGCGGTGGACCGGTTCGGGCGGCTCGATATCCTAGTCAACAACGCCGCGGTCTATACCTCGACCAATCTGCTCCAGACCACGCCGGAGCAATGGGCGAAGGTGATCGACGTCAACGTCACCGGCTTCTTCTACTGCTCGCAACAGGCGGTGCTGCAGATGCTCAGGCAGGAGCCGGTCAACGGCGTACGCGGGCGCATCATCAATATCGCCTCGCAGCACGGTATGGTCGCCTGCCCGGGCGATTTCCCCTATTCGGTCAGCAAGGGCGCGATCGTGCAGATGACGCGCCAGATCGCGGTCGATCACGCCGAGGACCTGATCGTCTGCAATGCGATAGCTCCCGGCAAGATCATCACCGGCAAGCCGGGCATCGCCAACGACCCTGATGCGCTCGACTATTCGCGCCGCCGCACGCCATGGCCGCGGCTTGGCGAGCCGAACGATGTCGCCGGCGCGGCGCTTTTCCTGGCCAGCGACCTTGCGACATACGTCACCGGGATCAACCTGATGGTGGACGGCGGCTGGATGGCCGGCTGAGCGGTCATCGCGCGAAAGCAAAGGCCGGCTGCAAAGCGGCCAGCCTCCTTCCTATCCGACGATCACGACGATCGCAGCTACTTATTCGGCACTTCGTAGACCTTGCCGTGCCAAGGTGCTGCATCGATCTGGTCGAGGGCCATCACGTAAAGTTCCTTTTCATCGGGCCCGAAGGCGAAGTTCGGCATGGACGGCGACGGCACCGAAAGCGTGCGCAAGAGCTTGGCGTCCTTGTCCACCACTATGATCTTGCCCGGCGCGTCGAGGGAGCGCGGGCTCTGGCCGATATACATCTCGCCAGCCTTGTCCATCTTGATGCCGTCCGGCCAGATATGCGGCTGGTTCGGGAACAGATCGTCGAGCCGAAGGAAGACGCGACGGTTGCTCAAGCTGTGATCGGCCCCGACATCGAACTCGATGATGCGGTTGTCCTCGGTTTCGACCAGGTAGAGCATCTTGCCGTCGTTCGACATGACCAGCCCATTGGCATTGTGCAGGTCGCCAGCCACCTTCTTCACGCTGCCGTCCTTGCCGATGTAGTAGGCCGACGCGTCGATCAGCGGACCGCCCTTGCCGGAGCCGGTGAAGTAGATGCCGCCCTCCTTGTCCGGCGCGAAATCATTGGGGCCGCTGAACGGCTTGCCGTCGGTGTCCTTGTCGTAGGCCGGCAGCGTCTTGCCGTCGGCCGAGATGCGGCCGATCGTGTTGTTGTCGTAGCAGGTGACGACGAATTCGCCCGTCGCGGTCGGCAGCACGGCCGAAGGGCCGCAGCCATCCATCTTCCAGAAAATCGCGTTCTTCTTGCCGTCCCAAACGTCCACAGTGCCGCGGCCGTATTCGACGTAGAAGAGCTTGTCCTGGTACCAGATCGGGCCCTCGGCGAACCAAGCGTCGTCATTGATCACCTTGACGTTCGCGGCGTGTGCCGATGCGGTAAGAGCGAGGGCTAACACTGTGCCCAGCAAATGCTGTCTTGTCATGCGCTTCCCCTTTCTTTCGTTGAACTCCAGGCGCTTAGGGCTCGCCGGCGCCGATCTCCTCCTTGCGGCGCGCCACATAGGCGTCCAGCTCCTCGCGGATGGCTGGATCCATAACCGGTTCCTCGTAGTCGCTGAGTGCCTGCTGCCAGAGCTGCGTCGCCCGCTCCAGCGCATCGTGGCCGCCCGCTTCCTGCCAGCTGCCGTAATTTTGCCAATTGGACAGCATCGGCCGGTAGAAGGCGGTCTCGTAGCGCGCCATGGTGTGCTCCGACCCGAAGAAATGTCCGCCGGTCGGCACGGCCTTGATCGCCTCGAAGCCGAGGTCGTCCTCCTCGAACGGCATCGGCCGCAGGAACTCCATCATGTTCTGCAGGATCTCGACGTCGAGGACGAGCTTCTCGTAGGAGGCTGTCAGCCCGCCCTCCAGCCATCCGGCGGCGTGATAGATCAGGTTCGCGCCGCCGAGCACCGCGCCCCAGGTCGCCATCTCGGTCTCATAGGCCGCCTGCAGGTCGACGACATTGGAGGCATTGGCATTGGAGGTGCGGTAGGGAAGGTTATAGCGCCGCGCCAGCTGTCCGGCGACGATGTTGGCCTTGGCGTTCTCCGGCGTGCCGAAGGCAGGCGCGCCGGAACGCATGTCGACATTGGACGTGAAGGCGCCATACATCACCGGCGTGCCGGGATTGACCAGCTGCGTCAGCGTCACGCCGAACAGGGCCTCGGCATTCTGCTGCGCAAGAGCCGCGGCCAGCGTCACCGGGGTCATGGCGCCCATCAGGGTGAAGGGCGTGATCGTCACCGGCTGGCCGTGCTCCGCCATGGCGATCAGGCCTTCGGCCATCGCCTCGTCGAACAGGCGCGGCGAGTTGACGGAAATAATCGTCGTGACCCCCGGCGAATTGCGCAGTGCCTCGATGGTCGTGCCGCGTGCGATCGCCGTCATGGCGATGCTATCCATGGCGCGGCCGCGGCCGATCGCCGAGCAATGGAAGCTCAGATCCGACAGCGTGAGATTGGCGCGATAGGTGTCGAGATGGCGCGAATTCGCCGGCAGCTCCATAGGCGCCACCACCTGGTTGCCGATGATATGGATGGCGTTGAAATGATGCGCGAGGCGGATGAAGTTCTCATAGTCAGCCAGATTGCCCTGCCGGCGGCCGTTGATGCGGTCATGCACATTGGGCGGCCCGGCGACCAGCCCGAACACCAGCGAATTGCCGCCGATGCGGATCTGCTTGTCCGGATTGCGCGAGCTTAGCGAGAAGGACGATGGCGCGTTCCTAAGCGCTTCTCTGACGATACTCTCGTCGATCCGCACCGTGTTCTCGGCCCGATCAACGATGGCGCCCGCGGCCTCGAAGATACCCAGCACCTTCTCGCCCATGACGCGGATGCCGAGTTCGGACAAAATACGCATCGAGGTCCGGTGGAGCTTGTCCATCTGCTCCTCGTCGAGGATCTGCATCGGCGCGTAGGGGCTTGTGACGCGCTGCCAGGGCAGTTGCGCAATGCCGCCGCCACTGCGCCCGGCCGCTCTGGTGCGCCGTCCGCCGCTTCGCCTGTCATGCGCTGTCATCGGCCTGTCCTCCTTAATAGCCGCGTCCCGGATCCACCACATTCGCCAAAGGCTCGCCGCGCCGGTAGCGGGCGAGATTCTCGGCAAACATGCGTGCCGACTTCACGTCCCAGCCGTCGTAGACGGACGAGCAATGCGGCGTGACGATCACGTTCTCGTAGCCCCACAGCGGATGCGCCGGCGGCAGCGGCTCGAGGGCGAAGACGTCGAGCGCCGCGCCCTTGATCCGGCCACCGTCGAGCGCCGCAAGGAGCGCCGCCTCGTCGACGACGCCGCCGCGGGAAACGTCGATCAGCACCGCCGAAGGCTTCATCGCCGAGAAGGCTTCGCTGCCCACCATGCCACGTGTGCTTTCGAGCAGCGGCACCGCGCACAAGATGAAATCGGCACGGCCCCACAGGCTGGGCAGGTCGGCCATGCCGTGCACCTCATCGATGTGGTAGGTCGGTTTCGGGCTGGCGCGCACGCCCAGGGTCGTCATGCCGAAGGCCCTGGCCCGGACGGCGACCGCCTGCCCCGTCTTGCCGAGCCCAAGGATCAGAAGCGTCTTGCCCTGGATCGGCTCGACCTTGCCGGCCGTCCACCTCCTGGCAGCCTGCTCGCGTGCGAAGCCGCGCAGGCCGAGCGAGAAGGAAAGCATCGCGCCGAAGACATATTCGGCCATCATGTCGGCAGCGACGCCGGCCGAATTGGTTATCGTCACCCTTGTCGGATCCCAGGGGCGCAGGTGATCCGTGCCGGAGCCGCCGACCGAAACCCAGCGCACGGTCGGGCTCTCGACCAGCGCCGCGCGCGGATAGCGCGATCCCCGGTCGAATTTGATGGTGAACACCACCTCGGCGCCGGTGTCCGCAATCAGGTCGGGAAGCGCCTCGTAGCTGTCGCAGCCGAGCACCCTGAGATCGGGATGGGTTTCCGCCAGCGCCGCAATCGGCCCGTCCGGCGCGTCGCTGCTGACGATGATTGTTGGCCGCGCGGACATTTCAGCCCCGCCTCGGACCAGGAATGTGATCGGCAAGAGGACCCAGCGTCTCGAGCAAAGCCTTGCCTGCCTGCGGGCTGGTGTTCTCATGCGGCGCGCGCAGGTTGAGCCAGCGCTGGTCGCCGGAGCGCACGGCAAGTGCCGCTTTCATGCCGCCGATCAGCCCCGCGGTCTGAACCGCCTTTCGAAATTCCTTTATGGCGGCATCGGCGGCCGAGACGTCGCGGCCGGCGCGCGCGCCGTCATAGACGGCGCGGATAGCCTTGGCGTTGAGGTTGACGGAAGCGGAAATGCAACCCGCCGCGCCGGCGGCCAGGCCTTGGGTGAGCTGGCCTTCGGAACTCGGGAAGACGGAGACGTTGGGCGCCGCGGCGATCACGGCCGCGGTGTTGTCCCAGTTCCCGGCACTGTCCTTGTAGGCGACAACGGTTTCGGGAAATGCCGCGTTGAGCCGCGCCGTCAGCGCCGGCGATACCGGCACCCCGGAATTCTGCGGGATGTGATAGAGGATCAGCTTGAGCTTCGGGCTGGCGACTTTCTCGACCAGTTCCGAATAGTAGCGCGCCTGCCCGTCATCGCCCGCCGCGGTGTAGAAGAACGAAGGCAGCACCATGACGCCGGCGCAGCCGAGTTCCAGGGCATGCCGGCTCAGTTCGAGCGTCTCGGGCAGCGCGGTCAAGCCTGTGCCGGGCATCATCTTATCGGCCGGGATGCCGGCCTCGGCCAGCCACTCCAGGGCTTGCATGCGTTCGCGCGGCGACAGCGACAGCGCCTCGCCGGTCGTCCCAAACGGCGAAAGGTAATGCGCGCCCTGAGCAAGCACCCATTTCGCATGGTTGACCCACAGATCGCGGGCGACGCTGCCGTCTTTGTCGAAGGGCGTCAGGATGGGCGCAATGACGCCTTGTACGCTGTTCATCGATGGTTCTCCCGGGTCGTCGTGTCGCCGTCGGCGAGCTGCGCCGCCGCGTCGACTGTTCTGATAAAGAATGCTGTCGAGGCGATGTCGAAGAAGATGTCGAAGCCCCCCACGCTGCGCACAAGCACGGCTTCGAGATGGGCGACGCGCGTCTGCGCGACCGCGTCATCGGCAAAACGGGCAGGCCTGAGGTCCAGTGCGCAAAGCCTCGCCATCACCGCTTCTGCCGACTGGCCGGAAAGTCGCATCCAGCTCCAGCCCTCCTCGCGCCAGGACCAATAGCCGCGCGGGTCCTTCTCGGCCTGCCAGTCGGCAATAAGCTTTGCGGCGGCGCCACCGGCCCCTATATCGTCAATCGCCAGGAAATCTTCGCTGCCAAGTCTTAGCAGCCTGACGCCGCCCTGTATGGCGATGCGATTGACGGGCGGTAAGGAGAGACCCTGCGCTTCGAGCCAGGCTGAACTGCCCGGACCCTTGATGCCGAAGCGCGATCGGGCCGTCAGATCGGTCACTATCAGCTGCCCATTTGGCAGAACTGCTTCAGCGGCCGAGCCGTTCGGCGACAAGGGAAATGTCCGCATGGCAAGACCGGCCATCGTTACATCTCCTGCCGGACGTTCTGCGGATCGACGAAGGCGTGAGCGATCACCGGCACCTGCACCAATTCGCCGCTGCGACACTTCACCGTGACCTTGCTGCCGGGAGCAGCGTCGTCGATATGGACATAGGCCAGCGCGATTGTGTGGCCAAGCGTTGGCGAGAAGCCAATCGAAGTGATCTGCCCAACCGGGTTGCCGCCGCGCAGCACCAGGCAGGACTCGCCGGGGATATTGCTTGCACCCTCGAAAGAGAGGCCGACGAGCCGGCGCCTTTCGCCAAGCCTCGTCCGCATCTCGATCGACCGCTTGCCGACGAAGAAGGGCTTCTTCTTCGAAACCGCCCAGCCGAAACCGAGCTCGTTGGGCGTGGTCAGCGCGTCGGTATCCTGGCCGATCAGGATATGCCCCTTTTCAAGCCGCAGCATGCGCGAGGCCTCGAGTCCATAGGGACGCAAGCCATGCGGCTTGCCGACCTCGGACAAAGCGTCCCACAGCGCGACCACATAGCTCGAAGGACAGTGCAGCTCGTAGCTCACCTCGCCCGTGAAGCCGATCCGCATCACACGCACCGACAGGCCGGCCAGCATGCCTTCGCGCCCGTGGAGATAGGGGAAAGCGTCGCGCGAGAAATCGATGTCGCCATCTAGCGCCTGCAAGACCTCACGCGCCTTCGGGCCGGTGACGTTCATGCCGGAAAATGCTGCCGTGACGTTGAGCACGTCGACCTTCAGCCGCCACTGCGCATTCCAGAACAGCATGTCGGCCTGCACGCGGGCGACGGCGCCGGTCGTCGCGGTGACGTAGAACAGGTCATCGGCGAGACGATAGGCGACGCCGTCATCGATAACCGTGCCCATCTCGTTGAGCATCAGGCAGTAGCGGACGCGGCCGACGGGCTGGTTGGCATGCGCCATCGTGTACATCCGATCGAGGAAGGCGCCGGCGTCAGGACCGCGGATCTCCAGCTTGCCCAAAGTCGACACGTCGAGCATGCCGACGCCGTTGCGGACCGCGGCGATCTCTTCGCGGACCAGGCGGTCTATCCGGTCTTCCGGCCCGTAAAAATACGGCCGCCACCAGGCACCGATCGGCTTCATGCGAGCGTTGAGCGCGAGATGGCGCGCATGCAGCGCGGTGCGCCGCTCCAACGGCTCGTGATGGCCGGCGAGCACGCCGAGCTTCTCCGGTCCGGTCGGCGGCCGCGCCGTGGTGACGCCCACCTCGCCAACCCCACGCTCCGTCGCTTCGGCGACGATCCGCGCCGTGGCGAGCGCCGAATGGCGGCCCTGGCTAGGCCCCATGCCGACGGTGGAAAAGCGCTTCACCAGTTCGAGTTCGCGATAGCCTTCCTTGACCGCATTCCGCAGGTCCTTGACCTGCAGATCCTCATCGAAATCGACGAAGTCGCGACCTTTTGCGTTGCCGGCGAGCGGTTGTGCCCAGGCAGCTGGCTCGGGCTCGTATTCGTTCTGCACGTCAGGAGGATCGCAGTGGCCGAGCCGCTCCAGAGCCTCGCGCGCGGCGCGGCGGCCGTCGGCCATCGCATACTGCAACCGCGATTTGCCGGCAACGGCGCCTGCCAGCCGGACGGCCGCGCCCTCCGGCAGACTGAGCGTCGTTCTCGCCGTCGCATCGTCGTAGCCGACTATCGCTCCCGCGTGGCAGGGCAACTGCCAGGCAGGCACCGAGCCGACGGAGACCGCCACGAGATCGCAGTCGATCCAGCGGCTGCCAATGCGGACTCGCGCGACGTGCCTGTTGCCGCGCGTCCCGGACGCTTCCTCGATCGGGGCGCCTGCGAGGATCCCTATCCCTCTGGCCCGAAGCTCACCGGCGCGGTCGCCGGCATTTGGCCGAGGATCGACGATCGCGGCCAGTTCGACGCCAGCCTCGACCAGATCCAGCGCGCAGTCGTAGCCATCGTCATTGGCGGCCAGCACGACTGCCCGCCGGCCAGGCTGCACCGCGTAATGGCGGAGCAATCGTTGCACGGCGCCGCCGGTCATGATGCCAGGCAGATCGTTGTTGCGGAACACCGCCGGCTGCTCGATGGCGCCTGTCGCCAGGACAACCTCGCGGGCGCGGGTTCGGTAGAGCCGGTTGCCCTGGATCAGCGGCAGCCAATTGTCCTCATACCAGCCGTTGCAGATGGTGCCGGTCATGATGCGCAGATTGGGGAGCTTGGCTGCCTTGGCTGCCAGACTGAACAATATGCCCGGATCGCAGCGGCGATAGGTCAGCGAACCGCCAATTTCGGGATTGTCGTCGCACAACAGCACGTCGGCGCCGGCTTGTGCGGCCGAGATCGCAGCCGATAGACCCGCGGGCCCCGCGCCGACGACCAGCAGGTCGCAGTGAAGATGCGCCTTGTCGAAACTCAGATGCGGCGCCTTGACGTCGACGATCCCGAGCCCCGCCTTGCGACGGATCATCGGCTCCCAGAAGCGGAGCCAGCTGTCCTGTCTCGGACCCATGAAGGTGCGGTAGTAGAAGCCGACCGGCAGGAAACGTCCAAAGCGGTCGATCACCGCATCGCGGTCGTTTTCCAGCGAGCCGTTGACGTTCTGCGCCATCACCATCATGCCGTCCTGGAGCGGCGTCAGGTCGGCGGGAACATTCGGCTCCGACGGCAATTGCACCAGCGTGTTCGCTTCCGCGCCGGCCATGGTCATGATGCCGCGCGGCCGGTGGTATTTGAACGAGCGCGACAGGACCCACTGGTCCGAGGCCGCCAGCGCGCTGGCGATGCAGTCGCCGGCAAAGCCATGATAAGCCTTGCCTTCGAAGGTGAAGCGGATAGGCCGCGTCCGGTCGAGGCGCGAGCCGTATGGCGTGCCAAGCCGCGTCATGGCCGGCTCCCAGGGGCGTAGGTGCGGATGATCTCGTTGGTGACGACGTCGCGCTCGGCGAGGAAGAAGAAGTTGCTCGGCACGTGCCGCCACCACTCGACCACCACACCTTTTCGATTGTCCGCGCGGAAGAGATGCCTTGCCCACTCTGCGTCGGCGGCAGCGTCCGCATCGGGCCCCTGCCGCAGCGGACCGAAGGACTGGAATTCGTCGATGTTGCGCGGGCCGTTCATGGGGCAGTCAAGCAGCTTCATGGTCAGTGGCTCGCCGCCGTGGCGCCCATTTCGTTGAGCAGTCGGAACTTCTCGAAGCGCTCCAGCGCAAACGGCTTCAGCAGGTCGGGCACCCGGCCCCTGGCGATGGTTTCCGCCAGGCGCTTGCCGGCGACCGCAGTCGCCTTGAAGCCCCAGGTGCCCCAGCCGCAATCGAGCCACAGATTGGCGAGCGGGCTGGCGCCCATGATCGGGCTGTAGTCCGGCGTCATGTCGGTGATGCCGGCCCATTGCCGCAGCAGCCGAACGCCTTGCAGGAAGGGAAAGAGATGCACGGCGCCTTCCGCCAGATGCTCCTTCATGTCCAGCGTCGAGCGGGTCGAATAGAGCTGGTACGGATCCGAGCCGCCACCGATGACGATCTCGCCGCGCGAAGACTGCACCAGATAGGTGTGCAGCGACACGGACGAGACCAGCGTGTGGAGCCAGGGCTTCAGCGGCTGCGTCACCATTGCCTGCAAGGGGTAGCAGCGGATCGGCAGTTCCACGCCGGCCATCATGGCAACATCGTAGTTCATGCCGCCGGCGGCGATGAGCACGGAGCCGCAGGCGACCCGTCCGCGGTTCGTCACCACAGCGCGCACCTGACCGTTCTCGACCTCAAAACCTTGAACTTCGGTGCGCTGGTGGATTTCGGCGCCGCGGCGCGAGGCCTGCGCGGCGAAGCCCCAGGCAACCGCATCGTGGCGGGCCGTGCCGCCGTCGGCATGCCAGAGGCCGCCGAGGATCTCGAGCGCACCGCCGCGATCCATGTTGAGTTCGGGCACCAGCTTCTCGATCTCTTTTGCGTCGATCACCTCGGTGCGCGTGCCCATATGCTTGCCCATCTCGGCGCGCAGATGGAAGGCGCGCAGCGTCGCTTCCGTGTGTGCGAGCGTCAGCTGGCCGCGCTGCGAGAACATGACGTTGAAGTCGAGTTCCTGCGACAGCGCTTCGAAGAGCGAAACGCCTTCCTTGTAGAAAGCGACGCCTTCCTGGGTGATGTAATTGGAGCGGATCGTCGTGGTGTTGCGTGCCGTATTGCCTCCGGCCAGATAGCCTTTTTCGAGCACCGCGATGCTGGCGATACCATGGTATTTCGACAGATAATGCGCGCAGGCCAAACCATGCCCGCCGCCACCGACGATGACCACGTCATAGGACGGCTTCAGCTGAGGCGTCGCGGGAATGTCGCCCGTCACCGGATAGTCGCGGCTAAGCCCGTATTTGAGCAGCCTAAGCGGCATGGCTGCCCTGGCCGCCAGGAGGATCGTAGACGAGAGCGGTCAGCTCGGAAAACCGGCGGTCGGCGTCGATCAGGCCGAGAATACCGTCCCGGATCGCGGCGGCCCTGGTCGAGCCGAGAACGGGCGACGCAAACTCCATATACTTGGCGACGATATCGGCTTCGCTGAACGGGGCTTCGGGGCCGCCGCGTGCGTGGACATCTCCGGACTCCAGCCGCCGGCCGTCAACCGTCTCGATCTGCACGTCGGCCCAGCGCCCGGCGGGGAAACGGTCGCTGTGCTTCGCCGCCTCATTCACCTCGACGCGCTTCAGCATGTCCGCGACGGCGGCATCGCGCAGACCCGAGCCCGAAATGTGCTCCACGCCGATCCGACCATGGAGGATCATCGTGGCCACGGCGAAGGGCAGGCTGTACTGCGCCTTTGATGTCGTGTCCGGCATGCCGGCAAACAGCGTCGCCGCATAGTGGAAGCTGTTGACATGGACTTTGCGTATGTCTTCCGGCCGAAGCCCATGCTGCAGGCAAAGCGCGCGCGTCGCGTCGATCGCCGCATGGGCCCAGCGGCAGACCGGATAGGGTTTTATGTATTGCCGGGTCATCTGCCAGAACAGGCCGAGGTCATCCCAATGTGCCGCGACCTCCGGCGCCTCGACAGTGATCGCCGGCGCGCCGGCGAAACCGGCTTCGGCAAGCACGGCGGCCGACAGCCCGACCAGCGCCCCCATGCCTGAGCCGTCATGCAGCATGGTCGGCGTTGCGATCTCGCGCATCATCTGGCTGCGCGGTCCGTGATACTCGGCGATGCCGAAAGCATGGCGCAGTTGATCGTCGTCAAGCGAAAGCAGGCGGGCCGCGACCGCCGCCACGCCAAGAGAATTCCACGCGCCGGAGGTGTGATAGTCGGAGACGGTTGCGTGCAGCGCAATGCCGGCCCGCCCCGCGATCTCATAGCCGACGACGATCGCGGCAAGCGCCTCGGGGCCGGTCAACTCCGGCTTTTCTTCTGCGAGCGCAAGCAGCGCCGGGATAACCGCCACGCCGATGTGCCCCTTGGTCGGCGGGTAACCATCATGGCCGTCGAGATTGTCGGTCTGGGTCGCTGCCGCGAAGGCGGCGCCGGCCATGCTGGCGCGCCTGCCGTCGAAGATCATCCTCGCCGCGTGACGGTCGGCGCCGGAGCCGTAGAGCATAACCGCGGCATCGCGCGCGATTTGTCCGGCCTGCATCGGGCCGGCGGCGATGGCAATGCCCATCGTGTCGAGGAACTGCAGGGCTGCCGATTTCAGAACGTCGCGCGGGAACGCGCCGGCCGACCTGCGCAGCACGAAGTCGGCAACACGGGCAAATACGGTGGAAGCAGACTCACCTTCCGCCGACCGCTGGTCCATGGCGCCACCTTTCGCGTCCCGATCGCTCCAAGATAACTACGAATAATTTGGTCTCATGGGCCAGGCACGTAATTAGTTTGGCGCCATCGCACAAAAAAATCGGGGTCAAGGCGATTGCGGAGGCCAACGAAGCCGGTCTAGTTTTCGCTTTGCCAAGGAGCGATCGCATGAAGCCGCCACCCCCACTGAACTATATCCGCTCGTTCGAGTGTTCGGCGCGGCATCTCAGCTTCACCCTTGCTGCCAACGAGCTCGGCTATACCCAGGCGGCCGTCAGCAATCATGTGCGGGGGCTGGAGCATTATCTTGGCCGGCAGCTTTTCGTGCGCTATCCGCGCAGCCTGAAGCTGACCGAAATGGGCGAGGCTTTCCTGCCGACGCTGCGGCAGGCGCTCGACCAGATCGATCACGCCACGGAGGCGATCGTCGCCTCCTCGCGCAACAGGACGGTCGTCATCTCCTGTCCGATGAGCCTGGCCGAAAACTGGCTGGCCGGCTGCATGGCGGCGTTCCGGCAAATCCATCCGGAGATAGAGGTCGTTCTGCACGGCACGATCTGGGAAGACCTCAGCGAGCAGATCGCCGACATCACCATCTCGACCCGCCGCTTCGACGACCGCCCGCCGAGTGGCGTTCCGCTATGGAACGACCAGCTCGCCATCCTCTGCGCACCCGGCCTGCTGTCCGGCCCGAAAGGGCTGCGCTCGCCGCGCGATATCCTCAACGTCGACTGGATCTTCGTCCACGGCCGCCAAGAATATTGGCAATGCATGGGCGACGCGCTGCAGATCGACATTTCGGATTATGAGAAAGGCATCACCACGAACGCCTCGAACATTGCGCTGGAACTGGCGGCAATGGGCGCGGGCTGCGTCGCCACGCAATATTCGCTGGCGAGAACCTATATCAGCCGCGGGCTTCTGGTGGAGCCTTTCCCCGTGCGAGCCGCCAGTCCATGGACCTATTATCTTTCGGAGAGCCAGCTCTCGAAAGGCAGCGTGGTGAGGACCGTCAGAGGCTGGATCATGGAACGAGCCAACGCCCATGTAGAAACCGTTTAGGCTGACGGCTCGGCAGCCATCCGTCCGGGGGGAAGGAAGCAATCCGAAGACAACTACCCGAGGGTTTGACTTGCTAAGGCATAGGTCTTCGGCCTAGCAGAGCCGCCGTCGGAAAAGTCGGCGAGGCATTTGCCCTTCGACATGGTCAGCACCGTGTCGAAGACCGGCATTCCGCTGTGCGACAGGAAGGCGGCGAACTCGCCATTGTCCATGTGCGTGTCGATCCTGAGGAAATATCCCGAATGGTCGGCCACGTGCGGCCGGACGACCGCCAGGGCGTCGGAGTCGCTTCCCGCCACCACCGGCCCTATGACATGGCCCCGCCCGAACGGTCGGCAGAGGGCAAAAGCGGTCAGCTTGTTCCCGTCGAAAAGCCCATAGCCGGCCGATTGCCCGAAGAGCTTTTCAACGAGCGCTGTGCGCCTCACGCCAAATCCCGCCGCGTCCAGCGCGATCGCTGCCGCAATATCGCCCGCGTCCAACGTCCGGACGCTACCGTGCGCCTCCGTCGGCCGGCCCGCTGTCGGCACGCGGGCGATGCCCTGGCATTGATAGACGGTCTTCTCCGGCTGGAAATCGAGGGAGAGATAAAGCCGCCGCGCAGCACGGGTTGCATTGAGGCGCAGATCGCGCCCGGGGATCCTGTCGAAGATCCGCTTCATCAGCCATTGCGCCGCCCCCTGCGTCTGAAGCCGCGGCGAGGTGATGACCATCCCCAAGGTAGCGAAATTGGCGCCGTGCGGGAACCACATGGCCGAACCGAGAGCCCGGCCGATCTCATCGAGCGCCACGAAGCCTTGGCCCGATTCACGCAGGAATTGCCAATCCTCGGCGCGATGCGGCCATCCCACCGACAGGGAGAGCGCGTGCAACCTCTCCAGATCGACATCTTGGACGTCGCCGATACGCATGGAGAAGGCATCGATTTTCAAGCTCTCGGACGGCTTCACTTCCATGGCCCTGAAAGAACCCTCAAAAATAAAGAACCCTCAAAAATCAACGGGCGAGCAGCGCTGCCCCGTGCCCGCCAACGCTAGACAAGCAAACCCCACAGGATTTGCTCGAAAGCCGTGCACCAACGCAAGATTCAACTGAAACACTTCCGCTTTCGGCATGCAATCGCGTGGGAACGCACCCATCCTCTGCGGAAATTCGCCAGCATGCGGCATCGATGCCGGCGAACCCTAACGGCTTGAGGGCTGGAATGGCCGTCTTCGACATCCTCGACCGTCTCGTCGCCTTTCCGTCGGTCGCCGGCAAGCCGAACGGCGACATTGCCGGCTGGATCGAGGCTCATCTCACCGAACAAGGCGCGAAGGTCAGCCTGCTCCCAGGGCCAGAGGGCGACCGTTTCAATCTTTTCGCCACCATCGGCCCCGCCGAGGTTCCGGGCTACATCCTATCCGGTCATATGGACGTCGTCCCCGCCGGCGAGCCGCAATGGAGTTCGGCCCCTTTTTCGCTGCGCCGCGAGAGCGAACGGCTCTACGGACGCGGCACCACCGACATGAAGGGGTTTCTCGCCGCCGCGCTCGCCGCTGTGCCTGCGCTTGTGCGGCTGCGCCTCGCCAGACCGATCCACCTCGCCTTCTCCTATGACGAGGAGATCGGGTGCCGGGGCGTGCCGCATTTGATCGCCGGGCTGCCCGAGCTTTGCGCCAAGCCGCTCGGCGTCATCGTCGGCGAGCCGAGCGGCATGCGCGCCGTGCGCGGCCACAAGGGCAAGGCGGCCGCCCGCGTGATCATCAGCGGCCGCTCCGGCCACTCCTCGCGACCGGATCTTGGGCTTAACGCCATCCATGCGATGTCCGGTGTGCTGAGCGCCGCCGTGAGTGAAGCGGAGCGGCTGATGCATGGCCCGTCCGACCCAACCTTCGAGCCGGCCTATTCCTCGCTGCAGGCCGGTGTGATCGCAGGCGGCCAGTCGGTCAACATCATCCCCGACAGCTGCACGCTCGACTTGGAGGCGCGCGCAATACCGGACATCGACCCGGCCGGCTTGCTCACGCCGGTCAAGACGCGGGCTGAAGCCCTTGCCGCTCGAGGCTATGTTGTTGAATGGAAGCCGATCAGCGCCTATCCGGCGCTGTCGCTGCCGCAAGACTCGGCTCTGGCGGGGCTGCTGCGCGAATTGACCGGCGAAGCACCTTTAGCCGCCGTCAGCTACGGGACGGAGGCCGGCCTTTACCAAGGCTCCGGGCTCGATGCGATCATCTGCGGCCCCGGCGATATCGGTCGCGCCCACAAGCCGGACGAATATATTCTCGCCAGCGAGCTCGCCGCCTGCCAGCAGATGATCGAGGCGCTTGGCGCGCGATGCGCGGCCTGAAGGAGCAGCCGGAATGACATTCCTCTTCAATTCCGACGCGCGGCGTGGCGCGATCTTCGCCGAGGCCTTCGCGAAGGAGTTGCCGGACCTCCCCTTCACGATCGATGCCGCTACTGTCGATCCCGACGCAGTGCGCTACCTGATCACCTGGACGGTGCCGGAGA
This sequence comes from Mesorhizobium sp. WSM3879, assembly GCF_002294915.1. Lineage (NCBI taxonomy): Bacteria > Pseudomonadati > Pseudomonadota > Alphaproteobacteria > Hyphomicrobiales > Phyllobacteriaceae > Mesorhizobium > Mesorhizobium sp. WSM3879. The sequence goes on along the minus strand of NZ_NSFZ01000002.1, from coordinate 160,419 downwards.
ACCTCGACCGCTACACCAACCTCGAAATCCTGTTCTCCATCGGCGCCGGCGTCGATCAGTTCCGCTTCGACGCGGTGCCCGCGCCGGTGAAGATCGTGCGCATGGTCGAGGAAGGCATCGTGCGCATGATGCAGGAGTATGTGACGCTCGCCGTGCTCGCGCTCCACCGCAACCTGCCGGCCTATCTGGCGCAGCAGCGCGCCGGAGAATGGCGCGACATCCCTCAGCCTCAGGCCGCGTCGCGCCGGATCGGCGTGCTCGGCCTCGGACAGCTTGGCCAAGCCGTCCTCGACCGGCTGAAACCTTTCGGCTTCCAGCTCTCCGGATGGAGCCGCTCCCCGCGGCGGCTCGAAGGGGTGACCTGTTATCATGGCGAGCTTGGGCTGGAGCAGATGCTGGCGGCCAGTGACATACTGATCTGCCTGATGCCACTGACCGAGGAGACGCGCGGATTTCTGAACGCCGGCCTGTTCGCGAAACTGCCTGACGGGGCGGCTCTCGTTCATACGGGTCGAGGCCCGCAGCTCGATCACGAAGCGCTTGTCGCCGCGCTCGATAGCGGCCATTTGTCGTCGGCGATGATCGACGTGACCGATCCCGAACCGCTGCCCGCGGGACATCCGTTCTGGTCGCATCCGAAGATCATCCTCACTCCGCACATAGCCAGCGTGACCCAACCCGCGACCGCCGCCCAGGCCGTCATCGACAACATCAAGCGCCACCGCGCCGGGCTCGATCCCATCGGGCTCGTCGACCGGTCGCGCGGTTATTGAAACTCAACTGGAAAGGCCATCCTTTGTCCCTGCTCAAGTCCATCGATATTAACCCGAGCTTTTCGCCCCGCGAATCGACCGCGCTGCCGGAGCGGCTCATTGCCGGCAATCCCGCCTTCAAAACCTGGGCGCAGGACGTGGCCAAGGACGACCTTGTCCATACCGGCGTCTGGGAGGCCACGCCCGGCGAAACGCGCTCGATCAAGGGGGAAACCTTCGAGTTCTGCCATATCCTCGCCGGCGTGGTCGAAATCAGGCCCGACGCCGGCGAAACGGTGACCTACCGGGCCGGCGACAGCTTCGTCATGAAGCCGGGCTTCACGGGTGTTTGGAAGACCATCGAGACCGTGCGCAAGCTCTACGTCACAGTGGGCTAGCGAGCGCCCGCGCAGGCCCTGACCGCCGCGGAAGATTTTGCCGTCTCTTGTCCCCAGCACGCAACATTCGTCGGCGGCGGATCGCCGAACAGCGCATGCTGCGTGTCGGCACGGGCTAGGCTGAGGCCGATGCTGCCGAGTGGTTGCCCATGAGCCTGAGCTTCGATCCCGATACAATCTCGCTTCCCGTCGGCCACTTCATCGATGGGGAGCTGATTTCGGCCGAGGGTGCGATCGAGATGCGCCGTCCGTCCGACGGCAAGTCCTATGCCGCCTGCCCCGTGGCCGGTGCGGACTTGGTGAACCGGGCGGTGGAAAGTGCCAAAGCGGCGCTGAAAGCCAGCAACTGGGGCGGAGTCCGGCCGCGCGAGCGCACCAGGGCGCTCCATGCCTGGGCCGATCTGATGGAAGCGGAAGCCGAAACGCTCGCCCGGATCGAGGCGCTGTCCTCGACCCGGCCCGTGGGCCAGCTCGCCGCCGGCGACATCGCCGTGACCGCCGAGCAGATCCGCTTCTTCGCCGAGTTCGCCGATAAGGAAGGCAGCGAACTCGCGCCGACCGACGACGCCAGTTTCGGCATGATCATGAGCGAACCCTATGGCGTCGTGGCCGCGATCACGCCCTGGAATTTTCCGATCTCGATGGCCGGCTGGAAACTCGGCCCGGCGCTGGCCGCGGGCAATGCAGTCGTGCTGAAGCCTTCGGAAATGACGCCGTACTCGACCGTCTATTTGGCGCAGCTCGCCGTCAGAGCCGGCCTGCCGGCAGGACTTATCAACGTGGTGCTCGGCGACGGTCCCACGACCGGCACGGCGTTGACCGGCCATCCCGAGATCGCCAAGGTTAGCTTCACCGGTTCGACCCGCGCCGGCTCGGCGATCATGGAGAACATCGCCCGCACCGGCGTCAAGCCGATGACGCTGGAGCTCGGCGGCAAGAGCCCGCAACTCGTCTTTGCCGATGCCGATCTCGACAAGGCGGCGGCCGCAATCGCCGGCAGCGTCACCTTCAATGCCGGCCAGGCCTGCGTGGCCGGCACGCGCCTGATCGTCGAGAAGAGTGTGGCCGGCAGGCTGACGGCCTCGATCCTGGAAAAGATGAAGGCGGTGAGGCCCGGCCCGACCTGGGACGAGACCACGCAGTATTCGCCGATCATCTCGGAACGGCAGCGGGGACGTGTCGACGCCATCGTGCGGGCCGCGGTCGAGGCCGGCGGCGAATGCCTGACGGGCGGCACTTTTATGGAAAGCCCCGGCTATTTCTACGAGCCGACGCTGATCGCCAATGTCGACCAGGCCAATCCGGCGATCGTCGAGGAAATCTTCGGCCCGGTCCTGACGGTCCAGATCTTCGAGACCGAAGACGAGGCGCTGGCGCTGTCCAGCCATCCGACTTACGGACTGGCTTCCGGCCTGTTCACCGCCGATCTGTCTCGCACGATCCGTCTCGCGCGCAAGCTGGAAGCGGGCACCGTGTGGGTCAACCGCTACAGCCGCTCGCGCGACCACATCCTGCCGACCGGCGGCTACAAGCGCTCCGGTATCGGCAAGGACCTTGGCCGCGAGGCCTATCTCGCCAACCGCAGGACCAAGAGCGTCCTGATCAGCCTGTGAAGAGATGCCGATGAAGACCTACTCGATCGCCCTGATCCCCGGTGATGGCATCGGTCGCGATGTGACCGCCGCCGCATGGACGGTGCTGGAAACCGTGGCCAAGCACTCCGGCTTTGCCCTGACTGGGACCGAGTTTCCATGGTCCTGTCGTTTCTTTAAGGAAACCGGCCGCATGATGCCCGAGGACGGCATCGGGACATTGCGCCGCTTCGACGCCATCCTGCTCGGGGCCGTCGGATGGCCGACGCAGGTGCCGGATTCCGTTTCTCTCCACGGGCTGCTGCTGCCGATCCGCAAGGCATTCGTGCAATACGCCAATATCCGGCCGCACCGGCTGCTGCCTGGTGTGAGGGGGCCGCTGCGGGCCGAGAGCTTCGATATTCTGTGCATCCGCGAAAACACCGAAGGCGAATATTCCGGCGCCGGCGGGCGTGTGCATCAAGGCACGCTGGACGAGGTCGCGGTGGAAACCTCGATCTTCACCCGGGCCGGCGTCGAGCGCATCCTGCGCTTCGGCTTCGAGCAGGCACGGGCGCGGCGCGGCAGGCTGGCTTCCGTCACCAAGTCCAACGCGCAGAAATATTCGATGGTGTTCTGGGACGAGATCACGCGCAAGCTGGCCGCCGACTATCCGGACGTCGACGTGACCAGCTATCACGTCGACGCACTCGCTGCGCGCATGATCATGGATCCGCAGAGCCTCGACGTGGTCGTCGCTTCCAATCTCTTCGGCGACATACTGACGGATATCGGCGCGGCGATCCAGGGCGGGCTCGGCTACGCAGCTTCCGCCAACATCAACCCCGACCGCTCGGCGCCGTCCATGTTCGAGCCGGTGCACGGCTCCGCGCCCGACATCGCCCACCTCGGCATCGCCAACCCGATCGCCGCCATATGGTCGGGCGCAATGATGCTTGAACATCTGGGCGAAAAGGACGCAGCCGGCCGCGTCATGAACGCGATCGAAGCGACAACGGCGCGAGGGGTGGGAACCACGGCCGGCAAAGATCGTACGGACGCCATCACATCCGCCGTTGTCGCGGCGCTCACCTGATTTGCGAGGTCGTTTTCGATGAAAAGCCTGAAAGACAAAACTCTCTTCCGCGAGGCCGGCCTGATCGGCGGCAGATGGGTCGCGGCAGGTTCCGGCAGAACGGTCGATGTGATCGATCCGGCAACACAGATATCAATCGGCACAGTGCCCGACATGGCCGGCCCGGAGGCCCGCGCGGCCATAGAGGCCGCGGCTTCCGCCTATCGGGATTGGAAAAAGAAGACCCACGCCGAACGCGCCGCCCTGCTGGAGGCCTGGCATGGTCTGATGCTTAAGCATCTGGACGATCTCGCGCTGATCCTGACCACGGAACAGGGCAAGCCGCTGGACGAGGCCAAAGGCGAGATCCGCTACGGAGCGTCCTTCGTCAAATGGTTCGCCGAGGAGGCGCGCCGGATCAATGGCCACACCATCCCCTCGCCTACATCAGACCGCCGCATCATCGTCCTGAAGGAACCCGTCGGCGTGTGCGGCATCATCACGCCTTGGAACTTTCCCAATGCGATGATCACCCGCAAGGTCGCGCCGGCGCTGGCCGCCGGCTGCACGGTGGTGATCAAGCCCTCCGAGTTCACGCCCTATTCGGCGTTGGCGCTCGGCGTGCTCGCCGAACGCGCGGGTATTCCCGCCGGCGTCATCAACATCGTCACCGGCATGCCGGCCGAGATCGGCAACGAGATCATGGCGAATGAGACCGTGCGCAAGATCTCCTTCACCGGTTCGACTAGGGTCGGCTCGCTGCTGATGCGCGGAGCGGCCGACAGCGTGAAAAGGCTCAGCCTCGAGCTCGGCGGCAACGCGCCCTTCATCGTCTTCGACGACGCCGACCTCGATCTCGCGGTCGAGGGGGCGCTGGCGTCGAAGTTCCGCAATGGCGGCCAGACCTGCGTGTGCGCCAACCGCATTCTCGTCCAGGCCGGAGTTTATGACGCCTTCTCCGCCAAGCTCAGCGCCCGCGTCAATGCGTTGACGGTGGGACCGGGCACGCAGCCCGGCGTCGCCATCGGGCCGATGATCAACATGGCGGCGGTTGAGAAAATCAATCGGCACGTCGAGGACGCGCTTGCCAAAGGCGCGACGATCGTCACCGAGAGGCCGGTGCTGCCGGAGGGTCCTCAATATCTCGCGCCGCTGGTGCTGGCCGGTGCGACAAATGAAATGGAACTCGCCAGCGAGGAGACTTTCGGTCCGGTCGCACCGCTTTTCCGTTTCGAGACGGAAGAGGAAGCGGTCGCGCTTGCCAACGGCACGCCTTACGGGCTTGCCTCCTACTTCTACACCGAGAACCTGAAGCGCGCCTGGCGCGTCGGCGAGGCGCTGGAGTTCGGCATGGTGGGTCTGAACACCGGCTCGGTTTCGATGGAGATAGCCCCCTTCGGCGGCGTCAAGCAGTCCGGCCTCGGGCGCGAGGGCGCGCAGGCCGGCATCGAGGAATATCTGGAACTGAAGAGCTTCCACATGAGCGGGCTGGGCTAAACCCAGCCCCGATCACTGGATCCGGTCGAGCGCCTTATAGTAGAGACCGACCATCGGCAGGAACCAGGGCTTGCCGGAATAGCCGGGAATGGCGGGCCACTCGAGCCCCTTCATCGGATTGCGGTCCGCGCGACCAAGCATGGCATCGGCCATGATCATCCCCAGATGGGTGGAAAGCTGGGCGCCGTGGCCGGAATAGCCCATCGCGTACCAGACCCCGTCATGGTAGCCGGCCCGCGGGAAGCGGTCCTTGGTCATGTCGACCAGCCCGCCCCAGCAATAATCGATCTCGACCCTGGCGAGCTGCGGGAAGATCGCCGCGAGGCTCGCCCGCAGAATCTCTCCGCTCTTGGCATCGGAGCGCTGGTCCGATGTCGCCGAAAAGCGTGCGCGGCCGCCGAAGATCAGGCGCTTGTCCGGCGCAAGCCGGAAGTAGTTGCCGATGTTCATCGAGGTCACGCATGTCCGGTTGCCGGGCATGGTCGCGGCGATCTCGGCGTCGCTCAGCGGTCGCGTGGCGATGATGAAGCTGCCGACGGAAATGATCCTGCGGCGAAAATAGCCGAAATTCGGCGTGGTGTAGGCGCCGGTCGCCACCAGCACATTGTCGGCGCTGATGCGGCCGCGGGAGGTGGTCAGCTGATGGCGCGTGCCCGACTGCCTATGATCCGTCACCGCCGCATTCTCGTGGATGACGGCGCCATGGCGAACCGCGGCTGTCGCCAGCCCGGCCACGTAGCGGCCCATATGCATCATGGCGCTCTTCTTCGACAGCATCGCGCCATGGAAGGGCGAGCCGATCTCGGATTTGAGATCGTTCGGCGACAGCAGCGCCGTGTCCGGATCGACCTCGGCATGGACGGCCTCGAAGTTACGGGCGATCGCTTCGAAATGCTGCGGCTTGGAGGCGAGCTTCAGCTTGCCGGCGCGGCGGAAGTTGCAGTCGATACCCTCCTCGGCGACTAGCGCCTCGATGGTGTCGACGGAATCGTCCAGTGCCCGGTAGAGCCCGATCGCGCGCTCCTTGCCGAGCTCCGCCTTGGCCGAAAGGTAGCTGTGGGCAAGGCCGTTGTTCAGGTGCCCGCCATTGCGTCCCGACGCACCCCAGCCGACCCGCTCCGCTTCCAGCACAGCCACCTTGGCGCCGGCCTTCGCCAGTTGGCGGGCTGCGGCGAGGCCGGTGAAGCCGCCGCCGATGATGGCGGCGTCGTAGTGTCCCTCGACCGGGCCTTGCGCCCCGCCGGAAAAAACAGGGGCGGTGTCGTGCCAGTAGGAGACCAGCTTCATTTGCAATCCGTGAGTTTCAAAGCCCGACCACGCCCGGAAGACCGGAAATGTCGGCGATCTCGACATAGCCGTAATAAGGGTTGGCCGGCTCGTGGCCGCGATTGACCCAGACCTTGTTCTTGATCCCGAGGTCATGCGCCGACATCAGGTCGTAGCGGAACGAGGACGAGCAGTGAAGAACGTCCTCCGGACCACAGCCCAGCCTATCGAACATATATTCGAAAGCCTTGAAGCGTGGCTTGTAGGCCTGCGCCTGTTCGGCCGTGTAGACGGCATGGAATGGCGCGCCGAGCTTCTCGACATTGGACATGATCTGCGCGTTCATGGCGTTGGAGAGGATGACCAGCGGAATTTCCTTGGCAACCTTCGCCAGCCCGGCTGGAACGTCCGCGTGGGGCCCCCAGGTCGGGACACGCTCATAGACCATCGTGGCGTCGTCCGGGCTGAAGGAGACGCCGTTGCGCTTGCAGGCGCGCTCGAGCGCGTTGTGGACGACGTCGGCATAGGGCTTCCAGTCGCCCAGGATCTCGTCGAGCCGGTAAGCCGCGAAGTTCTTGATGAACGCCTGCATGCGCGGCTCGTCGAGTCGGCTGCCATAGAGGTCACGCGCCGCCTCGGCCATCTGGAAATTGGTCAACGTGCCGTAGCAGTCGAAGGTGATGTATTTGGGCCTGAAAGAAGCCATATCCGTCGATCTCCGGTGGAAGCACATCCGTGTTGGGACGTCTTTCATCATAAGCCGGCAGGAAGCGACCCACCTGACCGAAAAGCGCCTGCCGAAAGCAGAAAGTTCCGTATCCGCGGTTCCGTTTGGCACGCTGTAGCATCTTGAGCGTCGAAGGATGCCGCTGGTCGAGGCGCTAAAACGCATCCAGTTCCATAGGGGCCAGCACAAGATGCGGCGCACCCCCTCAGCAACGGCGAATGATACCGCGGAAGTTGAAACCTTCAGACGATCTGCGGCGCACCGATGATCGAGACTTGGGGTCAGACTGAAAGGTGCATCATGCAGCAAGGCGAGATCGAACTCCAGGACTTCGGGCCGGATCATATCGAGGGTGCAGTCGCGCTATCTCGGCAGGAGAATTGGCCGCATCGCCCGCAGGATTGGCAGATGGCGCTGCAGCTTTCGAGCGGCGCGGTTGCGCTCGACGACCAGGGCCGGGTCGCCGGGACAATCCTGGTAACGCCTTACGGCGCCGATTGCGCCATGATCAACATGGTGATCGTCGACAGGAACGCGCGAGGCAAAGGGCTCGGGCGCCGGCTCATGGAAAGGGCCATCGCCCTTGCCGGCGACAGTCCGCTGCGGCTCGTCGCCACGACTGACGGCATGCCCCTTTATGAGAAGCTTGGCTTCGTGCCTTCGGGCACGATTCTTCAGCATCAGGGCCAGGTGACAGCGCTTGAGGCTTCCGACGGTGTGGAAGCCGCGGGCACGCACGATCTGCCGGAAATCAAGGCCCTGGACCGCGATGCCTACGGCGCCGACCGAGAAGCTTTGATCGATGCGCTCGCCGAGCGGGGTGAATTCGCAGTCATCCGCCGCAGTGGCGTCATCGCGGCCTATGCCGCAATTCGCCCGTTCGGACGCGGCGAGGTGATCGGCCCCGTCATTGCGGAAAATGCCGACGACGCCAAGACCCTGATCAGCTTCTTCGCCGCGTCTCGCCCTGGCGCTTTCCTGCGCGTGGATACCGAAAGCAGAACCGGCATCGCCGGCTGGCTCGGAGAAATCGGCCTAGCCCATGTCGGTGGCGGCGTCGCTATGAACCGTCCGGCCAAGAATGGGGCCGAACAGGCCAGGCCAAAAGTTTACGCCCTCGCCAACCAGGCGCTCGGATAGTCCGGAGGACAACAATGCTCGCCAATTCCCTGATCGAACTCGACCGCGCCCATCTCATCCATCCGGTCGCCTCATATCGCGGCCATGAGGCGCTCGGCGTGCGGGTGCTGAAATCGGCGAAGGGCGCTACCGTGACCGATGCGTCCGGCCGGCAACTTCTCGACGGCTTCGCCGGACTGTGGTGCGTCAATGCCGGCTATGGTCACGACAGCATCGTCGAGGCGGCGGCCCGGCAGATGCGCGAGTTGCCCTACGCCACCGCCTATTTCGATCTCGGCTCGGAGCCCGCCATCCGGCTCGCCTCGGAGCTGGCAGACCGCGCGCCGGGGGATCTCAATCACGTCTATTTCACGCTGGGGGGATCGGACGCGGTCGACAGCACGATCCGGTTCGTCCGCTACTACTGGAATGCCAGAGGCGAGCCTGAACGCGACCAGTTCATTTCCATTGAGCAGGGTTATCACGGATCGTCGGTGGTCGGCGCGGGCCTGACCGCCCTGCCCGCCTTTCATGCCGGTTTCGGCATTCCGTTCGAATGGCAGCACAAGATCCCCTCGCCCTATCCCTATCGCAATCCGGTTGGCGATGACCCGAACGCGATCATCGCCGCATCGCTCGCCGCGCTGAAGGCGAAGATCGAGGAGATCGGGCCGGAGCGGGTCGCCGCCTTCTACGCCGAGCCGATCCAGGGCTCGGGTGGCGTTATCGTCCCGCCGAAAGGCTGGATCAAGGCGATGCGCGAGCTCTGCCGTGAATACGGCATCCTCTTCATCGCCGACGAGGTGATCACCGGTTTCGGCCGCACCGGCCCCCTGTTTGCCTGCACGGAGGAGGATATCGTTCCCGACTTCATGACGACCGCGAAGGGCCTGACCTCCGGCTATGTGCCAATGGGCGCTGTCTTCATGGCCGATCATGTCTATAACGTCATCGCCGATGGCGCAGGCGCCTCGGCCGTCGGCCACGGCTACACGTATTCCGCCCATCCGGTCAGCGCCGCCGTCGCGCTCGCGGTGCTGAAGCTCTACGAGGAAGGCCTTCTGGAGAACGGCGCCAGGGCCGGCGCGCGCTTGATGGCGGGCTTGTCTGCCTTGAGCGATCACCCACTGGTCGGCGATGTGCGGGGTCGCGGCATGCTCGCCGCCATCGAGCTGGTGGTCGACAAAAAGAAGAAAACGCCGCTTCCAGCCTCGGCCATGCCGGCGCGGCGCGTCTTCGACAGGGCCTGGGACAATGGCCTGATCATCCGCGCCTTCGCGCATGGGGTTCTCGGCTACGCCCCGCCGCTCTGCTGCACCGACAGCGACATCGATGCGATCATCGAGCGCACGCGCCGGACGCTGGACCAGACGCTGGACGACGCCGATGTCCGCCGGGCGCTTGCATGAAGGGCGACGCATTTTTCGCATCTCGAAATATCGCTGGGGCCGACGATTTCGCAATTTTGTGCCGCTACCTCGCGCCTTTTCGGCGAATCCAGCGCGGGGGAAGTGCCAGACTGCTTTTTAAGACAAGGCCAGAAAGCCCGGATTTCCGGGCTTTTGAAAAAGGCCGACGCCCCGGACAGCACGGAATTTTGTTCTGTTCAGCATCAGTAATTCGGCCGCGCGCAGAGGAGAGCCAGTCTTGGCCAGGGGCTTTAGCGAATTCAAATACATGACCTTCGATGTGGTCGGCACGCTGATCGACTTCGAAGGCGGCATAACGACCTGCCTGGCCGGGATCGCTGCGGAGGCCGGTGTCTCAATCGACGGCGAAGAAGCGCTGGCCCTTTACCGGCAGGCCCGCTACATGCCCGATGCGAACCTGTTCCCCGACGATCTCGCACGTGTCTACATGGTCATCGCACCGCGGCTCGGCCTGCCGGCCGAGGAGAAATACGGCGCCCGCCTGCGGGACTCGGCCAGCGTCTGGCAGGGCTTCTCCGATAGCAGGGCGGCGCTGGCCGACCTTGCGACGTCTCATAAGCTGATTGCCATGACCAATGCCCGGCGCTGGGCTCTCGACCATTTCGAGAAGCAGCTCGGATCGCCCTTTTTTGCCACCTTCACTGCCGACGATACCGGCACGGAAAAACCGGATCCCGCCTTTTTCCAGAAGGTCTTCGATTTCGTGGCGTCGCGCGGCGACAGCAAGGACGACATCCTGCACGTCGCGCAAAGCCAGCATCACGACATCGGCATATCCCGAGCGCTCGGCATGACCAACTGCTGGATCGAGCGCCGTCATGCCCAGAAGGGCTATGGCGGCACGATCGAGCCCGAGCGCTTCACCGTGCCGGACTACCACTTCACCTCGATGGCCGCGTTTGCGGCGGCCGTGCGGGAGAGCATGAAAGAACGAACCTGAACCCAAGCCCGGAAAAGCCGCAGCAAGACGCGCGTCCTGACCAACCAACGAAAGGGGAATGACATGACCGACAAGATCACCAACTGGACCGGAGCAGACGATGCGATGGTCGAAAACGCCATCCGGCGAGGCGCGAGCCGCCGCGAACTCCTCAAGATGCTGCTGGCGGGCGGCGCCGCGGTTGCCGCGGGCGGCGTTGTGCTTGGCCGTGCCACGCAGGCCGTCGCCGCCACGCCGGTCTCCGGCGGAAACTTCAAGGCGGCCGGCTGGTCGTCATCGACGGCCGACACGCTCGATCCGGCAAAGGCATCGCTCTCCACCGACTATGTCCGGTGTTGCTCGCTCTATAACCGTCTGACCTTCCTCGACAAGGATGGCAAGACGCAGATGGAACTGGCCGAAAGCATCGACAGCAAAGACGCAAAGACCTGGACGGTGAAGCTGCGCAAGGGCGTCACCTTCCACGACGGCAAGGACCTGACGGCTGACGACGTCGTCTTCTCGCTCAAGCGCCATCTCGACAAGTCGGTCGGCTCCAAGGTCGCCAAGATCGCCGCACAGATGACCGGCTTCAAGGCGGTCGACAAATCGACGGTCGAAATCACCCTGGCCGATCCGAATGCCGACCTTCCTACCATCCTGGCGCTGCACCACTTCATGATCGTGGCCGACGGCACCACCGACTTCTCCAAGGGCAACGGCACAGGCGCCTTCGTGCTGCAGACGTTCGAACCGGGCGTCCGTTCGGTCGTCACCAAGAACAAGAACTACTGGAAGTCGGGCAAGCCCTATCTCGACTCCTTCGAATTCATCGCCATCAGCGACGACAGCGCCCGGGTCAACGCCTTGCTTTCCGGCGATATCAATTTTGCTGCCGCGATCAATCCGCGCGCAATGAAGCTGCTGCAGAGCCAGCAGGGCTTCGAACTGTCGAAGACGACCTCGGGCAACTATACGGACCTCAACATCCGGCTCGACATGGATCCGGGCAGCAAGGCCGATTTCGTGACCGGCATGAAATACCTCGTCAACCGCGAGCAGATCGTGAAATCGGCATTGCGCGGCCTCGGCGAAATCGGCAACGACCAGCCCGTCTCGCCGGCGAACATCTTCCACAATGCGGACCTCAAGCCGAAGGCTTTCGATCCGGACAAGGCGAAGTTCCACTTCAAGAAGGCGGGCCTGCTCGGCCAGTCCATTCCGGTGGTCGCCTCGGACGCCGCGACCTCGTCGATCGACATGGCGGTCATCATCCAGGCCGCCGGCGCGGAAATCGGCATGAAGCTCGACGTTCAGCGGGTCCCGTCCGACGGCTACTGGGACAATTACTGGCTCAAGGCGCCTGTCCATTTCGGCAACATCAATCCGCGCCCGACGCCGGACATCCTGTTCTCGCTGCTTTACGCCTCCAACGCGCCCTGGAACGAAAGCCAGTACAAGTCCGAGAAGTTCGACAAGCTGCTCGTCGAGGCGCGCGGCCTGCTCGACCAGGCCAAGCGCAAGGAGATCTACGGGCAGATGCAGACCATGATCTCCGAGGAAGCAGGCACCATCATCCCGGCCTACATCTCCAATGTCGATGCCCTTTCCAGCAAGGTGAAGGGTTTGGAGGCGAACCCGCTCGGTGGCATGATGGGGTACGCAATGGCGGAATACCTCTGGCTCGAAGCCTAAGAGGCGCCTGTAGGGGACCGGTCAGCCGGTCCCCTGCACTGCATTGCGCAAGATTGTTTGGCCGAACGCAACCGCAGGGAGCTTCCATGAAGTCTGGGGTTCTAAACCTCGTGCTGAAGCGGCTGGCGATCGCGATCGTCACCCTTCTGATCGTCCTGTTCGCCGTGTTCTTCGCCACCAGCATGCTGCCGGGCGACACGGCGTCGATCCTGCTTGGCCAGGCGGCGACGCCCGAGGCGGTCGCCGGCCTGCGCGAGGCCATGCATCTCAACGATCCGGCGATCCTGCGCTTCCTGCGTTGGCTTGTCGGTCTGCTCCACGGCGATCTCGGTATCTCCTACGCAAACGAAATGCCGGTCGCGGCCCTGATCGGCGGGCGCTTCGTCAACACCATGAAGCTCGCCGGCATCACCACGCTGATCTCGGTGCCGCTGGCGCTGACGCTCGGCATCACCGCCGCGATGCTACGAGGCTCCGTCTATGACCGCACCGTCACCGTGCTTTCGATCGGCGTGATCTCGGTGCCGGAATTCATGGTCGCGACCCTCGCCGTCTTGCTCTTTGCCGTTTATCTGAAATGGCTGCCGGCGTTGTCTTCGGTCAACGAGGCGCACTCGCTTGCCGACCTCGCGCGCATCTATTCGATGCCGGTGATCACCCTCACCTTCGTCATCTCGGCCCAAATGATCCGCATGACGCGCGCCGCGGTGATCGAAACGCTCTCAACGCCTTATGTCGAGATGGCGCTTCTCAAAGGCGCCTCGCGCAGCCGCATGGTGCTCAAGCACGCCCTTCCGAACGCGCTTGGGCCGATCGTCAACGCGGTCGCGCTCTCGTTGTCCTATCTGGTCGGCGGCGTCATCATCGTCGAGACGATCTTCAATTATCCCGGCATCGCCAAGCTGATGGTCGATGCGGTCGCGACCCGCGACCTCCCGCTGATCCAGAGCTGCGCGATGATCTTCTGCCTCGGCTATCTCCTGCTCATCACGGCCGCCGACATCGTCGCCATCATGTCCAACCCGAGGCTCAGATGACAGTGGCGCGCGCGGCATCCTCCCGACGGTCCTTCCTGGGCCACAGCTACAACCTCGTGGGCGTCGTGGCCTCGCTGGTCATTCTGGCGTGGACGCTGGTCGCGATCTTCGCGCCCTACATCATTCCCCATCCGATCGGCGATATCGTCGACGACGACTATTTCGGCCCGATGCGCCAGGGGCTGTGGCTCGGCTCGGACTATCTGGGCCGCGACATGCTTTCCAGGGTTCTCATGGGCGCACGCTACACCGTCGGCATATCGCTTGCCGCCGTCTCGATCGCCTGCTTTTCGGGGGTCGTTCTGGGGATGATCGCGGCCGTCACCGGCGGCTGGTTCGATACCTGCCTCAGCCGCTTCCTCGACGCCATGAACTCCATCCCCAGCAAGCTGTTCGGCCTTGTTGTCGTCGCCGCGGTCGGCTCATCGATCCCGGTGCTGATCCTGACGCTCGCCGTCATCTACATCCCGGGCGCCTACCGCTTCGCGCGGGCGCTTGCCGTCAACATCAACACCATGGATTTCATCACCGTCGCCCGCGTCCGCGGCGAGAGCACTATCTATCTCATCGGCTCCGAGATCCTGCCGAACATCATCCGGCCGGTGCTTGCCGATTTCGGCCTGCGCTTCGTCTTCATCGTGCTGTTGCTCTCCGGCCTGTCCTTCCTCGGGCTCGGCCTGCAGCCGCCTTTGGCCGACTGGGGCGCGCTGGTGCGCGAGAACATCGGTGGCCTGCCCTTCGCAGCCCCGGCCGTCATCGTGCCGTCTCTGGCGATCGCCAGCCTGACCATCAGCGTCAACCTCTTAATCGACAACCTGCCGCAGAAGATCAGGGACCGGGACGCATGACCAATCTCGTCGAGGTCAGGAACCTTAGGATCGAGGCAAAGACCGACGCCGGACGTCTGGTCGAAATCATCAAGGGCGTCAGCCTCGACATCGCCGATGGCGAGATCGTCGCCCTGATCGGCGAGAGCGGCTCCGGCAAGACGACGGTGGCGCTCTCCCTCATGGGCTATGCGCGGCCCGGCTGCCGGATTACTGGCGGCGAGATCAATGTCAACGGCAAGAACATGGCTGCGCTTACCGAGCGGGAACGCGCCAGGTTGCGCGGCACCGACATCGCCTATGTTCCGCAAAGCGCCGCCGCCGCCTTCAACCCCTCGTCGACCATCATGGAGCAGGTGATCGAAGTCACGCGCATTCACGGCCTGATGCCACCCGAGCAGGCGCGAAAGCGCGCGGTCGAGCTGTTCCGGGCCTTGTCGCTGCCTGATCCGGACGGGATCGGCGCCCGTTATCCGCACCAGGTTTCAGGCGGGCAACTGCAGCGGCTGGCGGCCGCCATGGCGCTGATCGGCGATCCCAAACTGGTCATCTTCGACGAACCGACGACCGCACTCGACGTGACGACCCAGATCGACGTGCTCAAAGCATTCAAGTCGGTGATGAAGGCGGGCGGCATAGCGGGTGTCTACGTTTCCCACGACCTCGCGGTCGTCGCCCAGATCGCAGATCGCATCGTGGTGCTGAAGGGCGGCGAGGTGCAGGAGACCGGCACGACGGCCGGAATCCTTTCGGCTGCCCAGCATCCCTATACACGGGAATTGCTGGCCGCTTTCGAGCCGAAGTCGAGGCAGATACGCGCCGATGAAGATTCCGGACCAAAGCCGCTGCTTCGCATCGACAATCTGATAGCCGGATACGGCCCGGTGAAAGGTGACGGGCAGCCGGTTATCCGCGCGGTCGATTCCGTCAGCCTGGTCGTGGAGAAGGGCCGCAATCTCGGTGTCATCGGCGAGTCCGGTTGCGGAAAATCGACGCTGGCGCGCGCCATCGCGGGCATTCATCCGGCGGCGACCGGCGATATCGTCTTCGACGGCAAGGCACTGGAACGCGCCGCCCGGAAACGCACTCGCGACCAGCTGCGCGAGATGCAGATCGTGTTCCAGTATGCCGATACCGCGCTCAATCCCGCCAAACCCATTGAGGACATAATTTCGCGACCGCTGGCCTTCTATCACGGGCTCGACAGGCAGGCGCGCTCGAAGCGTGTCGACGAGTTGCTCGACATGGTGCGCCTGCCGAGGTCGCTGCGCTACCGTCATCCCTCGGAGCTCTCGGGCGGCCAGAAGCAGCGCGTGAACTTCGCGCGCGCGCTGGCGGCCGGTCCGAAGCTCATCATCTGCGACGAAATCACCTCAGCGCTCGACACGGTTGTAGCGTCCGCCGTGATCGAGCTGCTCAAGGAGCTGCAGCGCGAGCTGGGGCTCTCCTATATCTTCATCAGCCACGACCTCTCCGTCGTCGAGGCCATCTGCGACGAGATCATGGTCATGTACAATGGTGAGCGGGTGGAGCAGATCACGCCCGACAAGGTCAAGTCGCCCACGCACCCCTATTCCAAACTTCTGTTCTCCTCCGTGCCGAAGCTCGATCCGACCTGGCTCGACGGCCTCGTCCGCGACCCCGAGCTGGTCAGCCAGTACGGCCACCGCTGACCAAACTGACCGTAGGGGATTCGCCGGACTACAGTTGCGAGCAGAGCCGGTAGGCCTCATAGATTGACGAGTAGATGTCCCTGCTGGCGACCGCGTCTCCAATGCGGTGCAGGACGAAGGATCCTGGAGCTTGGAGCCCTTGCACCCCCTTTGTCGCCACTCCCGTCATGAGCGCGATGTCGGTGACGCCCTTATTGGCGGAGCGGGCACGCAATTCCTGGTAGGTATCTTCCACAGGTGCCGTGCCGCGCTCGACAATGAGTTGGGCCGCGGTCATTTCCGTTTCTGCACCGGTGAGCTCATGCCGGAACCGGGCGGCGATGCCGTTGCCGTGGCGCGCTGCCTTGATGAGCCGCAGATCGCCGACGAGCCGGATGCCGAGTTCGGACGCGAGTTTGCGGAAACTGACCCGGTCCGGATAGGGTGTCTCGATCGCCAGGGTATCGTCCGCCATGGCCACGCTGACCGCATGTCCCAGGCGGGCAAGATGCAGGGCACAGGATATGGCGGCCTGGCGCCCAGTCTCATCGTAGATGAGCACATCGGCCTTCGCGGGCACGACCCCGGTCAAGATATCCCAGACGCTGTCGCAATGTTCGGCGCCCTCCAGCCACTCCATGTCCGGGATGCCGCCTGTGGCGACGATAACGGCATCCGGTTTCTCGGCAAGCACTCCATCTGCGTCCGCATAGGTGTTGAGACGGACGTCCACGCCGAGGCGCGCGAGTTCGTCGATGCGCCAGTCGACTATACCGAACAGATCCTTGCGGTCGGAAGCCGAGGCCGCAACGAGCACCTGCCCGCCGAGCCGGGCCCCGGCTTCGAACAAGGTCACGCTGTGCCCGCGCTCGGCGGCGACCCGGGCCGCCTCCATCCCGCCCGGACCGCCGCCGACGACGACCACCCGTTTCGGCGTTTCGGTCCGGTCAATGATGTGGCTGACGGTCGTTTCATGGCCGCTGGCGGGGTTGTGAATGCAATGGACCTTCTTGTACAGGCAGTAGGACGCGCCGACGCACGGGCGGATGCGGTCTTCTTCGCCCCGCATCACCTTGTTGACGATATGCGGGTCGGCAATATGCGCCCGCGTCATGCCGACCAGATCGACAAGATTTGCGCGGATCGCGTGCCGCGCCGTGGCTACGTCCCTGATGGCGGCGGCATGGATGACCGGCAGCCTGGTTTCCCGCTTGAACTGCCCAACCAACGGCAGAAACGGCGCGCTCCTGATAAACATGCCGGGCATATTCTGCTCGGCCAGCGACAAGTCGGTGTCCATGCGGCCGAAGATGCAGTTGAAGAAATCGACATGGCCTTCGCGCTCGAACAGCCGGGCGAAGGCAAGGCATTCCTCGAAATCCGATCCGTCGTCGACCGCCTCGTCGATCACGAAGCGGATCCCGACGGCGAAGTCGTCGCCCACCGCGCGGCGGATCGCTTCGTGAACCATCAGCCCGAAGCGCGCGCGGTTTTCCAGCGAGCCGCCGAAAGCGTCCGTGCGCCTGTTGGTTCTGCGCGACAGGAATTGGCCAATCAGATGGCCGCCGGTGACGGTCTCGACGCCGTCCAGGCCGCCGTCAACGCAGCGCCTGGCGGCACTGGCGTAGTCCTTGACGATCCTGTCGATGTCCGCAGCGTCCATTTCCTTGGGGAAATTCCGGTTTCGCGTCTCGCGGACGCGTGACGGCGCAACCGGCGGCAGCCAGTGACCGGCATAGGCAGTAGCGCGCCGGCCGAGATGCGAGACCTGACACATGACCGTCGCGCCGTGGCGATGAATTCGCTGCGACAGCGATTGGAGATGAGGGATGATGCGATCGCTGGAAAGATCCAGCTGACCGCCGCCCCAGCTCGAATCGGGCGACGTCATCGCCGAGCCGCCGACCATGGTCATCGCCAGGCCGCCGCGCGCTTTCTCTTCATGATAGCGCTGATAGCGCTCGAGCGGCAGGCCGCCCTCGTCCAGCATCGAGGCATGGCTGGTGCTGACGACGCGGTTGCGCAGCGTCAGACCCTTGAGCCGAAACGGCTGAAGCAGTGGATCGCCGGATGTGCTCCCCGCTTGGAATGCCGCTGCCGGCACATGCTGCTCCGAACCATTCATGAGGGTTATAGTTCGCGATTTGCAGGACTGCAGAAAGCTTGAAAATTGTTGGAGCGGCTATACGCTTGGCGTATGGCCGGTTTCGCTAAACTCGTCCCGTCCGCACGCGGACTCCTCGTTTTCGAGGCCGCTCTCCGTTCAGGAAGTTTCACGGCCGCAGCGCGCGAGTTCAACGTCACGCAACCGTCGATCAGCCGCAGCATCGCTCAGCTGGAGGCCGATCTCGGCGTGGCTCTGTTCACGCGCGGTCCGACGGGATTGTCCCCGACCCCGGAGGGGCGCGCCCTCTATTCGGCTGTACGGCAAGGATTTGACGGCATCGAGGAGGCGATCGGCACGATCAAGCGGAACAGTGCCGCAAAGCCGGTGGTTACCCTTTCGCTCTCGAGCTCTCTCGCTACGCACTGGTTCGTTCCGAGGTTAGGAGCGTTCAACACGCGATTTCCCGACGTGGACCTGAGGTTCGAACTCATCGCCGGCGTCCTGCGAGGACCTGCCGAGAATGTCGACCTTGCCACCAGAATCCTGGCCGACGACGACACGCACTATCACCGCTGGGCGTTCTCGCCGGAAATCATCGTTCCGGTGTGCAGCCCATCCTATCTGTCGCACCACGGCCGCTTGAACCATGACTCGGACGGCGAAGGTCATATCCTGCTTCATCTCACCGACGCCAAGGAGCAGTGGCTGGACGCCTGGGGCAGCGTAGCCCACCGCAAGACCAGCAGGGCGAAATGGCTCGAATTCTCGGACTACGCGGTCGTGCTTCAGGCCGCGATGAACGGAGAAGGCGTGGCGCTCGGCTGGCTCAGCAATGTCTCAAGGGCACCGCTTCAGGCAACGCTCGTTCCGGCCTCGGACAGGCAGATCAACACCGGACGGATCCATGAATTGATTGCACCTCGCTCACGGCCGGTGCGGCCGATCGTCTCCGATATCCGCGCCTGGATGATCGCCGAGATGCAAGCCGAGTTGAAAGCGTTGCACCCACTATTGCAGCCCGGCGTCCTGTAGCCCGGACCGCAGCGGACAGACTGCAGCGCCCGGCACAGCTACCCGCTGACTACATCGGAAACAGGCTGGGCAGCGGCATGTGCGATTTGACGATCGGCGACTTCAGCACCACGAAGCTGAAATACTTGTCGATGCCGATATCCATATCGGTCAGCCGCTCCATGATCGTCTGGTACTCGCCAATGCCGGCGGTCACGAATTTCATCAGATAGTCGTAACCGCCCGACACGAGGTGGCATTCGATGACCTGATCGATCTTCTCGACGACGGCGAGAAAGCGGGCAAAGTCCACCTGGCGATGGTTCTTCAAGGTGATTTCGGTGAACACGGTCAGTGTCTGGCCGAGCTTGCCGATGTTGACCTGCGCGGAATAGCCTTCGATATAACCTTCCGACTGGAGCTTCTTGACCCGCATCAGGCACGGGCTCGGCGACAGGTGCACCAGTTCGGCCAATTCCACATTGGTGATGCGGCCGTTCTTCTGCAATTCATGCAGAATCTTGATGTCGATCCGATCCAGTTTCACGTCCATCTCCGAAGAACGAGCCACAGCACAAAATGCCGCCACTTCTCTAGCCGTGACACTACCACAGCCCGAAGGCCTGTCCATCCGATGGGCCTGCTCTGCCACGCAGGGACTCTCGATTTCATTGCGCGCTACGGAATAAAATTCTGCCTGAAGCATAACTGCGGCAGCGGCTGCCTGCGCAACGCGCTAGATTCGAGCCTCGAAGCAGAGAGAGGACCATGCGCGCGCCGCTGCAACAGATCGAGACATCCGGTGAACTGCCGCAATCCGCGGATGCGGTGGTGCTCGGCGGCGGCATTGTCGGCGTCTTCGCGGCCTACTACCTGGCTAGGCGCGGCTTGAAGGTCGCGCTTGTCGAAAAAGGACGCATCGGCGCCGAGCAATCCAGCAGGAACTGGGGATGGTGCCGCCAGCAGAACCGCGACGCCCGCGAGCTGCCGATGGCGACGCGCAGCCTCGATCTCTGGGAGCGCTTTGCGGCCGAAAGCGGCCAGGACACCGGCTTTCGCCGCTGCGGCCTGCTCTATCTCAGCAATGACGAGGCGGAACTGGCCGGCTGGACGCGCTGGCGTGACTTCGCCAGAACGGCGGGCGTCACCACGCACATGCTCGACAGCGCCGAGGCCAGCGAGCGGGGCCGCGCCACGGGCCGGACCTGGAAAGGCGGCGTCTTCTCGCCGACCGACGGCACCGCCGATCCGTCGCAAGCCGCGCCAGCGGTCGCCCGCGCCATCCTCCAGCTTGGCGGCACGGTGCATCAGAATTGCGCCGCGCGCGGTATCGAGACCGAGGGCGGTCGCCTGTGCGGCGTCGTCACGGAAAACGGTACGATCCGCACGAAAGCGGCGGTTTTGGCCGGTGGCGCCTGGGCGTCCTCCTTTTGCCGTCAGTTCGGCTTCCGCTTCCCGCAGGCCTCGATCCGCTCCTCCATCCTGTCGGTCTCGCCCGGGACGGAGGGCCTGCCGGATGCGCTGCACACGGCAAAGATCTCGGCGACGCGGCGCGGTGACGGCGGCTACACGCTCGCCATAAGCGGCCGCGGACGCGTCGACGTGACGCCGCAGCAGCTGCGCTTCGCTTCGCAGTTCGTCCCCATGTTCCTGAAGCGCTGGCGCAGCCTCGCGCCCGGCGGGTTGCAGGGGGTGCGCTCACGCCACGAAACGCTTCAACGCTGGCGGCTCGACCGACCGACGCCGATGGAGCGGATGCGCATCCTCGATCCGGTGCCGGATCAGGCGACCATCCGCCTGACCCACGCCCGCGCGCTCGAGCTGCTGCCTGCGCTGCGGCAGACGAAGATCAGCGCGGCCTGGGCGGGCTACATCGACAGCACGCCGGACGGCGTGCCCGCCATCGGCGAGATCCACGCCGTTCCAGGCTTTTTCCTGGCTGCCGGATTTTCGGGTCACGGCTTCGGCATCGGACCCGGTGCCGGGCACCTCGTCGCTGATCTTGTCACCGGGTTGGAGCCGATCGTCGATCCGAAATCCTACGATCCGCGGCGCTTCGATGCCTCGGCGTGGGGCAAGGTCGCCGACTTCTAGTTTCAAACTCGACATTCCGACATTGCTTGGCAGGTGAACCCTCCGGAACTGCATCAGCCTTCTCGAAGAAAGGCGCCGCTCGGGGCCGGCCGGACGGGGGCCTGCCCGCGAAACCGGCCGACATCCTCTGGCCTACAGCCGGCTTGCGCTGCGACGAGTTCGACGGCTGCCAACTGGCAATAGCGCCCCTGGCAGCGCCCCATGCCGACGCGCGAGAGCGATTTCACCCTGTTGGCCTCGCCGCCGCCGAGAGTCGTGCCCTCGCGCACGGCCCCGGCAGTGACGTTCTCGCAGCGGCAGACGATCGTATCGTCGGGAAGCGCCCTCACCATCGCGCCCGGCCAAGGAAAGGCCTGGGCCAGACCACGGGCAAAGCGCTCGAGCCGTGCGAGCCTGCGCAGGTCGGCGCCGACGGAGGGCACCGGGCGTCCAAGGTCGGCAAGGCACGCCGCCGCAGCAACGCGTCCTGCGATCTCCGCGCCGTCCGCCCCTAGGAGACGGGCCCCATCACCGGCCAGGTAGATGCCATTGCGGGCTCGCCCCATCTCGTCGGCCTTCGGCAGCCATTGCCGCCACAGCTCGTCATAGGTGAAGGCGCAGCCCGCAAGGTCAGTCAGATGCGTCTCCGCCCGCAGGTGCCAGCCGATCCCGATCATGTCGCAGGGGGTGACGCGCTCCCGGCCGCCGGCGTCGCGCCAGCGCATCCCGGTGACACCCTGTCCGTCGGCATCGATTCGCTCAGGCGTCACGCCAGCGTGGTAGCGGCGACCAAGCCGCGCCCGCAGGGTTAGCCCAGGCAACGCCACGATTGGTCGGGCGGCAAGTCCCCAGAACCCGCGCATCTGCTGGCGCCAGGAGGAGGTGTCGAGCACCGCCGCCACATCCGCTCCGGCCTTGAGGAGTTGCGTGCCGACCAGCGTCAGCAAAGGGCCCGACCCGATCAGCACGATGCGCCGTCCGAGCGCGACGCCCTGCGCCTTGAGCGCGATCTGCGCCGCGCCAAGGCTGAAGACGCCGGCGTTCTGCCAGCCAGGGATCGGGGCGACGCGGTCTGAAGCGCCGGTGGCGAGGATCAGGCGGTCGTAGAAGACGACCTCCGCGCCGCCCTCCCCCAGCACATGCAGCCGCCCCTCATGCACGGCGATGACGGAGCTGCGCGCGCAATAAGTGAGCCGCCCTTCATCGGCCATCCGGTCGAAGAGCAAATGCAGTGCGAGCGCCTTGTCCGCCTCAGAGCCGTACAGCTGCTGCGGAGTTCGGACGAACCCGGCGGGCGGGCGGCGATAGATCTGCCCACCCGCGCGGTGCCCTTCATCGATCACCACCGGATGGAGCCCGGCCTCGACCAGTGTCGCCGCGGCCCTTATGCCGGCGGGGCCCGCACCTACGATCACGATGCGCGGCGATGACGGCTCGCTCACGGCCAGTTCTCAGGGGGCGTCGTTCGCAGCCGCATGCCTTCGACGACAAGAGTTGTGCACGCACGCAGGCGGGGTCCCTCGTCTTGCCACACCCAGCAGTCCTGGCAGGCTCCCATCAGACAGAACCCCGCGCGCGGCTCGGGACCGAACTCGGAACTCCGCAGCGCATGTCCTGAAGCCAGCATTGCCGTCAGCACGGTGTCGCCGTCCAGCGCGTTGCGCATCTCACCGTCGAGAAGGAATTGCACCTCCTCGCGATCGCGCTCGGCCAGCCGGACAATGCGGCCGGCGGTCATCATTCCGCCGCCTCTCGTACCGGCCCCTGACGAGGCAGTTCGGGAAAGCGTTCGCAGACCGCCTCGAAGGCCGCTTGGACGCCCTCCGGCCCGGAGCGACCTTTCATGCGGCGAAAAATCTCCGTCTTGGCGAAGAACCGCCAGTGGATCGGCAAGGCGTCCAGCAGAGCGTGGAGCCGGTCATAGGCGGCCGGCGTCCACTGCGCTTCGTAGCTGTCGCGCTCCGGCCCGAAATGGAAATGGCCCCCGGACGGCTTGTGCCTCGCGCGCAGCCGCTCCGTCGCGTGCTCGTCGACTTCGCCGCCGCGGATAACGACCCCGTAGTCGCTTTCGGCTGCGGCCGGCGAGAGATAGCCGCGCCGCACATCCTCAGCGACCCGCCAGGGCTCGCGCTGAAACGGGTCGCCGCGTCCGCCGCCGCCGGCGGAGCGGATCTCGAGCACGTCGCCCGGCTGCAGCACCGCCGTGTCGACGTTGCCCAGCCGCCGCTCGCGGTCGGTGCCCGGATTGACGACCATGTCCGACAAGCCGGCCGCCTTGCCGCCCAGCACGCCCCAGGGACGGAAGAAGCTGCGGTCGCGATTGCGCGCCGTAATCCGGGAGTCGGGGGCAAAGACACGAAAAGCCATCTCGGTCGCCAGCCCGCCGCGCCAGCGGCCCGCACCGCCGCTGTCCTGGGCGAGCCCATATTTCACGAATTCGACCGGCGTCTCGGTCTCGGTGATCTCGATCGGCGTGTTCTTGAGATACGCGGCATCGGCGCCCGATCCATTGGTGCCATCGCGACGCGGCATCGCGCCGCCGCCGCCCACCACGGGGTTGACCGCCGCGATGACGCTCCGGCTGGTGCGCTCATCGATGGTCATGACGTTGACGATGCAGTTGTTGCCGGCCGGCGCCGCCGGCAAGCGCTCCGGCAGCACTTGCGAGAAGGCCCCGAAGATGACCGAGCGCAGCCGGGCGCAGGTGAGCGAGCGCATGCCGACGGCGGCGGGATGGACGGGGTTCAGCACCGAACCTTGCGGCGTGATGCAGGTGAACGGCCGGGTGAGGCCCGTGTTGAGCAGGATTTTCGGGTTGAGCGTGTAGAGCACGTAATACACCCCGACCAAAAGCATCGTGTGGCGCGGGTCGCCGCCCGAAGGCACGTTGAGCGAGGAGCCGAGCTGCGGATCGGAGCCGGTGAAGTCGAGCACGGCCTCATCGCCTTTGATCGTCAGCGTCAGCTTCAGCCGGCAGGGATTGGCCTCGACCGAATCCTCATCGGCATAGTCGGCGAATTGCCAGGTGCCGTCGGGCATGGCGCGCAGCACGTCCCGCGCCTGTGCTTCGGCATGGTCGAGAAGAGCGGCAACGCCTTCGACGAAGCCGGCCTTGCCGAACTTCTTCACCATCGCCTGGATCTTGCGCTCGCCGGTGTTGAGCGCGCCGACCAGCGCCTTGATGTCGCCGATGTTGAGGTCCGGCTTGCGCACATTGGTGCTCATGATCCTGAGGATCGTCTGGTCGAAGACGCCTTCCCTCACCAGCTTCATCGGCGGAAAGCGGACGCCTTCCTGATGGATTTCGGTGAGCGCGCGGCTGAGCGAAGCCGCCACAGCCCCGCCCATGTCGGTGTTGTGGATGTGCCCTCCCGTCCAGGCGACGATCTCGCCGTCGACGAAGACCGGCTTCCACAAATGCGTGTCGGGTGCATGCGTGGCGACGTGGCCGGAATAGGGATCGTTGGTGAAGGCGACGTCTCCCGGCCGATAGTCGTTCACCATGGCGATCGCACGGTGATAAGAAAGCCCCGGATACCAGGTGGCGCCGAGTTCCATCGGGACGGCGAAGGTCGCTCCCGAGCGATCCATCAGCATCACCGTAAAATCCTGCGTCTCCTTGACGAAGGCGGAGTGCGCGGTGCGGTGCAGCGTGTGGGCCATGTTCTCGGCCGCCGCGCGGGCATGGTTAGCCAGAACCTGAAGATTTGTGCGGTCGAACAAGGCGTCACTCCGCGAAAGTCAGAACGAGATTGAGGTGGCGATCGACCCGCGCCTGCGTTCCGGCGGGGAGAGCGAAGGTGGTATCTTCCTGGACCACCACCGCAGGCCCGTGAAACGCGCTGCCCGGCACCAGGGTCTGGCGGTCATGGAGGTCGATGGTCTCGACGGTCAGACCGGTGTAGACCGGCACCCGGCGCGCCGGATGGGTCGGGACGTTGATCTCCTCGGTCTCGGGGAAGGAGAGCGCCGGACCTGCGCCTATCGCGGACAGCCGAACATTCACGAGCTCGATCGCGCCGTCCGGATCGTGGAAGTCGTAGAGCTGCTCATGGGTACGGTGGAATGCCTGCTCGATCGCGGCCGCGTCGCCGTCCTCCAGCCATTGGGGCGAAAGGACGACCTCGATCTCATAGCTCTGGCCGAAGTAGCGCATGTCGCAGGAGAGTGTGAGTTGCGCGGCCGCATCGTGCCCCTGCGCCGCAAGCCAGTCGCGGCCCTCCTGCGCCAGCGCCTCGAAGGCCTCGCGGAGTCCGGGAAGCGACGCGCCGGATAGCGGGCTGAAGATGGTGCGGATGAAGTCCCCGCGCAGATCAGCCACCAGTCCACCCAGCGCCGATACCACACCGGGGCGGCGGGGCGCCATGACGCGCTTGATGCCGAGCTCGCGGGCCAGGAAGGCACCAAGCATCGGGCCGCCGCCGCCGAATGGCATCAGCGTGAAATCGCGCAGATCGACGCCGGCGCGCGAGGCGAGCTTCTCGACCTCGACGAACATTTCCGACACCGCGATGTCGAGGATCGCCTGCGCGGTCTGCTCGACCGGACGGCCGAGCCGCATCGCAAGTTCGCCGACCGCGCGATGCGCCAGTTGGGTCTCGATGCTGAGCTGGCCATAGGCCATCTCGCTATGGCCGAGCCATCCGCACACCACCATGGCGTCGGTCACCGTCGCCCGCTCGCCGCCACGGCCGTAGCATGCGGGTCCCGGCGTCGAACCGGCCGATTCCGGCCCGACCCGCAGCACTCCTTGCGTGTCGACGCTGGCGATCGAGCCGCCGCCGACACCGATCGAGCTCACCGACACGGAAGGGATATGCAGCGGAAATTCGCCGATCAGCTCGCCGGTGCCGAACTGCGGCTCGCCGTTTATGATGAGCGCGAAATCGGCCGAGGTTCCGCCGATGTCGAGGGTGAGAACCTTATCCTCGCCGGCCTGACGCGCCAGCCACGAGGCGCCGATGACGCCCGAGGCCGTTCCCGACAGCAGCATGTTCACGCAGGCGCGCTTGCCTTCGGCGGCGTTCATCAGCCCGCCGTTCGACTTCGTCAGCATCGGCCGGGCCGGCACGCCGCGATGCTTCAGCCGCTCTTCCAGCGCGGTCAGATAGCCGGAGACGCGCGGATGGACATAGCCATTGAGAATGGCGGTCGAGCTGCGCTCGTATTCGCGGATGACCGGCCACACCTCGGCGGAGGTGAAGACGAAGAGGTCGGGCGCCAGGCGCGCGATCGCCGCCTTTACCGAGGTTTCCTGCGCGGCGTTGCACCAGGAATGAAGGAAAGACACGATGATCCCCTGCGCCCCGTTCGATTTCGCGGCCGCGACCGCGCTCTCCACCGCCGCCGTGTCGGGCGCCTGGGATTCATTGCCATCGGCGCGCATGCGGGCCGGAATGCCGAACACCATGTCGCGCGAGATCAGCGGATCCGGCCGCGCGCAGAACAGCGAATACATGTCCGGCATGCGAAGCCGCGCGAGCTCGATCACGTCCTCGAAGCCGGCATTGGTGAACAGCGCCAGCGGCGCGCCCTTGCGCTGGATGATCGTGTTGATACCGACGGTCGTGCCATGCACGAAGCGCGTCATATGGGTCGGGTCGAAGCCTTCGCGTTCGGCTAGCAAGGTGAGCCCCGTCATCAGCTCGGCACCCGGATCTTCCGGCGTCGTCAGCACCTTCAGCGAAGCGACGCGTCCGGAGCTTGCTTCGAGCGCGCAGAAATCGATGAATGTCCCGCCGATATCGACGCCGACCTTCCAGTCGGCCTTCTTCCGCGCCTCATCCGCCGCAACGGCTCCATCCATGATGCGTTCCTTTCTGTCTCTCGGAAACTCGCACGAGCGGACGGTCACGGTCCAAGACGGATGATGGGCAAGAATATAAGTCCTACTTATACCTTGACGCTATGCTCGCCGAGAACGGCGGAGCAGGCCGCACGGATGTCATCGCGCATCGTTTCGTCGGCCCTCGAAAGGGCTCGTGCGCGCGACGCGAGCAGCGCAATCGGGAATTCCGGGCCGCCCGCCAGCGGCCTGACAGCGAGGCCGGAAAACTGGCGCCACGGCAGCAGCGCGTCGACGAGAGCGACGCCCAGGCCGGCCTGGACGAAGCCGACCGCAGAGATCGAAATGTCGATCTCCAGCGACGGCGAAAGCGCCACGCCTTGCGCGCGGGCCGCGTGGGCCAGCTCGTCGGCGGGACGCGTGTTGCCGCGATAGGATATCAGTTCCTGCCCCACGAGATCAGCGAGCGTCAGCTCGGGCTTCTTCTGCAGCGCGTGTCCGCGCGGCAGCAGGCAGGCGAAGCCGACGCTGCCGATCACCTCGGCCTCGATATCGGGAGGCAGGCGGTCATCCATGGCCACGCCGAGGCTGGCATCGCCGGCGCGCAGCATGTCTACAATCGCGGCGATCGGCGCGCTATGGGAACGCAGCAGCATGTCGGGATGCTGGGCCCGAAATGCGGTGAAGGCGCGCGGCAATATCGCCATGGCCGGCGGCGGCGAGGCGGCGACCCGCACCAGTCCGGTCCGACCGAGACGCAGATCGGTGGTCTTGCGGCGCAGGCCGTCGAGCCCCGCCGACAGCCTCTCGGCATCGGGAAAGATCTCGAGCGCCTCAGGGGTCGGCCGCAGCCTGCCCTTGACCCGCTCGAACAGCGTGAAGCCGAGCTCGTCCTCAGTGTGGAGCAATATCTGGCTGAGCGCGGGCTGGGAGATGTTCAGCATTCGCGCCGCGGCGGTCACGGTGCCGGCGCGCATGACGGCGATGAACACTTCGAGCTGCCGGGCCCGCATTCCTACTCCATAGGTAAAACTTATGGCTTTTATCCAAAGCCATCTTTGACGCATTGCTGCAGCGCCGACAAGATGGATCAGGATCAGCCCTCTGCGCTAAGGAACGACAATGGATGTGATCGTGCTGGGCGGCGGCCTGATGGGGACGGCTTCCGCCTATTTCCTGGCCAAGCGCGGCGCCCGCGTGACGCTGATCGAGCGCAACCGGATCGGCGGTGGAGCAACCGTCGCCTCCTTCGGCAACATCCGGCGCACGGGGCGTCATCTGTCGCAGCTTCCGCTGGCCCACCGCTCGCTCCGGCTGTGGGGCGAGGCCGAAAAAATGCTGGGGCGCGATGTGGAATTCCGCGCCACCGGTCACGTGCGGCTGATCTTCGATGAAGGCGGTCTCGCCGACATGCGCAGCTATGCCGAGGCGGCGCGTCCCTGGGGACTCGAGCTGGAGGAGCTCAGCCCGCGCGAGATCCGCGCGCGTTTTCCCGGCCTCGGTCCGGACGCGATCGCGGCGTCGTTCTCTCCGCATGACGGCAGCGGCAATCCGCGGCTGATCGCGCCGGCCTTCGCCGAGGCCGCCCGCAAGCTGGGCGCGAAAATCATCGACGAAGCTCGGGTCGAAAAGATCGAGCGGACCGACTCCGGTTTCCTTGTCGCCAGTTCAAAAGGCGCTTTCGCCGCAGAAGGCCTGCTCAACACCGCCGGCGCCTGGGGCGCGCGCGTCGCTGCGCTGTTCGGCGAACAGGTCCCGCTCGATGCCCGCGGCCCGCAAATGGGCGTGACCGAGCCACTGCCGCACCGGATCCTGCCGGTGGTCGGCATCTGGACGCGCGACAAGGACTATGGCGCCTATCTGCGTCAGGTCGAGCGCGGCAACATCGTCTTCGGCGGCGCCGCCGAAAGGGTACCGGTCGATCTCGATCCGGGCCATGCGACCGCCGACCCCATGCGCCTGCCGACGCAATTGCGGGCCGTCGCGCGGCTGTTGCCGGCGATCGCCCAGGTCGCGGTCATCCGCACCTGGTCCGGCTGCGAAGGCTATGTCCGCGACATGCTGCCGGTCATGGGACGCTCGGCGACAACGCCGGGCCTGTTCCACGCCTTCGGCTTCAGCGGGCACGGCTTCCAGCTCGGTCCGGGTGTCGGCGACGCCATGGCCGAGCTTATCACGACTGGTGACTGCGAAACGCCCCTCGACGATTTTAAGATAGATCGCTTCAATCACGGAGCCTGACGAGGCGAGTCGATCACCTGGGCGCCAGGCGTCCTTTGACGCGCAAGAAGGGAGCTTCCATCTGTTCGAATGACGGCGTGTTGGGTGAGCAGAAGGTCGCTTTCGGATGGCTGAGACTGAAGTTCGCCCCCAGCAAACCGCGGCCGCGGATTGGAGCGGGTGGGCGCTGCGCGACAAGCGATTTATAAGTGTCGTTGTACGAGCATTCCCCGATCGGCGATTCTTATTTCATGCTTTGCTCAGCCCTATCGGCTTAATGTCGAACGCAGGATGCCGCGCAGAACATGGCGCGCTTCTACGGACTTTCCATCGAAACGACATTGTTTGCGGCGCTTCGGCCAAAGGATGACGACTGAACCTAGACAGTAAGGAGCTTGCGTACATCGGGCCTGTCCAGATCCTCGGCAGGGCCGGTATGCACGATCCGGCCGCGGTCCATGATGTTGACCTCGTCGGCAAGCTCGCGGCAGAAATCGAGATATTGCTCGACCAAAAGCACCGCAATGCCGGCCTGGTCGCGCAGGTAGCGGATGGCACGGCCGATGTCCTTGATGATCGAGGGCTGGATGCCCTCGGTCGGCTCGTCGAGCACGAGCAGCTTGGGCCGCATGACCAGCGCCCTGCCGATGGCGAGTTGCTGCTGCTGGCCGCCGGAGAGATCGCCGCCGCGGCGCCCCAGCATCTGCTTCAGCACCGGAAACAGCTCGAATACATGGGCCGGGATGTTGCGGTCGGCGCGCCTCAGCGGCGCGAAGCCCGATTCCAGATTCTCACGCACCGTCAGCAGCGGAAAGATCTCCCTGCCCTGCGGCACGAATGCGATGCCCGACCGGGCGCGGTCATACGCCGCGCTCCGGTCGAGCGCCTTCCCCTCGAAGGCAACGCTTCCGCTCGTCAGCCGGTGATGGCCGACGATCGATCTCATCAAGCTGGTCTTGCCGACGCCATTGCGGCCGAGCACGCAGGTGATCTTGCCGGCGCCGGCTTTCAGAGAGACGCCGCGCAGCGCCTGGGCGGCGCCGTAATGCAGCGTGGCATTGGAGACTTCGAGCATGGTCAGGCCCTTCTCCAGCGCTTCAGGAACGCAACATCGAACCGGTGGAACGGAACCCGCCAGACCATGCTCACCGCCCCAGATAGACTTCAACGACGCGCTCGTCGGCCGAAACGAAATCGAGCGTGCCTTCGGACAGCACCGAGCCCTCATGCAGGCAGGTGACCTTGACGCCGAGCTCGCGCACAAAGTGCATGTCGTGCTCGACGACGACCACCGAATGGTCGCGAGCGATGTCCTTGAGCAGGCGCGCGGTCTCCTCGGTCTCGGCGTCGGTCATGCCCGCGACCGGTTCGTCGACGAGAAGCAGCTTCGGATCCTGCGCGAGCAGCATGCCGATCTCCAGCCACTGCTTCTGGCCGTGGCTCAAATTGGCGGCGATCTCGTCGCGCTTGTCGCCGAGGCGGATGATGCCGAGTATGTCGTCGATGCGCCACGTCTCGGCCGCCGAGCGGCGATGGAACAACGCCGGGAAGATCGAGCGCGGCCCCTTCAGCGCCAGCATCAGATTGTCCTCGACGCTGTGGCTCTCGAAGACGGTCGGCTTCTGGAACTTGCGGCCGATGCCCATCATGGCGATCTCGGCTTCGTCATGCCGGGTGAGATCGACCTGACCGTCGAAGAATACCTCGCCCTCGTCCGGCCGCGTCTTGCCGGTGACAATATCCATCATCGTCGTCTTGCCGGCGCCGTTGGGTCCGATGATGGCGCGCATCTCACCCTTGTCGAGCACCAGCGACAGGTTGTTGATGGCGCGAAAGCCGTCGAAGGAGACCGAGACGCCGTCCAGATAGAGGATGGTGTTCGACTTGCTCATGGTCGCTTACTCCGCCGGCTGCGGTTCGGGGCCGTTGGCCGACCACGCGCCCGGCGTTCTCGCCGCCGAGCGCTCGATCTTCGGCTGCGCTTCCGGCGGGTCGATGCCGGCTTTCGCGGCGAGCGAGGCCGCGCGCAGCGCCCTGGCCTTGCCGCGCCAGCTATCCCACATGCCGACCACGCCCTTGGGCAGGAACAGCGTTACGGCGACGAACAACCCGCCAAGCGCGAATAGCCAGAATTCAGGCAGCACGCCGGTGAACCAGGATTTGCCGGCATTGACCAGGAGCGCGCCGATAATCGGGCCGACGATGGTGCCGCGCCCGCCGACGGCGGTCCAGATCACCACTTCGATCGAATTGGCGGGCTCGAACTCGCCGGGATTAATGATGCCGACCTGCGGCACGTAGAGCGCGCCGGCGATGCCGGCCATGACGGCCGAGACGCTGAAGGCGAAGAGTTTTACATTCTCGGCCCGCCAGCCGAGGAAGCGGGTGCGGCTTTCGGCGTCGCGCACCGCCATCAGCAGCTTGCCGTATTTGGAGCGCACGATCGCCGCGGTGACAAAGACGGCGAACGCCAGCGTCACGGCGCTTGCTGAAAACAGCGCCGCGCGCGTCGCGTCGGCCTGGATGTTGAAGCCGAGGATGTCCTTGAAATCGGTCAGGCCGTTATTGCCTCCGAAACCCATGTCGTTGCGGAAGAAGGCAAGCAGCAGCGCATAGGTCATCGCCTGGGTGATGATCGAGAGATAAACGCCGGTGACGCGGCTGCGGAAGGCGAACCAGCCGAATACGAAGGCAAGTAGGCCCGGCACGGCCAGCACCATCAGCACGGCGAACCAGAAATGGTCGAAGCCGTGCCAGAACCAGGGCAGTTCCTTGTAGTTCAGGAACACCATGAAGTCCGGCAGGATGGGATTGCCATAGACGCCGCGCGAGCCGATCTGACGCATCAGATACATGCCCATCGCATAGCCGCCGAGCCCGAAGAAGGCGCCGTGGCCGAGCGAAAGGATGCCGCAATAGCCCCAGACCAGATCGAGCGCGAGCGCCAGCAGCGCGTAGCAGAGATATTTCCCGACCAAAGTGACGATGTAAGGCGGAATGTAGAAGGCGCTTTGAGGCGACACCGCGAGGTTTAGCAGCGGCACGATGACGGCCGCCGCCAGCAGGACGAGGATGGCGATCGCGATGCGCCGGTCGGTGCCGAAGAAGCGCTGCGTGATCATGCTTCCACCGCCCTGCCCTTCAGCGCGAACAGGCCGCGCGGCCGCTTCTGGATGAACAGGATGATCAGTACCAGCACGACGATCTTGCCAAGCACCGCGCCGGCGTACGGCTCGAGGAACTTGTTGACGATGCCGAGCGAGAAGGCGCCGACCATCGTGCCCCAGAGATTGCCGACGCCACCGAAGACCACGACCATGAAACTGTCGATAATGTAGCCGCGGCCGAGATTGGGCGAGACGTTGTCGATCTGGCTGAGCGCCACGCCGGCGATCCCGGCGATACCGGAGCCGAGCGCGAAAGTCAGCGCGTCGACCCAAGGCGTCCTGATGCCCATGGATGCGGCCATGCGCCGATTGGCGGTGACGGCACGCATCTGCAGGCCCCAGGGCGTTCGCTTCATGACGTAGAGCAGCACACCGAACACCAGCAGCGCGAACACCAGTATCCACAGCCGGTTCCAGGTGATGGCCAATTGACCGATGTCGAACGATCCCGACATCCAGGACGGATTGCCGACCTCCTGGTTCGTCGGGCCGAAGACGGTGCGCACCGCCTGCTGCAGGATCAGCGAGACGCCCCATGTGGCAAGAAGCGTCTCCAGCGGCCGGCCGTAGAGGAAGCGGATGACGCCGCGCTCGATGACGAGGCCGACCAGCGCCGAGACCAGGAAGGCGAGCGGCAGCGCGATGACCAGCGACCAGTCGAAGAGGCTCGGAAACGACGTGCGGATCACCTGCTGGACGACGAAGGTGGTGTAGGCGCCGAGCATCACCATCTCGCCATGCGCCATGTTGATGACGCCCATGACACCAAAGGTGATGGCGAGACCGATAGCGCCGAGCAGCAGCACCGATCCGAGTGATATGCCGTACCAGATGTTCTGGCCGGCATCCCACAATGCCAGCGTCGAATTGATATGGCCGATCGCGGCGGTTGCCAAGTTCTTGACCGCTCCCTGCGCGCCAGCCTCAACGGAGGTCAGCAGGGAAAGCGCATCGCGGTCGCCGCGCGCCGCGATGGCCGAGATGGCGGCGAGCTTGTCGGCTTCCGGCTTGTCGGAAACCAGAACCGACGCCGCGCGCGCCTGCACGAACATCGTCTTGACGGCTGGGTCGGTCTCAGCAGCGATCGCGGCATCGAGCGGTTCGATATTCGCCGCGTCGGGCGTCTTGAACATGGTCGCGGCGGCGGCAAGGCGCACGCTCGCGTCCTTGGCGCGCAGCGTCAGCGTCCCCAGCGCGTCGCGTATAGCGCGGCGAAGACCGTTGTTGACCTTGATCTTGGTGAGATCGGCCTTGGCGGCATCGGCGGACTTGTCGCCGCTGAAAGGATCGAGCAGTTCGACACCGCTCGCCGCGTCCTTGCCGATGAAGACCTGGGAATCGGCTTTGCGAATATAGAGGTTGCCGTCGGCGAGCGCCGACAGCGGCCTTTCGACGGCCGGATCGCCGCTGGTCGCGAGCTCGCGCACGATGGCTTCCGTGGCCGAGAAATTAGTCGCTCTAGCGAACTTGGCTATTGCCGCGCGAAGATCGGCCTCGCCTGCCTTCGACGGCAGCAGGCTTGCCATCGTCAGCAGCAGCGTCAAGCCAATCGCGCGCAACAGGATCATCAGCTTCAGCGGATCTCGAACGTTTGAGGTTTCTGCCCGGGCGGGACGCGAAGGCCCGCCCGGGCCGCGGTCTCGGATCGCGGGGCCACGCGGCGACCCGACAGACCTGGGAGGGTCAGTTGGTGCCCTTGCCGCCGCACTTGCCGGTGGCGACATTGAAGTTGCCGCAACTGAGCGGCGCGCGCCAATCGGAGATCAGGTTCTTGGAATCGGGCAGGTAGTCGGACCATTCGTCGCCCATCACAAGGCCGGGCGTTTGCGAGACGGTCTCGAACTGGCCGTCGGCCTGGATCTCGCCGATGAGCACCGGCTTCGTGATATGATGGTTCGGCATCATCGTCGAATAGCCGCCGGTCAGGTTCGGCACCGAGACGCCGACCATGGCGTCGATGACCTTGTCCGGATCGGTAGTGCCGGCCTTCTCGACTGCCTTCACCCACATGTTGAAGCCGATATAGTGGGCTTCCATCGGGTCGTTGGTCGTGCGCTTGTCGTTCTTGATGAACTTGTGCCAGTCGTCGATGAACTTCTTGTTCTCGGGCGTGTCGACGCTCTCGAAATAGTTCCAGGCGGCGAGGTGGCCGACCAGCGGTCCGGTGTCGAGACCGGCCAGTTCTTCCTCGCCGACTGAGAAGGCCATGACTGGAATGTCCTCGGCCTTGATGCCCTGGTTGCCCAGTTCCTTGTAGAACGGCACGTTGGCGTCGCCGTTGACAGTCGAGATCACGGCCGTCTTCTTGCCGGCCGAGCCGAACTTCTTGATCGCCGAGACTTCGGTCTGCCAGTCGGAGAAGCCGAACGGCGTGTAGTTGACCATGATGTCCTCGGCCGGCACGCCCTTCGACTTCAGATAGGCTTCGAGGATCTTGTTGGTGGTGCGCGGGTAGACATAGTCGGTGCCTTCGAGCACCCAGCGCTTCACCGAGCCGCCATCGGCGCTCATCAGGTAGTCGACGGCCGGAATGGCCTGCTGGTTCGGGGCAGCACCGGTGTAGAAGACGTTGCGCTCGCTCTCCTCGCCCTCATACTGGACCGGATAGAACAGGATGTTGTCGAGCTCCGAGAACACCGGCAGCACCGATTTGCGCGAGACCGAAGTCCAGCAGCCGAACACCGCCGCGACCTTGTCCTTGGAGATCAGCTCGCGCGCCTTTTCGGCAAACAGCGGCCAGTTCGACGCCGGATCGACCACCACGGCCTCGAGCTTCTTGCCGAGCAGGCCGCCCTTGGCGTTCTGCTCTTCGATCAGCATCAGCATGACGTCCTTCAGCGTCGTCTCCGAGATCGCCATCGTCCCCGAGAGCGAATGGAGGATGCCGACCTTGATCGTG
Organism: Mesorhizobium sp. WSM3879; assembly: GCF_002294915.1. NCBI lineage: Bacteria > Pseudomonadati > Pseudomonadota > Alphaproteobacteria > Hyphomicrobiales > Phyllobacteriaceae > Mesorhizobium > Mesorhizobium sp. WSM3879. Next base: position 125,192 of record NZ_NSFZ01000002.1, on the reverse strand, counting down.
TCGTCGGCCGCCCTGGCGGGCGCCGTCAGCAGGCTGGCCGCGAGAACGCCAGCCGAGAACATTTTTGTTATTGTCGAGAAACTTCCCCTCATATTGCACACTCCCAAGCTGGTTGTTTTGCATTGCAACATTGCGGTGCAAGCGACGTGCCAAACCTGACAGTCCAAAGTGCCGGGCAAAAAATCGATCAGTTACAGTTGGTTATAATTTCAACTCAAGTTTTCAACGGCCGCTTCCGCTTCAACGCGTTGTCAAATTTTGGGCTTCTGCCTCTATTTTCATCGCAACTTTCTATTGCGTGTTTTTACATCGCCGTTTGCCTTCTGCCGGCCCCCGTAGTCGCACGGCGAGAGATGTTGGGAATTGAAATCTTTGCGCCGCGGGCGGGTAAGAAGTGAGGGGCCGGTGCCTCTCGGCGGCGGGCTTTTCCTATCTGGAGCAAATTTGTAGACCGCTCGATTGGTGTCGTCGGTGACGCGAACCCATTGGGTCTCGACTCGCCGGTCCTGTACGTGGCGGCCGGTCACCCATTCAGCGGCTTCTTTAGCTGAGGCGGTCCTCGCGTAGGCAATACTGCATCCGTCCCCGACATCGTTTCAACGGTAAGGGACGGGCTCTTTTGTCGGGTCTCCTCTTCTGATCAGTCAGCCCTTTCCAATGGGGCCGATATGCCATCCCGACGCAACAGCGCCGCCCAGCGACCGAACTTCGACAAGGGGCGAAGGTCCCAGGAGTTGTTCACCGGCGGCTTTTGTCGAGTGCCGCCGCTCGACAGGCGCGCGACAGGTGAACGAAATAGGCCCCCCTGACGCGTTTTCTGCACCCCACTACCTCCGAAGGCTCACGCGCGGCCTAGCCCGGCTTCTGTGGCAAATGGCAATGGTTCCAACATCGCCCTGCCCGATTTCACATGCCCTTCGCTTCGGCAGCGCAGACCAGCCGTCAGCGTGTTGGCGATAGCGCGTGAATTTCTCCTCGAGCGCCACGACTGCTTCGCCCTTGCTGCGTTCAGTGGCCCGCCCACCGACATGCGCGCGCCGGCCGCCGAACATTGGTCATGACGGTCCAGAACAACGTCCCGGCACTCGGCCCATCCGCCGCCAAGGATCCGACGCTATCGGAGCCGAGGAACGTCGGGGAGAATCGCAGGGACTCGGACTGCAAAGACGAGTGTCGCTGACTCGCCCCGGGTAACTCCGGCGGCTGTGCAATCGACTTTCCTTCGCGGCCGCCTAGCAGTTCGCGTCAGTCTGCGGATCGCACGCCTTGTTTTTCTGGCCCCGTGGCTTGGGCTTGGCCGCCTGCTCGGGCTCGGCCTGCTGCTGCTCGGCGGCGGGCTGCTCCTTCGCCTTCCGTTTCTCAGGCTTGGCCGTCTGTTCCGGCTCGGCCTGCTGCTCGGCGGCGGGCTGCTTCTTGGCCTTCCGTTTCTCAGGCTTGGCAGCCTGTTCCGGCTCGGCCTGCTGCTCGGCGGCGGGCTGCTTCTTGGCCTTCGGTTTCTCAGGCTTGGTAGCCTGTTCCGGCTCGGTCTGCTGCTGCTCGGCGGCGGGCTGCGTCTTGGCCTTCGGCTTCTCGGGCTTGGCCGCCTGTTCCGGCTCGGCCTCCTGTTCGGCGGCGGGCTGCTTCTTGCCCTTCGGCTTCTCAGGCTTGGCGGCCTGTTCCGGCTCGGCCTGCTGCTGCTCGGCGGCGGGCTGCTCAGGCTTGGCGGTCTCTTCCGGCTCCGCCCCATCGGCCCTTGCGCCTTCGGTCGGCTTCGATTTACGGCCAGCCTGAACCTGCTTCACCTGCTCGATGTCCTTTAGCTTAGCTGGTTTTGCCTTGGGGTCGGCTTTCACCTCACCTTCGAAGACCGCGACCGTGTCATTTTCCAATTTGCCGGACTGCTCGGGCGCGTCGGTCTTGCTGACCTTGACGGCAGTCACATTCTGGTCCGTCTCCTTTTCGATCACATCAACATCAATGACTTTGTTGACCACCACGTTGTTCTGGATGGTCACGTCGCCGGCCGGCTGGGCCGCCTCGACAATCCGCACAAACTCGGACCTATCACGGATAACAGCGACAGAAACGTCGGCAGCAAGGAATTCGCGGCTAGGGACCACAACCCAGTAATAATCCGGCGTCGTGTCGAAGGTTACCTCGATTGAAATCAAGTCCGGATCACGGCGCGGCGGCAGCGGAGCCCAAATGATGTGCCCCCTGTCACGACGCCAAGTCACCCATGCTGGGGCCCAGCGAGTGCCCGGAACCCAGTACCAGCCGATATCGTCGGCATAGCCCCACCGGCCGTAATGGTACGTCGCCCAGCCGAATGGCTCGTCGGATACCCAGAGCCAGCCATACTCCTCTGTATAGACCCAATGGCCCAAGGTATACGGGCGCCAATCGTCAGGTACATCAACTGGCACGAAAACGGTCGCTCCATGATACGAGACCCAATCGCCATGGGACGACAGGTCTTCGTAGAATGTGCTGATCGAAACCTCGGTGGCGGCCCTTGCCTGCGACACTAGCGAGAATGGTGCAATCGGGTTGGGGATATCAACGACCATAAGCAGACAGGCGGTTACGCCGCCCAGCATCAGCCGTACCGCATTTTGGGCAAGGACGCGTTTCATCCCAGTCTTCCTCCGAAACAGATGCGCCCTTCATCTTGAAAACTCACCGGCAATCGGATTGTTCCGCCTTGCTCCCGTCCAGGGCTCGTGGACCTTGCAAATGGTAGCTATGGCGAGCCATTGAACGTAATCGCCTGATGGCCGAACTTCGCGGAAGCTTAAAGTACCGTCATCAGGTTTTGAGGGCTGATTTGCAGAATTTACCTTTAGTTTTCAGCTGCTTGGCGTGGAAAAAGGTACGGTCAGAAGCCCTCTGTGACGTGACGGTACTGTCAAAAATCATCGTGGCAATGTGGGTGAGGTCCGGCAACCGGTACGGCAGCTCCAAACGACGCACACCGATAACCGGCGAAAATTGCCGGCCAAAACTACTTTTTATCTCAGTGACTTAGATCGAACTCTAGCGCAATTTCAGCGGTGTTCGGATGGGCCTGAATCATTCCCACTCGATGGTGCCCGGGGGCTTCGACGTAACGTCGTAAACGACGCGATTGATGCCTTTCACCTCGTTGATGATGCGGGTGGCGGCGGCGCCCAGGAAGTTCATGTCGTAGTGGTAGAAATCGGCCGTCATGCCGTCGACCGAGGTCACAGCGCGCAGCGCGCAGACGAATTCGTAGGTGCGGCCGTCGCCCATTACGCCGACGGTCTGCACCGGCAAGAGCACGGCGAAGGCCTGCCAGATGGCATCGTAGAGGCCGGCCTTGCGGATCTCGTCGAGGTAGATGGCGTCGGCCTCGCGCAGGATCTCCAGCTTCTCGCGGGTGATGCCGCCCGGGCAGCGTATGGCAAGGCCAGGACCCGGGAACGGATGACGGCCGATGAAGCTTTCGGGCAGGCCGAGCTCTCGGCCCAGCGCCCTCACCTCGTCCTTGAACAACTCGCGCAGCGGCTCGACCAGCTTCATGTTCATGCGCTCGGGCAGGCCGCCGACATTGTGATGCGACTTGATCGTCACCGACGGGCCGCCGGAGAAGGAGACGCTTTCGATGACGTCGGGATAGAGCGTGCCCTGCGCCAGGAAGTCGGCGCCGCCAAGTTTCTTCGCCTCTTCCTCGAACACCTCTATGAACAGGCGGCCGATGGTCTTGCGCTTCTTTTCCGGATCGCTCTCGCCTTCCAGCGCCGAAATGAAGCGGTCGGAAGCGTCGACCAGGATCAGCGGCAGGTTGTAATGCTGGCGGAACATCTCCACCACGCTTTTCGCCTCGTCCTTCCGCATCAGGCCGTGGTCGACGAGGATGCAGGTCAACTGATCGCCGACCGCCTCGTGGATCAGGAGCGCAGCGACCGAGGAATCGACGCCGCCCGACAGCGCGCAGATCACCTTGCCCTTGCCGACCTGCTTGCGGATCGCCTCGACCGCCTGCTCGCGATAGGCAGCCATGGTCCAGCCCGTGCTGAGGCCGGCGATATGGTGGACGAAGTTGCTCAGCAGCTTGGCGCCGTCCGGGGTATGGACGACCTCGGGATGGAACTGCACCGCGTAAAACTTCCGTGCCTCGTCGGCAATCGCTGCGAAGGGCGCGCCGGTGGAGGTGCCGACGATCTTGAATCCTTCCGGAATGGCGGTGACGCGGTCGCCGTGGCTCATCCAGACCTGATGACGCGTGCCCCTGGCCCAGACACCGTCGAACAGCGCGCAGTCGTCCTCGATCTCCAGGAAAGCCCGGCCGAACTCGCGGTGATGGCCGGCCTCGACCTTGCCGCCGAGCTGAGCGCACATCGTCTGCTCGCCATAGCAGATGCCGAGCACCGGAATGCCGGACGAAAAGACCTCGTCGGGCGCGCGGGGCGAGCCGATGTCGACAGTCGAGTGCGGGCTGCCCGACAGGATGACGGCCTTCGGCCGGATGCGGCGGAAGCCCTCTGCGGCTGACTGGAACGGAACGATCTCGCAGTAGACCCCGGCCTCGCGCACGCGCCGCGCGATCAGCTGCGTGACCTGGCTGCCGAAGTCGATGATGAGAACGGTGTCGGGATGTGTCGTCATGGCGAGCCTTTAAAGAAAGAACCGATTCGGCGCAATGGTGGCGCGTTGCGGCGTTCGGTCCTTGCCAAAACGCCTAAAGCGCGTCGCGTCGAACGGGCCTAGGCGACGAGCTTCAAGTTTCATCTGATGCATGTCGTTCTCCCAAAACCGCTGCGCACTTTTGGGCGACATGCATTAAGTAAGGCCGATCGCGCCGGACGCAATCGCCTGCTCTAGCAGACCTATCGCCGCCGCCAGCTTCTCGTCGATGACGTGCAGATACTCGGTCCAGTCGCCGACATGCCTGAGATCGGCCGCGCCGTCGGAAATACCGCGCAGGCCGATCAGCGGCACGCCGAACAGCTGGCAGGCGCGCAGGCAGGCGAAGGTCTCCATGTCGACCATGTCGGCGTCGATCGCGTCATAGGCGGCCCCGGTGACGACGGCGCCTCCGGTCGACAGCGTCGCGGTCCTGATGCCGGGAATGACGAAGGGCAGCGGCACCGTCACGGGCAGGTCGAGGAACGGCGTCGCGCCCTTCGCGAAGCCGAGCGGCGAAGCGTCGATGTCGCGGTAACTCACCGACACGGCCTGGTAGATTTCGGTCTGTTCGAGCGTTCGGCTCCCCGCGGAGCCCAGCGATACGACGAGATCCGGCAGCGCATCCTCGGCCTTCAACGTGGCGAGCTCGGCGCCGAGGCGCACGCCGGCCTCGACCGGGCCGACGCCGGTCATCAGCGGCGTGAACAGCTTTTTGAGATGCGGACCGTATTCGGCCTCGGCCGCCATGACGAAGAGGACGGATTTTTCCCCTAACCGCGCAACGGTCGCCATGGATCACCCCTCGATGCCGTCGCGGCCGACCACCGTCATCATTGTGCCGGTCATGGTGGCGATCAGCTTGGCCTCGCCATCGGCAGCGAAGGCATAGGCCTGGCCGTCGGCAACAATGATGGTGCGGCCTGGCTTGGTCACCGAGCCGCGGAACAGGAAGCGCTCGCCCTTCCCCGGCGCCAAAAGGTTGACCTTGAATTCGATGGTCAGCACGCTGGAATTCTGCGGCATCAACGAGAAGGCGGCATAGCCGCAGGCCGAGTCCAGCGCGGTCGAGATGACGCCGGCATGCAGGAAGCCGTGCTGCTGGGTGAGCGAAGGGGCATAGGGCATCTCGATCTCGATGATGCCGGGCGTGACCAGCGTCAGCTCCGCGCCGATGGTGGCCATGGCCTTCTGGCGGGCAAAGGAAGTCCTGACGCGATCCTCATAGTCGGGAGCGGGTACGATCTTGGCTGCCATGGCCTTCGCCTCATTTTTGCTGGCGAAGCTTATTGCAGAGGCAGGCAGGACAGGCAATCGCTTATGTTGCAGCGCAGCAAATGCCGGCTGCCCTCATGCGGCCCTGCGCAGGGCGTGGAAATAGAACCCGTCAGTGCCACTGAGCGCCGGCGACAGCGAGATGCCACCGGCTTCGCCAATACGCGCAGCGCTCTCGTGGCCGGGGAAACGGCCGTCCCAGAGCTGGCGGTGGTCGACCGGCGCGAAGTCGCCGTGGCGCTCGCGGAAGGCTGCGACCTGCTCGCCGTTTTCGGCATCGAACACCGAGCAAGTGATGTAGACCAGCAGCCCGCCGGGCTTCACGAAAGCCTGCGCCATGTCGAGGATCGCCTGCTGCTCACCCTTGCGGGCATCGAGCTGTCTGTCCGTCAGCCGCCACTTGGCGTCCGGGCGCCGCCGCCAGGTGCCGCTGCCGGTGCAGGGCGCATCGATCAGCACGAGGTCCATATGACCGGTGAGCGGCGCGAGTTCCGCGGGCTTGCTGACGACCTGGATGTTGCGGCTGTGCGCGCGGCGGATGCGCTCGAAGATCGGCGCCAGCCGCACCTTTTCCGCATCATGGGCGAAGACCTGGCCGCGATTGTCCATCTCTGCCGAAAGCGCCAGGGTCTTGCCCCCGGCGCCCGCGCAATAGTCGAGCACCTGCATGCCCGGCTCGGCGCCGGCGAGCGCTGCTGCAAGCTGCGAGCCCTCGTCCTGCACCTCGAACCAGCCTTTCTGGAAGGCGGGCTCGGCCTGGACGTTCGGATGCCTGCCGTCGCCATTGATCGGCGGGATGCGGATGCCGTGCGGCGCGATTGCGGCAGCTGCTGCACCGGTGCCCTGGAGTTCCGTCAGCACCTTACCGCGGTCTGCCTGCAGCGCATTGACCCTGAGATCCAGCGGCGGGCGCATCGCGAGAGCCGCGCCCTCTTCGACCCAGGCATCGCCAAAGGCGTGTTCGAGGAGCGGCGCGCACCAGTCCGGAACATCGGCCCGCACGGCATCCGGCGCATCGGCGAGCCTGCCGGAGGCTGCCGCTTTCAGTTCGGCGGCGCTGAGCAGCGGCGGCGCGAATTTGTCGCCGTCGAGAGCGTCATTCAGCGACCGCGCCGTCTGGCCCCATTCCAGCAGCAACGCGCCGAAGCCGATGGCGCGCGGCGTCTCCTCGCCGAAGAGCCAGCCGGCCGAGCGCTTGCGGCGCAGCGCATCGTAGACGATGTTGCCGATCGCCGCGCGGTCGCCGCCACCGGCAAAGCGGTGCGACAAGCCCCAGTCGCGCAAGGCGTCGGCCACCGGCCGATGCCGCCGGCCGATGTCTTCAAGCACTTCGATGGCCGCCGCCAGCCTTCCGCCCAGTCTCATTCCTGCTTCCGTCTATCGTTGCTTCCAGCCCTGCTCTTAGAGCCTTTCCGGCTCCGATTGAAACACTTCTCTTGCGGTGAAGCCAAAACGACCTGTCCCATGCCATCGTCCATGCAACAGGCGGAAGGTTCTTTCGCGGCAGTCGGCGGTCAGCGGATAAACAAGAAAAACGCCTCGCACATGAAACTTCTCTAATGTCTTGACTGGCGGATGCAAAGCAAGACCTCTGGCTTAACACTCGGCTTTCCAAGTTTTGCCGGCAGGAATACTCTTTCGTCTGTGATTCGCGACGCGGAAAACGCGTTTTGGTGGATCCCTATGAGGAGAGGGCAATGAAGACTTATCTGGCAGAAGTTCTAGGCACGTTTCTGTTGGTGTTCATCGGCACGGCCTCCGTGGTCACGGGCGGCTTCGGCGGCGCGCTGCCGCTCCGACAGGAGGGCATCGGCCTGGCGTTCGGCATCGGCCTGATCGCCGCGGCCTATGCGATCGGCCCGATCTCGGGCGCGCATCTCAATCCGGCGGTGACGCTCGGCGTGTTCCTTGCGGGGCGGATGCCGGCGAGGGAAGTCGTGCCTTACTGGATCGCGCAGATCATCGGCGCCATCATCGCTTCGCTGGCGCTGTGGATCATCGTCACCGGCCAGGCCGGCGGCCACACCGGGGGCTTCGGCGCCAATGGCTGGGACGAGGCGAAATGGGGCATGAGCTCGGCCTTCCTGTGGGAGCTGATCGGCACCTTCACCTTCGTCACCGTCATTCTCGGCGTCACCAACGCCAAGCACATGACGGCCTTTGCCGGCCTGGTGATAGGCCTGACGCTGGCAGGGCTCCACTTTGCCATGATCCCGGTGACGGGCACTTCGGTCAATCCGGCGCGCTCGATCGGCCCGGCGCTGTTTTCGGGCGGCGCGGCGCTCGGCCAGCTCTGGCTGTTCATCGTCGCGCCACTGATCGGCGGGGCGATCGCCGGCATCATCGCCAAGGCTGGCATCTTCGAAAAAGACTGATACCTAATGCAAAAGGCGCGGGCATGAACCCGCGCCTTCTCTTTGGGAGGATGAGACCTAAAGCGCATTGCGATCTTTCAGTTTCGCTCCGTGCGCTTTAGTTTTTTGAATTGCGTATGTCTTTGTCCCCCTAAGCGGTTCCTACTTTCCGGACACCTGCTTTACTTCGCGACCAGCTCGAAGCGGTCGAGATTCATCACCTTCGTCCACGCCTTGACGAAGTCCTTGATGAACTTCTGCTTGGCATCCGCCGAGCCGTAAACCTCGGCCAGCGCACGCAATTGCGAGTGCGAGCCGAAGATCAGGTCGGCGCGGGTGCCGGTCCACTTGACTTGCTTGGTCTTGCGGTCGCGCGCCTCATAGGCCTCATCCGCGTCTGGCTCAGAGCCGGCCGCCGGATCCCAGATGGTCGCCATGCTGAGCAGGTTGATGAAGAAGTCGTTGGTCAGCGTGCCCGGCCTGTCGGTGAACACGCCGTGCTTTGAGCCGCCATGATTGGCGCCGAGCACGCGCAAGCCGCCGACCAGCACCGTCATTTCCGGCGCCGTCAGCGTGAGGAGCTGCGCACGGTCGACCAGCATCGCTTCGACCGACATGGGCAGCCTGCCGCGGACGTAGTTGCGGAAGCCGTCGGCCCTCGGCTCGAGTGCCGCGAAGGATTCGACATCGGTCTGCTCCTGCGAAGCGTCCATGCGGCCTGGCGTAAAGGGCACGTTCACCTCATTGCCGCCGTCCTTCGCGGCCTTCTCGATCGCGGCGGCGCCGCCGAGCACGATCAGGTCGGCGAGCGAGATCTTCTTCTCGCCCGCCTGCGCCGCGTTGAACTCCTGCTGGATGGCTTCGAACTTCGCCAGCACCTTCGAAAGCTGGGCCGGCTGGTTGACTTCCCAGTCCTTCTGCGGGCTGAGACGGATGCGGCCGCCATTGGCGCCGCCGCGCTTGTCCGAGCCGCGGAAGGTCGAGGCCGAGGCCCAGGCAGTTGAGACCAGTTCAGGAACCATGAGGCCGGAGGCCAGGATCTTCGCCTTCAGCGCGGCGATATCCTCTTCGCTGACCAGTTCGTGGTCGATCGCCGGAATCGGATCCTGCCAGATCAGCTCTTCCTTCGGCACGAGCGGGCCGAGATAACGAACCACCGGGCCCATGTCGCGATGGGTGAGCTTGAACCAGGCGCGGGCGAAAGCGTCGGCGAACTGGTCCGGGTACTGGTGGAAGCGACGCGAGATCTTCTCATAGGCCGGATCGAAGCGCAGCGCGAGATCGGTGGTGAGCATGGCCGGAGCATGACGCCTGGAGGGATTGTGCGCGTCCGGAACCGTGCCGGCGCCGGCGCCGCCCTTCGGCGTCCACTGATTGGCGCCGGCCGGGCTCTTCGTCAGCTCCCATTCGAAGTTGAACAGGTTGTCGAAGAAATTGTTGCTCCATCTGGTCGGCGTCGTGGTCCAGGTGACTTCCAGGCCCGAGGTGATGGCGTCGCCGGCAATGCCGGTGGCATGTTTGCTCGACCAGCCGAGGCCCTGCGCTTCGATGCCGGCACCTTCCGGCTCCACGCCCACCAGCGCGGCATCGCCGGCGCCATGGGTCTTACCGAAGGTGTGGCCGCCGGCGATCAGCGCCACGGTCTCTTCGTCGTTCATGGCCATACGGCGGAAGGTCTCGCGGATGTCGCGGGCCGCGGCGACCGGATCCGGCTTGCCGTTCGGGCCTTCCGGGTTCACGTAGATCAGGCCCATCTGAACGGCGCCGAGATGGCCCTGCAGTTCACGGTCGCCGGAATAGCGCTGGTCGTCCAGCCACTTCGTTTCGGAGCCCCAATCCACGTCCTGCTCCGGCTCCCACACGTCGGCACGGCCGCCGGCGAAGCCGAAGGTTTTGAAACCCATCGATTCCAGCGCGACGTTGCCGGCCAGGATCATCAGGTCGGCCCAGGAGATACTGCGGCCGTATTTCTGTTTGACCGGCCACAGCAGCCGGCGTGCCTTGTCGAGATTGGCATTGTCCGGCCAGCTGTTCAGCGGCGCGAACCGCTGCTGGCCCGCACCGGCGCCGCCACGCCCGTCGCCGATGCGATAGGTGCCGGCACTGTGCCAGGCCATGCGGATGAAGAGCGGTCCGTAATGGCCGAAATCGGCCGGCCACCAGTCCTGCGAGTCGGTCATCACATGGTGCAGGTCCTTGATCACGGCATCGAGATCGAGGCTCCGGAATTCCGTGGCATAGTCGAAATCCTCGCCCATCGGGTCCGAGAGGCTCGACTGCTGATGAAGAACGCCGAGGTCGAGTAGATTCGGCCACCAATCCCGATTGGTCCTGCCGGCGGATCCATGCGCCACGGGGCATTTGCCAGCGCTGTTGTCGTCGGTTTTCGCGTCCATCTTACTCTCCAGGTTTTGATTTTTCCGAGATTGATTCTGCGCAGATTTCGGGGCCCGCCAGCGGCCGCGCCAATCTGGAATGATTCCAGCCTAGGCCGGCTTGGCGATAAAGACAAATTGCCTTTCCCGTTCGTTTTGATAAGCTTTCCTTATGATCGGCCTCACCGTGCGACAGATGCTTTATTTCGACGCGCTGGCGCAGACGCTGCATTTCGGCCGCGCCGCGAAGCTTGCCGGCGTCAGCCAGCCGGCGCTCTCCGGCCAGATCGCCGAAATGGAAGAGCGGCTGAACTGTCTTTTGTTCGAGCGCGGCGGCAAGACGGTGCGGATGACGGACGAAGCGCTTGTGCTGCAGCCGCGCATCGAGCGCATTCTTGCCGATATACGTGACGTCGAGACGACCGCCCGGCGCGGCCGCCCCGCGATGGAAGGCCGCTTCCGGCTGGGCATCATCCCGACCGTAGCGCCCTATCTCCTGCCGCGGGTCCTGCCGGAATTGAAGAAGCATTTCCCGGGCCTGCAGCTCGAACTGCGCGAGGCGCTGACGGCATCGTTGGTCGAGGACAATGTCTCGGGCAAGCTCGACGCTTTCATCGCCGCGCTGCCGCTCGACCATCCGGGGCTCGTCACGGAAGAGCTCTTCCCGGACCGCTTCTTCCTTGCGGTGCCCGCCGGCGATCCGGCCTTCGCCTCGCCGCCCGTGCCGCCGGAAAGCCCGGCGCTGGAACGGCTGATGCTGCTCGAGGAAGGCCATTGCCTGCGCGAACAGGCTCTGGCCGTCTGCGGCAATGTTCGGCCGGTGGCGATGGCAAGCTATGGCGCCACCAGTCTCACCACGCTCTTGCAGATGGTGGCGCATGGGCTGGGCGTGACGCTGGTTCCGGAAATGGCGGCAAACGCCGCCGGCGTCATGCCGGACCTCAAGATCGTGCCGTTCCAGGAGCCGATGCCGCAGCGCATGATCTGCCTCGCATGGCGGCGCAACAAGGTGCGCCAGGACGAATGCGTGGAACTGGCAAAGATCATACGGGGATTGGATCAGGCGGTGCTGGCGAGCTGACCCTGGATTCTGAGCTTTGCCCCAATCCCAGTTCTCAGCCAACGCCCCGTATCGGAAGCTTCTGCTGCTTACCGGAGCTAACGCTGCCCGCTTCGAAAATCCGATAGTGCGGTTCCCAACCTCGTGTTCTCTACCCTGCGTTCGATTGCCAGCCTTTACGGCACAAATATGAGAAATACGTAGGTAAAGAACACCACAATATGAACCATTCCGGTCAGGAATGTCGTTCTTTCGGTGCTAAAGCTTACGCTGCAAATGAAAAGAGCCAGGGCCAAAAGTACCGCATCAGCCGCCGGAAGCCCAAGGGTTAACCCTCGGCCTGTCAGCAGGCTGGCGGCCGCGACCGCCGGTATCGTCAGACCGATGGTGGCGCAGGCCGAACCCATCGCAACGTTGAGGCCGCGCTGCAGCTCATTGTTGAGCGAGGCGCGAACCGCCGAAATGGCCTCCGGCATCAAAACCAGCCCGGCGATCATCGCTCCCACGATACTGTCGGCCTGGGTCACCTGGTAGGCAACGAGCGTATCCTCGACACCGGCGGCGACCTGCTCGGCCAGCATGACGATGCCGATCAGCCCGCTCAGCAGCAGCAGAACGCCGACAGAAAGGCTTTCGGGAAGGGCAGTTCGCATCGAAACGTCGTGCGCCTGTTCCTGGACGAAGTCGTCCCGGTGCCGAACGGTCTGGGCGAACACGAAGCTTGCATAGAGCAGCACTGAAAGGACGCTCACAAAACCAAGCTGGCCTGCCGAAAACGTGCCTGGATCCGTGGTTTGAGTGTAGGTCGGCAGGACAAGCGTCATGACAGTCAGCGCGATCAGAACCGCGAGATACGCGCTGGTCCCTTGCCGAACGATTGCCTGCTTGCGATGACGCCAGCCGCCAAGCGTGAGACACGTACCGACGACGCCGGTGGAGATAATCATCACTGTCGAGAAAACGGATTCGCGCGCCAATGTCGGGTTGTTCTCTCCATGCAGCATCATGGAAACGATGATCGACACTTCGATTGCCGTCACGGCAAAGGTCAGCACCAACGTCCCGTACGGCTCCCCCACGCGCCGGGCCACGGCCTCGGCGTGGTCGAGCACCACGAAAATGGTGATGAACATGATCGCACTCGAAAGCGCTCCAACGACAATCCTGATGCTCAGCGAACCTTCGTCCACCGAAAGGCCGCTGGCTCTGACCGCGACAGCCATCACCAGGGCGGCCAATGGCATTGTGTAGGAAGTCACCGACCGCGCGAAACCAGTCATTGAAGCCCCTGCGTTTCGGCGAATTTAGCGGAAAAGCCTGTGGGAAGCACCCGAGCCGACATCATTGCGAAGCGGACGGACCGATCAACCGGCGTTCGACTTCTTCCGGGAAGCCGATCCGCTGCTGCCGAGGATGCGCGAGGAGTTGCGGCGCCGGCTGTTCCAGCGCACCGAAACGTCGAGATGCCATGGTCTTACGCCGTTTCCCGCGCCGGCAATCACCGTCCTCACAGCACCCGCGACAGGACTTCACGCGTGCGTGGCGTGCTCCCACTTGCCGGTCTGGGCGATGCGGCTTTAGGACACGATCGAACGGCTTCTGGCATCGACGGTGTCAATCGCCTTGCGAACCGCCGTGCAGAATTTTCGCAAAAGTTCCGGCTCGTTCCCCAGCCGCTGGCGCAGGGAGAAGGGTATCTCCAGCTGCGCTCCTTTGCCGGTCAATCCACGATTGACGATGTTCAAATCGCCGATTCCTGGGAAAATATGGTTGTCCCTTTTGGTGTTGAAGCCGGCTTCCTGGAGGCGCCGAACTATCTCTGTAATCAGCGCGGCATCCTTGCCGCCCATATAGATTGTCGAGGGATCGTCCCGATCCTGGCGACCATGGATAGCAACGACAATCGACTTCGCCCGCACCAAGTCGAGCGCGGATTCCTCGTCAAAGTTATTTGACGTTATGTGCAACTCGCGATTGTTGTGCGGCATCAGTCCTTCAAAGCAATACAGATCCAGATCGCTCCCTGCCACCGTCTCGGCAATCAGGGAGGTGCGGGGCTCGATTTTCCCACCGTGCGGGGCGAGGACGATCGCATTGCCGGTTCGAGCGCCACGCCGCACGACGATGCGATAGTCCACGTTTTCGATTTTGGCGGCCTTCAGCGCCGCAAAATTTGGGAACTCGTTGTCCATAATCCCATCCAAACGCGTGGTCGGCAGTTCGTGCTTCGAGCGCGTTTTGCGAAGGCTGAATATTTCCGGATCAATCCCGCCTCACGCCGTCTTCTGCGCCACCAGCCCCAGTTCCTCGACCATTGCCTCGCGCATCAGGAATTTCTGCGGCTTGCCGGTCACCGTCATCGGCAGCTCGGTGCGGAAGCGGATGTAGCGCGGCACCTTGTAATGCGCGATCTGGCCGCTGCAGAAGGCCTTGATCTCCTCAGCGGTGGCGATCTGGCCGGGCTTCAGCACGATCCAGGCGCAGATCTCCTCGCCATATTTGTCGTCGGGAATGCCGAAGACCTGCACTTCCTTGATCTTGGGGTGGCGGTAGAGGAATTCCTCGACCTCGCGCGGATAGACGTTCTCGCCACCGCGAATCACCATGTCCTTCACCCGGCCGACAATGTTGCAATAGCCCTCGGCGTCGATCGTCGCGAGGTCGCCGGTGTGCATCCAGCCGTCGGCGTCGATCGCCTCGCGGGTTTTTTCCGCGTCGTCCCAATAGCCCTTCATCACCGAATAGCCGCGTGTGCAGAGCTCGCCCGGCTCGCCGACCGGGACGGTGGCGCCATCGGCGCCGATCGCCTTGACCTCGACATGCGGATGGATGCGGCCGACCGTGGAGACGCGTTTTTCCAGCGGGTCGTCGACGCTGCTCTGGAAAGAAACCGGACTGGTCTCGGTCATGCCATAGGCAATGGTCACTTGCGCCATATGCATCAGCAACACCACCTTCTTCATCACCTCTATCGGGCATGGCGAGCCGGCCATGATGCCGGTGCGCAGGCTGGAGAGGTCGAAGCTAGAGAAATCGGCATGATCGAGCATGGCGACGAACATGGTCGGCACGCCATAAAGGCCGGTGCAACGTTCCTGCGCGACGGCTCTGAGCGTCGCGCCCGCGTCAAAACCTTCGCCCGGGAAGACCATCGTGGCGCCTTTGGTGACGCAGCCCATCGTGCCCATCGACATGCCGAAGCAATGATAGAGCGGCACAGGGATGCAGAGCCGGTCGTCGACGGTGAGCTCGATCGCCGAGGTGACGAAGCTGCCGTTGTTGACGATGTTCAAATGGGTGAGGGTCGCGCCCTTCGGCGCGCCCGTCGTTCCGCTGGTGAACTGAATGTTGATGGCGTCGCCGGGCTTCAGGCTTTCGGAGATGCGATCGAGGCTGTCATGCTCGTCGCGTCCGGCCATTGCCAGCACATCGCCGAAATTGAACATGCCGGGCGAGTTGTCCTCGCCCATGCGGATGACGATCTTCAGCGACGGCAGCTTCTTTGCCTCGAGCTTGCCGGGCTCGGCCTTGGCGATCTCCGGCGCCAGCGTCTCGATCATGCCGAGATAGTCGGAGGTCTTGAAGCTGACCGCCGTGACCAGCGCCTTGCAACCGACCTTGTTGAGCGCATATTCCAGCTCGCTCAGCCGGTAGGCCGGGTTGATGTTGACCAGGATCAGGCCGATGCGCGCGGTGGCGAACTGCGTCACCAGCCATTCCCAGCGGTTGGGCGACCAGATGCCGACGCGATCGCCCTTCTCCAGGCCGAGCGCCAGGAAGCCGGCGGCCAGCGCGTCGACCGCATCCGACAGCTCGCTCCAGGTGAAGCGCTTGTCTTGGCCGACGAAGACCGCGGCATCGAGCGTGGCGTATCTGCTCACCGTATCGGAGAAGAGTTCCGGAATGGTTTTGTCGAGCAACGGCGCCGAACGGTCGCCCGAGACATGCGCCCTGCCGTCCATCGGAGCAATGAAGGTGCCATGCGTTCCGCGCCCGCGCAGATTGGTGGCGTTCATGAGCTCGTCGAGTTTGATCGCCATCGCCGTCTCCTCCCGGGATGAGCCAGCCTATCAGCCTGCCGGGACGGTGGAAACCCGCCGAAGGTACCGGTTAAGCGACCAGCGCAGCCATCTTCGCTGCGATGCCACGCAACTGTGCCTCATCGGCCGCGTCGCGCACCTTCCTGGAAGCAACGAGACAGGCCTGCGACTTCAGGATTATCCCATCGCTCAGCACCTTGAGATGGTTGGCGCGCAGCGTCGAGCCGGTGGTGGTGATGTCGACGATGACGTCGGCAAGGCCGGCCGCCGGTGCGCCTTCGGTGGCGCCGAGGCTTTCGACGATGCGGTAGACCTGGATGCCGTGCTTCAGCGAAAAGAACTGCTGGGTCAGCCGCCAGTATTTGGTGGCAATCCTGAGCCGCCGGCCATGACGCTGGCGGAAATCGGCGGCGACATCATCGAGATCGGCCATGGTATCGACGTCGAGCCAGATATCCGGCACCGCCACCACGACATCGGCATGACCGAAGCCCAGACGGGCGACGATCTCGGCGCGCGCTTCCCAGTCGGCGAGGTTTTCGCGCAGCAGATCCTCGCCGGTGATGCCGAGATCGACCGCGCCCTGGCCGATCTCGCCGGCGATCTCGGACGCGGAGAGGAAGGCCACTTCGACATTGTCGAGGCCCTCGATCCGGGCGCGGTATTTGCGGTCGTCCTCGGGCAGAGTGACCGCCAGTCCGGCCTTGGCCAGGACTTCAAGCGACTGCTCCTTGAGACGGCCCTTGGATGGGATCGCCAGCGTGATCATCGCGTGGGCTCCCGTAGTGCTTCGATGCGGTCGAGCCACACCGAGAAGCCGACGCCGGGGATAGGCTTCTTCGCGCCGAGCAGCGTCAGCAGCCGGTCGTAACGACCGCCGCCCACCAGCGGACGGTCGCCACCCTGGGCAGCAATCTCGAAGACGAGACCGGTATAGTAATCGAGCGGACGGCCGAAGGCGGCGTCATAGCGGATCTTTTCGACCGGCAGGCCATGTGCCGCGATCGCCTCGGCGCGGGCGGCGAAATTTTCGAGCGCCGCGCCAAGGGACAGGCCCGCAGCGGCGGCGAATTTTTCCAGCGCCTCAGTTGCTCCGCCCAGCGCGACGTCGATCTCGAGAAATCCTTTCAACGCCGAGAACGCCTCGTCGGACAGCCGCACGCTGCGCAGTTGCGCCTTCTCGATCAACCGCCGCGCGATGTCGGCCGGGGCGCGGCCCGAGGAGGCCGACAGCCCGGCCTCTTCCATGCCGGCGGCGATATAAGCGGCGAGGCCGTCGGTATCGCTGTCGAGCACCAGCAAGGCCACCGGACCCGACAGCTGGCTGTTGCGCGGCGGATTGGCGAGGTCGGCAAGGGCCGCTTCCAGCATCGACGCCGAGCCGAAGGCGCGTGCGAGGCGCATGCGCCAGCCACGCGGCAGGCCGAGCGCGGCCAGCACCGCCTCGAACAAGGTCTGGTCGCCGAGCGTGATGGCGAGCGGCACGCTGGGCAGCACCAGCGAGAGCAGCGCGTGCGCGTCGGCCAGCGAGCGCGCGTCAGCGGCGGCGGTATCACGATCGCCGAGATCCTCGATACCGGCCTGGAAGAACTCGTTGCCGCCCTCGCGGCGCTGTCGGAACACTTCGCCGAGATAGGAATAGCGCCGCGGCGTGCCCGCCTGGCTGGCGATGTGGTCGAGGCAGACCGGGATGGTGAATTCGGGCCTGAGGCACAGCGTCTTGCCGGTCTCGCTCTCGGTCAGAAAGATGCGGCGGCGCAGATCCTCGCCCGCCATATCGAGGAACGGATCGGCCGGCTGCAGCACCGCCACCTCGACCGCGTGGGTGTCGCGCGCGGCGAAGAGTTTTGCGACGTCGGCGGCGATGGCGGGATAGCGGGAAGTCATAAAGCGCCACCTCCCCTTCTCCCCTTGTGGGAGAAGATGGATTGGCGTGCAGCGCCGAGACGGATGAGGGGTGCTGGGCGGAATGAGACGCTGGCGCTCCCTGGAACACCCCTCATCCGACCGAGCTTCGCTCGGCCACCTTCTCCCACAAGGGGAGAAGGAGAGGTTGGCGCCCTACTTGCCACGTGCCCGCTCCTCGGCCTGCGCTGCCAGGATCTTCTTCACCTCGGCGACCAGCTCGCTCTCCGCCACCGTCACCTGCGCCGGGCGCGCGGCGCGCCATTCGGCGTTATCGGTGATCTCGGCCGACAGGCGCGCGCCTTCGATGAGGTCCTTGATCTGCACCTCTCCCTTGACGCGCTCGTCGCCGCCCTGGATGACGGCGATCGGGCTGCCGCGGCGGTCGGCATATTTCAGCTGCGCCTTCATGCCGGCGCCGCCGAGATACATCTCCGAGCGAATGCCGGCGGCGCGCAGATCGGCGACCATCTTCTGGTAGCGGCCGAGGCTTTCCGTATCCTTGTCCATGACCAGAACGACGACCGGAGCAATGACGTCGGAAGTGTCGAGCTTGCCGAGGTTCTTCAGCGCCGTCATCAGCCGCGAGACGCCGATCGAGAAGCCGGTCGCCGGTACCGGCTCGCCGCGGAAACGCGAGACCAGCCCGTCATAGCGGCCGCCGCCGCCGACCGAGCCGAAGCGCACGATCTGACCTTCGTCGTTGGGGATCTCGGCCAGCAGCTCGGCCTCGAAGACCGGGCCGGTGTAATATTCGAGGCCGCGCACGACGGAGCGGTCCATCGCAACGCGGTCCTCGCCATATCCTGCAGCCCTGACCAGAGCTTCAATCGTTGCAAGTTCGCCGACGCCTTCCTGATACACGGCGTTGGCACCGACGGTGGAATGCTGGCCAGCCTGTCCGTTCCTTGCCGTTGCGAGAAGAACCGCTTCGGCCTGCGCGTCACTCAGCCCCGCGCCCTTTGCGAAATCGCCTTCGCCTTCCTTGCCGCCATCCCATCGTCCCGGGCCAAGCAGCAGCCTCACGCCTTCCGGCCCGAGCTTGTCCAGCTTGTCGATGGCGCGCAGCACCGTCAGCCTGCGCCCGGCATTCTCCTCACCGCCAAGCCCAATCGCCTCCAGCACCCCGTCCAGCACCTTGCGGTTGTTGACGCGGATGACGTAGTCGCCGCGCTTGATGCCAAGCGCCTCCATCACGTCGGCCATCATCATCGCCATCTCGGCGTCGGCGGCGACGCCCGGCGTGGCGATCGTGTCGGCGTCGAACTGCATGAACTGGCGGAAGCGGCCGGGGCCCGGCTTCTCGTTGCGGAACACCCAGCCGGACCGGTAGCTGCGATAGGGTTTCGGCAGGCGGTCGTAATTCTCGGCGACGAAACGCGCCGTCGGTGCCGTCAGGTCGTAGCGCAGCGACAGCCACTGGTCGTCATCGTCCTGGAACGAGAAGACGCCTTCGTTCGGGCGGTCCTGGTCGGGCAGGAATTTGCCCAAAGCATCGGTGTATTCGATCATCGGCTGGTCGACCGGCTCGAAACCGTAAAGCTCATAGACCGAGCGTATGGTCGCCATCATCTTCTCGACGGCGCGAATGTCTTCTGCGCTGCGGTCGGCAAAACCGCGCGGCAGGCGCGCTTTCGTCTTTTCCGATTTGTCGGCCATGGATGGGTCTTTTCGCTATGTGAACGCTGACTTATTTCGAGCGGGCGTGTCCTAGACGATACCGCCTTGGGCGGCAAGGGTTGGCGCCTTTCCCTTCTCCTTGTGCCGACAAGGAAAGGCCGCGCCTTCGAAACAAAACGGCGCCAAGAACGAAACAATCGCGTCACCGGCGCGGCATGCTGCCGACACAATCAAGGACCATAAAGCGCGCCGAAATAAGGGTTCGGGCCATGACGACCACGGAAGACATCATCGAGAGCAAGCCGGTTGCCAAGCTCCGGCCGGCCGGCAGCGCCACCCCCAAGCCGGCGCAGCAGCCCGCAGGGCCGTTCGAGGTCGTGGCGGAAGCCCACAAGCCGACGGTGCGCGACGCGCTGGTGACCGGACTGCTGGTGATCTACCCGGCCTTCGCTGCCGTGGCGGCCATCATCGCCGGGCTGTTTCTGACAAGCGCCGGTAGCCTCTGATCTTCCGCACCCTCCAATCTGAGGACGCGTAGCGTCGGAGGCGATGAGCTCGGTTTTGCGACCCGACCCGCGCCTTCGGCGCGACCTGCCCACAAGGGGGCCATAAGGGGCGGGTAGAGGTGACGCTATTTCGGTCTCTTGAACCTCTGCCGCTCGGCCTCCACCTCTGCCCGGCAGACACAGCCTTCGAGATGGTCGTTGACCAAGCCCATCGCCTGCATAAAGGCGTAGACGGTCGTCGGGCCGACGAAGCTCCAGCCGCGCTTCTTCAGTTCCTTGGAGATCCGGACCGAGACCGCCGTCGTCGGATTGGCGCGCAGATGGGCAAGGTCGACAACCGTCGGCCGCTCGTCAGGCCCCGGCTCGAACTTCCAGAACCAGGCGGCCAGCGAGCCGAATTCATCGGCCATTTCACGGGCGCGCCCGGCGTTGTTGATGGTCGAGACGATCTTGCCGCGATGGCGGATGATGCCGACATTGCCGAGCAGACGCTCGACATCCTTGTCGGTGAACGCCGCCACCCTGTCGAAGTCGAAATTGGCGAAAGCCTCGCGGAAATTCTCGCGCTTGCGCAGGATGGTCAGCCAGGAGAGACCGGACTGGAAGCCTTCGAGGCAGATCTTTTCGAAGAGCCGGCGATCGTCCGCTACGGGCCGGCCCCATTCATGGTCGTGATAGTGCAGATAGTCCGGCAGATTGCCGTGCCAGAAGCAGCGCATGATACCGTCGGGGCCGTCGAGCAGGCCGGCATTTTCTTGTTCCATTGTTAAAATCCGTCCGTTAATGCGCGCAAGCGTCGGTTTTACCGTGGCTTTACCAGATTCCTGAACCGGCCGGTAACCACACCACAAAGTTTACTGACAAGTCGGCATTTTACGCATTCCGATTCATGTTTTGCTTGCCGCTCAGCGCCAAGGATCGCCACGCCGAGGGCTCTTCCCTGCCCTTGGACGAGTTCGACGATCAAGGTGCGTTCCGATGAAGACAGCGTTCACTTTCGTGCTCGGCGCAGCCGCGGTGCTTGCCGCCGGCGCGACGACCTCTTTCGCCAATGACCGTTATGCCGACAGGCCGCCCGTGATGGTGAGCCCCGACCTTTCAGCGCCTTGGGTGCTGCAGCTCGGCCATGCGCCAGGGATCGTGCGCCCGAGCCGCCAGGCGACCCAGCAGCCGCTGCGGCGGCTTTTCCAGGCGCAGCCCGACCAGCAGCGCACCGCAGCCGTGCGGCAGCCTGCCAAGCGCATGGTGATGCGGCCACAGATCAACCCGATCTACCTGCCTCAGGAAGTCGCCTATGACGGGCCGCAGAAGCCGGGCACGATCGTCATCGATACCCACCAGAACTTCCTTTATCTGGTCGAGAAGGACGGCAAGGCGCGCCGTTACGGCGTCGGTACCGGCAAGCCCGGTTTCGAATGGTCGGGCACGCACAAGATCACCGACAAAAAAGTGTGGCCGGACTGGCGCCCGCCGGCGGCAATGATCGCCCGCGAGGCGGCCAAGGGCCGCTACCTGCCGACCTATCTGGCCGGCGGCACCGAGAACCCGCTCGGCGCGCGCGCGCTCTATCTCGGCACCACGGAATACCGCATCCACGGCACCAACCAGCCCTGGACGATCGGCGGCGCGGTGTCCTCCGGCTGCATCCGCATGCGCAACGAGGATGTTGTCGACCTCTACGAGCGCGTCAATGTCGGAACAACCGTCGAGGTGATATAGTAACTGCGAATCAGCCGGTTAGGCGGCGCTGAGCAGTTTTGGCGCTCGCTGTTGCCCCCAAGCCATAGCGCGGTTTGGCGAGACATGCTTAGACTGGCATCGAGTTAACGGGGGACGGGCCGTGTGGGGATACGGTCAGTCACGAAAGGGCAGCACGGGAGACCGCGCTGCCCTTTTCGTTTCAAGCCCGTCAACGGGTCGCCCCGGAAGCAGCATGTTTCGCATTCGGGGCTGATTTCCCGGCGCACCTCTGCTATTGCAGCGCACAATCTTGGTTTTACGCAATTCCGGACGGAAAACCGCCCTTCTGGAGTTGCTCCAGAAGGCAGAGGTTCCACCTATGACTCGGTCCGACGACAGCCGCTATCTCAGGGGCGGTCCGGTCGCCCAGCGCATCATCGCTTCGGTACGCGAGGAAGCGGCCATCGCCACAGCGGAAGGCTTCCCACCGAAGCTGGTCTCGATCACCGTCGGCGACACCGACGCGGTCGACGTTTATGTGCGCAACCAGCGCGCCAAGGCCGGGCTTGCCGGCATCGGCTTCGAGGAACGGCGCTTTGCCGCCGACATCACCGCGGGCGAGCTGGAAGCCGCCATTCACGGCCTCAACGCCGATCCGCGCGTCACCGGTATCATCATCCAGCGGCCGGTGCCGGCGCATATCCCGATCAAGACGCTGCAGGCGGCGGTGCACCCGCTGAAGGACGTCGAGGGCATGCATCCGGCCTCGATCGGCAACATCGTCTACAACCAGCTCGATCTCGCACCCTGCACGGCGGCCGCATCGGTCGAGCTTCTCAAGGAGACCGGCCTGGACCTCAAGGGGCTCGAGGTGGTGGTGGTCGGCCATTCCGAGATCGTCGGCAAGCCGATCGCCTTTCTGCTGATGAGCGAGGGGGCGACGGTGACGGTGTGCCATCACATGACGCGCTCGGTGGCCGCGCATGCGCGGCGCGCGGATGCGCTGTTCGTCGCCGTCGGCAGGCCGCGACTGATCAAGGCCGAGATGGTGAAGCCCGGCGCCTGCGTCATCGACATCGGCATCAATTCGGAAATCGGCCCGGACGGCGAGAGCCGCATCGTCGGCGATGTCGACACCGAGAGCGTCAAGGAGGTCGCTTCCTGGATCACGCCGGTGCCGGGCGGCGTCGGCCCGCTGACGGTGGCGATCCTGCTGCGCAACACCATGGTGGCGCTCAACCGTCAGCGCGCGCTCTACCGCGCGACCTATGGCGTCGTGGACAAGCTCGCGGCGGAGTAGCTGCTGTCGTCAGGTCCACTGCGACACATGGCATGTGATCCGGCTTTCTTCGTCCCAGAAGACGTAAAGCATGCCGCCGCTACCCCAGAAGAAACCGGCGAATGAATCGAATTGGAGCAGGAACTCCATTTTTCGATCTGTTCCAGGCACAAGCGGAAAGTCCGGCCCTTGGACCCATGACGGCAAGCCGCCAAGTCGGAACAGGTTCTGTCGCGAATTGCTTGCGAACCACGATTGCCTGAGCCATCGCTGCGGTGTTGGCGCCAACCGCGCGACGTGCTCCCCCGAGACAAGCCGCGACATGAAATCCTCGGAGGAATGGAACGGCGCGATCGGAGTCGGCATGCCATCTGCGTCGTGGGAGTAGTAGGTCGGCTCAAGAGAGCCTTGGCAGGTCTCCAAGCGAAGCCGAGGAAGGCCTTCAACCCCGTCCAAGGTGACGAGGTGGGTCAATCTCCTGCCGCACGTCGGGCAGACAGCTTTCCCAACGCCGCCAACCACAAATGACGGCCGATGAGCCGGCAGATGCCAGGTAGGATGATTGCGATGTGTCGGAAAAGACATGTCGCTCGGAGCGCCTTCTTCAAAGATGAAGTGCTGGCATGCGGGCGGTGATTGGGGATCGGCATGGGTTAGCCAGTCTTTGAAATCAGGATTGTCGACGAGGGTGCTGGCTGGAAACAAGTCGGGCGTCTGCAATGTAACGTGAACCAACAGATCTTCGACATCAATTCCACGCTTCACCTGTGCCTGGAGAAAAAACGCGAGCTGACCCAGATGTTCGTCACCCAGAAACGAAACTGCGTCTTGGATCAGGGTGATCTTGTGGGCATCAGCGGCAATCACCGCCTTGATAAGCCGAAGCAGAAAGTCGGATCCGCTGTGGAGATACCGAGTGACAATCGCCTCGCAGTCAGCATAACGGGCATGAACTGTCGAAGGCGACTGGTCCGACAACAGGCGAACAACAGTCTCGACATCTGCCGATTCTGAGTTGCTCATCGCTGCATTCTCACTTCGGCCAACTTTTTGTCTCAACTCATTTTCGGCGGCTCGCCGCCATAGGCCCAGTCGAGCAGCTTCACCGTATGCACCACCGGCAGCTTCGCGGCCGATCCGATCTGTGTGATGCAGCCTATGTTCCCGGTGGCAACGATTTCGGCGCCGGTCGCCTCGATATTCTTCACCTTGCGGTCGCGCAGCCTGGCCGCAATCTCGGGCTGCAGGATGTTGTAGGTGCCGGCCGAGCCGCAACAGAGATGCCCTTCGCGCGGCTCGCGCACGACGAAGCCCGCCTTGGCCAAAAGCTCCTTCGGCTGACGGGTGATCTTCTGGCCGTGCTGCATCGAGCAGGCGGAATGATAGGCGACGATCGTGCCCGGCTTGCGCACCGGCTCGGGCAGGTCGAGGGCAGCGAGATATTCGGTGATGTCCTTAGCCAGCGCCGAGACACGAGCCGCCTTTTCCGCATAGGCCGGATCGAGACGCAGCATGAAGCCGTAATCCTTGATCGTAGTGCCACAGCCCGATGCGGTGATGATGATGGCGTCGAGCCCGCCCTGGTCGATTGCGCGCATCCAGGCGTCGACATTTTGCCTGGCCGAAGCCAATGCCTGATCCTCGCGGCCCATGTGATGCACCAGCGCGCCGCAGCAGCCCTCGCCTTCCGGCACCACGACCTCGACGCCGAGCCGCGTCAGCAAAGAGACGGCCGCCTCGTTGATGGCGGGATCGAGCACCGACTGGGCGCAGCCGGTGAGGATGGCGACGCGGCCGCGTTTCGTGCCCTGCCCGCCATGCACGGCGGGCGAGGCGATCGGCGATGCCGGCGGGATCGACGACGGCGCAAGCTTCAGCATGGCGGCGACCGGCTTCAGGGTCGGCAGCTTTTCCAACAGGCCGATCAATGGCCGGCCGAGTCCGGCGAGCTTCAGCGCGGCGCGGAAGCGGCCCGGATAAGGCAGCACGAAAGCCAGCATGGCGCGGGTCAGCCGGTCGAGCAGCGGCCGTCTGTAGGTCTGCTCGATGTGGGCGCGGGCATGATCGACCAGATGCATGTAATTCACGCCTGACGGGCATGTCGTCATGCAGGCAAGGCAGGAGAGGCAGCGGTCGATATGGGTGACGATCTCCTTGTCCGCCGGCCGGCCGTTCTCCAGCATATCCTTGATGAGATAGATGCGGCCGCGCGGCGAATCCAGCTCGTTGCCGAGCGTTACATAGGTCGGGCAGGTAGCGGTGCAGAAGCCGCAATGCACGCATTTGCGCAGGATCTTCTCCGATTCCGCGACATGCGGGTCAGCGAGCTGCGCTGCTGAAAAATTGGTCTGCACGAAAAATGTCCTTATCGTCTAAGCATGATCTTTTCCGCGAACCGGTTTCCACTTTGCGGGATCATGCTCTCATTGCCCGAGAAGCCAGCTTTGCGGGTCCCTAATCGGCTCGCCACGCTGCAGCGCCTGCAGGCCCAGAATGCAGCGGACGATGAACCAGACGGCAACCGCAAACATCAGCAGGAAACCGATCGCGAGCATCATCAGGACCACCGAGATCAGCGCGTAGAGAAGGCCGATCCAGAACGTCCTGATCAGGAATGTGTAGTGGCTTTCGACATAGCCGCCCGCCTTGCCGCGATTGATGTAGGCAAGCACGATTCCGATAATGCCGGTGACGCCGATGACAAGGCTGGCGAGATAGAGAATGTAGATGACCAGCGCGTTGGTCTGGCCCGGCTCAAGCCAGCGATCGGTCTGGCGCGCGCTGCTGCCCGGGCCTGGATTGGCATTGCTCATGGTGCTGCTCCCTCCGTTGACTGAGGAAGAGTAGCAGAGCTGGAAGTACGCGCCATGCGGCCGGGGTTGAGAATGTGCTTCGGGTCGAACTCGGCCTTGAGCCGCGCCGAAAGCGCCGCCAAATGCGGCGGTTGCGGTTCGAAAACGGGGAGCGCCGCGCGATGCGAGGCAGACGCCCGCACCAGCGTCGCGTGACCGCCGCCATATTTGCGGATCAATGCGCGCAGCAGTTCCGCCTCCGGATCATCCTCGCGCATCGAAAGCCACACGAGCCCGCCCTGCCAATCGTAGAAGGCGTCGACCGCCGCCTGCATGCGCAGCGCCATCACCATGTGATGCGCCTCAGACGGCGGCATCGAGACGCGCCAGACCGGCCTTGCGCCGCCATCGGCAAAGGGCACGCAGTCGCGGATGTCGCGCCAGATCGCCTTCGACGCTTCGCCGGCAATTTCCTGCAGCGGGCCGGCCTTGCTGAGCAGGTTTCGCAATGCCTCGGTACGGTAGACGACCGAGGGGCCAAAGCCTTCGACGCGCAGCAGCGTCGCGGCATCGCTGCCGAGATGGCCGGCGGCGACGCGCGCGGCGATCCGCTCGGGCAGGTGCGCGGCGCTCGAGACCTCGGCGCTGGAGCCCAGCGCCAGCGCCATAGCCGCAACGGCAGCATCGTCGAGCAGGCCTCGAATGGCCAAAGTCACCTCGGTTTCCGCCGCCGGCAGCACCTTGAAGGTGACGTCGGTCAGCACGGCAAGCGTGCCCCAGCTCCCCGCCATCAGCTTGGAAAGGTCGTAGCCGGTGACGTTCTTGACGACCCGGCCGCCCGACTTGAAGGCTTCGCCGCGGCCGGAAACCGCCGATATGCCGAGAATGTGGTCGCGTGCCGCACCCGCCTTGAGCCGGCGCGGACCGGATAGGTTCGAAGCCAGCACGCCGCCCAGCGTTCCCTTACCCGGCTCGCCGCCGAGCAGCGGCCCGTAATCCATCGGCTCGAAGGCAAATTGCTGGCCGTTCTCGGCAAGCAGTTTTTCGACTTCGGCGAGTGGCGTGCCGGCGCGTGCCGAAAGCACCAGCTCGGCCGGCTCGTAGAGCGTGACGCCGGTGAGCGTCGACAGGTCGAGCGTATGCTCGGTCTGCAGCGGCCGGCCAATGCCGCGCTTGGAGCCATGGCCGAGGATTTCGAGCGGGCTTTCCTCCGCGGCGGCCCATTGGATGGTGGAGAGGACTTCGGCGGGGCTGGATGGGGTGAAGGTGGTCATTGCAATCTCCGGTTCCTCCCCCCGCGAAGCGGGGGCGAGGAACCCAGGTTCTGAGACGTTCCCATCAAAACCTCGGAATGTCCGGAAACGCCACCTGGCCCCGATGCACGTGCATGCGGCCGAGCTCGGCGCAGCGGCGGAGCTGCGGGAAGACCTTGCCGGGGTTGAGCAGATGGCCGGGATCGAAGGCGCATTTGACGCGCATTTGGTGCTCGAGATCGGTCTGGTTGAACATTTCGGGCATCAGATCGCGCTTCTCGACGCCGACGCCATGCTCGCCGGTGAGCACGCCGCCGACCTCGACACACAGCCGCAATATGTCGGCGCCGAAACTCTCGGCCTTGTCGAGCTCGCCCGGCACGTTGGCGTCGTAGAGGATCAGCGGGTGCAAATTGCCGTCGCCCGCATGGAAGACATTGGCGACGCCCAACCCGTATTTTTCGGAGAGGTCGCGCATGCCGGCGAGCACCCTCGGCAGCTCCTTGCGCGGGATGGTGCCGTCCATGCAGTAATAGTCTGGCGAGATGCGGCCGACGGCCGGGAAGGCAGCCTTGCGTCCGGCCCAGAAGCTCAGCCGCTCCTGCTCCGACTGCGAGATGCGGCAGGTGGTCGAGCCGTTGCGGTAGGCGATCGCCTCGACAAGACCGATCAGATGATCGACCTCGACGCTCGGCCCGTCGAGCTCGACGATCAGCAGCGCCTCGACATCGAGCGGATAGCCGGCATGGACGAAATCCTCGGCCGCGTGGATCGCCGGGCGATCCATCATCTCCATGCCGCCCGGGATGATGCCGGCGCCGATGATGTCGGCGACGCATTGGCCGCCCTGCTCGCTGGTCGGAAAGCCGATCAACAGCGCGCGTGCCGTCTCCGGCTTCTTCAGGATGCGCACCGTCACCTCGGTGACGACGCCGAGCAGGCCTTCCGAACCGGTCATGACGCCGAGCAGGTCATAGCCTTCCTGATCGAGATGGCTGCCGCCGAGCCGCACCACCTCGCCATTCATCAGCACCATCTGGATGCCCAGCACATTGTTGGCGGTAAGCCCGTATTTTAGGCAATGCACGCCGCCGGAATTTTCCGCGACATTGCCGCCGATCGAGCAGGCGATCTGGGAGGATGGATCGGGGGCGTAGTAAAAGCCCTCGTGCTCGACGGCGGTGGTGATGCCGAGATTGGTGACGCCCGGCTGGGCGACGACGACACGGTTCTGATAGTCGATCGCGAGGATGCGGTTGAAGCGGCTCATCACCAGAAGCACGGCATCTTCGAGCGGCAGCGCGCCGCCCGACAGCGACGTGCCGGAACCGCGCGGCACGACGCGGATGTTGCGCTCGTTGCAATATTTCAGCACGCGGGAGACCTGCGCCACCGTCTCGGGCAGCACGACGACGAGCGGCAGTTGGCGGTAGGCGGTCAGGCCGTCGCTCTCGAAGGCGCGCATCTCGGTGGCCGTGTCGACAACGCCCTCGCCCGGCACGATGATGCGCATGTCGGCGACGATCTCGGCGCGCTTGCGCAGCGTCCCGGCATCTGGCTTGGGCATGGCAAGGCCGGACATCGAAGCCTCCTCCACTCGACTGGTCAAAATCTTTTACCAGCCGGGAGCATTCCTTGCAAACGCTGCTTTGGTCGAAATCGGATGGCGAACGACGGCCGAGCTTTCGCAGCGGCAATCTGCCGCTGGCTTCTGCCCGCTTGAGGGACCCTCGAGGGGAGATGGCCGCGAAGCGGTCAGGGGTTCGCCTCACGTAACCGCCGGCTCGTCTGGCGTCGAGGAAGATCCTGGAGCTTCTCGCGCCGCGGCCCTCTGTTGTCTTCGGGAAATCTCCCGGTCGAGGGGAAGTTTACTCGCCCGGATGCTTGGCCGGCTCGGAGTGCATCTTGCGCACGCGGCGCACGCCCCACCAGACGAGCAGGATGGCGACCGGCACCGAAGCCGCGGTGACGACTTCCGGCGGGAAGGCATGGCCGAAGCTCGACGCGCCTTTGGCGACATAGCCGATGAGGCCGACGACATAATAAGAGACGGCAGCGACGGAGAGACCTTCGACCGTCTGCTGCAGGCGCAACTGCAGCCTGGCGCGATTGTTCATCGAGGCCAGCAGGTCGCGGTTCTGCTTCTCGACGTCGACATCGACCCAGGTGCGCAGCAACGTGGTGGCGCGGGTGAGTTTTCGCGAGAGGTTCGCCTGGCGCTCCTCCACCGAGCGGCAGGTTCGCATCGCCGGCGCCATGCGCCGTTGCAGGAAGCCTGCCCAGGTGTCGTAGCCCTGTACCGACTCCTCATCCAGCGCCTCCAGGCGCTCGCTGACGATGCCGTCATAGGCGCGGCTGGCGCCGAAACGGTAGAGGCTGGATGCCGCATCGGCCTCCAATTCGGCGGCAAGTTCGGTGAGGTCGGCGAGCAAGGTCTGGCTGTCGCGGGTCTCGACCGCCTTCATTTCAAGCGTCGTCTGCGCCAGCCGGTCCTCGATGCGGCGGGCGCGACCAGACAGCGTCAGCGCCAGCGGCAGGCCAAGCATGGCGAGCGTCCGGTAGGTCTCGATGTCGATCAGCCGTTGCGACAAGGCGCCGGTGCTGGCCGGCGTCAGGCCGCGGTCGAGCACCAGCATGCGGGTCAGCCCGTCACCATCCTGGCGAAAGTCCGTGACGATGGCCGCCGCACCGCGCTCGACCAGCGAATAGCAGAGGCTGGTCGGATCGAAGCCGGCGATCAGCTTCTCGCTCGCCTGCGTCCATTTGCGGATTTCGAGCCGGATGCCGGAAATCACCGTTCCCGGCGGCGAGAAGCCGTTGCCGAAGGGCGAATCCTCCTGACCCCGGCTGCTTTCGGCCAGCGGCCCTTCCCAGAGATAGGTCGAGAACTCCGTATGCCGTTCCCAGCGCAAGGTGCCCTTGCCCCATTTCATGGCATGGTGGCGGGCATGGCGTTCGGGCGCTGCGATGCCCAAGCGCCGCGACAGGTCCGACAGCACGGCAAGGTCGACGGCCGAGCCGCCTTCGGTCATGAAGGAGAGTTGGATGAGCACGCGCGGCTTCTCGACCAGCGGGTGCGGACGAGCATGGACCTCGCCTAGCGCGCCGGGGCGACCCTCATGGGCCGGAAAGCCCATGACGCTGCCCTGGGCGCGCGGCTGGAATTCGAGATTGGCGTCCGACACGGCTGGTCCCCCTGGTTTCGACCCTTCGTGCAATCGCGTTGTCTTGCGGCAATCGGCAGGGGCCGTAAACAGCAAATTTCAGCTGCAGCCGATTCACAGAGCCGCCGGGGAGTCGACCTGATTCGGCGAATTGGATAAATAATTTGACCAGTTGGCGACGGAGGCTTAGATCTGCGCGACATCCATTCCGTTTCCAGGCGCGCTTCCATTGAGCGATATCTTCTCCAGGATCGAGCATTCGCGCACCGCCGACGAGGTGGTGCAGCAGATCGAGAGCCTGATACTCGAGGGCGTGCTGCGCACCGGCGACCGGCTGCCGGGCGAGCGCGAGCTGGCGCGTCAGTTCGACGTGTCGCGGCCGATCCTGCGCGACGCGCTGAAGGCGCTGGAAGGACGCGGGCTGCTGACCACCAGACCGGGCGGCGGCACGCATGTCGCCGACGTCATCGGCCAGCTTTTCACCAAGCCGGTGACCGATCTGATCTCGATGCATCGCAAGGCGGTGACCGACTATCTGGAATACCGGCGCGAGGTCGAGGCAATCGCGGCCGAATACGCGGCGCGGCGAGCGACGCCCGAGGATCTGGCGCTGCTCGACCGCATCATGGCGCGCATGGACGAGGCGCACCGTACCGGCGACTTCGACGACGAGGCGGAAATCGACGTCGAATTCCACCACGCGGTCTGCGAATGCGCGCACAACATCATCCTCCTGCACACGCTGCGCTCCTGCTACCGGCTGCTCTCCGAAGGCGTGTTCCAGAACCGGTTGCTGGTCTTCACCGTGCCCGGCGCGCGCGAGGCGTTGCTTGAGCAGCACCGGGCAATCCACGCCGCGATCAAGGCGGCGGATCCTGCCGCCGCGCGCAAGGCGGCGATGGACCACATTACCTATGTCGAGCGCTCCATGGCTGAGGCCGAGCGCAGCGGCGACTGGCAGCGCGTGTCACGGCTGAGGCTCAGGCAGCGCTCGGAAGCCGGCGACATCGAACCGACACGCAAACGCTCCTAAGCACTGATCACGCGGGGACTACCATGAGCGACATCCTCACCATCGCCGACCTCAAGGACATGGCGCGCCGCAAGGTGCCGAAGATGTTCTTCGACTATGCCGATTCCGGCGCCTGGACGGAGAGCACCTACCGCGCCAACGAGGAGGACTTCGGCAAGATAAAATTCCGCCAGCGCGTGCTGGTCGACATGAGCAACCGCTCGCTGGAATCGACCATGATCGGTGAGAAGGTGGCGATGCCGGTGGCGTTGGCACCGACCGGGCTGACCGGCATGCAGCATGCCGACGGCGAGATGCTCGCGGCGCAGGCGGCTGAAGAATTCGGCGTGCCGTTCACGCTGTCGACCATGAGCATCTGCTCGATCGAGGATGTCGCCTCGGCGACCAGGAAGCCGTTCTGGTTCCAGCTCTACGTGCTGCGCGACAAGGATTTCGTCCTCAACCTCATCGACCGCGCGAAGGCGGCGAAGTGCTCCGCGCTGGTCCTGACGCTCGACCTGCAGATCCTCGGCCAGCGCCATAAGGACGTGCGCAACGGGCTGTCGGCGCCGCCCAAGATGACGCTTGCCAACATCATCGATCTGGCCCTCAAGCCGCGCTGGTGCCTGGGGATCGCCGGCACGTCGCGCCGCACCTTCCGCAACATCGTCGGCCACGCCAAGGGTGTCGGCGACGTCTCTTCGCTGTCGTCCTGGACGACGGAGCAGTTCGACCCGCAGCTGTCCTGGAAGGATGTCGCCTGGATCAAGGAGCGCTGGGGCGGCAAGCTGATCCTGAAGGGCATCCTCGACAAGGAGGATGCGTTGATGGCGGCCGAGACGGGAGCCGACGCGATCATCGTGTCCAACCATGGCGGGCGGCAGCTCGACGGCGCCGCCTCCTCGATCTCGGTGCTGGAAGAGATCGCCGACGCTGTCGGCGACCGGATCGAAGTGCATATGGATGGCGGCATTCGCTCGGGTCAGGACGTGCTCAAGGCGCTCTGCCTCGGCGCCAGGGGTACCTATATCGGCCGGCCGTTCCTTTACGGACTCGGCGCGATGGGCAAGGCGGGCGTCACCAAGGCGCTGGAGATCATCCGCAAGGAGATGGACATCACGCTGGCGCTGTGCGGTAAGCGTCTGGTAACCGACATGGGCAAGGACCAGCTGCGGCGCTAGGGGCTTATTCACCGATCCGCCCTAGTTTCCCGTGATGACAGACACGGGAAGACGTCGCCTTGACTGAAGCCGGCATCCACTATCTCGACGCGCGCGGGCCGAAAGGCATACGCATCTATGCCATCGGCGACGTGCATGGCCGTCATGACCTGCTCGCCGCCATGCACAGCCGGATAGCAAGCGATCTGGAGTACGGACCAAAGTCCGATTGGCGCATCATCCATCTCGGCGATTATGTCGACCGCGGACCGCATTCGAGGAACGTCATCGAATTCCTCATCGAGGCGCGGAGCCGTGATCGCCGCAACATCATGCTTGCCGGCAACCATGACATCGGCATGCTCGAATTCCTTGCCAAACCCGATCCGGAAGGTCTGTTCATGCGCTATGGCGGCGTCCAGACCGCGGCGTCATACGGGGTGAAACTCTCGACCGGCAGCAGTTGGTTCGGCAGGTCGGACGAGGCGCTGGCGCACGGACACGCGGCCTTGGTCGAAGCAGTGCCGCAAGCCCATGTCGACTTCCTGCGCTCGCTGTCTTTTTCAGCGTCCTTCGGCGACTTCTTCTTCTGCCATGCCGGGATCCGGCCGGGGGTGCCGCTCGAAAGCCAGAACGAGCAGGACCTGATCTGGATCCGCGACGTCTTCCACGATTATCCGGGGCTGTATCCCAAAGTGATCGTGCACGGGCATACGCCGGTGCCGGACGTCGAGGTGATGGCCAACCGCGTCAATCTCGACACGCTCGCCTGGCAGGCGGGAACGCTCAGCGCACTTGCCGTCGACGGCGCTGAAAAGCGCATTCTGACGGTCGAGGGAATGGCGTTCTGGCCATGACCCCAAGTGTGGGATCAGCTTTCCGTTTGTCGGGAAGGATCAGGCTCTAGCGAAGCGCGGCGGTGACGCCGTAGCCGTCGACGGCCTGGTGATTGTTTGCAGCGTCGGCAGAATAAATGCCGAGGCCGCACACGACGATGGCAGACAGCATTACAAAGGACAAAAGCGCTGCTTTCACGGACGTCATCTCTGGTTGAGCTTTCTGCATCTGTGCACGAGGCGGTTACCAATGCGTTGAAACGATAAAATGCGTCTCAATGTTTCGACGATTTCGCGCTTCTAAGCAGATTCTGTATCGCCGGTGTGTCGCTTGGATCACACAACAGGTTCATCGCGGTTGCACGGACGATACAGAGGGCGCCCTCTTAGGCGGGCGGCCGGACACAAACCAAGAATGAAGTGCGTTTTCCCCAGGCGGAACTGCCGCCGCGTGCCAATTATGTCACGCTCCGCGGCGGTGCGACGGTCAGATCGTCGCCACCCAGGCACGCGCGATCGCGAGCCCTGCGGCGTCGGCGTGCGGTCCGTTGCTAGCCATCTCGTAGTCGAGCCTGCCGGTCCAGTCGGGATGGCGCTCGGCGATCAGCGCCGCGAAGGAGGTGCTCCAGTCGCGCACCAGCGGGCGATCCGCCTCGAAATGGAACTGGAAGCCATAGACGGCGCGGCCAATACGAAAAGCCTGGTTCGCCGCGACATCATTGCTCGCAAGCCGCACGGCCTTCTCGGGCAGGTCGAACGTATCGTCGTGCCATTGGAAAGTCGGGAACTTTTCCGGCAAGGCGCCGAGAACAGGGTCGTGCTTGGCTTCGGCCGTCAGCGACACCCCGCACCAGCCGAATTCAACCGCACCGCCGATGTGGTTGTCGGCGCCAAAGGCGCGGGCGACGAGCTGGCCGCCGAGGCAGATGCCAAGCACCGATCGGTCCTTGCCGGCGAAATCGCGCGTCAATTCGAGCAAGGCGGGAAAATAGGGATAGTCGTCGTCGGCCAGCGCATTCTGCCCCCCGCCCAGAACCACCATGGCATCGTGACCGTTCGCGTCCCGGGGCAGCGGATCGCCTTGGTAGGGGCGGCGCAAGTCAAGCTCGGCGCCAGCCTCCGCGAGAGCGGCGCCGACTTGGCCGAGGCCGGTATTGTCGTAGTTCTGGACCACCAGCACCCGCATCCGCGAATCCCTGCTGACATGAAAATGACGGTGGGAGCGATATCATGCCGCCTCGGTTTCAGCCAAGCCGCGCGCCGGAGAGAAAGCTATGCCACTGCAGAACCGGGTCGATCCGTTCGGCGTCATCCATGCCGTGCCCGAGCGCGGCCTCTTCACCGGTAATCGCGGTATCATCCATGACCCCGAGACTAAAACGCTCCTGAGGAAGCGTTGGGCGCTGCCGGCCTGGATCATCTGCGTCTGCCAATTCCGCGGCGTGCGACGCGAGCCGATGGGCCGCAATCGGCCTGGAGGAAAGGCCGGCTGGACCGAGCTGTTCTTTCTCGACGAGGTGACGGCGCTCGCGGCCGGTCACCGGCCCTGCTTCTACTGCCGGCGCGACCAAGCGAGAGATTTCGTGCGGCGCTTCGGAAAGGTCTTCGGCATTGCCGAACCGCGCGCGCCGATGGTC
Source organism: Mesorhizobium sp. WSM3879 (assembly GCF_002294915.1). Classification (NCBI taxonomy): domain Bacteria; kingdom Pseudomonadati; phylum Pseudomonadota; class Alphaproteobacteria; order Hyphomicrobiales; family Phyllobacteriaceae; genus Mesorhizobium; species Mesorhizobium sp. WSM3879. The sequence goes on along the minus strand of NZ_NSFZ01000002.1, from coordinate 90,618 downwards.
GACAAGCGGCTGCACAAGGAGCGGCTGGCCTCCGGCGGGCGTCCGCCGGCCGTCTCATCGGACGAACTCGCCGGTTTGCCGGATGGAGCAGTCGTGGCCGAGGGGGAGACCGCCTATGCGCTCCGCGCCGGCAAGGCGCTCGAATGGTCCTTCGCAGGCTATGCCGAGCCCGTCTTGTTCAATCGCCTCGCCGGGCGATCGCTGCGACTGCTCACGCCTGCCACAAGTGTTTCGGTGCTGAGACATGGTTACGCGCCGGTCTGGCATCCGTCCGCCGATACTTGACGACAACCCGCGCCTCGCCCATTGCTCGGCCATGCGCGCCAACTACAAAATGCAGCGGCTGTTCGTGCCGGACGATCTCGGACCGGGCTTCGAATTCGATGCTGGACAGCAGCAGAGCCACTATCTCGCGCATGTGATGCGGCTCGGCGAAGGCGCGGAGGTCCTGCTCTTCAACGGCCGCGACGGCGAGTGGTCCGCTTCGATCGCCGCCAAGACCAAGAAAGCCGTGCGGCTCAAGGTGCTTACCCTGCAGCGGCCGCAGCCGCCGCTGCCCGATCTCGTCTATTGCTTCGCCCCGCTGAAGCAGGGCCGGCTCGACTATCTGGTGCAGAAAGCGGTCGAAATGGGTGCCGGCATCCTGCAACCGGTCATCACCCAGCACACACAAGTGGCCAAGCCTGGCATCGATCGGCTGCGCGCCAATGTCGTCGAAGCGGCCGAGCAATGCGGCATCCTGGCGGTGCCAAAGGTGTGCGAAGCAGAGAAGCTGGAGCGGCTGCTCGGCGGCTGGGACAAGGAACGGCGGCTGATCTTCTGCGACGAGGATGCCTCGACCAACAATCCACTGCCAGCCTTGCAGAAGGTGAGCGAGAAGAAACTCGCGCTGCTGGTGGGGCCGGAGGGCGGCTTTTCCGATGACGAGCGCAGGATGCTGCGGGCGCTGCCCTTCGTCAGCGCCATTCCGCTCGGGCCGCGCATCCTGCGCGCCGACACCGCGGCGGTCGCGGCGCTCGCGGTGATGCAGGCGACGATCGGCGACTGGTGATCAAATCCAGTTGAGGCGTGGCTCAGGATTTTTCGCTTGATCGGCTACTGACATTTCGTCCATCTAGCGCCCGGCGGCTAGCTGACGGCTGCGGAGGGCTTTCTTATGGCGCGCGACACAACCGATATCCAGCCCATCGAAGGCATCGACGAACTCGTCGGCTATCTGGCGGCCGGCAACAAGCCGCGCGACAAATGGCGGATCGGCACCGAGCACGAGAAGTTCCCCTTCTATGTCGATGGCAACGCGCCGGTGCCCTATGGCGGCGAGCGCGGCATCCGCGCCATCCTGGAAGGCATGCAGGAAAAGCTCGGCTGGGATCCGATCATGGATGCCGGCCGCATCATCGGCCTAGTCGAGCCGACAGGCCAGGGCGCGATCTCGCTGGAGCCGGGCGGGCAGTTCGAGCTCTCCGGCGCGCCGCTGGAGACGATCCACCAGACCTGCCGGGAGGGCAACGCGCATCTGGCGCAGGTGCGCGAGATCGCCGAGCCGCTCGGCATCCGCTTCCTCGGCCTCGGCGGCAGCCCAAAATGGTCGCTTGCCGAAACGCCGAAAATGCCGAAGTCGCGCTACGAGATCATGACCCGCTACATGCCGAAGGTCGGCTCCAAGGGCCTCGACATGATGTATCGCACCTGCACGATCCAGGTGAATCTCGACTTCGAAAGCGAGGTCGACATGCGCCGCAAGATGCAGGTGTCGCTGAAGCTGCAGCCGCTGTCGACGGCGCTGTTCGCCAATTCGCCCTTCACCGAGAGCCGGCCGAACGGGCTGCAGAGCTGGCGTGGCGACATCTGGCGCGACACCGACAACCAGCGCTCCGGCATGCTCGAATTCTGCTTCGCGCCGGATTTCGGCTTTGCCGACTATGTCGAATGGGCGCTCGACGTGCCGATGTATTTCGTCATCCGCGACGGGCAGTATCACGATATGACGCGCTACACCTTCCGCCAGTTCATGGCGGGTGCCGCGCGCACGCAAGTGCCCGACGGCCTGCCGACGATGGGCGACTGGGCGAACCACCTCTCCACCCTCTTCCCCGATGTGCGGCTGAAGCGCTTCCTCGAGATGCGGGGCGCCGACGGCGGACCGTGGCGGCGCATCTGCGCGCTGCCGGCTTTCTGGGTCGGCCTGCTCTATGACGAGCAGGCGCTCGACGCCGCAGAGACGCTGACCTCGAGCTGGACCTACGAAGAAGCGCTGGCGATGCGCAACGCCGTGCCGGAGCACGGCATTTCGGCGCCGTTCCGCAATGCCACCTTGCGCGAGGTTGCCCGCGACGTGCTGGCCATCGCCCGCACGGGTCTGAAGAACCGCGCCAAGAAGAACCGCGACGGCTATGACGAGACGTCGTTCCTCAACACGCTCGACGAGGTCGTGGCGCGCGGCACCACCAGCGCCGAGGAGATGCTTTCGGCATATCACACGCGCTGGGGCGGCTCGATCGAGCCGGTGTTCATGGAATATGCCTACTGACCGTTCGCCGGCCACCTGAGCTGTGGCTCGGCAAAAGCTGCTTCATTCGGTGAAGGAAACGAACTAGGCTCTTCCGTGAGGATATTGCGGAGGAGATCTCATGCCTTCCCTGTTCGATATTTTTTTGCAAGCCCAGAACGGCGCCGGCATGCAGGCGCTGGCCCAGCAGTTTGGCCTGTCGATGCAGCAGGTGCAGGCCGCGGTGCAGGCGCTGCTGCCGGCCTTCTCACAGGGGCTTCAGCGCAACACCGCCGATCCCTATGGAATGGGCGCTTTCATGACCGCGATGGCGAGCGGCCAGCACGCCAAGTATTTCGAGGACGCGACCCGGGCCTTCACGCCGCAAGGCATCGATGAAGGCAACGGCATTCTCGGCCATCTGTTCGGCTCGAAGGACCTGTCACGCGCTGTCGCGGCCCAGGCCGCGCAGGCGACCGGCCTTAGCCAGCAGGTGCTGCAGCAGATGCTGCCGGCGATGGCGTCGATGATGATGGGCGGATTGTTCAAGCAGACCAATAGCCAGATGCAGGCCGCCGGCGGCTTCGGTGGCGGCGGCAATCCTTTCGGCGAGATCATCGAGGAGATGATGCGGCAGGCGGGAGGCGGCGCACAGGCCCCGCAGCCGGCGCCAAATCCCTATGGCGACAATCCGCTCGGCAAGGTGCTGCAAGACATGTTCGGCGGCGGCGCCCAACAGCCGCAAAGCCAACCGCAGCAGGCGCCGAACCCTTACGGCGACAATCCGCTGGGCAAGATGTTCGAGGAAATGCTGCGGCAAGGCGGCGGTTTCGGCACGCCAGGCGGACAGCAGGCGCCGCAGCAATCCCAGCCGCAGCCGCAAACCAATCCGAGCGGCCGGCCGAGAAATCCATTCGACGACATCTTCGGCAGGATGTTCGAGACCGGCGCGCAGCAGCGCGACGAATATCAGAAGGGCGTGGAGACGATCTTCGACCAGTTCAAGCGCGGGATGGACCGACGGTAGGGCGCTCAACTCAAAAGAAAAATGCCCGGTCCTGGAGGGGAACCGGGCAATGTGCAGGCAGGCCGGCGGGGAACCGGCAGGGAGTGTGGGAGCCTGCATGAAACTTGGTCGCGCCGAACCCTCGAAAGGTTCAGCGCGAGGGCAAACGCAGCCGGCGAAGCCGCTCAGGCGACCTTGCGGGCAAGATCCTCGATCATATCGGCGCGCTCTTCTGCGATTGCGCGCAGCTTCACCGTCGGATCGCGGCCGAAAGGCACGCTGACGGCGACGTGGAGGTCGGCGCGGGTCAGGCCGATATCGGCAAGCTCGGCATCCGACATCTCGCCAAGGCGATAAAAGGCGCGGCGGTTTTTCCAGGCGCGGAAGGCATCGGCGACCGCATTGAGCACGCGGGTCGCAACGGCCGGACGCGTGGTGATGCGCGGGGTCTCGGAGGCGAATTCGATCGTGGTCATGTCAGTCTCTCCTTCGGAGTCGAGCGACGAAACCATGCAATCGGCGCCTGGGAGGAGCGCCGTTGCGGTCTCGATACAGTTAACGTGACGCATGTCGTTGCCCCCCAAAACCGGGGGCACTCTTGGGCGACATGCAGTGCCTTCATGTGAACAATGGCAATTTGCCACGCCGCGATTGATTAATCCAACGAATGTTTCTAATCTTTAGCATCAACACGAATGATGGATTGGACCGATGAAAGCGCCGCTCGATCTCGATCAGTTGCAGACCTTCATCTCGATTGCCGACACCGGCAGCTTCACGCGGGCTGCCGAGGAGGTGCACCGGACACAGTCTGCGGTGTCGATGCAGATGCGCCGTCTTGAGGAGCGGATCGGCAAGCCGCTGTTCGAAAAGGATGGTCGCACCAACAAGCTGACCGAGGAGGGCGACAGGCTGCTTTCCTATGCAAGGCGGCTGATCTACCTCAACCGCGAGACTTTGGCGGCCTTCGACGACCAGCGGCTCGAAGGCACGATACGCATCGGCACGCCGGATGACTATGCCGACCGCTTCCTGCCCGAGATCATGGCGCGCTTCTCGCGCTCCAACCCGCGTGTGGAGCTCACCGTCATCTGCGAGCCGACGCCGGGCCTGGTCGAGCACATCAAGCGCGGCAATCTCGACCTCGCGCTGGTGACGCACAACGACACGCGCGGCCAGTCGGAGGTGGTGCGGCGCGAGCCGCTTCTGTGGGTCACCTCGGCCAACCACGCCACGCATGAGCAGGAAATCCTGCCGATGGCGTTCGGCCGGCCGAACTGCATCTGGCGGCGCGCGGCGGTCGACGTGCTCGACCGGCAGAACCGGGAATACCGCGTCCTCTTCTCCAGCTTCTCGGCGACCGTGATCACCGCCGCGGTGCTTTCCGGCCTCGCCATCTCGGTGCTGCCGGAATGCGCCCTCAGGCCCGGCATGCGCGTGCTCGGCGAGGCCGACGGGTTCGACGCGCTGCCGGATTGCCGCATCGGCATCATGCGCGGCCAGACCTCGCAGCCGGAGATCGTCGATGCTCTGGCCCGCCATATCGCGGAAAGCCTGGACAATATTTCCGTGCCGGTCAGCGAAGAGACGGGAAGCTTCGACTTCGCGGCACTCGCCTTCGCCAAGATGAAGCGGACCAAGGCAAACCAGATCCTGCCTGGATGGTAGGGGTTCAGGCGCGAGCGGCGGCGGGCTGAATCTCGTCCGGCGAAGCTAGACCAGAAAGGCCGAGCAGTTGGACCGGCTCAAGCGGCGGCGACAAGAAATAGCCCTGGAGTTGCCGGCAGCCCATTGCGACCAGCAGCATCTTCTGCGCCTCGGTCTCCACGCCCTCGGCGGTGACGTCGACCCCGAGCGCCATGGCAAGATCGATCAGGGCCTTGACGATCGCGGCCGAGTTGCCGTCGCCATCGAGAAGCCGCACGAAGGAGCGGTCTATCTTGAGCTTATCGATGGCGTGGCGACGCAAGTAGCTGAGCGATGAATAGCCGGTCCCGAAATCGTCCAGAACGATGCCGACGCCCAACTGCCGCAAGGTGGTCAGAGCCGCCCTCGAAGCATCGCTGTTGTCCAGAAGCACGCTTTCGGTGATCTCGAACTGCAGGCGCTGCGGCGCCAGCCCGGTGTCGGCAAGGATCGACGCGACCTGTTCGGGAAAGCCGGCGTCGCGCAACTGCAGCGGTGATACGTTGACGGCGAGCCACGGCAGGTCGGTTCGCACGGCGAAACGGCAGGCCTCCTGCAGCACCCACGCGCCGAGTTGGCCGATCATGCCGCGCTCTTCGGCGATGGCGATGAATTGCGCCGCCGGCAATGCGCCATGCACGTCATGCCCCCAGCGGATCAGCGCCTCCGCGCCGAGGATCGTCTTGCCGTTCGCCGCGAACACCGGCTGGTAGGCGAGCCTGATGCCGGAGCCGCCGTCGAGAGCCTTGCGAAGCTCGGTCTCGACTGTGCGCTTGCGCAAGAGCAGGTCGTCCATGTCGCCGGCGAAGACCTGGTGCCGGCCCCGGCCGTTCTTCTTGGCTTCGTAAAGCGCGATGTCGGCCTTGCGCAGCAGATCGTCGGCATCCGTTTCGCCGCCGTCCGATAGCGCGATGCCGATCGAGGCGCTGACGAAGACCTGATCTTCCATGAGCTTGAACGGTTCCTGCAACTTCTGCAGCAGCCGCTCGGCGATATCCTCGGCGGCACGGATATCGCGGATGTCGACGAGGATCAGCGCGAACTCGTCGCCGCCCAGCCGCGCCACGGTGTCCACCTCGCGAACGGTGTGCTGGAGCCTGGCCGCCGTCTGACGCACAAGCTCATCGCCCGCCGGATGGCCGAGCGTGTCATTGATGTGCTTGAAACGGTCGAGATCGAGATAAAGCAACGCCACCCTTCCCATCTCGTGAACCGCCATATCCTGGCTGGCCCTGAGCAGGGCCCGACGCAAGCGGTCCTCGAACAAAGCCCGGTTGGGCAGGCCGGTGAGCGTGTCGTGGAAAGCGAGATATTGCGCCTCGTCCTGGCTTGTCTGCAGCGCGGACGAGGCGCGGCGGAGCCTTCGCAGCAGAAACGCCAGAACGCCGGCCGCGACAAGCAGCGCCAAGGCCAGCGCCGGGGCCATCTTGCGCACCAGCGTGAGACCTGGCCGTTCCTGGTCCCAGCCGACATAACCGAGCATTATACCGCGGGAATCGACCAGAGGCACCGCAGCGGCTCCGACCGATTGCGACAGCGGCACGAGACGCGCGCCGTCGAGCAGATATTTTTTGGCGATCTTGCCGATGACCGCCTCGTTGATGAACTCCACCGAAACATGCAGATATTCGGTGCCGGGCGCCTGCGTGACCCGGTCCGTACTCGGCACCAGCGCCATGACGCTCAGGATCGCCGGTTTTCCCTGGAGCGACACAAGGTCCTCCGCGACCATCTTGGCCGGCTGGCCGGAAGCGTCCGCCTTCTGTGGCTCAGCCAGCATGCGGCGCAGCTTCTCGATGGATGGCTGCAAGGCAGGCTCGTCATCGCCATAGGCGGACGCATCGACCACCTTACCTTCCTGCATGGCATGGACCGGACGATCAACGGCATCGAGAATGTAGACCCGGTTGTGACCGTAATAGGTATACATCCAGACGCTGAGGTTCTCCTCGATCCAGGTCCAATTGCCGGCCCTGACATTGGCGACCGCGTCATCCCAGACCGCAACGCTTTCCTGCTCACGCTGAACAGACGCAATCTGGTCCTTCAAACCCTCGTCGATGAATATCTTCTGCCGTTCGAGCGAGGCGTTGTCAGCCTGAGCCGCCGCGTAGATGCCGAAGCCGACGACCATGGCCAGCGCGAAGACGGCCAACGTCAGCACGGTCAGCGTCACCTGATGCGTCAAAGGTCTGGTGTTGGCGGTTGCGCTCATGTGTTTCCGGCTGGCTCTTGCTACCGCCAGTCAAAGCAAATCGGGCTTAAGATCGCGTTATAATATTAGCGAGATTTCAGCTCTGCCTTGACGCCGCCCGATAAGCGTTCCCCAATCAGAGCATGAGCGAAGCAGCAACCGAATCACGCAGCAATGCCACCGAATATACGGTGAGCGAGATTTCCGGCGCGTTGAAGCGCACGGTCGAGGATGCTTTCGGCAATGTGCGGGTGCGCGGCGAGATTTCCGGCTACCGCGGCCCGCATTCCTCCGGACACGCCTATTTCGCGCTGAAGGACGACCGTGCGCGGATCGAGGCCGTGGTCTGGAAGACCACGATGGCGCGGCTGAAATTCCGCCCCGAGGAAGGGATGGAAGTGATCGCCAGCGGCAGGCTGACGACCTATCCCGGAAAATCCAACTACCAGATCGTCATCGACAATCTGGAGCCGGCCGGCGCCGGCGCGCTGATGGCGCTGCTGGAAGAGCGCAAGCGGCGGCTGCAGGCCGAAGGCCTGTTCGATGCCGGCCGCAAGCGGCGGCTGCCATTCATGCCGCGCGTCATCGGCGTCATCACCTCGCCCACGGGCTCGGTGATCCGCGACATCATCCATCGCATCAAGGACCGTTTTCCGCTCACTGTGCTGGTGTGGCCGGTCCGGGTCCAGGGCGACACGACCGCAAAGGAAGTGACCGCAGCCGTCAACGGCTTCAACGCACTGACCTGGGACGGCGCAATCCGCCAGCCCGATCTCCTGATCGTGGCGCGCGGCGGCGGCAGCCTCGAGGACCTTTGGGGATTCAACGACGAAGGGCTGGCGCGCGCCGTCGCCGCCTCGCGCATTCCGATCATCTCGGCCGTCGGACACGAGACCGATTGGACGTTGGTCGATTTCGTCGCCGACATGCGGGCGCCGACGCCGACGGGCGCCGCCGAGATGGCAGTGCCGGTCAAGGCGGAGCTCGAAGCGACACTGGCAAATCTCGGCGCGCGGCTTAGTGCCTGCACCTCGCGGCACCTGGATCGCAAGCGCCAGGCGGTGCGCGCCGCGGCGCGGGCGCTCCCCTCACCCGACCAGCTGCTGGCGTTGCCGCGCAGGCGCTTCGACGAAGCGACGAGCCGGCTCGGCCGCGGGCTGACGGTGAGCATCGAACGCAAGCGCGCAAGGCTGGAACGGCAGCGGCTGACGCCGGCCACCTTGTCGCGCCGCCTCAATGAGACGCGCAGGCTGACAGGCCGCGACATCGCCCGCGCGCGGGCCGCGTTCTTCGCAATCGTGCGGCAAAGCCGGGCGCGCTTTCAGCGCAACTCGGCAAGGCTGTCGCCGGCGCCGGTCGTCAGGCGCCAGAAGCTGCAGGCCGACACGCTGGCCGGACTGACCCGCCGCCAAGAGCAGGCGATGGCGCGGCGGCTTGACCGCCTGCGTGCCGCTCTTACCCAGGCCGACCGGCTGCTCACCACGCTGTCGCACAAGGCCGTGCTGGCGCGCGGCTTCGCGCTGGTCAAGGACGCCGATGGGACCGTCGTCAAGCGCGTCGCGGAGCTGGCGCCGGGTGCGGCGCTGCAGCTGGAGTTCGCCGACGGCAATGCAGATGCCATCGCCACCAGCGGCGGCGCGCGGCCGAAGTTGGCCGCCAAGCCCTCGGGCAAGGCCAAGGAGCCGGGCAACCAGGGCTCGTTGTTCTGAAATGAGCAGGAGCGACCCGCATCTGCGCACGCCGTCGGGCAAGCCGCGCCTGCGCTCGTTCAACATCGCACTGGACGGCACGCCCGGCCGCTTCAACGCCATCACCGACGTGCCGGGCGTCGCGGTCGGCTATACGACGCTGATTGCTGGCGGGGGCCCGCTGCAAGTCGGGATAGGACCCGTGCGCACCGGCGTGACTGCGATCCTGCCGAGACCTGTCGGCGAACTGGCGACGCCGGTGTTTGCCGGCGTGTTCAGCCAGAACGGCAATGGCGAGCTGACCGGCACGCATATCATCGAGGAGACCGGCGCCTTCAACCTGCCGGTTACCATCACCAACACCCATTCCTGCGGCCTTACCCGCGACGGAACGCTGCGTTGGATGAGCCGGGTGCTGCCGGCGGCGCTCGACAGCGCCTGGGGCCTGCCGGTGGCGGCGGAGACCTATGACGGCTTCCTCAACGACATCAACGGCCACCATGTGAGCTTCGAGCATGTCGCCTCGGCGCTCGACGGCGCGACGGACGGCGCGATCGAGGAAGGAAGCGTCGGCGGCGGCACCGGCATGATCTCGTTCGGCTTCAAGGCCGGGTCAGGCACCGCCTCGCGCATCGTCGAATGGCAAGACAGAAGTTACACGCTCGGCGTGTTCGTGCAGGCGAATTTCGGCAAGCGGCGCAACTTCACCATTCGCGGCCGGCACGTCGGGCCGGAACTCACCGAGCCGGCGATCCGCGAAGGCACGCCGCGCGCCGAAAAGGGCTCGATCATCGCCGTCGTCGCTACGGATGCGCCATTCCTGCCGCACCAGATGAAGCGCCTCGCCAGGCGCGTGCCGCTCGGCATCGCCCTGGCCGGCGGCTACGGCTACCACAGCTCGGGCGATATCTTTCTTGCCTTTTCGACCGCCAATCGCGAGGCCGCGCTGGCGGCTTCAGGCCGCGTCGCCCGCGCGGAGTTCATTCCCGATGTCGATATCGACCCGTTCTTCGATGCTGTGGTGCAAGGGGTGGAGGAGGCGATCCTCAACGCGCTCGTCGCCAACGAGGATATGACCGGACGCGACGGCAACTTCGTGCCGGCGCTGCCAAAGGTGTGGCTGAAGGACAATTTCAACTAAGCCGGTCGCCCGGCTGAGGTCAGACAAACCGCCCTCGCGGTATCTTATTCGGACGGCTTGTCCGACGTCGTCTGTTGCTCGCTCTCCTCGGCGACTTCCTCAAGGCGCGAAGCGATCAGTTCCTGGATGTCGCCGACCTCTTCCTGGATGTCTTCCAGAAGGATGCCTTCCTCGGCGGCCTTGGCGCAGCACTCCTTGGCGAGAGTTTCGGCCTGCTCGTCGATCTTCACCGGCGAATGCTGGCATTGGACCTTTTCGCCAATCCATCCGCGCAAGAACTCGATCGCATGTTCACTCATACTGCTTTTCCCTAGCGGCAATGCCGGTTGGTAGTCATGAACGCTCGCGTCCCGCCACGGGACGCAGGCCCATTCGAGCCGAGTCGGCCTCTGCCGGCAAGACGTCTTGCCAATGGGACAAGATGCCTTGCCCATGGGACAAGATGTCTTGCCCAGGGTCCGCGGAGCCGAAGGACTGGAAAGGTTCGAGGGACACGTTCAGATTGTTGAGGATGATGCTTTGGCCAGGACCGTCAAAGATCCGCTCTGTTGTTTTTACTTGCTTTCTTCCGGTTTTTCAGACCGATTTCCGTCACAACACCACGCATTTACGGCGATCTCGCGGGCGCAGCCAAGGTGCGAGAAACCGAAAGCCGCCGCTATATAGTGATATCCCCATACAATGTCGACTCTGATCGTCGTGCCTGCTTCTTTCCGCCGCGTCAGGCAGGTGGCGGACAGCCTTCGGGGAAAGGTCTCGGCACCCCTGCTGCGCATCTGGGCATGACGCTGCGCCATACTTGGCAGGTGGCGATGACCATCGCCTCGACTTTCGTTGCCGCGACGCTGCAGCTTCTCATTCCACATTCGTTGCGGCGCGCCATCGACCAGGCGCAGGGCGTGATGGTTGCGGGCGGCGGGACGGCTGCCGAACAGGCGCTTCGGAACACGGCCCTGACACTGCTTGCAGTCAGTGTCGTGCAGGTCTTTTCACGATGGCGCAGAACGAGGCCGTCGGCCATCAGACCGGCTATGAGCTGCGCCTGGCCTTCTGCGAGATGCGCGGGCTGCTCAGCCTGAGCTGCCCTTCGTCGCCCGGCGATGCTTCGTCACCCAATAGAGGAATGGGACGCGGCGGCCGGAAAAGCGACGTGACCGCCAGGAAATCGATGGTACCGTTGGCTGGGCTCGAACCAGCGACCCCCAGATCCACAATCTGGTGCTCTAACCAACTGAGCTACAACGGCACATCCGCCTGAGCGCAATCCGAGGAGAAAATCATTCCCCGTGTCCGCTCCGTCGTCGGCGATGCGTCCAATACGGATTATCGGAGTCTAATTCAAGGCCTTTGATGAGGCAAAGATCCGATGAACGAACCCGCGCAGTCCTGATTGGGCAAAAGAAAAGGCCGGCGGGAGGAGGTGCCGGCCTTTTCCTGTTACGAGCCAGCGGGAGGAGGAGCTGGCTGGTCACCCCGGAGAGCAAAGGGAGGAGGTTTCACACTCCGGGTATTCATCTCATCAATTCATCGCACATCTATTTGTCTGACGAAATGCGACGTTTTGATGCATCGTTGAGTTGCGCCTGAAATCAGGCCGCCTTGATGTCCTTGAACGCCTTCTCGAAAGCGGTCTTCACCGGCTTCGAGACGTCCTCGACAGCCTTGGAGGCGACGGCCTGAAAGTCCTTGGCCTGCTCGACGGCCATCTCAGCGCGCTTGCGCAGGAAGGCAGTCTGCAGCTCGACGACTTCCGACAGCGTCTTGGCGCCGACCAGGGCTTCAAGGTGCGAGAAGCTGGCCTCGGCATTGGCGCGAAGGATGGCAATGGTCTTCAGCGAGACATCGCCGGAAACGGTCTTGGCGGTCTCGTAGGTCGACTCCAGAACCTTCTGGGTCTCCTCGGCGCCGTTCTTCAGTTTGGTGTAGGCCTCTTTCGACTGCTCGACGCCCTTCTCGGCGAAGGCGCGGATCTGGTCGGTGGCTTTGGAAGCGTCAAAGCTCGGGAATTCAACGTTCTCGATGGTCTCGGTCTTGGCAGTCTTGGACATTTTCCAACCTTTCAAGGGCAGCGGCTTTGACGGAAAGCCGTCTCGTTCATGTATGATGGCAATATAAAGGCAAGTTTTGTGCATTGCAATATCTTTGTTGCACTGCACCATAAAAAATCGCCCCGCCATTAACCAAGAGCCCAGAGATTTCGGCCGATACACGGCATGGCTTGTGGACCTTGGTCCCGTACGCTTTTATTAACAAAGCGTTAACTCAAAAAGCCCGCCTGGAAGGTCTGCCAGCGCATGCCGCCTGAAAACTACTCCTTCCTCGACGTCGCCGTGCTCGACGCGGTGCGCCAGCGCTTCGCCGCCGGCGACGCGCTTGCCATACTGTCGGCCGATCTCGAGCAGGTGATCTGGGCCAACGGGCCAGGTGCCGCGGTATTCGGCTATCCGGAAATCGAAGCAATCATCGGCGCTTCCGCGCGGCTGCCGCTAATTGCCAGGCGGCAGATCATGGCGACCAGCGGCTTTCCGGATATCGGCAGCGACCGCGCCGTCACCGTGCGGCTGGCGACCGGCATGGTCAGCCGCGCCGTCGGCTTGCTCGCCAGCGCGGTAACGATGCCGGACGGCGAAAAGGCGATCATGCTGGCGATGCCCGCGGCGCAGACCGGCTCGCGCGGCGCCGCCGAAATAGCCAGCCGCGCCATTGGCGGCTTCACCGAGGCCGGACATTTCATCGCCTTCGTCGACGCCCAAGGCCATGTCGAGGCGGCTTCGGAGGGATTTGCCGCGCTCGGCATCAGGCCGGAGACGCTCGCTGCCCTGGTCGCGGACGTGGCAAGTGCTGGAGACCGCATCGTCAAGCGGCTTGTTCCCGGCGCAATCACCTCGTACCCGGCCGGGCTTGCGCGCTTGACCGACGCGCGCCATCTCCTGGTGGTGATCGACGAAGACCAGCTCGACGGCGAGCGGAACGACCAGCCCGACGCCGGTAAGTCGGCAGCGCCGGAAGGCGCGCCCACCGTCTCCGAAGACAAAAACACCACAGTCATCGCCGAGCCGAGCCGAGAGAACAATACCCAGTCTCCGGCCGCGGCAAAGGGCGAAAAGGCAGACGCGGTCCCGGCAGCGGCCACGGATGACGCCCAGCCAACGCAAGGGACCGCGGCCACGGCCGACCACGCGCCGGATGCTGCGCTGGCAGGCGGTGCCGGCCCGGCGCAGCATGACCATTGGTATTTCAATGCCGGCGGCGACGACGTGAAGGGGCCGGAGAGGCCGCCACAGATCGGACCGGCGGAGGTCGCGGCCGCAAGCCGGCAGCACACCGCCGGAACGGCGGCGGCCGAGCCGAGCGCGGCGCGCAACATCGACCGTTCGGCGCCGCCGCTGCGTTTCGTCTGGCGGACCGACGCCGAAGGCAAGTTCAGCGCACTGTCGCCGGAATTCGCCGACATCGTCGGCAAACCCGCCGCCGATGTGATCGGTCGCCGCTTCAGGGATGTCGCCACGACGTTCGGCCTCGACGCATCGGGCGAGATCGCCACTCTGCTCGAGCGGCGCGATACCTGGTCGGGACGCTCGGTGCTGTGGCCGCTGGCGGGCACGGACCTGAAGATCCCCGTCGATCTTGCGGCGCTGCCGGTCTATGGCCGCAGCCGCGCCTTCGAAGGCTTCCGCGGCTTCGGCGTCGCGCGCAGCGCCGACGCCGTTGTCGACCCGGAAGCGCTCGGCATGGCGCTGGTGCCCAATGGCGCCGCTCCGACAGAACCCGAACCTGCCGCCGGGCAACCTGCGGCCGAGCCGGCGAAACCTGCCGACCCGTTCCTGGGCGAAGTGCCGGCGCTGACCATCGTGCCCAAGCCGGAGCGCCGCTATGCCGACAAGGTGATCCGGCTGGCCGAGCACAGGCAGCCGGCCAACGACAAGCAGCCGGGAAATGACAGGCCGGCGAGTGAGAAAGGGCTGTCGATCCTCGAGCGCAGCGCCTTTCGCGAGATCGGCGAGCGGCTGCGGAAGGACAGTTCGGGACCGGCCGAGCCGCCAAGCGGCGCAACCGCGGGTGCTCAAAAGCAATCAGATGCGGCTGCAACCGCCGACAAGGCTGCTCCCACGGCCGAACAACCGTTGGCCGGTGAGAGGAAGACCGACCACTCCGATCTGAACGCGACTGACGCGACCTCGCCTGAGCCGGCCATACCGGAAGGCAACGAGGCCATTGGTACGGCCGAAGCGGAGACCGAGGCGGAAGATCAGAAGGATCTGGCTCGGCTCGACGGCCTCGATGTTCCCGAGACAGCCGCTGGGAAAGACGAAACGCCCGCCGCCTCCGGGTCGCTGCTCAACTATGCCGGGCGCGAGAAACCCGCCGATGAAGCGGAGGAAGCGGCGGGTTCCGACACCCGCCAAACCGCAGCGGCGGACAGGGCAGCCGAATCGACGGCCGAGCGGCCGGCAGCCGAAGCCCCTGCCCCAGAGGCAGGCGCTGGCGACGACGACGGTATGACCGCCGACGATTTTCGCGACGCGGAAGACAGCGAGGACTGGGCCGGTTCCGACCGGGACGGCGCCCTGCCTGCGCCTGAACAGCCTGGCGAAGCAAAAGCGCGGCCACCGAAAAGGCCGCGCCTCACGGTGCCGCCGCTCAAGCTCGAGGGCTTCGTGCCCTCGGCTTTCTCAACCGGGGAAGACGGCAGGGCTCCCGACACGTCCATCCTCGCCAGGCTGCCTGTGCCGCTGCTCATCCATTCCGGCGACGTGCTGCACTATGCCAATGAGGCGTTTCTCGAGCTCACCGGCTACGACGCGCTGGAAGACCTTGCCGATGCTGGCGGGCTCGGCGCGCTGTTCGCCGACCATTACGCCGATGATGGCGAGACCGACGAAAGCGATCGTTCACTGAAGCTCACAACCCGCCAGGGCCAGGAATTCCCGATCGATGCGCTCCTGCGCTCGGTGCCGTGGCGCGGCGGCAAGGCGCTGATGCTGGTGGTTCGTCGCTCGGGCGAGGACGAGGCGCCCTCCTCCCATCTCAGCGCGGCCAATGATGACCCGAGCCAGCAGCCGGACGTGTCCGAACTGAAGTCGCGCATCGCCGAAATGCGCACCATCATTGACACCGCCACCGACGGCGTGGTGCTCATCGGCCGCGACGGCAACATCCGCTCGATCAGTCGCCCGGCTGAAGCCCTGTTCGGCTTCGACAGCGACGAAATCGCCGGCAAGCCCTTTGCCTCGCTGTTCGCCATCGAGAGCCAGCGCGCGGCGCGCGACTATCTCGTCGGCCTCTCCGAACCTGGCGTGGCGAGCTTGCTGAACGACGGGCGCGAGGTGATCGGCCGCGAGGCGCAAGGGCGCTTCATCCCGCTGTTCATGACCATCGGCAGACTGCCCAACGACAGCGGCTTCTGCGCCGTCGTACGCGATATCACGCAGTGGAAGCGGGCCGAGGAAGACCTCACCCAGGCGCGCGCCGTGGCCGAGCGCGCCTCCTCGCAGAAGACGGATTTCCTGGCCCGCATCAGCCATGAGATCCGCACGCCGCTCAACGCCATCATCGGCTTTTCCGAACTGATGGTGGACGAGAAGTTCGGACCGGTGGCCAACGACCGCTACCGAGACTATCTGCGCGACATAAACCGTTCGGGCAACCATGTGCTCGACCTCGTCAACGACCTGCTCGACATCTCCAAGATCGAGGCCGGCCAGCAGGAGATGGCCTATGAGGCGGTGTCGCTCAACGACACGCTGGCCGAAACGGTGGCGATGATGCAGCCGCAGGCCAACCGCGAGCGCGTCATCATCCGCTCGAGCTTCGCCTCGCGGCTGCCGGAAGTGGTGGCGGATTTGAGGAGTGTGCGCCAGATTGCGTTGAACATACTTTCCAACGCCATCCGCTATACCCAGGCCGGCGGCCAGGTTATCGTGTCCACCGCCTACGAGACCTCCGGCGACGTCGTCATGCGCGTGCGCGATACCGGCATCGGCATGACGCCGGCCGAGATCGAGCAGGCATTGAAGCCCTTCAAGCAGATCAATGCGCTCAAACGCGGCCGCGGCGACGGCACCGGCCTCGGGCTGCCTCTGACCAAGGCGATGGTGGAGGCCAACCGTGCCCGCTTCACTATCACATCGACACCTGGCGAAGGCACGCTGGTCGAGGTCGTCTTCCCATCGACGCGCGTGCTGGCCGAATAACGATCCGCAAGACCGAGCTTCGGCCAAAGAAAAAGGCGCCCTGGAGGACGCCTTGGAAAATGGGATGCTGTCACAACGGGGCTTGAGCTGAACCTCAGGGGACGAGGAACGGGATTTCTCCCTCAAGTTACACGCGACTATCGGCGCCGTCCCTTAACAAGTCCTTACCGGGAGCCAAAAAAATTTACGAATGTGTACCACTCGTGAAATCTAGGTAAATTGGACCGGCACTATTTCTTAACCATGCCGGGAAGACCTAATCGGCAAGCTGCGGCAGGTTCCTGAACAGCTCCAGCGCTTCGGGATTGGCGAGCGCTTCCTTGTTCTTGATGGCGCGACCATGCACCACGTCGCGCACGGCAAGCTCGGTGATCTTGCCCGACTTGGTGCGCGGGATGTCGGTGACGGCAACGATCTTCGCCGGCACATGGCGGGGGCTGGCGCCCGAGCGGATTCTGGCGCGGATGCGCTTTTCCAGATCCTCATCGAGGCTCACGCCGGCGGCCAGCCGCACGAACAGCACGACGCGCACGTCGTTGTCGAAATCCTGGCCGATGCAGAGCGCCTCCAGGATTTCCGGCATCTGCTCGACCTGGTTGTAGATCTCGGCCGTGCCTATTCTCACCCCGCCTGGATTGAGCGTGGCGTCGGAGCGGCCATGGATGACCATGCCGCCATGCGCGGTCCATTCGGCGAAATCGCCATGGCACCAGATGTTGTCGAAGCGCTCGAAATAGGCCGCGTGGTACTTCTTGCCGTCCGGATCGTTCCAGAAGCCGATCGGCATCGACGGGAATGCCTTGGTGCAGACGAGTTCGCCCTTCTCCTGCCGGACCGGCTTGCCGTCGTCGTCCCACACGTCCACCGCCAGGCCGAGGCCCGGCCCCTGGATCTCGCCGGTCCAGACCGGCTCGGTCGGGACACCCAGCACGAAGCAGGAAACGATGTCGGTGCCGCCGGATATCGAGGCGAGATGCACGTCCTTCTTGATGCCGTCATAGACGAAGCGGAAATCCTCCGGCGACAGCGGCGAGCCGGTGGAAGAGATGGTCTGCACGCTTGCAAGGTCGTGGCTGTCGATCGGCTTCAGCCCTGCCTTGCGTAGGGAATCGATGAATTTCGCCGAAGTGCCGAAATAGGTCATCTTCTCGGCATCGGCGAAATCGAACAGCGCATTGCCGTCGGGGTAGAAGGGCGAACCGTCATAGAGCAGCAACGTCGCCCCCGAGGCAAGGCCCGAGACCAGCCAGTTCCACATCATCCAGCCGCAGGTGGTGAAGTAGAAAAAGCGATCGCCGTCGAGCAGGCCGGCATGCAGCCGCTGTTCCTTGACATGCTGGATCAGCGTGCCGCCGGCCGAGTGCACGATGCATTTCGGGATTCCGGTGGTGCCGGAGGAGAACAGAATGTAGAGCGGGTGCGAAAAAGGCAGTTGCTCGAAGGCGAGCGGCCTGGCGGCAAAGGGCGAGAGCGCTCCTTCCAGCGCCTCGGCCTGGTCGATGGTAGCGGCGACATCGGCCGACGTGCCGAGATAGTCGACGATCAGCACCTTGCGCACGGTCGCGAGCTTCTCGGCCACCGCGCGGATCTTGTCGGCGACCTCGATGGCTTTGCCGTTGTACCAATAGCCGTCAGGCGCGATGAAGACGACCGGCTCGATCTGGCCGAAACGGTCGAGCACGCCCTGTTCGCCGAAATCAGGTGAGCAGGAAGACCAGACCGCGCCAATCGAGGCGGCAGCCAGCATGGCAGCGACCGTCTCCGGCATGTTCGGCATCATGGCGGCGATGCGATCGCCCTCTCTGACGCCGATCGACAGGAAGAGCTGCTGCAGGCGCGAAGTGAGCGCATGGAGCTCGTTCCAGGACAGCCGGCGATCGACCTTGTCCTCGCCGCGGAAGACGATAGCCAGGCTGCCGCCGGTTTTTTTCATAAGGTTCTCGGCGAAATTGAGTTTCGCGTCGGGAAAGAAGGCGCCGCCAGGCATCTTCTCGCCATCGACCAGAGCCCGCTCGCCCTTGTCGCCGACAAGTCCGCAAAAGTCCCAGACGAGGTCCCAGAACGACTCGCGGTCCTCGATCGACCAGCGGTGGAGCTCGGCATAGCTGGAGAAAGCTTGGCCAGACTTCGCAACCGCAGCTTTCATGAAGGCAGTCATCGGCGCGGAGGCGATCCGGTCCTGCGTCGGCGTCCACAAGGGGGTGTCGGCAGCCATATCGTTCCTCCCAAAGCGCGTCGCGATTGCGGCAATTAAGCCTGATGTCGCCTGCGTCGTTGTCCCAAAACCGGCGTGGCGTTGGCGGACCGGACGGGTTTATCGCTTATGCATACCGCAGCGCAGCAGAGCAAGATTTTGTTGAAATGGCCGGCAAGGACACGGCGCAAACGCCATCGGAGGGCCATAAAGACTTGAAAAGCGTCGGCGCTCGGCTACACCCGTCGGGCGATTTGTCGGCAATGGAAACTCACGGGGCGAGATGAGATCATCTTTGATCCGGCGCGGGGTATGGGTAATCGGCGTTGCGGTGCTGGTCATCGCGCTCGCCGTCGCCGCCTTGCCGCTGATTGCCTCGACGCGCATCGTACGCGACCGCATCGCTTGGGAATTGAGCGCCTGGAGCGGTTTTCGCGTGACGATCGACGGCTCGCCGCGCATCGAGGTGTGGCCTAAGTTCCGAGCCATCCTCAGCGATGTGACGCTGTCGCAATGGACGGAGACCGACGCGCCGCCGGTGATCGAAGCCGAGCGCGTCGAAGTCGATCTCTCGGCCATGGCCGCCGTGCAGGGCGAGGTCCAATTCTCGACGGCACGGCTGGTGCGGCCGACGATCAGGGTGGAGCGCAAGGCGAGCGGCCTCTATCTGCCGCCGCTGCCGACCGGCGGCCGCATCACGCGCTCGATCGACACCGCTCGCGGCGTGGTCACCGCGAACCCGCAGAAGCCCGACCTCGGCAGACTGCCTTCCGATCCGTTCGGCATCGTCGAGTTCCGCGACGGCCGCGTCGTAACCTCGGTTGGCGGCAAGGATCCCGAGATCCTGAGCAGCCTCAGCGGCCAGGTGAACTGGGCGGCGATGAACAGCGACGCCACGCTCACGGCGACCGGCATATGGCGCGGCGAGAGCGTCCAGATCGATTTTTCCTCGGCGAAGCCGCTGGTGCTGTTTGCCGGAGGGCTCGCGCCGGTCACGCTCGCCTTCAAGGCGGCGCCCGCCACGCTTTCTTTCGACGGCGTCGCCTCGATGTCGGAGAACGGCTATCTGGACGGCCAGGCGAAATTCACCGCCCCTTCGCTGCGACGCCTGCTTGAATGGTCGCAGGCCGGCATGGCGCCTGGTGCTGCGATCGGCTCCGTCTCGGTCGCGAGCAAGGTGGCGGCCTCGGCGGGACGAGCGAAGTTCGAGAACACGACGGTGGCGCTGGACAACAACCCCGGCATGGGAGCGCTGGACTTTTCGTTCAGCGAGCCCCTGCCCGTCATTTCCGGCACGCTTGCGTTCGATACGCTCGATCTTCGATCGGTGCTTTCCGCTTTCACGCCGATCGCTCCGGCCGGCCAGGCAGCCCCCGGCGAGTTCGACACCGGCTTCGCCGACAAGATGAACCTCGATCTCAGGCTGTCGGCAGCGCACGCCACCGCCGGCCCGATACAGCTTGCCGATGTCGCCGCGACCGCGCAGGTCAAGAACGGGCTTGCCGTCTTCGACATCTCCGACGCGTCGGCCTTCAACGGCAACATCCAGAGCAGCCTGCGCTTCGACCGCAAGCCGGACGGCACGCAGGTCGAGTTGCGGCTTTTGGCATCGGACGTCGACACCGGCGCCTTCGCCACCGCGGCGGGGATGACGCGGCTGGTGCCGGCCGGAACCGGAACCGTCTCGGTCATTCTGAAGGGGCCGGGCAAGGCCTGGGACTCGATCTTCGAGAACGCCGACGGGTCTTTCTCGGCGACGTTCGGGCCGGGCTCGCTCAACGGCCTCAATCTGCCTGCCTTTCTCAAGCGCAACGAACAGGGCGGATTCTTCGCCCTCGACGACGTCGCCGACGGCTCGCTGCCCATCGACGGTGCCGAGATCAAGGCGAGCATCTCGAAAGGTGTGGCGCGGCTGGACAAGGCCGAGGTCAATGCACAGAAGTACAAGATCTGGCTTTCGGGCATCGCATCCTATACCGGGCGCGGGCTGGCGCTCTCGGGCGGCATCATCCCGAACGGACAACCTGCGCAGCAACAGCCGGCCCAACAACCGGCTACCGCCGGTCAGACAGCGGTGCAGGCGCCGCAGCCCCCAAAGCAATCGTTGTTCTTCGTCGGCGGCAACTGGAGCACTCCGTTCATCTCGCCGATCAGCCGCGGCGTTTCAGGCCAATAGAACAAGGCGCAGGTCGCGCCCGTCTTTGTTCCCTATCCGCGTTGCGCCGCCTGCTCATCGCGCTGGCGCTGGACCTCGCGGCGCTTGTTGGCGATCGAGGCAATGATGACGCCGATCGCGACGACGGCGATCAGGATGGTGCAGGCGGCATTGATCTCCGGCGTCACGCCGAGGCGCACCTGGCTGTAGATCTTCATCGGCAGCGTCGTGGCGCCGGGGCCCGAGGTGAAGGAGGCGATGACCAGATCGTCGAGCGAGAGCGTGAAGGCCAGCATCCAGCCGGAGACGATCGCCGGCAAGATGACGGGCAAGGTGATCTGGAAAAAGGTCTTCACCGGCGGCGCGCCGAGGTCCATCGCGGCTTCTTCCAGCGAGCGGTCGAAGGAGACCAGTCGCGACTGCACGACGACGGCCACGAAGCACATGGTGAAGGTGACGTGGGCGAGCGTGACGGTGAAGAAGCCTCGGTCAAGCCCGACGGCCACGAAGAGCAAGAGCAGCGACAGGCCGGTAATGACTTCCGGCATCACCAGCGGCGCAAAGACCATGCCGGAAAATAGCACCCGCCCCTTGAAGCGTGTGTAGCGGGTCAAGGTGATCGCCGCCAGCGTGCCGAGCACGGTGGCAACGGTCGCCGAGATGACGCCGACGCGGGCTGTCACCCAGGTGGCGTCCATCAGGCCCTGGTTGTGGAACAGCGACACGTACCATTTCGTCGAAAAGCCGCCCCAAACGGTGACGAGCTTGGATTCGTTGAAGGAAAAGACGATGAGAAGCACGATCGGCAGATAGAGAAAGGCAAAGCCGAGCACGATCGAGGTGATGTTGAAGCGGCTCCAGGTGGCGTTCATTTGCCTTGCTCCTGGGCTTTCGCTTGAGCCTGCTGGAAGAACATGATCGGGACGGTCAGCACCAGGAGCAGGATGACCGCCACCGCCGACGAGACCGGCCAATCGCGGTTGGCGAAGAATTCGTTCCACAGCGTCTTGCCGATCATCAGCGTCTGCGAGCCGCCGAGAAGGTCCGGTATGACGAACTCGCCGACCGCCGGGATGAAGACCAGCAGGCAGCCGGCAATCACGCCCGGCAGCGACAGCGGGAAGGTGATCTTCCAAAAGGCGCCGATCGGCGGGCAGCCGAGATCCTGCGCCGCCTCGATCAGCGAATAGTCCATCTTCTCCAGCGACGAGTAGAGCGGCAGCACCATGAAGGGCAGATAGGAATAGACGATGCCGATGAAGATCGCGGTGTAGGTGTTGAGGATGACCAGCGGCTGGCTGATCAGGCCAGTGGCGAGCAGCACCTGGTTGAGCAGCCCTTCGGGTTTCAGGATGCCGATCCAGGCATAGACGCGGATCAGGAACGAGGTCCAGAACGGCAGGATCACGAGCATCAGCAAGGTCGGCCGGATCGTCGCCGGCGCGCGCGCCATGCCATAGGCGATCGGATAGCCGACGATCAGCGTCAGCACCGTCGAGATGCCCGCGATGATCAGGCTGGTCACATAGGCGTTGAAGTAAAGCGCGTCCTGGGTCAGCCACGTGTAATTGTCGAAGTTGAGCTCGCGAAAGCCGGCGAAGAATCCGGAAATACCGTCGCCGAAATCGAGCACCGGGGTGTAAGGCGGCATCGAGATCGCCGTCTGCGACAGCGAGATCTTGAAGACGATGATGAACGGGACAAGGAAGAAGAACAGCAGCCAGAGATAGGGAATGATGATAACGAGACGGTCGACGAAGCCCTTCGCCAGCTTGGTCGGCAACTGAGCGGCGGTTTCGGCCGAGGAAGGGGCGGCGGCGATATTGGTCATGGCCGCCCTATTACCTTGTCAGCACGACGCCGGCGTCTGGCCGGAAGGAGACCCAGGCGCGATCGTTCCAGGTCAGCGGGTCCTCGCTGACGCGGGCAGCGTTCAACGCGCTTGCTCGCACCATCTGTCCGTCGTCGAGCTTGATGTGGTAGACGGTCATGTCGCCAAGATACGCAACGTCATAGACTTCGCCTTCCAGCGCATTGACGGCATCGGCCGGCTTCCTCGACGACACCTTGATCTTCTCCGGCCGGATCGCGAAGACGATGTCGGCGCCCTTGGTGGTGTCGGCGGCGTTCTCGACGACGATCTGCGCACCGGTCGCGCCGGTGATGCGCGTCGTATTCGCTGCCCGCTCGGCAACCTTACCCTCGAACATGTTCACATTGCCGACGAAGTGCGCGACGAAGCGCGATGTCGGGGCCTCGTAGATTTCCGCCGGCGTCGCCACCTGCATCACCTCGCCCCTGTCCATGATGGCGATGCGGTCGGCCATGGTCATGGCTTCCTCCTGGTCGTGGGTCACGACGACAAAGGTAAGGCCAAGCTCCTGCTGCAGGTCCATCAGTTCGAACTGCGTCTCCTCGCGCAGCTTCTTGTCGAGCGCGCCGAGCGGCTCGTCCAGCAAAAGCACCTTCGGCCGCTTGGCGACCGAGCGGGCAAGCGCCACACGCTGGCGCTGACCGCCGGAAAGCTGGTGCGGCTTGCGCTTGGCGAACTGCTCGAGCTTGACCAGCCTCAGCATCTCGGCGACGCGCTTTTCGATATCGGGAGCGGGCATGCCTTCCTGCTTGAGGCCGAAAGCGATGTTCTTTTCCACCGTCATATGCGGAAACAGCGCGTAGGACTGGAACATCATGTTCACCGGCCGCTTATAGGGCGGAATGCCGCGCAGGTCCTGGCCGTCGAGCAGAATGCGCCCCGCGGTCGGCTCCTCGAAGCCGGCGAGCATCCTGAGCAGGGTCGACTTGCCGCAGCCCGAGGCGCCGAGCAGGGCGAAGAACTCACGTTCGAAGATGGTCAGCGAGAGATTGTTGACAGCGGTGAAGTCGCCAAACTTCTTGGTTACTTTGTCGAACTGTATATACGGCTTGGCGCTCGGATCATTCCATGGCGCGAAATCCCTGCGGATGCTGCCAAGCGATTTCATGTCCCACTCCGGGTCTGTTTCGTTCCGCTGGAACGGTTCATGGTTTCGAGGAAACGCCAAACCGCTTTTAGCTTTTTGTTTTGACGCAATTCCGGGCGGAAAACCGTCCCACACTTTTCCTGAAATTGCTTTCAAAGAAAGCGACCCCCGGCAGTTTCTGCCGGGGTCGACTCTCGATGCTTATTGGCCGGTGACGATCTTGGTCCAGGTGCGCGTGATGATGCGCTGTGTCTTGGGATCGTAGGGCTGCACGGTGTAAAGCTTCTTGGTCGTCTCCTCGTCCGGATAGACCGAGGTGTCCTCCAGCAGGGCCTTGTCGACGAACTGCTGCGAGGCCTTGTTGCCGTTGGCGTAGAGCACATAATTCGAGGATTTGGCGATGACTTCCGGCGTCATCATGTAGTTGATGAACTCATGCGCTTCCGCGACATGCGGCGCGTCGGCGGGGATCGCCATCTGATCGAACCACATCTGGGCGCCTTCCTTGGGCACCGAATAGCCGATCTCGACGCCCTGCTTGGCCTCCTCGGCGCGGTTGCGCGCCTGGAACACATCGCCCGACCAGCCGATCGCCAGGCAGATGTCGCCGTTTGCCAGCGCGTTGATGTATTCCGAGGAATGGAACTTGCGAATATACGGCCGGACCTTGAGCAGGGCTTCCTCGGCCTTGGCGATATCGTCGGGCGAGGTGCTGTTTGGATCGAGGCCGAGATGTTTCAACGTGGCCGGAATGATGTCGGAGGGGGAATCCAGCACATAGACGCCGCAATCCTTGAGCTTGGCGAGGCTCTCCGGATTGAAGAACACTTCCCAGCTGTCGATCTTGTCGGTGCCGAGTGCCGCCTGCACTTTCTTGACGTTGTAGCCGAGGCCGACCGTGCCCCACATGTAGTTGACCGAATACTCATTGTTCGGATCATACTTTGCGGTGCGCTCCGAAATGACATCCCACATGTTGGAGATGTTCGGCAGCTTGGACTTGTCGAGCTTCTGGAAGACGCCGGCCTGGATCTGGCGCGCCAGGAAATTGGCGCTGGGCACCACGACATCATAGCCGCTGCCCCCGGCCAGCAGCTTGGTCTCCAGGATCTCGTTGGAGTCGAAGGTGTCGTAGACGACCTTGATGCCGGTCTTCTTGGTGAAGTCCTCGATGATCGAGCTGTCGATATAGTCCGACCAGTTATAGACGTTGACGACGCGGTCGTCGGCATGGCCGCTCGCGGCGAAGAGCGTCAGCAAGGCCGAAGTCGCCGAAAGCAAAAGCGCTTTGCGGATCATGATATTCTCCTTTGGTGAGTGTTCCCGTGCCGGCTCGTCGCGACATGGGCGCGGGCCGGCGTTTGTTTCAGACTATTGAGCTTTCCGGGGAGCGACAAGCGCGCGCGACTGGCAGTGCGCCGGATCGTTGAGTGACGGGTACCGCCCTTGCCTCCTTTCCAGGAAGCTGTTCGGACGGCCTCAGCGGCGTTGGCCGCGGCGTAAGCAGAGATGTAACGATGCGGTCCGGCCTCGATGAGGCCGGCGGAGTCACTTGGCAAGATACGCCTGTCTTGTTGTTGCCGTAATTGCAGCCTGCCCGGCCCGCAGCGGAGTTGTCAATGGGGAAGACACTCGAGCATCAATTGGGAGACGGCAGCCCGGTGATGCCCGGCCGCTCGGGCCGGGTCTGCCGCTTGAACTCAAACGCAACATGTACAAGCAGCGCGGCGATGACGACCGCGCCGCCGATGATGGTGCGCCCCGACGGCACCTCGGAATGGACGAGCCACACCCAGATCGGACCGAGGATCGGCTCGAAAGTGCCGAGCAGCGCCGCGACGGCCGCGGGCACCAGGCGGGCGCCCATGGCGAAAAAAGCAAGACCGACGCCGAGATTGATGACGCCGAAGGCGAAGAGAAAGCCCATGTCGCGCCCGGAGACGGTGAATTCCGTGGCTTGCGAGGCAGCAAAAGCACCGGCGAGCAATGCGCCGAGGCAAGTGGCCGGCACCATGCGCACATGGGCAAAGCGCCGGGTGATCACGGTCGCGAACGACAACATCACCGCGATCAGCAGCGCCAGGCCATCGCCGATCGGCGAGACGGCGCCGCCAAGCGATTCCGAGACCATGACGGCCACGCCGGTGATGACGGCGGCAATGGCGACCCAGGTTCCTGGGGTCACGCGTTCGCGAAACAGCACCCAGGCGAGCATGGCCGCCAGAAGCGGGACACCGGCCTGCATCAACAAGATGTTGGCGACCGTCGTGTAGGCGAGCGCGACGATGAAGCTCGTGGAGGCGGTGGCGAAGCAGAGAGCGACGCCCAGCCCAGGCAAGCCCATGTCGCGGAACAATCTCCAGGTGCCGCGCCAGCCGTCGCGCCAGAGCATGAAGGCGACGAGGAAGCCCACCGCCCAGATCGAGCGCCAGAACACCACGGTCCAGCTGTCGCCGACATGGATGAAGCGAGCTATGGTGCCGCCAAAACTCCACATCAGCGCCGACAGGAAGACCAGCAGCATGCCGATCCGCTCCTCGCGCGGCGAGACGGCGGCCAAGGCAACGCGAGACGACGCGGTATCGGTCATAGGCGAGACTGTCAGCGATTTGCCGGCGGCACGATCCACCACGGACGACCACACCATATCCCATTCGCGTAGCGCAAATGCTGGAGCCAGGCGTGATCCAGCATCCGCTGAAATGTAGGACAAAGCCGGCTTGCGGGCCGCCGAACCGCTGCGGCTGGCGGGGGTGCTACCCCTGGAAATCGAAGGCGCTGAGACCCGTCACCATCTCGTCGAGGCCTAGCGGCCGGGTCACCGGCGGCTCGGCGCGCGCCAGGCAGCCGACGCGTTCGCAGAGCCTGCAGGCCGGGCCAACCGGCGTTGCATATGCCGTGCTCTGCGCGACCTTGGCGGCGGACGGTCCGGGCAGCGCCGCGCTGTAGACGATCTCGTCGCGAAAGCCGATGTCGCAGCCCAGCAGAAGCGCCGTGCGCCGCGGCCGCTCGGAGAAGGCGCCTTGCGGCCCTTCGAGCGTGCGGGCGATGCAGAGGAACTCCGCGCCGTCCGGCATTTCCACAGCCTCGACCAGAATCCGGCCCGGCTGCGAAAAGGCTGCATGGACAGGAAGCTTCGGACAGGCGCCGCCAAAGCGGCTTTGCGGATAGCCAAGGCTGCCCGCCTTGCGGAAGCGGTTGCCGGCATTGTCGACCTCTAGCATGAAGAACGGTACGCCGGGGGCGCTCGGCCGCTGCAGCATGGTCAGGCGGTTTGCCGCCTGCTCGAAGGAGACGCCGAAGCGCGAACGCAAGACGTCGATGTCGTAGCGGGCGCGGACGGCCGCTGCATGAAAGGCGTGATAGGGCATCATCAGCGCGTGCGCCGCATAGCGGCCGAGCTCGAAACGGGCTAAGCGGCGCGCTTCGTCGGAGCCGAGCTTCAACGTCTGGATCTCGCTCGCCACCGCCACCGTCATGCGCATCAGGCTCGCCTCCATGGCGACCTCGCGCAGCTGATCGAAGGGGGAGAGCCGCTCTGACAGGAACAGGCGTTGCGAATGGCGATCGTAGCGCCTGCGCCAGTTCGGCATGGTGGCCACCGGCAGCACCTTGACCACGATGCCGTGCTCGCGCCTTAGCCACGCCTTCAGCGTGCCGAACAGGTCGTCGCCTGGATCGAGCAGCGAAATGAAGGCCTCGGCTTCCTCCTCCAGCGCGGCGAAATGGTTCGGCCTGCGCTCGAAAGTCTCGTGCACTTCGTCGACAGGCAGGCGCGTGCCGGACAATGCGGTCGCCCTGCCCTCCCGCGCCAGGAGTTCATTGAGATCCGACAGCCGATCGGCCTGCTCGCGATAGGCGCGAAACAATTTCACCATCGCGGCGGAAGCGTTCGGCGCGATCTCGGCGAGGTCGATCAGTTCCTGGTCACCCGGCAGTTCGCCGGCCAGCAGCGGATCGCCGAACACTTCCTTCAGCGCCGCGATCGATCCTTTGGTCTCGCCCTGCAATTCGTGCGGATCGATCTTGTAGACCGACGCCAGCTTGAGGATCAGCTGCACCGTCAGCGGCCGCTGGTTGCGCTCGATGAGATTGAGGTAGGACGGCGAGATGCCCAGGCCTTCGGCCATCGCCGTCTGGGTCAGGCCCTTGGCGTTGCGAAGCCGGCGGATGCGCGGCCCGGCGAAAATCTTCTGCTCGGCCAATCGGCTACCTTGACAAGAGTTTTACATAACGGCGCGCCGTCGCGGGCTCATCCAGCTTTTTACAATCATGACAGATTTACAGCCCCGACCTGTCAAACGCAACACCAGTTTTCCCGTATTTTAGCGGGCAAGCTCCGGTTTTTCTGGCGACTTTTGCGGCGCAATGTAAACAATGTAACACGTGAACGGCCCACAGATACGTCCCTCAAACGGGCCATCTAAACAAGCAAGACTGACCTGGAGCAATCGATGACTGATTTTTACAACCTCGTCCCGTCCGCGCCGGAAGGCCGTTTCGACGGCATCGAACGGCCCTACTCGGCGGAGGACGTGAAGCGGCTGCGCGGCTCGGTCCAGATTCGCCATACGCTTGCGGAGATGGGCGCGAGCAGGCTGTGGAAGCTGATCCACGAGGAAGATTTCGTCAATGCGCTCGGCGCCATGTCGGGCAACCAGGCCATGCAGCAGGTCAGGGCGGGCTTGAAGGCGATCTATCTGTCGGGCTGGCAGGTCGCGGCCGACGCCAACACCGCGTCGGCCATGTATCCGGACCAGTCGCTTTATCCGGCGAATGCGGCGCCGGAGCTGGTCAAGCGCATCAACCGCACGCTGCAGCGCGCCGACCAGATCGAGACATCCGAAGGCAAGGGTCTTTCGGTCGAGACCTGGTTCGCGCCCATCGTCGCCGACGCCGAAGCCGGCTTTGGCGGGCCGCTCAACGCGTTCGAGATCATGAAGGCCTTCATCGAGGCCGGTGCCGCTGGCGTCCACTATGAGGACCAGTTGGCGTCGGAGAAGAAGTGCGGCCATCTCGGCGGCAAGGTGCTGATCCCGACCGCAGCGCATATCCGCAACCTTAATGCGGCCCGGCTTGCAGCGGACGTGATGGGCACGCCGACGCTGGTGGTGGCGCGCACCGACGCGGAAGCCGCCAAGCTGCTCACCTCCGACATCGACGAGCGCGACCGGCCTTTCGTCGACTATGACGCCAGCCGCACGGTCGAGGGCTTCTATCACGTCAGGAACGGCATCGAGCCCTGCATCGCGCGCGCCGTCGCCTACGCGCCGCATGCGGACCTGATCTGGTGCGAAACCTCGAAGCCGGATCTTCAGCAGGCAAGGAAGTTCGCTGAAGGGGTGCACAAGCACCACCCGGGCAAGCTGCTCGCCTATAATTGCTCGCCGTCGTTCAATTGGAAGAAGAACCTGGACGACGCGACCATCGCGAAGTTCCAGAAGGAACTCGGCGCCATGGGCTACAAATTCCAGTTCATCACACTGGCCGGGTTCCACCAGCTGAACTTCGGCATGTTCGAACTGGCCCGCGGCTACAAGGAGCGCCAGATGGCGGCCTATTCGGAACTGCAGGAGGCGGAATTCGCGGCGGAGGTCCATGGCTATACCGCGACCAAGCATCAGCGCGAAGTCGGCACCGGCTATTTCGATGCCGTTTCGATGGCGATCTCCGGCGGCCAGTCTTCGACCACCGCCATGCATGAGTCGACCGAGCACGCCCAGTTCAGGCCGGCGGCCGAGTAATGACAACACCAGAGGAAACGCCCGAAGGGCACTTACGTCGAGGAGAACAGCAATGGCATCGATAAGCCGGGTCAAGGAACGGGCCGAAGAACAATCAAGCGCGATGAGCGTCGATCAGCAGGCGACGATCCGCATGCTTGCCAACGACCTGCACAGGCTCAACCAGTCTGTGATGAAGGCGGTCGAAGCAGGTGTGTCCGTCGAGCTGGTGCGCTCTGCCAGGCACCATGGCGGAGACGGCAACTGGGGTGATCTTTTGATCCCAGTGATCGTCACCCATCAGAACCAAGGCTGACGTAACGTCAACAATCACTCGCGAGTGTCTCCCGTGTGCTATACGTTCCGGGGGACGTTCGTTTTTTCGAATTGTGGCCGTGGCGCTGGGGAGAACTTGCGCCGGATTTTAGCAATTCTTCCTATATTATCATTTTCCACTATTTTTGCTTGACACCGCTGGCGATCTCGCGCCAATTGCGCGCTTAAGGTTTCAACCCTGCATTGAACCAGAGCCTCCGCCATACATGTGTCCCGCCAATCGTGACGACTCTGAAAAACCAATGAAACCGGCGGACCGTGGCGCGGCGGCCCGGCTGCCGGCGGATATCTCCAAGGTGCTGGTGGTCGGCAAATCGTCGATCAACCGGGTCGTCGTATCGAAAATCGTGGAAAAGTCCGGGCTGAAGCCGATTTCGGAGCCACCGGAGGCGGCCGAGAAAGCTTTGGCCGGCCTGGTTCCCGGCGCAATCATACTCGATGGCGGACCCGACGACAGGGATTGCGACAGGTTGCTGTCCGGCATCGACGCGCTGCGGCGCGCTTCCGGCAAGGCGCGGCCCGCCGTGATCCTGCTTTCAACCAGGAATGGCACGCCGGACAGCCTCGGCCTGTCGAGCGTGGTCGACGCCGTGGTCGCCAAGCCGATCACGCCCGAAAGGCTGCAACCAGTAATCGATCGCCTGGTCGGCCGCGGCTAGGCAGAGGCGACGCTCAGCCGGGCTTCGCTATTGCCTCGACCAGTGCCGGCAACTCGCCGAGATCTGCGATCTCGCGAAAACGCGGCGCCGCGACAGGCGCCTCGGCGTGTTCGATCGCCCAGGTCAATTCGTGCGGCACATGGATACCCCAGCCACCGGCCTCGATGGCGGGAACAACGTCGGACTTGAGCGAGTTACCAACCATCATGCTGTTCTGCGGACCGTCGCCATGGCGGCTGAAGATGCGGGCATAGGTGGCTGCGCTCTTGTCGCTGACGATCTCGACGGCATCGAAGAGATCACCCATTCCCGACTGCGCGAGCTTGCGCTCTTGATCGAAGAGGTCGCCCTTGGTGATCAGCACCAGATGGTAGGAGCCCGCCAGCTTTTCGACCGTCTCGCGGGCATGCGGCAGCGGCTCGATCGGATGGCTGAGCATCTCGCGGCCGGCAGCCAGGATTTCGCCGATGACCGAACCGGGCACCTCGCCGTTTGTGATCGCGACGGCCGTCTCGATCATCGACAGCGTAAAGCCCTTAATGCCGAAGCCATAGAGGGCGAGGTTGCGCCTTTCCGCTTCGAGCAGCCGTGCCGCGATGTGCTCATGATCGCCGTGCTCGGCCAGCAAGGCGGCAAAACGCTTCTCGGTCAGGCGGAAGAACTGCTCGTTCTGCCACAGCGTGTCGTCGGCATCGAAGCCGATGGTGGTCAAACGTGGAGCGGACATGTGCGACCCTTTGCTTACAGGCTCATCTAGACCCTGTGGCGCTGCGCCGCCAGCAAGAAGACAGGCACGCCGGTTCCTTTAGGCTGCGTCTCGGCTTGCCTGTGGCGACGCGGGCGCCTCCCCTTTCCTTCCGCCACGGCGCCCGGCTATACTTTGAAATCCGCAACACAATCTGGTGAATGATGCCGCCTGAAAAAAAGGAAGTCCGTCCGTCGAGCCGGGGGGGACGCGCCCGCACGCCTGCCTTCTTGAAAAACGAACGCGGTGTGAAGAATTGGAAGGAAGCCAGCGCCTGGCTGGAGTGGCGCGGCATCGAGGACATCGAGTGCATCACGCCGGACCAGGCCGGCGTCGCCCGCGGCAAGATGATGCCGTCGAAGAAATTCACCTCCAACACATCGCTGGCGTTGCCTTCAGCCGTGTTCATGACGACGATATCCGGGGGCTATCCGGAAGACGGCAATGGCTTCCACTATCCGGAGGACGACGGCGACCTGAAGCTCTTGCCCGATCTCTCGACACTGACCGTCGTGCCCTGGGAGGAAGATCCGACCGCCGCGGTGATCTGCGACCTCGTCCACCAGGATGGCCGCTCCGTCGAATTCACGCCGCGCAACGTTCTGAAGCGCGTGCTGGCCGCCTATGACGACCGTGGGCTGAAGCCGGTGGTGGCGCCCGAGATCGAATTCTATCTGGTACGCAAGAACCCCGATCCGGACTACCCGCTGACGCCGCCCGTCGGGCGCTCAGGGCGGCCGATCGGCGGCGGCGCCGGCTATTCGATCGCGGGCGTTAACGAGTTCGACGAACTGATAGACGACATCTACCATTTCTCGGAGCGGCAAGGCCTGGAGATCGATACGCTGATCCACGAGGAGGGCGCCGGTCAGCTTGAGATCAACCTGCGTCACGGCAATCCGATCGAGCTTGCCGACCAGGTCTTCATGTTCAAGCGCACGATCCGCGAGGCGGCGCTGAAGCACGAAATCTACGCCACCTTCATGGCCAAGCCGATCCAGGGGCAACCTGGCTCGGCCATGCATATCCACCAGTCGGTGGTCGACAAGAAGACCGGAAAAAACATCTTCTCGGCCGAAGACGGCGCCGAGACGGATGCGTTCTTCCATTTCATCGGCGGCATGCAGAAACACGTGCCGAACGCGCTGGTGATGCTTGCGCCTTACGTCAATTCCTATCGGCGGCTCACGCAGGCTGCGTCGGCGCCGGTCAACAACAAGTGGGGCTACGACAACCGTACGACGGCTTTCCGCGTGCCGCGTTCCGATCCAGCGGCGCGGCGCGTCGAAAATCGGATTCCGTCCTCGGACGCCAATCCCTATCTGGCGCTTGCCGCCTCGCTTGCCTGCGGGTTGATCGGCATGAACAACAAGGTCCAGGCCGAGCCGCCGGTGCTGACGACCGCCAACGAGGACGAGATCGACCTGCCGCGCAGCTTGCTCGAGGCCGTGGACCTTTTCGAGGCCGACAAGGAGCTTGGCGCCATTGTCGGCAAATCCTTCGCAGCCACGTATGCGGCCATCAAGCGAGCCGAGTTCGAGACATTCATGGAAGTGATCAGCCCTTGGGAGCGGGAGTATCTGTTGCTGAATGTGTGAGCGGCCACTTCGTCGAGTGAATGGGTGAATAGTGAATGGTGAGTAATTTCATATTGGATGGGTGAACGCAGCCAGAGCGCTCTAGCAAAGCATTCACTATTCACCATTCACCTGCGTTTCCGCATGCCTCGATGGGCGGGTATTCCGGCCACGGCATCATGCTGTCCAACTTCTTCGGCAAGCTCTACGCCGAGACGGTCGCGGGCAATCGCGACCGCTGAAGCTGATCGAGTATCTGAAGATTCCCGCCTTCCCGGGCAGCCGTCGTTTGCGCGCACCGCTGCTGTTTCTGGCGCTCAACTGGTTCGCGCTGCGCGACAGGATCTGAAGCCGGAACATGTGCAGAAGCTGTTAATTCGACAAGTCCGCTTCCCCAACGGCACGTTGCGGAATCCTTAACAAACGCGCAGAATTTCGCAAAAAGGCGCACTGATGCCATAATCGGCGGTAAAAGATGCCGGTTCTGGGCGATAAGACGGGGATTTGCGCGGGCCTGCCCGCTGGAAATTTCGGGACCGATGCCGATCAGCCGCGAACGGTTTGCGGCAAGATCGAAAGAACGTCGGCCCGGTTGTTGGAGGTGGTTTAGGTGAACGAGCCCTTCAGTTTCGGTGCGCCGGAACGACGGCACTTTGCCGTGCGGTTCGGCTATGACATGCGGCCCTCGTTCTGGCAGGGCCTGCAGTCGAACGCGCATCTGGTGATCGCGGCTGTCGGCACCGCGGCGCTGCTTGGCGTGGCGGCGGTGGCGCTTTGGCTGGCCTTGCCGGCCAATGAGCGGCAGGCGATCGCGAAAACGGAGCAGACCGTCCCCGCGATCCCGGTCAAGACGAAGAAAATCACTCCGGCCGTATCGAGCGCTGTCAGTGTCGCCGCCGCGCCGCAAGCCGCGCGCAAGGCCGATGCGGTTTCGCCCATGACTGCATCCCGAGAAGCCGCCATCCCGGCACTGGCTTCCAACAATCCCCGCTGGAACGGCACGGTTGGTGAGCCTGCGCCCGCGGCGGATGCTCCGCCGGCCTCATCCGCTCAGGCAGCGGAGAAGC
The DNA here is from genome assembly GCF_002294915.1 of Mesorhizobium sp. WSM3879. Lineage (NCBI taxonomy): Bacteria > Pseudomonadati > Pseudomonadota > Alphaproteobacteria > Hyphomicrobiales > Phyllobacteriaceae > Mesorhizobium > Mesorhizobium sp. WSM3879. Next base: position 56,805 of record NZ_NSFZ01000002.1, on the reverse strand, counting down.
CGGCGACGCAGAACGACAAACCGGCCGTTGCCGCCTTCGCCGAATCCGCGTCCGGAAACGATGCTTCGGCCGCCCTGGCTGAGGTCGCGTCGCCAGCGCCGGCGGCTGCCCAAGCGGCAGACGCAAAAAAGCCTGACGACAAAATGGATGCGGCCCAGACCGCCGCCATCCCAGACGCGAAGCCCCAGGTTGCCGAGGCCCAGCCGGCGGCACCCCAGGATGCGGCCCAGGACGAGCCGAAGCCTGAAAACGCCGGCACTGGCACCAATGGACGCGTCCTGAGGGCTGTCACCATGCGTTCCGGCCCGAAGAACGGCGCCGCCGCGATCGTCACTGTGCCTGCCAAGTCAGCTGTCCAGGTGATGAGCTGCAAAAAATGGTGCGAGATCGTCTATAACGGCAAACGCGGCTGGATCTACAAGAGCTTCGTCAAGACCGGCGCCTGATCTGGACGCTCTTGGCGGCCTGACGCCGCCGCGACGTCGGTTCAGATGCAGCGCCCGCCGTCGACCTCCAGCGCCACGCCGGTGATCAAGGCCGCCTCGTCCGAAGCCAGCCAGAGCGCCGCGTTGGCGATGTCGAGCGGCGTCGACAACCGGCCGAGCGGGATAGAGGCGCGGAATTTTTCACGGATCTCCGGCGTGTCGGCGCCCATGAACTTCTCCAGCATGCCGGTCTCGCCGGCGACCGGGCAGAGGCAATTGACGCGAATGTTCTTCGGGGCGAGTTCGACCGCCATCGACTTGGTGGCGGTGATCGCCCATCCCTTGGAGGCGTTGTACCAGGTGAGGCCCGGCCGCGGCCTGATGCCGGCTGTCGAAGCCGTGGTCAGTATGACGCCGCCGCCCTGCCGTTCCATGATCGGCACCACGGCAAGCGCGGCATGATAGATCGCCTTCATGTTGACAGCGGTGATCAGGTCGAAGGTTTGCTCGTCGACGCCGAGCATGTCGCCGTTGCGATGGGTGTAGCCGGCATTGTTGACCATGATGTCGACGCGGCCGAAGGCGCTTTTGGCGGCATAAACCATCTCGTCGAATTCGGAGCGTTGCGAGACGTCGGTCTGGGTCCAGATCGCGTTGTCGCCGATTTCCTTCGCCACGCGCGCTGCGCCCTTGGCATTGAGGTCGGCAACCACGACGCGCGCGCCTTCCTCGGCGAAGCGCTTCGCCATGCCCTCGCCGAAGCCCGACGCCGCGCCGGTGATGATGGCAACCTTGTTTTGCAGACGCATGGTTTTCCCCATCATTGAAGGGCCGGCGTTCGCCATTCTCCCTTAGCTTTCGTCACATTCAGGTTCTATGTTGCAGGCGCGAACGCTTCCGGAAAGCTGTTGCTTGCCGACAAGCCTCCCGGTGGCGCCAGTGTCAAGGCCACATATGGGCCCAATCGATTGTCCAGCGATTGGTCCTGGATGTGACACCATGACACTGGACGATTTAAATCGATTAGAATATATCAGCCCCGCTACCGGCTAGCGGCATCAAACCGGACTGACCATGACCAGCCAGATCATCCCTGTCGAACCTTTCGACTTCATCATTTTCGGCGGGACCGGCGACCTGTCGGAGCGCAAGCTTCTGCCCTCGCTCTACCACCGCCAGCGCGGCCACCAATTTTCGGAGCCGACGCGCATCATCGGCACGTCGCGCGCGAAGATGAGCGATGCCGAGTTCCAGAGCTTCGCCAAGAAAGCGATATCGGACCATGTGAATCCGGCCGACATCGAGCCGAAGGAACTGGACACATTTCTTGCTCGGCTTTCCTATGTCTCGGCGGACGCCACTTCGGGCGTCGGCTTCGACAAGCTCAAGAAGGCGATCGGCGACAGCGACCGCATCCGCGCCTTCTACCTCGCGGTGGCGCCGGCGCTGTTCGGCGACATCTCGCATCAGCTCAAGGAACACAAGCTGATCACCCCGAACTCGCGCATCGTGCTGGAGAAGCCGATCGGCCGTGACCTCGCCTCGGCGCGGACGCTCAACGACGCCGTGGGTGACGATTTCCACGAAAGCCAGATCTTCCGCATCGATCACTATCTCGGCAAGGAAACGGTGCAGAACCTGATGGCGCTGCGCTTTGCCAACGCGCTTTATGAGCCGCTGTGGAACTCCGCCCATATCGATCATGTGCAGATCACCGTGGCCGAGACCGTGGGTCTCGAGGACCGCGTCACCTACTACGACAAAGCCGGCGCGCTGCGAGACATGGTGCAGAACCACATCCTGCAGCTGCTTTGCCTGGTTGCCATGGAAACACCGTCCTCGATGGACGCGGACGCCGTGCGCGACGAGAAGCTGAAGGTGCTCCGGGCGCTGAAGCGCATCAACGGCAACGAGGCGCCGAAACACACGGTGCGCGGCCAGTATCGCGCCGGCGCCTCCGCCGGCGGGCCGGTCAAGGGTTATGTGGAGGAACTCGGCAAGGACAGCAACACCGAGACCTTCGTCGCCCTCAAAGCCGAGATTGGCAACTGGCGCTGGGCCGGCGTTCCTTTCTATCTCAGGACCGGCAAGCGGCTGGCGACCCGCGTTTCGGAAATCGTCATCGAATTCAAGCCGATCCCCTATTCCATCTTCGGCGACAGCGCCGGGCCGATCTTCGCCAACCAGCTGGTGATCAGGCTGCAGCCGGACGAAGGCGTCAAGCAGTACATCATGATCAAGGATCCGGGGCCGGGCGGGATGCGGCTGCGCCAGATCTCGCTCGACATGAGCTTCGCGCAATCCTTCCACAGCCGCGCGCCGGACGCTTATGAGCGGCTGATCATGGATGTGGTGCGCGGCAACCAGACGCTGTTCATGCGTCGCGACGAGGTCGAGGCGGCCTGGAAGTGGATCGATCCGATCCAGAACGCCTGGGAAAGCGCCAGGCAGGAAGCGCAGGGCTATACGGCCGGCACCTGGGGTCCGTCGGCCTCCATCGCGCTCATCGAACGTGACGGACGGACATGGCACGAGAGCAATTGAGCGGGGCCGCTTACGCCTGGAACGGCTTTGCCGACCGCCAGCAGCTGGCGGCGGCCCTTGCCGGCCACGTCGCCGCCCGCCTGACCAAGGCGATCACCGACCGCGGCACGGCGCTGCTCGCCGTATCCGGCGGCACGACGCCGGCAAAATTCTTCGCCGCGCTCTCTTTAATCCCGATCGCCTGGGACAAGGTCACCGTGACGCTGGTCGACGAACGTTTCGTGCCGCCCTCCTCGCCGCGCTCGAATGCCGGGCTGGTGGCGGCCAACCTGCTCCAGAACAAGGCAGCGGCAGCGCGCTTCGTGCCGCTCTACCATGAGGCGGCGACCATCGAGGACGCAGCGACGTCGGACAGCGAGGCCCTGCAATCATTGCCCTGGCCGCTGGATGTGGTGGTGCTTGGCATGGGTGCCGACGGGCACACGGCCTCCTTCTTTCCCGATGCCGGCAATCTCGCCGAGCTCATCGACCCGTCCTCACCGCGCATCGTGCTGCCCGTGCATGCGCAAAGCGCCGGCGAGCCGCGGCTGACACTATCGATGGCGCGGATCGTTGCCGCCGGTTTCATCGCGCTCCACATCGAGGGAGAGGATAAGCGCATCGCCTTCGACGGCGCGATGGGAGCGGGCATGAAAAAGCCCATCCGCAACGTGCTCGAGGCGGCGCCGATACCGGTAGAGGTGTTCTGGGCACCCTGATTTCACCAAAGGAACAGCCCCGGAGGCTGTGGGAGGACGTTTCCGGGGCCCGAAAGGACCAGCCATGACAGCCAGACGCGACATCGAAGCCATCACGGAACGCATCCGCCAACGTTCGAAAGCCGACCGCGAAGCCTATCTCGGCCGCATCGCGGAGGCGTCGGGACGCGCCGCCAACCGCGCGGTGCTCTCCTGCGGCAACCTCGCCCACGGCTTTGCCGTCTGCAGCCCATCGGAGAAGGTGGCACTCGGCGGCGATCGCGTGCCCAACCTCGGCATCATCACCTCCTACAACGACATGCTGTCGGCGCATCAGCCGTTCGAGACCTTTCCGGCGCTTATCAAGGACGCGGCACGCGAGGCGGGCGGCATCGCCCAGGTCGCCGGCGGCGTGCCGGCGATGTGCGACGGCGTGACGCAAGGCCAGCCAGGCATGGAACTGTCGCTGTTCTCGCGCGACGTGATCGCCATGGCAGCGGCGATCGGCCTTTCGCACAACATGTTCGACGCCGCCGTCTTCCTCGGCGTCTGCGACAAGATCGTGCCAGGGCTGGTGATCGCGGCGCTCACCTTCGGGCACCTGCCGGCTGTCTTCATCCCCGCCGGGCCGATGACGTCGGGCCTGCCGAACGACGAGAAGGCCAAGGTCCGGCAGCTCTATGCCGAGGGCAAGGCGGGCCGCGCCGAGCTGCTCGAGGCGGAGTCCAAATCCTATCACGGGCCGGGCACCTGCACCTTCTACGGCACCGCCAATTCCAACCAGATGCTGATGGAGATCATGGGCCTGCACACGCCCGGCGCCTCCTTCGTCAACCCGGGTACGCCGCTGCGCGACGCGCTGACCAGGGAGGCGGCGAAGCGCGCGCTGGCGATCACCACGCTCGGCAATGCCTATACGCCGGTCGGGCGCATGATCGACGAGCGCTCGATCGTCAACGGCGTGGTCGGCCTGCACGCGACCGGCGGCTCGACCAACCACACCATCCACCTCATCGCCATGGCCGCGGCAGCCGGAATTTCGCTTACCTGGCAGGACATCTCCGACCTGTCGGAGGCCGTGCCGCTGCTCGCCCGCGTCTACCCGAACGGACTCGCCGACGTGAACCATTTCCACGCCGCCGGCGGGCTCGGCTTCCTGATCCGCGAGTTGCTCGACGAAGGCTTGCTGCACGAGGACGTGCAGACGGTCTGGGGCGAAGGCCTGCGGCCCTATGCTGTCGAGGCAAAGCTCGGCGCCGACGGCAGCGTCGTGCGTGAAGCGGCGCCGCTCGAGAGCGGCGACGAGAGGGTGCTGGCCCCGTTCAAGAAGGCGTTCCAGCCGACCGGCGGACTGAAGGTGCTTGCCGGCAACCTCGGCCATGCCGTGATCAAGACCTCTGCGGTCAAGCCCGAACGGCGCGTCATCGAGGCGCCGGCCAAGGTGTTCGACAGCCAGCAGGGGCTGAACGAAGCTTTCAAGTCGGGCACGCTGACCGGCGACTTCGTCGCCGTGATCCGCTTCCAGGGGCCGAAGGCCAACGGTATGCCGGAACTGCACAAGCTGACCACCGTGCTCGGCGTGCTGCAGGATCGCGGCCAGCGCGTCGCGCTGGTGACCGACGGGCGCATGTCGGGTGCTTCCGGCAAGGTGCCGGCGGCGATCCATGTGACGCCGGAAGCGGTCGAGGACGGGCCGATCGCCAGGATCCATGACGGCGACATCATTCGCCTCGACGCCGATGCCGGCACGCTGGAGGTGCTGGTGCCGGGAACGGAGTTCGCGCTGCGCCGCACGGCGGATGCCGACCTGATCGGCAACGAGTTCGGCTTCGGCCGCGAGCTGTTCGCCGGCTTTCGCCAACTGGTTGGCCGCGCCGACCACGGCGCCGCCGCCTTCGCAAATGCCTAACGTCAATCTGCTAAAAAAGAGCGGCTCGGAGCCGCCGCTCGGAGCCGCCCTTTGTCGTAAGCGGTGTGCCATCGGCACCTAGACAAGAGGTCTCACGAGGTATTCTTGCCACTGAAGACCTCCGCCAAATAGTCAATAAACACCCTGACTTTACGTGGGGTGTGACGTCGCTGAGCGTAGAAGGCGAAGATCGGTTGCTCCATGGGTTCATGATCCGGCAGCAGCCGCACGAGGCGGTTCTCCGCTATATCCTGGGCGACCATGAAATCGCCCAAGAGGGAGTACCCCCCTCCCGCTAGGCAGGCGTTTCTCACCGCTCGCGCTGAGTTCATTGTCAGTTGCTGCGGCACTTCGAAGTCAATGACCTTTCCTTGATGCGAAAACTTATGAACGCGCCCCCATTCCCCGCTGACCTGAGTAACGGATGGGCGAGCCCTGATCTCGTCCAAGGTCCTGGGTGTCCCATATTGCTGGCAAAACTGGGGTGTCGCGACGAACACGATCCTCTGCGTGAAAATCCTCTGCGCAATCAGGGATGAATCGTTCAACGGTCCTACCCGGATGGCGACATCGAAGTGCTCGCCAATGAGATCAACCAAACGATTGCCAAGGTCGATTGAGACATCGAGCTGCGGGAACCGTCGCACGAACTCAGGAACCACTGGTGCCAGGCACTCATTACCAAAGGCCGTTACGCAGGAGACGTGGAGTTGGCCGCGAGGAGTTTCGTGGCGTTCGCGTACTGCGCTCCGCATCTGATCAAGCTCCTCCAGGAGGCCGGTGCTCTTTTGCACGAACTCCATCCCGGCATCCGTCAGATTGATCTGCCTGGTGGTGCGGTTAAAGAGACGTACGCCGAGATCGGTCTCCAAGTCCGCCACAATGCGGCTTACCGAGGCAGCGGAAAGGCGCAAATCCCGGCTCGCAGAAGAGAAGCTGTTATGCCTGGCGACTGCCACGGCCACCTTCATGGCCTCGATCATATCCATCCGCCATTCTTCCGAAATTCAAAATAATGTCTCTCACCGTGCGCTCTTTAACACGGAAGCCGAAATCATGCATCAATGGGGCGAACGCTCAAATTGAGGAGATGGACATGTCCAAAAATCCTAGCTGGATACTTCGCAGCTACCCTTCCGCAATGCCCTCCGTCGAGAACTGGAGCCTGGAGGAGCGTTCAATTCCCGATGCCGCGGATGGTGAGCTGCTGGTGAAAACTCTGTGGCTCTCCGTCGATCCCTATATGCGCGGTCGGATCAGCCCCGCGAAGAATTATGCTGCTGGTTTTAGAATTGGCGACCTGATGTGTGGCGGCGGAATTGGCGAGGTAATTACGTCTGAGTCTCCGGACTTCAAGCCAGGCGACCTCGTGATGAGCGATCATTTTGGTTGGCAGCCGTTCAGCGTGATCCCGGCCGCGTCAGCCAAGCCAGTGACGACAACCGACGCTCCGATTCAGGCCGTACTGAGCTATCTCGGCATGCCCGGTCTCACCGCCTACTTTGCCCTCCTCAAAACCGCAACTCCGAAGGTGGGGGAAACGGTGTTGATCTCTGCCGCTTCAGGAGCTGTGGGGCAGATTGCGGGACAGATCGCGCGGATCAAAGGGTTCGACCCAGTCGCTGTTGCGGGCTCGGATGAGAAGCTGGAATGGTGCAGGGAGCTTGGATATCGGACTGGAGTCAATCATCGACGCTCCGCTGATCTCGTGGCAGATGTCGTCACCGCATGCCCTAGCGGCGTCGATGTCTTTATCGACAACACCGCCGGGCCGATTCACGATGCAGCCATGCTAAATCTCAACATCTTTGGCAGAGTGGTGGTTGTCGGCACTATTGCCTTGGCCGACCGGTTTGACCAGCCTGATGTCGGTCTCAGGCATCTCAGAAGGACACTAATCACCCGTGCGCGGATAGAAGGGTTCTTGCTCGACGACCACGAAGGAGAATACGAGACCGCGATTGCCGATCTGCTGTCATGGTACAAACAGGGACTGCTTCAGACACGGGAAGATGTTGCGGAAGGGATCGAGACCGTGCCCCACGCTTTCGTTCGGATGTTGAAGGGAGAGAACTTCGGCAAGCAACTGGTCAAGCTATGACGCTCTAACCAGGGTTGTCCGCTTCGGCCCGACCCGATTTTTGTGCACGCGTTACTCAAGCGGATCGTTCCAAGGCAGCAGCTCGTCGATCCGCCTCCGCTTGTGGCCGTTCACGATGGCGGTAAGCGTGGTGGTCAAGTAGGCCTGCGGGTCAACAGCATTGAGTTTGCAGGTCCCGATCAGCGAAGCGATGGTCGCCCAGTTCTCGGGTCCGGCGTCGTGCGCGGCAAAGGTTGCGTTGTTACGATTCAGGGCGATTGCCCGATGGTTCGTTCGACGCTGTTGTTGTCGATCTCGACGCGGCCGTCGGCTAGGCAGAGCTTCAGGCCATCCCAATATTTGGCATATAGACCAAAGCCTCGCCGAGTGGGGACTTTGTTTCGACACGGGCACGGTGACAGACTTCATGTCGGCAACCAGCGGCACTGATCGTCCCTGTCGCCCGGCAAGGCGCGCCTCCGGGCAGCAGACGCACCTTCGTCAAGACGGATGGTGACCGGGCCGACAACGATCTCGGCGCGGGAGGTCTGCTTGGCGGTTGGCGGTTGCGGCGTGGACGTATCAATGATCATTGCTGCGAATTCCACGGCATCCTCTGGCGCAGGCAAAACTAGGTTGCCCTGCCGGGCCAGCGTTCGCCAGGACGACAGATGGTTGCCCTCCAGCCCGTGGCGCTCCGCTACTTCGTTCACCGTCACGCCCGGACGCAAGCCCTCCGAAACGATCTGTGCCTTGACCTCATCCGGCCATTGGCGATGCGCCTCACGTCGGCCCCGCCGTGTCGTGAGAACCTCCAATGTCGTGTCCTGGAGAAACTGCTTCTCGCTCATCCATGGAACCTTGATCACAGATCAGGCGTCAGCGGACAACGTTGGGGGCAAAACAGCGGTTACCCTTTTTCGTTCGTTTGCGGACGGCGATGCCTACTGAACGGTGATCTCGCTCCGCTCACCGGCCTTGATCGTCACCGGCATTTCCTTGTCCTGGCCCTGATCGGACATGTGCCGCACGACGACATAGTCGCCGGCGGGGATCGTCTGTTGCCAGCTGTCGCCATAGGTCAGGCCGAGCGACTTGCGCTTGCCCTCAATATCCTTCTTTGACGAGAACACCTCGATCGAATAGGCGCCGGGCGCCGACATTGCCAGCACGCCGGCGCCGAGAGCCACCTTCACATCCTGGTTGTCGCCGGCCTTGATGCTGAAGGGCTGTTCGACAACGGCGAGATCGAGCGTGGTTAGCGCGACATAGTCGTCCGGCGGCAGCCAGAACTTGCTGTCCGGACCGTAGGAGTGCTCCACGCTTTCACGCGAACCGTCGATCTTCTTCTTAGCCTTGACGATCTCGAAGCCGATGCCGGAATTGTCGGCTTTGTCGCCGCCGGCGGTGTAGTAGGCGTTGAGCACGGCATGGCCGACGCCGACCACGATATCCTTCTCGACCGTCTGTCCGGCGGCAAGCTGGATGGTTTCGGTCACCGTGCCGGCGCCGACCTGCACCGTCACCTTCTGCTCGCCCGCCGGCACGGTGGCCTTTGCGTCGCCATAGTGGGTCGTGCTGCCGCCCGGATAGGCGAAGTCGACACGCGCCTCGCCGCTGATCTCCGAGCCCTGGCTCGCATGCGGGTGGATAACCAAGGTTCCGGCGTTCAGCGTGAACAACGGGCTGTAGGTCTGGCCGGCTTCGATCTTGATCTTCTGCTCGCTCCTTGCCTCGTCGGCGCGACCGACGACAATGTAATCGCCCGGCTCGAGATTGGTCTTGAGCTCGCCATACTCGGTCATGACCTGATCGCCGCGCGAGCCGTCGGACTTGGCCTTGTAGATCTCCCAGGCATTGCCGTCGGTGATGGGATCGCCGCCTTCAGCCATGACGACGCTCGGCGTGAAGTTGAATTCAGGTTTGGCGGGTTCGGGTGCAGGCGCCGGCGCCGGGGCCGGAGCAGGCTCTGGCGCAGGCGCCGGCGCCGCGACGGTCTCGACCAGCGCTTGCTGCAATGCCTTCTCGTCGGAGGCCTGGATGTATTTTCCGCCGGTGTTCTCGGCGAGGCAGGCGATCTGCCTGCCTTCGTCGGCGGTCAGGCCGAAGCCGACCACGTCGGCGGTGAAGTCGACGCCGGTCTCCTTCAGCTCCTTGCCGAGCGCGCACGGATCGCCACCGCAGGTCTCAAGACCGTCGGTGATGAGAACGACCGTGGCCTTGTCCTCGGTGTATTTCAGCGCTTCGGCGGCCTGCTTGACGGCCGCCGTCAGCGGCGTCTTGCCAAGGAATTTCATGCTGTCGGCGGCCGCCGAGATCGCGCTCGCCGAACCCGCCTGCGGCGGCACGATCAGCTCGATGTCCGCGCAGCTGCCTTTCTGGCGATGCCCGTAGGCCATGAAGCCGATCTCGTCGTCGCCCGGCACCGACTGCAGCACCGTGCGCAGCGATTCGCGCGCGATCTCGAGCTTCGGCTTGCCGTCTATCTGGGCCCACATGGAGCCGGATGCATCGAGAATGATGATGACCTTGTTGGCGGCAAAGCCAAAGGTGGTCATCGACAAAAGGAGGATCGCCGCAGCGACGCTCCGTGCCAGTCCCGCCATGAAAATCTCCTGAGTGAACCCCCGTCCGCGCCGGGAAAGCTATTTGAGCCGGGCTTTGCAGACAAGTCCGATGGCCGGCAAGTCGCTCAATAGGTGGTTCGGCGCTCTTCCGACGGCGGACGGCCGAACTGCAGCCGGTAGCTTTGCGCGAAATAGGAGTGGGAGGTGAAGCCGGTGGCGATCGCGACGTCGAGGATCGGCATGTTGGTCTGGCGCAGCAATTCGCGCGCCCGCTCGAGCCTGAGCCGCATGTAGTAGCGGCCCGGCGTCACGTTGAGATGGCGCAGGAACAGGCGCTCGACCTGGCGCACCGACAGGCCCGCCGACTTGGCAAGCTGCACCGCCGACAAAGGCTCATCGAGATGGTCGGCCATCAGCTCGACGATACGTCTCAGCTTCTCCGACTTGCCGGTGAGGTCGCGCTCAGGTCCGACGCGCTGGCGGTCACCGGCCGAGCGGATGCGCTCGTGCTGGAACTGGTTGGCGACGCCATTGGCGAGATTGGAGCCGAAATCGCCGCGCACGATCTCCAGCATCAGATCGATCGAGGTGGTGCCGCCGGCGCAGGTGTAGCGCTTGCGATCGATCTCGAAAACGTTGCCGGTGCAGTTGATGTCCGGAAAACGCTCCATGAAGCCGGCGCGGTTTTCCCAGTGGATAGTGCAGCGGTAGCCGTCGAGCTGGCCGGCCTCGGCGAGCAGATAGGAGCCGACCGAGAGCGCGCCGAGCGCGTTGCCGCGGCGGCCCCAGCTGCGCAGCGCCGCCAGCACCTTGCTCTTGCCGGGGAACTCGGTGGTGAGCCCGACCGAGACGAACAGGATATCGACCGGCGGCATGTCGGCGACTGAATAGTCGATCTTGAGCGGAAGGCCGTTGGAAGCCATGACCGCGTCGCCATCTGCCGATATCGTCGTCCAGCCGTAATAATCGCGGCCGAGCAGACGGTTGGCCGAGCGGAAGCAATCGATCGCCGCCGCCAGCGAGAACATCGAAAACTTGTCGACCAGCAGGAAGCCGAACTGCCGACCGCCCTGAACGGGATCGCCCATGACCGGCCGTTCAACAGGAGCAGTAAGATTCGGCAAGGATGCTGCTTTCCGATCAGAAGGACGGCCGCTTCAATCCGGCCGCGAGGTAGGCGGAAGCTACAGTGTTGGCCATCAGCATGGCAATGGTCATCGGTCCGACGCCGCCGGGGACCGGCGTGATGGCGCCGGCGACCGCGGCCGCTTCGGCATAGACGACGTCGCCGACCAGCCGCGACTTGCCTTCGCCCTTCTCTGGCGCCGGGATGCGGTTGATGCCGACATCGATAACGGTGGCGCCGGGCTTCACCCAATCACCCTTGATCATTTCGGGACGGCCGACAGCGGCGACCAGGATATCGGCGGTGCGCGCCAGCGCCGGCAGGTCCTTGGTACGGCTATGGGCAATGGTGACGGTACAGTTGGCGGCGAGCAGCAGATTGGCCATCGGCTTTCCGACGATGTTGGAGCGGCCGACGACGACGGCATTGAGGCCGGAAAGGTCCTTGCCGCGCACGCGCTGGATCAACAGCATCGAGCCGGCGGGCGTGCAGGGCACGAACGCCGTCTCGAGCTCGCCGGTACCGAGCTTGCCGACATTGATGAAGTGGAAGCCGTCGACATCCTTTTCCGGCGCGATCGTCTGGATGACCTTGCCGGCATCGATATGGCCGGGCAGCGGCAGTTGCACGAGGATGCCGTGGATCGACGGGTCGGCGTTGAGATCGCCGATGGTCTTCAACAGCTGCTCTTCGCTCGTCTCAGCCGGCAGCGTGTGCTGGAGCGAATGGAAGCCGCACTCCTTGGCCGTGCGCGACTTCGAGGCGACGTAGACCTGGCTTGCCGGATCCTCGCCCACGATCACCACCGCCAGACCGGGCCTGGTCGCGCCCTTGGCCGAAAGCTCGGCGGTCAGCGCCTTGACCTTCGATACCACGTCTGCGGCGACACTCTTCCCGTCGATCACTTCGGCCATCATTCACCTTCAACACTGTTGCGCGGCCACGCCTCGCACGCAGCCCTGATCCTCAATCCAGCAGTCGGCACGCGAACGCGGCGCGCAAGCGGTCAAATGCCGCGCGGCATTTTCACGAAAATTCGACAGGCCAATCCCGTCAAAACGTCGTCGGATGCCGTAAACCCGAAACCGGCTGCTTTTATCGAAGGCCGCTTTTAGCGAAGACGGGGTGTTTTAGAAATAGCGGCGGCGCGAGCGGCTTTCGGTCAGAACGCGCACCGCCTCGCGAAATTCGCGCAGGCGGGCCCTGATCTCGTCGATCTGGTCCTGCCGATCGTCTGGCGACCGGCGCGCCTCGGCTGTCGGCGATTGCGAATGGGAAGGCGCCGACGGAGCGTATGTTTCGTCCGGTAGTTCCGGACGCTGCGGATGGTCCGAACTATGAAACAGGTGCGGCTTTGAGCGGACGGCGTCTCCAAGCCATGCACCGACCTTGGAGACTGGACTTTTCCGCAACCGCGCGAGCGGCTAAGGAGAGCCCTCTTTGCGGAGGTTTCGATGACCATCAGGCTTGTTCTCGCCGGTTGCGGCAATATGGGTTACGCGATGCTCTCGGGCTGGCTGAAAGCCGGCAAGCTCGAGCCGTCGGCGGTGTTCGTGGTCGAGCCCAATGCCGAGTTGCGCAGGCGAGCCGAACATCTTGGTTGCGGCGCCGCGGCCGACGCATCCGCAATTCCCGCCGATGCCATGCCCGATCTCGTCGTCATCGCCGTGAAACCGCAGGTCATCCGCGATGTGACGGCAAGCTACAAGCGCTTCGGCGACGGCAGGACCACCTTCGTCAGCATCGCCGCGGGCACGCCGGTCGCGACCTTCGAGGAGATCCTGGGCCGGCTCGCGCCGATCGTGCGCTGCATGCCGAACACGCCGGCCGCGATCGGCAAGGGCATGATGGTGGTGTTTTCCAACCCGCTCGTTCCCGACAACGTCAGGCGGTTCGTCGCTGAGCTGCTCTCGGCGAGCGGTGTCGTGACGACGATCGACGACGAGAGCCTGATGGACGCCGTGACCGCGGTCTCCGGTTCCGGCCCGGCCTATATTTTCCATTTCATCGAGGCGCTGACGGTCGCCGCCGAGAAGGCTGGCCTGCCGGCCGAGACAGCCAAGCTGCTCGCCCTGCAGACCGTCTATGGTGCAGCCTCGCTTGCCGCTGAAAGCGACGAGGAGCCGGGCGTGCTGCGCCAGCAGGTCACCAGCCCCAACGGCACGACCGCCGCCGCGCTTGCCGTGCTGATGGGCGAAGACCGGCTGACGAAGCTTTTGACCGACGCGGTGGAAGCGGCGCGGCTCAGATCGATAGAGCTGGGGAAGTAGACCTCACCCCATACAGCATCTCGTCCTGCAGTTGACGCAGGGCAAATAGCTTGGTCGTCTGGTCGGGCGCGGCGTTGTCGGCGGTCAGGAGTTCGCCCTTCCTGACCGGCTTCAGCACCTTGCCGCCTTCGAGCAGTCCGACCGGCACGGCACGGCTGGCGCGCGCCTCGGCGACCGTCATGGTCCAGGAGCGGTAGCAGGTCTCGCCGATGGCGTCGAAGATCTCGCCTGCGGCGAGGTCGCGCTTGGCGACCGCGCAGACCTCGGCCACCGGTGTAGGCAGCGGCACCATGTCGGGTTTGCCGTAGAGCATGATGCGGGCTGCGGTCAGCGGCACCTCCAGCGAGGTCAGGTGGTATGGCCTGAAGAAGCTGTAATAAGGGCCGTGGCCGACATGGAGATCGTCCATGCGCTCGACGACACGCGGATGCGTCGCCTCAACGATGACGAAGACGCCAGGCGCCACGCCCTTGCCGATCGTGTAGTCGACGATACCCTTCTTCGACAGGATGCCGCCGTCCTCGCGCGGGATGAGCACCTTGGCCAGCTGATCACGGTCGGCTTTCGGGCCGTGCATGCCCGGAACATCGGGCACCAGGCCGGTGGCGTTGGCGATGGCGCACATCTCGACCATGGTCTTGGAGCCGTCCACGAACTCGACCAGCATGCGCGGGTTCATGTTCCGGCGCAGCGCTTCATCCCGATAATCGTCGGGAACGGCGTCGTGGTTGAGCGGGTTGTTCTTGCCCTTGCCGGCCGAGACGATGGTGTAACCGAGCGCCGAGGCGAACTCGATCAGCTCCATGCAGCTCGACGGCTCGTCGCCGGCGCCGACCGAATAAACAACGCCGAGCCGATCCGCCTGCTGCTTGAGGTAGCAGCCGATGGTCACGTCGGCCTCGACATTCATCATCACCAGATGCTTGCCATGCTGCATCGCCATCAGGTCGAAATCGGCGGCGACGCCGGGTTTGCCAGTGGCATCAATGACGACGTCGATCAGCGGATTGGTGACTAGCATCTCGTTCGAGGTGATGGCGATCCTGCCGCTTTCTATCGCCTGGCTTACCTTGGAGGCGGTCTCGGCTTCTGCAGCCATTGCATCGTCGCCATAGGCGATGCGGATCGCGTCGCGAGCCGTGTGCGGGCGGCGCGTGGAAATGGCCGCAATCGAAATGCCCGGCATCAGCATGCCCTGCGTCACCAGATCGGTGCCCATCTCGCCGGAACCGATGACGCCGATGCGCACGGGGCGGCCGTCGGCGGCGCGCCGGGCGAGATCGCGGGCAAGCCCGGTCAGGGCGACATTTGTCATACAAGAACGTCCATGCTTTGCTTCAGCCCGCAATACAGGGAACGATCCCCGTTTGCCAACAAAACCAGCCACCCATGGCAATTTCGTGCGCACGTCTTGCAGGACCGGCGCAGATTTCCCGCAACGATCCGCAACGTTCAGGTGTTTGAAAGCCTTGGCCATGTCCGGAGGAAGGGCGGATGCCGCGGTTCATGCCAAGTGCCGATCTGACCGCCAAAGTTGGCACGGTGAGCGACGTCTCGGTCGATTCCTTTGTGCGGACTTACTGTTTATTTAGGGAAAATAATGTTCGCGGTCGGTTTCAACTGAACGGCGCCCTCGGCGAGGATCGTTTTCTGTGCCATTTTTGCTACATCCGCCGGGACTAATGGCTGGAATCCGTGCTTTTGGAGCGCTCTAAATCAATAAGTCCTCCCATCCGCGAAAAATCTGCTAGATACTCGTTGCAAGCTCCGGTGGCAGGCTTGGGCGAAATAAGCGCTGACAAAAACAAAAAGGCGCGGGGATAGTCACGGGGTAGAAATGACCAGGACGGGTAAAGTGACCGTCGGCTGGCGCCTTGCGCTTGCCATGACGGTGTCGATGCTGGCTTGCGGAAGCGCCAGCGCACTCACGCTCAAGGAAGCTGTAGCAGTCGCCGTCGAATCCAATCCTGAGATTGGGCAGGCGATCGAAAACCGCGAAGCCATCGAATTCGAGCTGCGCCAGGCGAAAGGGCTCTATCTTCCCAGCGTCGATCTGGAAGCGTCGACCGGCGTCCGCCGTCTGGATAACGACTCCCGGCGAGCGCTCGACGAGGACCATGACGCGCTTTATCCAAACGAAGCGGACCTCACCGTCTCACAGACGCTCTATGACAGTGGCGCGAGACGGGCCGAATTGAACCGCCAGGCCTCGCGCGTCGACGGAGCTTCCTTCAGGGTGTTGGAACGGTCCGAATTCATCGGGCTTGCCGTCGTCCAGGACTATCTCGAATACATGCTGCAGGCGTCGATCGTCGCCGAAGCGAAGAAGAACCTCGGCTTCCATCAGTCTATACTCGGCGACATCAAGCAAGGCATCGCGGGCGGCGCGCTCAACGATGCCGACCGGCAGCAGGCCGAGGAGCGGCTTTACGCCGCCAAGGCGCGGATGCAGGAGGCGACCGAGGAACTGGAAGCGGCCAAGATCCGCTTCTTCAAGAATGTCGGCAAGCCGCTGACCAACCCGTCGCGGCCGGCCGATGTGGCCGGCGCGCTGCCGCGCTCGCTCGATGACGCGATCGGGCTTGCCCGACAGAACAATCCGCGCGTCCACATGGCCAACAGCGACATTGATGCGGCCGCGTCGCTGGTCGATGCCGCGCGGGCGAAATACGGCCCCACCATCACCGCCGAGGGTGTCGCGCGGGGCGGCTATGACATCGATGGCGACGACGGCGACACCAGCGACCTGCAGGCTCGGGTGGTGCTGCGCTGGAATCTCTATCGCGGCGGCATCGACAAAGCCAACGAGCAGGAGCAGATCCGCCGCACCAGCGAGCAGCGCCTCGCGCTGCATCAGGTGCTGCGCGAGATCGAGGAAGCTGTCCGCACATCTTGGGACCGCCGCTTCCGGCAGGCGGAACTTGCGCAGACGCTGCGGCTGCAGGCAGCAACCAACGAAAGGCTGGTTGCCTCCTACCGCGAGCAGTTCAAGGTCGGACAGCGCTCGCTGCTCGACGTGCTCGATGCGCAAAACACGCGCTTCAACACCGCGACGCTCGCCGACACCTCGTCCTACGCGTCGCTGTTTGCCCAATACCGGCTGCTGGCCGCGACCGGGGAGTTGCTGAAGACGCTGAACATCCAGCCGGCCAAGCAGGCAGCCGCCTACGCGCGCAGCGAATTCGGCGTGCCGGCGACAGCCGATACCGAAACCTATGCGCGCACACCATCGGAGCAGAAGAACGATCTGCCGTTCGACATCCTCGCGCCGGTCAGGAAGAAGCAGCCGATGTAAGCATCGATCTCTGGTCCTTCGGGGCGGATCGTGAACCAGCAACCTAATATCGTCTCGCCCAAGGAGGCTTTCAAAGCCTGCTTCTCGGCGATTGCAGCCTATCTTGGGCGGCCGAGCGCCGAGACCGTGCTGTTTGCCGGGGTGCCGATTTCGGACACGCTGATCGAGCCGGACGACATCAGGCATCTGGCCGAACGGATCGGTCTCGAGGTCCAGGCGTTCAACCATCGCGATTTCGTGCGCGGCCGGGTCGATCTTCCGGCCATCGTCTTCCGCGCCAGCCAACTGCCGGTTGCGTTGCTCGCCGAAACGGAAACTGGGCAATTTCTAACGGCGCCGCAGGAAAACGGCCGCACCACGATCGGCAAATCGGAGCTTGCCGAAAGCTACATCAGCGGTGGCGCCTCATTCTCGATCACCTATGCCAACACCGCCGAGGAGATGACGGTCGGCACGGCGCCGAGGATCGAAAGACGCCATTGGCTGACCGGAACGATGGGGGCGTTCTGGCGCACTTACTCGAAGGTCGTGCTGTCGGCGGTCTTCATCAACCTCTTGGCGATCGCCTCGCCGATCTTCACCATGAACGTCTACGACCGCATCCTGCCGAACAAGGCGATCTCGACGCTCTGGGTGCTGGCGCTCGGGATCGGCGCGGCCATCCTGTTCGACCTGTTGCTGAAGACGGCCCGTGCCTCGCTTATCGACTATGCCGGGCGCAAGGCGGATCTCAGGATTTCCTATCTGCTGTTCGAGAAAGTGCTCAACTCGTCGCTTTCGGCGCGGCCGGGATCGACCGGCGAATACGCGAATCGTGTCACACAATATGAGTTCGTGCGCGAGTTCTTCACCTCGAATACCATAAGCGTCTTCATCGACACGGTTTTCGTCTTCGTCTTCCTGCTGGTCATCTACGCTATTGGCGGCTGGCTGGTGATCATACCGGCGCTCGCCTTCGTCATCGCCGTCATTGTCGGTCTGGTGACACAGAGGCGCATCGGCAGGCGGGTCGCCGCCTCGATGAACGAATCTGCCCAGCGGCAGGCGCTCCTAGTCGAGTCCATTTCCACGCTGGAGACGATCAAGTCGCTGCGCGCCGAGGCCTATCTGCTGCGCAAATGGGGCGAGCACTCGAAGAACGCCGCCAACACCTCGGAGAAGATCAAGGAGCTTTCCGCCGCTGCCGGCAACATCACCGGCGCCATCCAGCAATTCGTCACCGTCGCCCTGGTGGTTGCCGGCGCCTATGCCTTCTCGGAAGGCCAGGTCTCGACGGGCGCGATTATCGGCACGGTCATGCTGGCGGGCCGCGCGGTCGCGCCGCTCGGCCAGATCGCCATCACGCTCTCCCGCTTCCGGCAAGCCGTGCTGTCGCTCAGGATCGTCAATACGATCATGTCGCAGCCGGAGGACCGGCCCGACACGGTCGGCTTCGTCAACCGGCCGATCCGCAGCGGCGCGATGCTGTTCAAGAATGTCGGCTTCGCCTATCCAGGCACCGAAAACGAGGTTCTGAACGGGCTCAACATTGCAATCCGCCCCGGCGAGCGCATAGGCATCATCGGCCGCATCGGCTCCGGCAAGACCACGATGGGCCGCCTGATCGGCCGGCTGTTCCTGCCGACGTCCGGAGAACTGCTGCTCGACGGCATCGACATCCGCCAGTACCACCCGTCCGAAGTTCGTGCCGCGGTCGGTATCGTCGCGCAGGCCGGCGACCTTTTTTCGGGCACCATCAAGGAAAACCTCCTGATGGCCGCGCCGGACGCGACCGACGAGGAGATCATCGATGCGGCGAAGGCCGCTGGCGTCGACGACTTCGTCTCTCGCCATCCGCGCGGCTACGACATGAATGTCGGCGAGCGTGGCACCAATCTGTCGGGCGGCCAGAGGCAGGCTGTGGCGATCGCGCGGCTGCTGCTGACCAAGCCGAAAATCGTGTTCCTGGACGAGCCGTCGGGTTCGATGGACCTGGCCTCGGAACGGCAGTTGATCAGGCAGCTCAAGGTGGCGTTCGACCGCAACACGACGCTGATCGTGTCGACCCATCGCTACAGCATGCTGGAGCTGGTCGACCGCCTCATCGTCATCGAGCAGGGGCGCGTGGTCGCGGACGGAGCAAAGGAACAAGTCATCCAGGCATTGCAGAAGGCGAATGCCTGACCGGGACGTTGGGGAATGTTAGCAAAAGACGACCGGCCGCCGCTTTTCGCATCGGCGTCGGTATACATCATAGGGGCACTGTTCGTGGCCTTCACCGCCTGGGCATCCTTTGCCGAGGTCGATGAGATCGCGCGCGGCGACGGCAAGGTCATTCCCGCTTCCAAGACGCAGATCATCCAGGCGAGCGAAGCCGGCGTCGTCCAGGAAATCGCTGTCAAGATCGGCCAGACCGTCAGGAAGAACGATCTGATCATCCGCCTCGACAACACAGGCAACACCTCGAGCCTGGGTGAAGAGCAGGCCAAGGCGCGGGCGTTGCAGGCGCGCATTGCCAGGCTCAAATTCGAGCAGAGCGGCAATCTCGAGGGCGCGTTCCCCTGTCCGTCCGACATCCAGAAGACTGCCCCGGAGATCTGCGACAACGAGCAGAAGCTGCTCGTTGCGCGCCGGGACAACTTCCAAGTCAAGCTTTCCGTGCTGAAGTCGCGTCTCGATCAGCGCGAGAAGGAACTGGACGAGGCAACTGCCAATTCAGACCGCCTTTCCAAGAGCCTCGCCGTCAGCGACCAGGAAACGGCGCTGGTCGAATCGATGGTCAAGAAAGGCCTGATGGCCAGGACCGAACAGATACGCGTCGAGCGGGAGCAGACCGATCTCCGCGGTCAGCTCAACCTTGCCGGAGAGACCATCAAGAAGAGCAAGGCGGCCATCACCGAGGCGCAGCTTCAAGTCGACGAGCTCGGCCTGCAATTGCAGCAGGAAGCATTGAGCGACTTGACGCAGGCGCTGGCGGACCTCTCTGTGGTGGACGAAACCATTCGCGGCGCCACCGACAAGGTGGCGCGGACCGATATCCGTTCGCCTGTCGACGGCATCGTCAACACGCTCGATGTCAACACGCTCGGCGCTTTCGTCCAGCCGGGCGCGGTCGTGGCCGGCATCGTGCCGACCTCGGAGACGCTGCTGGTCGAGGCGCGGGTCTCGCCGCGCGACGTCGCCTTCATCCAGCCGGACCAGGACGCGCTGATCAAGGTCACGGCCTACGACTTCTCGATCTTCGGCGGCATCGAAGGCAAGGTCTCCAACATCACCGCCGACAGCCTGGTCGACCAGAAGACGGGCGAGCCCTACTATCAAGTGCGCGTCGCGACCGAGAAATCCACGCTGCAAAGGAACGGCAAGACTTATTCGATTATCCCCGGCATGATCTGCTCGGTCGATATCAAGACCGGGCGCAAGACGATCCTCAACTATCTTTTGAAGCCCATCAACAAGGCGCGCCAGGAGGCGATGAGTGAACGATAGCGCCGCACGCCCCGACACTCCGCGCGACCGGCTGCTGCCGCCGCTCGCAGCCGAGGATTTCGGCCCGGAGTTCCGCGTCGTCGCGCGTGGCGGCGTGCGCCGCGGCATCCGGCTGGAGCGAGCCTTCTGGGTGTCGCTGAAGCAGATGGCCGAAAACCGCAAATGCACGATCGGCATGCTGGTCGAGGAGATCGCCGAAAATCATCCCGACCAGGGCAATCTCACATCGGCGATCCGGGTCGCATGCATGCGCGGCCTCGCCGAGGAAAGCATGGAACTGCGCAAGCTCGCCTCGATCCGGACCATCAACGCGATCCTGGTCGCCTGCCCCTCGCCCGCCTTCGCGCTGTCTTCGTCGAAGAAGATCCTGACCTTCAATGCCCCGTTCCAGCAATTGGTCAGGCGCCAGCTGCCGAACGCGCCGGGCGACGATGGCAGGCAGGACCTCAAGCTGGCGCTGGACCTCAACGTCGTCGACGTTTTTGCCCGGCTCGACGCCAATGGCGAGACACCCGTCACCACCGGCTTCGTCATCGGCGCCGGCGAGCGCCGCTACAGGGGCCAGCTCAGCGCGGTGCGCGCGCCGGTCACAGAGCCGGAGCTGTTGATGGCGTTCGTCTTCAACGGTTGAAGAGGCAAGCCGCCTACTTCGCTCCGAAACCGGAGCCTGCCGACGTGACCGTCACATCGGGCGAAGCGCCTTCGCCGGGCGCCACTGTCGCGAAACCGCCGGCGATGTCGGCGATCTGTGCGCCGGCTTTCGTGCCGTGGATCCAGGCGCGGTCGGTGCTGAATGAATAGAGCGGGACATAATCGGGAAGATCGCGGTCCATCGCCACAACGTTGCTGAGGCTGTCCAGGATGAAGGTGCCGCTTCCGGTGCTCACCGACAGCACCGCGTGGAAGAATTTCCGGCGGCGATCCTGCAGCACGACGAGCGACATGCTCTGCGCCGGGATCCCGGCGCGCAACAGCGCCGCCATCTTCAGGATCGCGAAATCCTCGCAATCGCCGGCGCGATGCTCGAGGATCTCCGACGGCTTCGCCCAGTAGTCGAGCTTGCCGTAGACGACGCTGTCCTTGCGATAGGCGATCAGCCGGTTGATGCTGCTGTTGACGAAGTCCAGCTTGTCGCGAAAAGCCTTGTTGGCTGCAATGCCGACGATCTCCCCAAACGCAGCGTTCTCACGATCGCAGGCACTTCCGGCCGTGCAGTCGATAATCGCCTTGTAGACAGGCGCCCAGCGCGCGGCGACCGGGAAGTTGCGCATGGACAAGGCGACCGACCCGAACACGCCGGGAATGATCGCCCCAGTCTGAATCGGGTCAACCTGGATCGGGTCGATCCGGATCGGATCGACGCCGGGGGTAGCCTCTCCACTCGCAGAACTTGCCGCCGGGCGGACTTCGAGAGGCGCATAGGCACTGGCGGCACCGCCGACCCGGTAGGCGGCAACAGGCTGCCATGGCTGCAATCTGGCCAGCGAAACGCCGCCGAGATCGGCCGGCGCAGGCAGCGTTTGAGAGGCGGGACTTGCGACGGAGACTGCGCTGGCCGACGACGCATTCGGCAGACCGGCCAGGCCGATTGCCAGCAGCAGAACCTTGACCCTCGACGCCGACGAGGCAGCTTTTTGTATTTTCATGACGCCCACCTTTGACTGTGGACGCTAGCGATCTTGTCTCAAATTATCGGAAAGGAAGGTGGGTAAGTTTCCGCGAATCAATCTATTCTGCTTTGTCTCAAATTTTATTCAAATTTATACTTGAATTTGTCGAACTGCCGCCGCGCTCCCCAGCCGGTTCGGCGGCGCCCCTGAAGATATATAATTGGATATATCGTTGCGATTTACCAAGTGTAAAAAATGCAAATCCATACATATTCAAGTATATCAAACAAGTTGATGGTGTGTTGCAAAGTTCGAGCCCCGCATGTCTCTTGCCAGGAAATGCCGAAGGGGGCTTGAGCTATGACGACCAGTATCGAATTCGACGCCGTTTCAAATTTCTCGGACGAGCACGCGACTGTCGGCGAACAGCCGATTTCGGGTGTCATTTCGGGCGTCCAAGTCGCCCAGGCCTCCGGCGGCCAGACAGCACCAGCGGCAGGCGAACCTGTGCCGGTCGATGTGGGAAGCGGCGCGCCGGCAAAGGGCGACGGCAACGCCCAGAACGCACAAAGCACAGCCAAGCCGGCGGCGGACGGCAACGCTCCTGCCGCCAACGCCCCTGCCGGAAACGCGCCAGCACCGAACACGGCAGCCTCGAACGTTGCGCATGAATATCACGCCGAGGCCGGCAATGTCGTGAAGCTTCCGGCCAATGTCTCGATCGACGACATCAAGGTCGACGGGCACAATCTGGTGTTGGTGCAGCCGGACGGCGCCGAGATCGTCATCAAGGACGGCGCGCTCAACGTACCGACCTTCATCATCGGCGATGTCGAGGTGCCGCGCGTTGCCCTGATCGCCGCGCTCGAAGCCAGCCATGTCGATGTCGCCTTCGGCGCCGACGGCTCGATCTCGGCCGGCGGAAATGGCTCGCCAAGCAGCGCCGGCGGAGACTTCTCGGTGCCGCCTGGCGGGATCGGCGACGGCTTCGGTCTGTCGGCACTTTTGCCGCCAACGGCATTGGCGTTCGGACAGCCGGAGAACCGTGAACTGTTCCCGTCCCTGCTTAAGCCGGACTCCACGCCGTCGATCGGGACCATTGGCGAAGCGAGCGTCAACGAAGCCGGCCTGCCGCCACACGGCGGATTGCCGGCCGGTTCCGGCGAGATCGCCGACGGCGATTCCGGCAACAACTCCAACACCTCCGAGACCACTTCCGGCACCATTGGCTTCACCTCGCCGGACGGCGTGGCGC
Organism: Mesorhizobium sp. WSM3879; assembly: GCF_002294915.1. NCBI lineage: Bacteria > Pseudomonadati > Pseudomonadota > Alphaproteobacteria > Hyphomicrobiales > Phyllobacteriaceae > Mesorhizobium > Mesorhizobium sp. WSM3879. The sequence continues at coordinate 33,579 of NZ_NSFZ01000002.1, read as the reverse complement.
AAGTCACGCTCGGCGGCCATGTGCTGACCTCCGCGGCGCAGACCTTCACCGACGCCACAGGCTCGCTGACCGCAAGCTATTCTTTCGACGCGGCTACCGGCACCGGCACGATCAATTACAGCTACACGCTGAACACCAACACTTCGGGCGACGGCACGAGTGTGAGCTTCGCGGTCGGCGTGACCGACTCCGACGGCGATGCCGCGCCTCCCGGCACCCTCGTGATCAACATCATCGACGATGTGCCGACTGCTGTTGCGGATACGGATGCCGTGCCTTCGGGCTCACACGCGTCGATCGACGGCAACGTCATCACCGGCGCGGGGAGCGATGGCAACCCGGCAGGTCCCGACGTCAAGGGTGCTGACGATGTGACCGTGGTTGGAGTCGCGGTCGGCGACACCGGCGCATCACTGGACAACACGACGACCGTCGGCACGGTCATCCACGGCACCTATGGCGAGCTGACGCTCGGCGCCAATGGCGCCTACAGCTATGTCCGCAATGCCGGCTCACCCGGCGGCGTCAACGACGTCTTCACCTACACCATCAAGGACGGCGACGGCGACCTGTCGCACACCACGCTGACGATTGCGATCGGCGACTCCACACCGAGCGACAGCATCCCGGCGCCAGGCCTTGCCTCGACCACCGTCTATGAAGCGGGCCTGCCGCCGCATGGCGGACTGCCGGCCGGCTCCGGCGAGATCGCCGACGGCAATCCCAACAACAACTCCAACACCTCCGAGACCACGTCCGGCAGCATCGGCTTCACCTCGCCCGACGGCATCCAGACCGTCTCGCTCGGCGGCCACGTGCTGAGCGGCGTGCCGCAGACCTTCACCGACGCCACCGGCTCGCTGACGGCAAGCTATGTCTACGACGCGGCTACCGGCGCCGGCACCATCAGCTATTCCTACACGCTCGCCACCAACACCTCAGGCGAAAACACCAGCGTCAGCTTCGCGGTCGAGGTGACGGATGCCGACGGCGACAGCGCGCCGGCCGGCAACCTGGTCATCAACATCGTCGACGACGTGCCGTCGGCCTATGCCAACACCAACAGCGTCTCGGAAGGCGCGCAGGCGACGGGCAATGTGCTGACCGACGGGACGCCCGACGTGCTGGGCGCCGACAGCGCGGCACCTGGCGGCGCGGTGACGGGGGTGGCCACCGGCTCGAACGTCTCCAATCCGGTGAGCGGCAATATCGGCGGCCCCGGGATCGCGGGCCAGTACGGCACGCTGGTGCTCAACGCCAACGGCTCCTATACCTATACGGCCAATCCCAACTCGGTCACCACCAACGCGGTCGACCACTTCGTCTACACCATCACCGACGGCGACGGCGACACCTCCACGGTCACGCTCGACATCACCGTCAACAACGTGACGCTTGCTCCCGACAACCAGTCCAAGACAGTCTATGAGGCGTCGCTTGACCTGACCAAGGACGGCGCGGATCTCGCAGCGGGCACCGTTACGGGTTCCGCCCCGTCGAATACGACCGAGACGGTGACTGGCCAACTCGCCGTGACGGGCACCGGCATCACCTATACGCCAATCAGCCAGACGACTGCGCATGGCGTGTTCGTGCTGACCGCAAGCGGTGCCTGGACCTACACGCTGACGTCGCCCTTTGACAGCGGCGCTGTGCAGGGTGCCAACACACTGACGGGCGCTGAAAGCTTCACCTACACAGCGAAGGATGCGAATGGCAACACCGTGACGGGCACGGTCGGCATCAATGTTGTCGACGACGTGCCTGCGTTCACCCTCGTCAATGACGGTAACGGCGACGGCATCGTCAGCCTGTCGGCGCTCAATCCGGCGACGACTTCCACCTACACCGGCCAGTTTGCCGAGTGGCAGTACGGGGCGGATGGGTTTGGCAGCATTTCGGCGACAGGGCAGAACGTGCAAGTCGCCTCCAGCTCATCGTCCCAAATCGTGCTGAACCTGATGGAAGGGACCGACGTCGTTGCGGTCCTGACACTCAACGCCAACGGCACCGACTCGCTGGAAGTGGTGCACCGTGCGGGTGACGTCGTGTTCAATCCAATCGCAGCAACTTCAGCGACAGCCGGAGGACCGACAGGTTCCCTGCTGGTGGATTTGGGCACGGCCGCCGACTTCAACATTCTCGTGACCGGCGATGACGGCGTTGCGCCAGCCAACCAAAGCGGAAAGGATGAGGTGAATACCAGTTCACAGGGCTGGGCCGTCAAGGGAGGCTCGGGCCAATCGAACGACCCTGGCGAATCCATAAAGTTCGCGTTCGTCAATGACAGCAACAATACGACGGGCCACAGCATCGACGATTTTAAATTCACAACCCAAGGCTACACCGGGGGCATGTCGACGGCCAAAATCACCGTCCAGGTCTACCTTGATGCCAGCATGACGCATTACGATCAGGTGACGCTCAACACGACATCCGGCAGCGTTATCCAGATCAGCAATCTTGACTGGTCAGCTGCTGCGGGTAACGGCAACTATGTAGCCGGCGATGCAATCTATGGGGTGAAAATCATCAGCGACACCTCCAACAGCGGCGGATTCCGGTTGAACGGTGTCGAGGTCGGCACGCACTCTGAAATGCCGCCAGCAGATCTCGACTTCAACGGCATCAATGTCACGATCACGGATCACGACGGCGATACAGCGTCGCAGACCTTCAATGTCCACATCGATGGCACGACGGGCAGCCAGTTGACACTCGAGTCCATCGCCGGGACTTCCGGAGATGATAATCTGGTTGGCACCGGCGGCAATGACACGCTGGTAGGCGGCGCCGGCAACGACTTCCTGGACGGTGGCGCCGGCAACGACGTCCTCATCGGCGGGTTGGGCTTCAACCACCTGACTGGCGGCGCGGGCAACGATACATTTGTGATCGATCCGTCCAAGCTTACGGTGCATGTGGCCGACGTCATCGCAGACTATACGCCTGGCCAGGATGTCATCGACCTGTCCGATCTGCTTCAATCCCTCGGCGGCAACGCGCCGACGACGGATGCGCAGACGGGCGCCGCGGTCAATGTCGCCTTCTCGAACGGCGCGGCTCATGTGATGGTCGACGACAATGGTACTGCTGCCGGGGGCAATATAGTCGAGGTTGCATCGCTGACGAACGTGGGCGTCAATTCCGCGATCACCATCCTCTACGATCACACCCACACGCATACGGAGAATGTGACTTGACGGTGCGGTCGTTTGGATGACCCAAACTTGGTGGCTCGAAGGCGTGGCGTAAAGCCACGCTTCCATGCTATGCATTAGCGAACCATGAATTCGCAATTTGGAGAGGGGCTTACATGAAACATTCCGTAAGACTGCTGGCCTCGGCCGTGGCGGTGCTGCTCGCCGGATCGACCGGCTTTGCCGCAGATATCATCGGCGAGCCGGCGGTGAATTATTGCCGCACCGTCGGCACCTCGGACCTGGTGCTGACCGACAACATGGTCGAGCTCAAGGACCATGTGGTGAAGCTGATGGACGAATCGGTCGCCGTCGCCAACAGCCCGGAATGGATCAACTCGTCGCGCCCCGCCTTCGTCTGGGCATCGGAAGCCAAGGTCGCCTGCGGCAAGGCCTATGGCTATCTCAAGACGAACTACAAGGACGAGGACTACCTCAACAAGTGCGAGTGCTTCCACGACCGCATGGTCGAGTACATGCACTGAGCTGACGGGCGCGCCGACCAGCTGCGATGATGGCCAAGACAGCCTGCGCCGAGGCCGACGCTTGCGTGCGCCCGGCGTGGGTCGCCACGCATGCCGGCGTGGCGCGGCGTTTCCGACGCGGGTTTTCGCGAGCGTTGGAGCGGTTCATCGTTTCCGGGAAACGCCGAACTGGTCCGGCTATGCGTTTCTGCGCAATCGCGGACGGGAAACCGCTGCGCACTTTTCCTGGAATGGCCCCGGCGCTCGCCCTTGCCGTGGTCGCGGCGATCTCCGGCTGCCAGTCGAAGAACGGCGCATCGGAGGTGCTGGATCCCGCGGCGATCGCCGCTCCGGCAAGCCAGGCCGGTGCCAACACCGCCGCGCCCGCGCAGCTGACCGCCAGTTCCGCAGCGACCGCCCCCAAGGGCAATCTGACGCTCGGCACGGGCTCGACCAAGATCGCCATGCTTTTGCCGCTCTCCGCCCCCGGCAGCGCGGGCGAGAACGGCAGGAAGATGTATGATGCCGCGCGGCTGGCAATGGCCGATCTCGGCGACAAGCTGGTGACGCTGACCATCGAGGACACGCGCGGCGACAGCGGCTATGCCAAGGACCTGGCGGTGAAGGCGATCACTTCGGGCGGCGTGAAAATCGTCATCGGGCCGGCCGAGCTTGCAGCGGCACAGCACCTTGCCAAGCTCTCCGGCACGCAGCGGCCGCCGGTGCTGGCGCTGGCCGACAATTTCGCCGGCGGCCCCGGCGTCTATGCGGTGCGGCTGAGCGAAGCCGACAGCGCGGCGGCGGGCGCGGCAGCGGTCGCCAGCAAGGGCGCCAAGAAATTCGTGCTCCTGGTGCCGGCGGGCGCGAACGCCGGCGCTGTCGAGGCGCGGGTCGCCAACGCGCTCAGCATCTATGGCGCGACGCTTGCCGTGACGCTTCCGTATTCGGCGTCGGACGCCGCCAAGGTGGTGTCGGACATGGGCTCGCTGGTCGAGGCGCCCGACGCCGTCGTCGTCGCCAGCGGCGACGGCAGCCCTGTCGCCGTGCTGGCGGCGCTTAAGGCGAAGGGTATACCGGGCAAGGCCGTGAACCTGATCGGCACCGAGCGCTGGCTCGAGCGCCCGATCGATCCGCTCTATGACGGCGCCTATATCGCGACGCTCGACCAGAGCGAGACCGGACCGATCGCCGACCGTTTCAAGGCGACCTACAACTATCAGCCCGACGTCAACGTCGCCTACGCCTATGACATGGTGGCGCTGTCGGCAGGCATAGCAAGCTCTGTCGGCCCGAACGGTTTCTCCAATCAGGTGCTGGAGAACGCCAGCGGCTTCCGCGGCTCGACCGGCCTGTTCCGCTTCCGCGCCGACGGCTCGAGCCAAAGATCGATGCCGTTTTTCAAGGTGGAAAAGGGTAGACTGAAGCTGGTCGAGAAGCAGACCGTGGGGTTTTGAAATTTCACTCGGGTGGTGGCCGTTGGATTTTCTCAGAAAGCTTCTGATTTTGGCTGTTGTCGGCGCGGTTGGGGCTGGCGCCGTCGCGCTTGCCGAACGGCTGATGTTTGAAGACCCGAGACCAGCTGTCTCCGGCGAGCCGCCGCCTCTGCCCGTTATCAAGAAAAAGCCGGTGCGGCGATGGAAATGGCGTCTGACATAGCGGCCGAACGATCGCGGTTCTCAGTCTCCGCGAAGCTCGCAGTCTTTGGCCTGTGCTATGCCGGCCTTGCGGCCTATCTGTTCCCAGTCACCTATTTTTCTGCGCTTGGCGCGGTCAGGCTGAAGCTGCTTTATCTGTTGCTGCCCTTCCTGATCCTGATCGGGCTGATCGTTGCAGCAGTCATCAGCCAACCGCGAGCTCCAGCAAGCTGGCTACGGTACAAACTGGCGTCGCGCGGCCCGGGCGCAACAATCACACTTGGAATTTTCATACTTTGCCTGGCAGCATTCACTGCGTATAAGCATGAATTCTCGCAGCTGGTGCCGTTCTTCGCCGATCAATTCCTGGCAAGGATCGACACCGTTTTGCATTTCGGCGGTCCATGGAGATGGGCGCGCGCCGTGCCGGTTCCAAACGTTGCGGATCGGGCACTCTACATGCTGTATTCGCAGCTTTGGTTCGTTGTGCTCGCCGCTGTCGTAGTCGTGGCGGCCTGGCTCGACGACGCCCCAAAGCGGCAGCGCTATTTCCTGTCGCTGATCACATGCGCAGTCATTCTGGGCATGGCCGTGAGGTTGGCGGCATCGTCCGCAGGGCCGATCTTTTACGACCGGCTGTTCGATCCGGATGTGTTCGAGGACCTTATCCGATCGCTTAAGGCAAGCGATTCCGGACCGGACACCCTTCGCATCACCGATTATCTATATTCGTCGTACACGGCCCACAAGGCCTCGATCGGGACAGGTATTTCGGCGATGCCCAGCTTCCACGTCGCTATTGCCGTGCTGAACGCCCTTTTCCTTTCGAGCTTGAATCGGCGGGTGGGTGCCGTAGCGTGGATCTATGCAGGCATAATCCTCTTCGGCTCAGTGTATTTCGGCTGGCACTATGCCATTGACGGCTACTTCTCGATCATCGCGACCGCGGTGATATGGCGCCAGAGTGGGCGGCGCATCGGTGGCGGCGCAGGTCCGTCGAGATGGGCGCCTTGAAAAAGGTCAGCCGAAATCGAAATCGGATCTCGCATATTCTGCGGTAGCCATGACTGGATCTTTTGAAAGCCGCCGCGCTAGGATCCAGATGACCGGCGTGGCCAGCATGGAGGCGTACCCGTCAATGGCGTAGTGCCATGCCAAGTGCACGGCGCCCAATTGAATGGCAATCAGGAAGATCACGCCGGCCCAACGCAGTATCCCGCCAAAACGCCATAGATAGATCACGTTGAGCATGGCAACCGCCACGTGGAGCGAAGGGAATGCGGATATGCCGCTGCCCAGGCGTGGACCATCGAGGGCGGCGTTGGCAAGGAGATTCCCCTGCGCGTGAAGAGCCCACACGGGATAGACCGCGTTTGTCGCCTGAAGATAATTCATCAGTGGGAAGAACGTATCGTCGCCATAGAAGGGCATGATGAAGGCAGGTCCGACCGAAGCAAAAATGGTCGCTACTGCGTTCCCCAGAAGCACCCAGGTCAGGACAAAAGCCACCAGATATTGCGACCGAAGACGCTTGTTGCCTGTCGAGAAGGTTACGCAAAACAGCACGACGAGCATCACAACGAACCAGAGATTGTAGAGAAAGTTCAGGGCAAAGGTCAGCGGCCCTGCTCCGAGGAGAGGATGCAATATCCTCCAGGCATCCCGGCCGCCATGGATCATCCTGTCGATGGCGACAATCGTGGGGTCGGCATAGAAGGGCACTATCCTGCTGAGGCCGCCCTTCATGCTGGTAAAAAGAGAAAAGAAAACAGGTAAGGTCAAGGCGGCCGGCAAACCTATGACGAGCCTGTTGGGCAAGTCGTTTTCCAACAAGCGACGGATCAGACCAGGAAACAGCCGCTCTGGCCGTTCAAGCATTACCCGCGTCGCGACGGTGGCAAAGAGGATAAACGCAACTCCGCCCCCGAACAGCAGGAATGGTTGGCTATAGATCTGAGGATCGAGTGGAATTTGCCAATAGTTCGCAGCAAAGGCGACCGCCACCGCGTAAGCCGCCAGTGTCACGAAGAATGGCCGGTTGGCGTGCCAGGAGTCCGAACAGACATGTTGAAGACCGACCATCGGCGTCTTCGGAGCTCTTGAGATGAACTTGGCGATCATCAAGCCTCTGGGCGCGGACAGTTTTTCGACAGCCAACCGGCGGCGGCCCAGATGGCGGATGTTGCAAGGATTGAAACATATCCATCGACAGCATAATGCCAGCCGAGATGCACCGATCCCAATTGGATAGCGATTAGAAACGCGATGCTGCCCCACCTCAGCACTCGGCCAAAACGCCAGAGATAGATCGCGTTCAAGGTCGCGGTAGCGACATGAACCGACGGAAAGGCCGAAATGCCGCTGCCCAGACGTGGACCATCAAGTCCGGCATTCGTCAGCAGATAGCTCTGCGTATCCAGCGCCAAAACGGGATAGGTGATATCGGTCGCCTTAAGGTAGTCCATCAGCGGAGAAAACGTACCGTCGCCGTAGAAGGGCATGACGAATGCCGGTCCGACTGAAGCGAAGGCCGCCGCCAAAATGTTGCCAAGCAAGACCCAGGTGAGGACGAATGTGACTAGAAATTGTGAACGCAGTCGCTCGTTCCAGGTCGAAAAAACGACGCAGAACAAAACGATGAAAACCTCAGCAAACCAGAGATTGTAAAGAAGGTTCAACGAGAAAGTGACGGGGCCAAAGCCAAGCAAAGGATGAAAAAATCTCCAGGCATCGATCCCACCATGAATTACCCTGTCGATCGCGGTCAGAGGCGCGTCGGCATAGAATGGTTGAATCTTGCTGATACCTTCCTTAATGCTGGTGAACATCGAGAAAAAGATCGGCAGGGCGAGCGCAACCGGCAATCCGACTGTAATTCGGTCCGCCAGCCTATTGGAGAGCATAACATTCTTTATGGCGCGCAACGGTTGCACTGGCCGCTCAATGATCAACCGACCGCAAACCACGACAACAAGGATCAGGGTCACTACAGACCCAAAAAACAAGAAATTTTTATTGTAAAGTTTTACGTCAACAACAATTTTCCAATGCGCCGCTGCTGTCAGTGCGATCAGAATATAGGCAAGCACCGTCACGAAGAATGGTTGATTGGCGCGCCACGCCGCCGAACTGCTGCGAACCGCCAGCCTCGCTATTGACATGAAAGGACCCCCCGGACCTAAACGCTAGTTAAGCTGTTGCAGAACCCCCGAGCTGCTGGCCAGCATCACACCGCCATAGATCTGGAACAGGATCGCGCAGATCGCGGCGGCCGAGATCGGCACGCCGAATGGCACGACACCTTTCCTATCCATATGCTGCACGTAGAGGCGGAAGGCACCCGCCGGCAGGAGAAAGGGATTCTTCACCAATGCCGCGGTCGCCAGCGCGAAGATCAGCAGGAAAATCGTGAACACGACAAGGCCGTTTCCGCCAATCAGAAGCGGCACGGCCGCCATCAGCTTCACGTCACCTGCGCCCAGCTTGCGTAGAACCCAAAATGGAAACAGCGCCACGAACAACAGGATACAGCCGATCGCGCTCAGGCCCATGTCCCACCATGATCCGGTCTGAACGGACACGAGCTGGAGCGAACCGAGACCGAGGCATATCAGCAGCAGCACGTCACGGTTGGCGATCTTCTGCGTCGTGAAATCGGTCCAGGCGATCTTGCCGAGGAGCGGCATGGCGAGCGCCCTAAGCAACAGCGACGCGGCAAGCAAAAGGCTCATGACCGCTCTATGTTTTTCACACTGGACGACAGAAGCTTCAGATTGTTGGCCACGGTCGGATCGTTGGGCGCGAGCTCATAGGCCTTCAGGAAATTCGTCCGCGCTTCCTGCAGTTTGCCGCGCAGCAGATAGGAATAGCCGACGTTGTTGTAATACTCCGGCGTCGCGCCGAGCAGGCGATAGGCCCGGCTATAGGCCATGTCGGAAAGATCAAAGCGCCGAATGCGGTCGCAGGAGGCAGCGAGACCCAGCCAGGCGACCCCGTCATTGGGAGCCAATCGCGTCGCCTTGTAGAACAGGGCGCCGGCGTTGCCGTAGTTCTCGGAACGGAATTGTGTCTTGGCCTCGGTGACCGCCTGGTCCGAAGCATAGTAGTCGACGTCGCTGATCGTCTTCAGTCCGTCGAAGGTGTCGCCAAAGGCCGTGTAGTCGCCCTTTGCCGGCTCGTTGGTGCGCACGACGCCGCCGGTGGCGTCGGTCGACTGGCAGCCGGCGAGCATGACCAGCAGCACGCTGGCTGCGGCGGCGAGGCGCGTCGGCCTTGTCATCTTTTGCCCCAAGGAGCCCTCCGACTCAGTTTCAGAACCTAAAGCATATGACGGTTTAGAAGAAAATGCCCTTCATACGAATGATGACCGGTAGCATTATCACCATCATCACCACAGGGAAAATGCAAAGTCCCAGTGGAATCATCATTTTGACGGGCAAAGAATTGGCGCGCTCTTCCGCCTGGAGGATGCGCTGGTCGCGCATCTCGGCGCTATAGACCCGCAAAGCGTCCGTCAGGCTGGTGCCGAGTTCTTCGGACTGCCGGAAGAGCACCGCCAAGGCCTTCGCCTCCTCCAAGCCGATACGATCGGCAAGCTCACGAAGCGCCTCGCGCAGCGGCTTGCCCGCACGCAGCTGCAGGTTCATGATCGAGAGCTGGATGCCAAGCCATTTATGGGTGCCGGCGAGTTCGTGGCTGACCCGCTCGACCGCTGCCTCCAAGCTCATGCCCGCATCGGCGCAGGTGATCATCATGTCCATGAAATCTGGAAAGGCGCGACGATAGATCTGCTTCTGCGTGTTCTCGAAACGATCCAGCATGATGCTCGGTATGACGACGCAAGCGAGGCCGAGCAGCGCGGAGCCGGCCAAAGGAACGAAACCGGGCAGTCGCGGGGGCAGCACCCAGGACAAGAGCGCATACATGATCAGAAAGCCCACGCAAACACAGGCGAGGCGACTGAGGGTGTAAATTAAAGGTGCAGTCTTCTGATAGAAACCAGCACGGAAAAGCTTCGCCTCAAGCGCGTCCGGCTGCATGTGTTCCTTTTCAACCGCCTTGAAGTAGGCATCAATCGGCTTCTGCGCTGCGAGCCTGGCGCGCTGATCCTGGCCGAGAATGGACCGCGGGTCGACTGAGCCTTCGCCCAAAAGGCTATCCGAAACGAGCTTCCGGGTCTGCATTGCGGGCATGAGGACCAGTGCGGCGAACAGGAACAAAGCCACCGCCGCCGCGAAGACGGCGAGTGAGACCAGAAAGGTCAGGTCGTTCATGTTCGACAGCAGGCCCATGGTCACTCCTAGAAGTCGAAATTGACCATGCGATACATGATGTAGTCGCCGAGCAAGGCCCACCCGCCGAAGACGGTAAACACCGGATAGATAACCGGACTATGCCAAATCTTTCCATAGTACGACGGCGCAATGACCTGCAGCACCAGGAACATTGCAAGGGGAAACAGAGAGATAACCCATGCCGAGACTCGCCCTTCAGCCGAGAGCGCTCTGATTTTCATCCGCAATTTTTGCCGTTCGCGAAGAACGGACGAAAGATTGGCGAGTATCTCGGTGAGGTTTCCGCCTGTTTTCGATTGGATCGACAAGGAAACTGTCAGCAAATGCAGTCCCTCGAAACCCACGCGTTCCGACAGCTTCCTTACAGCCTGCTCCATGCTGAGCCCGAAGGTGATTTCGTCGGCGACGATGCCAAATTCTGTTCCGAGCGGGTCCGGCATCTCACGAGCAACGAGACCTATGGCAACAGAAGCAGGGTGCCCAGCGCGCAGCGAACGAACAATCATGTCCAAGGCATCGGGGAGCTGCTTGGCGAACTTCTGGATTCGCTTGCCGCGGGCGCGCCGAAGGAAAAGGAGGGGCAGCGCAAGACCCACGAGCAAAAACGCGATCACCGCCCCGACAACCGAAAAGCCAAAAAACAGTGTCAGCACCAGCGCAATCACGAACCCGGCAAGCAGGAAGACCGCGGCAAAAATCAGCGGATTCCCGGTGATTCCGGACTGTGTATACAGCCGATTGAGCCACACGAAGCCGAATACAAAATCTCCGGTTTCGGTCAGGCCGCGCTCACGCAATAAACTTTTTAACGTCTTTTCCGCCGGCGCTTCATCAGCCAGGCGGCGAAGCCTGTGATTGACCGCGGCGAAACGTGAGCGTCGACCGGCCAGCGAAAGATAAAAGGCTTCACCGGCAAGAATGACGGAAGCCGCCGCAACGGCATAAATAAAATAGAGAAGCGCCTGTCCAGTGAGCATTACAAGGGAACCTGCGGATTGAACACATCCTTGCCGAAGTGGAGACCAAGCGTAGCAGCCTCGGCGGCGAACCGCGGACGAACCCCGGTCGCCCGGAAATCCCCTATGATCGATCCGTCGGCGGCCAGATCCCGCCTGACAAAATGATAGATTTCCTGCAACTGGACAACATTGCCTTCCATACCGGTCAGTTCCGAGATGGAGACCACACGCCGGCCGCCATCGGAAAGTCGTTGCGTCTGCACGATTATATCGATGGCGGAGGCGATCTGAGCGCGAATAGACTCATGAGTCATCGGCATACCGGCCATGCCGACCATCTGCTCCAGGCGCGATATGGCATCGCGCGGCGTGTTGGCATGGATTGTCGTCATCGAGCCTTCGTGGCCGGTGTTCATGGCTTGCAGCATGTCGAATGCTTCCTCGCCGCGCACTTCGCCGACGATGATGCGATCCGGCCGCATGCGCAGCGCGTTCTTGACCAATTCACGCTGGCGAACCTCGCCCTTACCCTCCACATTAGGCGGGCGCGTTTCCAGCCGGCCTACATGCGGCTGCTGCAATTGCAGCTCCGCAGCATCCTCGATGGTGACCAGGCGCTCTTTGGCCGGGATATAGCTCGACAACGCGTTGAGCAGCGTCGTCTTGCCGCTGCCGGTGCCGCCCGAGACCAGGATTGATTTGCGCGCCTGAACGGCAATTCGCAGCATGTCGATCATCGGCTGGCGGATCGAGTTGAATGCCATCAATCGTTCGAGCGAATACGGATTTTTTGAGAATTTTCGGATCGACACCAGCGGGCCGTCAACAGAGATCGGCCGCACCGCGATATTCACGCGCGAGCCGTCGTCGAGACGTGCATCGACCATTGGCGACGATTCATCGACGCGCCGGCCAATGTTAGAGACGATCTTGTTGATGACGCGAAGAAGATGCGGCTCGTCGCGAAAACGGATCGAGGTCTCCTCGATCACGCCGCGACGCTCGATGAAGACGCGCTCATGCGTATTTATCATTATATCGGTGATGGAGTCGTCCTTGAGCAGCGGCTCGATCGGACCCAGGCCCAACATCTCGTCCGCCGTATCGCTGGTCAGTTGATCAAGCTCCCGCGCATTCAACGGTACATTTCGCCCGCGCACGAATTCACGAACGATCGGCCGGATCTCATTGAGAATCTCGTCCTTAGTGGCATTCTCAAGAGCGGTCAGGTTGAAGCGGTCGATAAGATGGCGATGCAGTTCGACTTTGAGCGTCAGGAAGTCGTCACTTTCTGGTTCTGCTTCCGCGGCTGGGACAACGGCCGGTCCATTTGCTGTTGCGACAACTGTGGTCGGCGGCACGCGCTGCTCTCCCGGCCCTTTGATGAAGCGACCCAACATGCCGCCGATCCCCTTCTGATTTCCCCAACATCGAAACTAAGCGTTAACCACGAGGGGCACAAGCGGCGTAGAGGACACACTAGACGTATTACTTGCGACATAGTTAAGAAAACCGTATTTGGGAAATTGTTCTATTTCTCCTCGCTCCCGGTGTGCAGACCAAAGTCTTAGGACCTTGGTCGCCTCAGGCCTGCCTGTTCGGGTAAGTTGCCAGATATAATGTTTTATGCGTCATCCCTAATGTGGCGGAACCTTCGGCTGAACGAGGCAGAATTATGAACGAATGGTTAAGATCGCTTGAAAAATCAAGCGAATCAAGCTCTTGTAAAAAATCAGAAACCCTCAAATCGAGTATTGAAAGGTTAACGGACTGTTAATCCGTTTGACTCGGCTTTTTTGCGGGACAAGGATTGCACGTGACGGGGGATGCTTGGGTATGGGGTTCATTCCTTGGCTCTGTCTCGTCGGGTTCAAACCTCCAAAGGGAGAAATTGGCATGAAAAAGCTCATGACGATGACCCGGCAGTTCCGCGACGATGAAAACGGCGCTGCTATGGTCGAATATTCGATCCTGATCGGCATCATCGCGGTCGCCGCGATCGGCTTCGTCATCGGTATCGGGGGCTGGGTGACGGGCCGCTTCTCGGGTCTGTGCAGCGCCATGGACAACTCGGGCATCGGTTCCTGCGCCAGCGGTGCGGGTTCTTGATCATTTGAAGAATCAGGCCCGGATTGTGTAATCCGGGCCTGAACTTAATGGTGGCGGGACCTATCCCGCTCATTGGCTCGGGGCTTGGGGTTATGCGCGCCAACACAATCGTCATGATCGTTCTCGCCGGCATCTTCGGTGTGCTGGCGGTCGTCCTCGTCAACATTTGGCTCGCGGGCCAGCGCAATGCGCTTGCGCAATCCAACGGCGTGCAAGCAGGCAGCATTGTGGTCGCGGCAATGCCGCTGAAATTCGGCGACACGCTGAGCGTCGATAAGTTGCGCGAAATTGCGTGGCCGGCCGGAGCGGTGCCGGCGGGAGCCTTCAAGACAGTAAAAGAGGCCCTGGCCGGCAACGGGAGCCGTCAGGCCCTGCAGCCGATCAGCGTCAACGAGCCGATTCTGGCCAGCAAGATCACGGGCGCCGGACAGCGCGCAACGCTGTCAGCCGTACTCGCTGAAGGAATGAAAGCCGTTTCCATTCGCGTGAACGACGTGCTGGGCGTTGCAGGATTTGTCTTCCCTGGTGATCGGGTGGATATTCTGCTCACTCGCACCGTGCGCAGCGATCAAGGCGCCGACAAAAGTTTTGTGGACGTGCTGCTGCAAAGCGTGAAAGTGCTTGCCGTCGACCAGGTTGCCGACGAGAGCAAGGAAAATCCGCAAGTGGTGAAAGCGGTTACTGTGGAAGTGAGCACCAAGGATGCGCAGAAGCTGACTTTAGCGGCCGGCGCCGGCCAGCTGTCGCTGGCGCTTCGCCAAGTCGCGGGCAGCAAAGGCGAAACGACCGAACGTGTAACGCTGGCCGATTTGACCGGCGACACGCCGGACGATGTGGCCAAGCGTCAGGCCGAGCTTGACAGGCAGGCCGCGGAGGAAGCCGCACGCAAGCAGGCCGACGAGAAGATGGACGGCCTCGCCAAAGCAGTGGAGCGCGTCGGCAGTCAACTCGATCAGATGAGCAAGGTGAAACCGGCCCCCGCTGTGGCGCCCGCGCCACAAGCTAAGGAAGTTGTAAAGGAAGTGGTCAAATATGTGCAGCCGGAGCCTCCCGCCCGCGCTACAATCGGCGTGTTTCGCGGCGTGAAGCTCGAAACATACGACGTACCGCGACAAAAATAGAAAACGGCGCATTCGGATAGGGGATCCGAGTGAGTCTGTAAGGGGGATGATCCAGATGCGCATTTTCCGGGGATCACTGGCCGCGGCTGCACTGGCCTGGTCCTGGGCATTGTTGCCGTTGAGCCCAATGGCTCACGCGGCTGACCGCTTCATCGATGTGTCGAGCCCGTCGCTGCACCGCGTGTTCGTGCCCGTTTCCCAATCCGCCACGATCCAGGTCAATGCCACGCTTGGCGATATTGTCGTCGGCGACGAAAAGATCGCCGACGCCCAGCCGATGACCGACAAGACGCTCTACATCATCGGCAAGAGCGTGGGCACCACCACCGTCAACCTGTTTTCCGAAGACAAGCGCTCGCTCGGCGCCATCCAGATCGAGGTCGGCCAGGATGTCAGCGACATGGCGGCCGCGATCCGCCAGGTGGCGCCGAAAGCTCGCATCGAAATCGGCTCGATCAACGGCAAGATTCGACTGAGCGGCCATGTCAAGGACGCCGCGACGCTGGCCTCCATCGTTGAAGTGACGCAGCAATATGGTCCTGACGCCATTATCAACGCCGTCACCATCGACGACAGCGAGCAGGTAAATCTCTCGGTGCGCATTCTGGAAGCCAAACGCAACGCAGACCGCGATCTCGGGGTGTCGATCAGGAGCACAAATGGGAGCGGTACGACGCGGACGGGCACCGGCATCGCGGCTGTCGACAAGGACAATGTAGTGCTCGGCCCCGGAGATCTGGTCACCGGGCTTTTATCGACCTCGAATCCCTTCGGCGCGCTGATCACCCGCGTCATCGACAGCAACATCAAAGTGGACTTAATCATCGAGGCGCTGGAGTCGAAGGGAGTCGTGCGTACGCTGGCCGAACCAAACCTCACCACGGCTTCTGGTGAAACCGCGAGCTTCAACGCCGGCGGCGAGGTGCCAATCCGTACCGTCCTCAATGACGCGGTGAGAATCGAATTCAAGCAGTTCGGCGTCAATCTGAACTTCACGCCTGTCGTGCTCGATGACGGCAAGATCCATATGAAGCTGGCGCCGGAAGTGAGCGACCTGACCGGCTTCACTCCTGCCGGCGATCCGATCTTCACCAATCGCAAGCTGCAGACCACGGTCGACCTGCGTGACGGCCAGAGCTTCGCGGTGGGTGGGCTGCTCTCCAGCAAGAACACCAGGCTGCAGGAACAGGTGCCCTGGCTCGGCCAGGTGCCGATCATCGGCGCGCTGTTCAAGAATTCGAGCACGCAGAAGGAAGAGACCGAACTGGTGATCATCGTCACGCCGCATATCGTGCGGCCAGTGAAGCCTGGTGAGCAACTGGCGACGCCTTTCGACAAGACGAAGCCCGCCAACGATCCGGAGCTGTTCCTGCTCGGCCAGCTCGAGGTCAGCAAGGACATGATCCGGAAGTACGAGCATGGCGACGGCGTCACTGGCCCTTACGGCCACATGCTGGATGTGAAATCGAAGGACAAGCTGGTCTATGTCAAGAAATAAGCTCCTGCTCGTCCTTCTCGGCTCCAGCCTGCTTGTGGGCTGCGCGGCGGACTATCTGAACAATTACGACACGATGACGCTGGCTGCGGGAGACTCGCAGAAAGCCAACCAGTTGCTGCAGACGGTTGATCCCTACAACCCGGCTTCCAACAATACCAAGATCGAAGGCAATGGGGCGCGGTCCGTCGGCGTCGTTCAGAGATACAAGTTCCCGCCAGCGCCGGCGCCAACGACAAACATGACGGTGAATGTCGGCCCGTCCGGCACGCAGTGAATTTAAGGAGAAGGATGCGGTGCGTCAGGCGAGCGAGGCGCCTGGCACGAATGGAACAGAGAGTAAGATCATGTTGAGGACCATTCGTGAATTCTGGAACGATCAACGCGGCATAGCGATGATCCTGGTCGCCATCATGCTGCCGGTGCTTGTCGGCTTTGCATTGGTGACTATCGACATGAGCCGGGCCACCGGACTGCATAACGACCTGCAGAAAGGTGTGGACGCGCTGGCCCTTGCCGCAGCGGCGGAGCTCGACGGCAGATCGGATAGCATCACCAGGGCCAATAGGGCCGTCACCAATCTCCTCGCCAACAGAACGCTATTTTCGACAGCTGGCGATCACCAACTCGCCCTGGCCGACGTAACGGTAACCTATTTGACTGGAATACCTGCCAGCGACGACACGCGACTAGGCGCCGCCGGTGTCGATTCGAACGGCGTGAACTGGGCCAGCACTGATCCAAAGGCTGTGTCATTCGCGGAAGTGACGGTGAACCCCTCCGGCCTCACTGACGGCGCGGGTGCCTTCGCGACGATTTTTCCAGCAAGTTTTAATGGTGGCAGCGACACCATGGATATCGATCCGCAGGCGGTGGCCGGCTTCACCCAGTCCATCTGCGAAACCGTGCCGATCTTCATGTGCAACCCGTTTGAGACGGCCACACCCGCAACCAGCAAGACGATCCAGCAAGCGTTCGCATCGGGCGATACCTACAGCCGCGAGTTTCGCATTCTTAAAGTGGACTCAAACCCCGGTCCTGGCAACTTTGGGCTGATCGACAACAACCTGACTTCGGTGCGAGACGCAATCGCAATGGGCACAGCGGGCACCTGCTATCAGCGCGACAAGCTGACAACGAAGACAGGGGTTACCTTGGGCCAGGTGAATGCTGGGCTGAATGTCCGCTTCGACATCTACAGCAGCTCATTGAGCAAGTACAATAAGGACTGGAACTATCGCCCCGCAAGCAACGTGCGCAAAGGTGCCGATAAGACCAGCAATTGCAATAAGTTCACGGCGGCCACCGACGGCTCGGCAATGGGTCTCCCCCCCGGTACCAATTACAACAGCTCAACGGGGATGAGTGATCCAATCAGCGCCCAAAGCTTTTGGAGCACCTACTGGAGCATAAACCACAACGGCGCCGCCTATCCTTCGATCCCGAGCGCGAGCTACCCGACCGGCGATACGACTCATCCCGCGTCTCGCTACGACGTCTACAAATACGAGATTTCTCACAGTCTTGTCGGCGACAAGTCGCCGAGCCCGTCCAAGGAGAGCGGCACTCCATCATGTTTCAAGGGTGACACGCCTACTGCCGATCCTGACCGACGCTTGCTGAACATGGCGATTGTCGACTGCATCGCGAACCAGTCCAAGATAAATGGGCACATCCAGCTCAAGCCGGATGGATATGCAAGCATTTTTGTGAACAGTCCTGTGCAAAAGCAAGACAACACGAAAAGCGACGAAGACTCCACCGCTGCCGAAAAGCCCATTAGCCTTGAAATCGTCGACGTCGACGGTCCGCTAGGAAACGGCACTCTCGACAAGGCTCTCCGGAACGAAGCACAACTCTACCGGTGAGTCTCATGACCAAGTTCGGCCACATCACCCAACTGTTCCGCCGCGACGAGGACGGCACAGCTTTGGTCGAAATGGCGATCGTCGCACCTTTCGTGCTTTTGTTGTCAGCCGGCGTGTTCGAGTTCTCCAATATCTTGAACACGCGTCTGCTTCTCGAGGCCGGCGTCGAGGATGCGGCTCGCTACATGGCGCGCTGCAGCACCGATTGGGACACTTGCAAGGGTCTGGCGCAAAAGCTCGCGGCCTATGGCGCGGTCGACGGCACCAGCGCCAGGGTAACTGGTTGGCTTCCGGCACAAGTCACAATTGCAAAGACATCCATTGCGGCGACCGATACGACCACCACACCCCCTACCCAGATCTATCTCAGCAGCAAGAGCACCGTCGATGTGGTGACGGTCAGCACGTCGTATACGTATCCCGATCTCGGATTCTGGTCCTATCTCGGCTTTGGTGATTTCACTCTCAGCGTGGCCCATCAGGAGCGTGTCTTCGGATGGTGACGCCGCGCAACCCGTTTTGGAGCTGCCAGTCCGGGGCGGCGATGATCGAAGCCGCTATCGCAATGCCGCTGCTGTTGACCCTGCTTCTTGGCTTCGTCGACTTCGGCTATGCTTTCTATCAATGGAACGCGGCAAACAAGGCGGTGCAGGCGGGCGCTCGGCTGGCGCAGATTTCCACTCCCGTTGCCAGCGGACTCTCATCCGAGACGCTGACGCAAAGCGACGTAACCAAAGTCGGTACCGCAGTGGCGGCAAATACTTACAACTACATCTGCACCGCCAATAGCGCAGGGGTTGCTTCCTGTACTTGCGGAGCAGGTGCTACCTGTCAAAATCTGAATGTGAGCCAGGCGGCCTTCGATCTGATCTTCAGCGGCAGCAGCACCCGTGCCGGGATGCAGACATACTTGCCGCTGCTCAAGAAATCCGAAGTCAGGATACAATATCAGGCATCCGGTCTGGGCTATTGGACACGACCAGGCGGACCGGTGCCGACGATCACGGTCAGCATCGTCAACCATCAATTCCAGTTCTTCTTTCTGGGCGGTCTGCTCGGGTTCGGCAATATGACCATGCCTTCCATGCTGAGTACAGTAACGGGTGAAGATTTAAAGAGTACATCGCCATGAACGCCATCGACACCAGAGTCCTGCCGACGAAACGCAAGCAGGTGGCGCTGTTTTCGTCCGATGCGAATTTCAGGCACGACGTGACCACGCGGCTCGACGCGCTGGCGATCTACGACGTCAGGGTTTCGGAAGCGGTCGAGTTCCTCAAGGGGCCGCCGGTCGATGCGCGGCCGGGCATCATCATCCTCGATCTCGGCGATGGCGAACTGCTCGGCAACAATGCGCTCGTCGAGGCGCGCTCGGCCTGGGCTTCGGTGCCGCTGATCGCGGTCTCGGGCGAGCTGACGTCGGAGCAGACGCGGGTGCTGGTGCGCATGAATGCGTCGGACTGGCTGCACAAGCCGCTCGACCCCAAGGAGCTGCTCAACGCCGTCACCTTCCACGACACCGGCAACCAGGGCACCAAGAGCCGGATCGTCACTTTCATTGCCGCCAGCGGCGGCGCCGGCGCGACCACGCTGGCGATCTCGGCGGCCGAGCACCTCGCCTCGAAATCGGCCGAGCGGGCGGCCTCGACCTGCCTTGTCGACCTCGACTTCCAGAGCGCCAATTGCGGCGCCTATCTCAACCAGTTCAACCAGTTCGACCTTGCCGGCATCATCGGCCAGCCCGAGCGGCTCGATGTCGAGCTGATGGATGTCATCAAGCTGTCGCGGCCGTCCGGCCTCACGCTCTATTCCTTCGAGCGGCCGCAATTGCCGTTCGAGCCGCGCGGCGCGGATTTCGTCTTCCGCCTGCTCGACCTCGTCGCCTACCGCTTCGACGACATCGTCATCGACCTGCCCAACATCGAGACGCCGTGGCACGAGTCGGTGCTGCGTACCAGCGACGAGATCTTCATCGTCTTCGAGCTCAATGTCGCCTCGCTCAGGCAGGGCAAGCGGCTTTATAAGAAGATCCGCGAATTGCGCGGCAACGGCGTCTCGATCACACTGGTCGCCAACAAGCACAAGCGCAAATGGTTCGGCAACCACTTCTCGCGCAGCGAACTGGAGAAGATCTTCAAGGCGCCGCATATCAAATCGCTGGTGCTCGACAACGCGCTGCTGGCCGATGCGCTGAACCGCGCCATCCTGCCCTCCGAGGTGGACGGGCGGGCCCGCTTCAACAAGGACCTGAAGCGCATGTTCAAGGAGCGGCTGGACAATGCCCAGCGCTAGAGCGACTCCAGGAGATCCGCGCAGCGGTTTTCCATCAGGATTTGCGAGAAAGCAAATGCGGCGGATAGCGACAGGCTTCGCCGGTGCCTGCCTGATCGGCATCGCCCTAGCGGCGCCTTGCGATCTCGCGGAAGCCGGGTCGGGGCTGCCGCCGCTTCCCGCCATGGGCCCCAGCCTGCGCAAGACGGTCGCCTTCCAGACCGGCGAGCAGCCGGGAACCATTATCATCCGCAAAAGCGAGAAGGCGCTCTATCTGGTGACGAACAAGAGCCGGGCGCTGCGCTACCAGATCAGCGTCGGCCGCGACGGCTTCGGCTGGACCGGAACCGTCAAGGTCGCAGCCAAGACCGAATGGCCGGAATGGCGCCCGCCCAAAGAAATGCGCGTCCGCCAGCCGGAGCTGCCGGCGATGGTGCCCGCCGGTCCCTACAATCCGCTTGGCGCCAGGGCGCTCTATCTGTCGCGCGACGGCCGCGACACGCTCTATCGCATCCATGGCACCAACGATCCCAAAGGTGTCGGCTTCGACGGCACGTCCGGATGTTTTCGGCTGACGAACACGGATGTGATAGATCTCTTCAAGCGCGTCGCGGTGGGCGCAAAGGTGGTGGTTGAATGACGATGATCAGCGAGCCGGATATTCCGGCAATCGAACTCAGCGAACAGGAAAAGGCGCCGGGCAGGCCGAGCCGGGCGAGAACCATCGGCGTGGTCGCGGCCGGCGCGGTCCTCGTCACCGCCATCAACGTCACCGCCGCCTTCTATCTCTATCGCGGCGTCAACGACCTTCGGGCATTGGAGGCGCGGCTGGACCAGCTCGGCCAGTTCGAGCAGAGGATCGGCGCGCGCATCGATACCGTCAACAACGGCTTCCAGAGCCGGTTCGAGACACTGGACCGGCAGCTGCAGGCGAGCTTCGGCCAGATAAACGGCAATCTTGCCCGGCTTGAGCAGGGCCAGCCCGTCGCCGCCGACGCCGAGCCGCCGCGGGCGCCAGAGCCCAGTTTCGCCAACACGACCGTGGCCGAGGCCTCGGCAGGTGAAAACCCCTCCGTCGGCGCGCCGGGATTCAAGGGCAAGGCCGCGCCGCCCGGACCCAATCCGTCCTATCAGCGCATCCAGCAGGCCGACGGCAAAGTCTACTATAAGAAGATCAACTGACGCGGCATCGGGCGATAGCGGAAGGCATTCCGATCAGCGGGGTCTACAGATCACGCTGCAGCGCCAGGATGCGGAGGGCGCGGGCTTCGGCGCGCAGCCTCACCTCGCGCAGGAAGGCGACATGGCAATAGGCGCAGGCCGCAAGGCCAAGGCACAGCACCATGCAGTTTTTCAAGCTGAAGTCGATCGCCAGCGAGAATTGAAAGCCGCGCGGCGCCGTGAAGTTGGCGATCGTGCTCGCCGTTTCCGAACGGCTGCCGGCCGCTATCATCAGACCGGCGAACATCAGCGCGCCATGGTTGGCGAGGAAAAAGCCGGCGGATCTCTTGGCATGGCAAGCCATCCAGCAGACGCCTGACGCAACGACGATGACGGCGGCATCGGTGGCCATCGAGCCGCCGAGATAGAAGTCCACCTGCTGCCAGAACATCGTCGAGAAGGGGCGCAGCTCGAGCCAGATGCGCCACATGGCCGGGCTGGCCGAATAGGTTCCGAGCAGAAACGTCGCCGTCCGTTCCGCCGCCAGCAGGAACAGCATGAAAGCCGGGAAGGCAAAGAGCAGTGTCGGCTTGCGCGTCATGTCATCCCCTCCAGATCCGATGCTCGATTGTAGGCCGCATTGGTTGCGCGAGACTTAACGCAAAGCCTTGCTTTTCAAGCGATGTCATCGGCGCCTAATGTATGATCCGGTGACACGACGAGGCGCGCTTTGGGCGAGGCGAAATCGACCGGCCGGCTTGCCACGACGCTCGGCAGCCTCGGGCTGGTCGCCGGCGCGCTGCTGGTCGCCGCATCGGGGCACTGGTTGCCGCCGGACCTCCCCTCCCCGCCCGCCCAGGTCGCGAGCGAAGCCCGACCTGCCTCTCGCATCGCCGTCCATGACACGCGGCCAGGCCAGCCGGCGCGCAGGATAGCCGAGCACCTCATCGCGCCGCCGCCGCTCGACGTGGCGGGAATCGAGCGCATCGAGCCCCGCCCTCCGCTCGGCGAGCTCGGCCTCGCCGTGCCGCCGAAGACGCCGATGCCGCAGGACTGGCATGAGACGCTGCTTTATCGCCCGATCGCCACCTCGTCGGCGATCTTCGAGGCCATGGGGCGCAGGGTGATCGTCAGCGGGACCATCGAGGTCGATCCCGCCAAAACCTGCGCGTTCGGCGACGTCATCTGGCCCTGCGGGCAGCGCGCCCGCGCCGCCTTCAATGCCTGGCTGCGCGGCCGGGCGCTCAAATGCGTCCTGCCGCCCGATGCCGACCGTTTTGCCATCGCCGCGCCGTGCATGCTCGGCAAACAGGATGTCGGCGCCTGGCTGGTTGCCAATGGCTGGGCAATGGCGTCCGCCTCGGGCATCTACGGCAAAGCCGAATCCGTCGCCAGGGCTGCCGAGATGGGCATCTTCGGTCCGCCGCAATAGGCCATTCCCGGAAAGGCGCGCAACGGCCTTCCCTGCCCGGCATTGCGTAAAAACGGAATGGTTAAGGCAGCTCAGCGATCCTACCAAACGCTCACCCGGTTTCAGCGACCGAATCACATCGAAGCGAGAACCGGGCCGCAGCCGCCGACGATATCCAAGGAGAAAGACACTGATTTCCTTCAAATTGTAGGCCTCGCTGAAACGGAAATCGTAACACACCGCCTTTAAGCCAATGCGTCCAACAGGAGATTGGCCAGTGAGCATAAAAAACGAGACCGCGCCGGCAGGGGCCTGGAAGCATGTCGTCTGGCTGTCGCTCCTGGGCACCGCCGGCTGCGTCGGCCTGTCGCTTGGCCTCAACTATCTGCTGCTGCTCAGCGATGCGTTGACGCCGTTCGGCCGCAGCGTCATCACGGCCGCCCTTCTGCCCATCATCATCGGTCTGCCGCTTTTTGCCTTGCTCGGCTGGAGAGAGGTCGAGATCCGCCGCTACCGGCAGGAGCTCACCAGATCCGGCACCTACGACCATCTGACCGGCTGCCTCAACGGAGCCGTGTTCACGTCGATGGTCGACAGGCGAGCCGCCAGACCGGCCGGGCCGCGCTCCGGCGCTTTTCTCGTCATCCATCCGGAGCATCTATCGGCGATCAATTTGCGCTTCGGCCTCGAATGGGGCGACGAAGCCTTGCGGCTGATCGCCACCGCCATCAGGTCCTCGGTGCGCAAGGAGGATCTGATCGGCCGCATCGGAACGGCGATGTTCGGTGTTTTCCTCGCGGGCGCGACCGAGGAGGACGCCAAAGAGATCGGCAAGCGCGTCCGGGAAGCGGTCGGGCAGATCTATTTCGCGCCGAAAGGCGACAAGGACGTGCTCGCCATCCGCGTCGGCGGTGTCGTCTTCGAACATGAATTGGCTTTCGAAGACATGTTCCGCTCGGCCGAGGAAGGATTGTCCGAGTTGCAGGACGAGACCGGCTTTCACCTGTCCCATTTCAACAACTGAGCGGCGCGACCAGCGGCCAACCCCGCCGACAACCTGGCGGGAGCTGCGGTTCAAATCCCTGCGTCTCAGATGCCGCCCATGCAGAGATATTTCATCTCAAGGTAGTCCTCGAGGCCGTGGCGGGACCCCTCCCGTCCGATGCCGGACTGCTTGACGCCACCGAAGGGTGCCGCTTCCGAGGACATGCGCCCGGTGTTGATGCCCACCATGCCGTATTCCAGGGCCTCCGCCACGCGCCAGACGCGCTTCAGGTTGGACGCATAGAAATAGGCGGCGAGGCCATAGATCGTGTCGTTGGCTTCACGCACGACCTGATCGCCATCCTCGAAACGGATGACGGGGGCCAACGGCCCGAATGTCTCCTCCCGCGCCACCGTCATGGCGCTGGAGACGTCGGTAAGGACCGTCGGCTGGAAAAACGTGCCGTCTCTGGCGATCCGGCCTCCGCCGCACCGGATCGCGCCGCCCTTTGCCACGGCATCGGCGATGTGGGATTCGATCTTGGCGAGCGCCCGCCTGTCGATCAGCGGGCCGATGGCGACGCCGGGATCGAAACCGTCACCGACCTGAAGCTCGCCGACCCGCCGCACGAATTTGTCGACGAACTCATCATGAACGTCCGATTGGACGTAAAGTCGGTTCGCCGAAACGCAAGTCTGGCCGGCATTGCGGAACTTCGCCTGGACCGCCCCATCCACGGCGGCATCGATGTCGGCGTCGTCGAAGACGATGAAAGGCGCATTGCCGCCGAGCTCGAGACTGACCTTCTTGATCTGGTCCGAGCACTGGCGCATGAGCAGGCGTCCGACCTCGGTCGAGCCGGTAAAACTGATCTTGCGCACTTTGGGATTGTGGCAGAGCTCGCACCCCACCGCGGCACCCTCCGAGGCATAAATGAGATTTACAACACCATCGGGAAAGCCGGCCTCGGCGGCAAGCGCGAACATGGCACCTGCAACAAGCGGCGTCTGTTCGGCAGGCTTAAGCACAATGGCGCAGCCTGCCGCCAGCGCCGGTGAGATCTTGCGCGCCACCATCGATGCGGGAAAGTTCCATGGTGTGATGGTGCCGACGACGCCGATCGGCTGCTTGATCACCAGCATGCGGCGGTCCGTCGACGGTGCCGAGATCGTCTCGCCATAGATGCGATTGGCCTCCTCGGCATACCATTGCAGATACGCCGCCGCATGCGAGACTTCCGATCTGGCTTCGGCGAGCGGCTTGCCCATCTCCGCGGTGAGGATCGCCGCGAGATCGTCGGTGTGGGTGACGATCAGTTGATGCCACTGCCACAGCATTTCGCTGCGCTCCCGGGCCGTCAGCCCCGCCCATTCGGCCTGTGCGGCATAGGCCTTGTCGATCGCCGCGCGCGTCTCCGCAATCCCCATGTCGGGAAGTTCCGCCAGCAATTCGCCCGTCGATGGATTGAAGACCTCGAACGTGCTCCCGCCAACCGGCGTGCCAAGCGCCGGCACACGGTCGATAGCGCCGAACAGGTCAGGGGATTTCAGGTGGCGCAGGATCGGCAGGCACAGGGGCAATACCAGTCTCCTCGTTCAAAGGCTGACCTTGCAGAAGGCCAAGATGTATTCCGCACGTCCGCGCCTCTCAAGGACTGAGCGTGATCGTTGGAGCTTCTTGGCCTTGGGTCTCCCAGCTTTAACCGTTCTTGCGGTCTTCGCCACGGGAATACCGACCTTTCCGTCCAGCGGAAAATCATCAAATTGGAGGGGCGCGTTGTCGAAGGTAATAGACGCCGGTCGTCTTCCATCGCCCAGGGTCTAGACAGTCTCGAGCTAACACCACCCCTGTGTACCAGACAGGCGCCGAAAAAACCAAGAAAGTCAGATAGCTATTCCCAATCAAAGGGATAGGCTGGTGCTGCGAGAGAGGATTGAACTCTCGACCTCTCCCTTACCAAGGGAGTGCTCTACCACTGAGCTACCGCAGCAACGGGCGTCTGAATAACCGCAGACGCCTTGAATTGCAAGGCGTAGCGGCCCCCTTTCACACCCTGCGCCGTTTTGGCTCGATGTTGCCAATGTGGTTCCAAACGGGCTCGGCACGTGCTCCAGCCTACACCAGCTGGCCGAGAGCTACACCGTTTTTGTTGCCGGATCGTTGCCATTCTGGATGCGAATTGGAATAGAGCCCCGTACAGAGGTTTCTCGCACCACCAGGCGATGGCAATCGTTTCGAAGATCGCCCTACCCCGATCACCGACGGGTAGCGGGTGGCACCGACACCGCCTGAAGGCGCCGAGATCTCGCGCTGGCGCGGCCGGATCTGCTCCTGGAGCCTAAGCCCGTTGCTGACCCGGTTAACAGGCCAGGTTGAACTCTGGTTGCGTCGGGGCGGCTTGAAGCCCCCGTCGGTCAGTGAAGCCGGTTTGAGACAGTCAGAAAGAAACATAACCTCTTTGCCCTGTCTTCCGTTTCGGACCGAATAGCTCGACTTCTATCGCCCGGAGGACCACGGAACACTTCGCGATTCGATAGTCGAGCTGGATCCTACAATCCCGTGGGTTGTCTCCTACGACAACGAGCCGGCGATCCGCGAGCTGTACGCTGGCCACCAAATGCTAGAGTACGACTTGAGTGATGACGATGGCAATCGAGACAGCCCGCTGTGACGGACATGCCCGCGTTGATCAGCTCCTGAAGCGTCCAGCCGTTACCCATGCCTGGCCATATAGGCCTCGAGGATAGAGAGCACCAGAACGGCAAGAGCCCGCTCGTGGGAGGGTCGAGCGGGCTCGTTGCTTTTTATTAGACGGCTCGGATAGAACTGGGACACCAACCGCGCCGTCGAATCCATAACCGCTTACCCGTCGCGATGTTCCCTATTCAGACAGAGAGGAAAGACGGAGCGGGCCTAGCTCAGGACAGGAGGACCCGGCCTGTCGCGGGGTGGGCTGGGGACGTGGAGAGCAGGCCGGGCCTCTTACCCCGTTACGAGCCGGGGCAGACACACATTATGCGCCCTTTGCAGCGACCCACATTAACATTTTCTAAGACTTAGCTAATAAAGAGCCCGGCAAACAGCCTCAGGGGTGCGCCGCCTGCAGGCGTCGGGGCCCATTGGGCTGGCAAGGCCGGGCTTCGCCCCGTTTGGCAGGGCAAGTCTGCATGATGCGCCTTTCGCCGGCTGGCACTTGGCCTACCTTAATCAAAAGCCCGTCGCGGCTAATCAGCGTAAGCGACGGGCTTCATGTTGCCACCTGACGGCAACACCCAAGGGGATCGACCTGCCGATTTGGCGCGCCCGCAAGCGGATAGGAGGAACATTCTCGCCTCGTCCGTCTTTCCTTAGGCCAGAGAGGAGGAACGGAACCATGGCGGACGACAAAAGCAAACGCGATGCGCGCGATCGCGACCGTGTGTCGGGGGATCAGGAGTATGAGGTCGGCTACTTCGCCAGCAAGTTCGGACTCTCGATCCCTCAGGTCCGCGAGCTGATCGCCAGGCATGGAAATGACCGCGAGACCCTAGAGCGTGAGGCAAAGGCGCTAGGCACTCGATGAGCCGCTACTTCTTCGACACGTTCAACGGCTCAGCTCACGTGACCGATGAAACCGGCGCGGAACTGGATGACATGCAGGCGGTAAGGCGGGAGGCCTCGACGGCATTGGCCGAGATGGCGGCCGAGATTGTTCCGATCGAAGACCGGCTCGAACTCTTCGTCGATGTTCGGGATGAAGCGGGTGCCCGGGTTCTTAAAGCTCGTGCGATCTTCGAAATGTTCGAGTGAACTGGCTGCATGCTCAAGGCGTGACGCTCGCCGCCTCTCGCGCCAAGGTATGGCATCGCGGTGTCAAGGAACATTCCTGATGCAAAGTGGTTCGGACGTATCCCAACCCTGGAGAACCCTCATGTTCATGCACAATAAGCGACTGCAATACACCGTCCGTGTGTCGGAGCCGAATCCGAAACTGGCATGCATGATAATGGAGCAATTCGGCGGAGCCGATGGCGAGTTGGCCGCCGCTATGCGCTATTTCACCCAAGGGCTGGGCGAGGATGATGTCGGCCGGAAAGACATGTTGCTCGACATTGCGACCGAAGAACTAAGCCACCTCGAGGTGGTCGGATCTATTGTCACAATGCTGAACAAGGGGCTCAAGGCGCAGCTTGCCGAGGGGCAAATGAAGGAAGCTGAGCTGTATTTGATGGTTGGCGCCAGCGGCACAACGGCCAAGGAGTCAATCCTGTTTGGCGGCGGACCCGCATTGTGCGACTCGGCCGGCGTGCCTTGGACCGCCGCCTATATCGATTCTCGCGGCGAACCAACGGTGGACCTGCGCTCCAACATCGCGGCCGAAGCTCGTGCCAAGGTCGTTTACGAGCGACTGATCAACATCACCGATGATCCCGGCATCAAGGATGCCCTCGGCTTTCTGATGACGCGCGAAGTCGCCCACCAGAAGTCCTTCGAGAAAGCGCTGTACGCGATAGAGAACAACTTCCCGACGGGCAAACTACCGGGCATCGAGAAATATGCCAGCATGTACGTCAACACCTCGCAGGGCGAAGGAGACGCCACGGGACCCTGGAATTCGGGAGGCGAATGGGACCGCATCGACAATCTCGAAGAGGTGATGCCTGCCGACGGCGGCGACGGGATGGCGAGTGTCAAGCTAAATGCCAAGGACAAGAAAGTCGCGGCCAATATGGCGGAGCGGACACTCTCGGACCCGGCTTCCGATCCGATGACGGGCGCCGACCTTGGAGCAGGACCGGGGGCCGGCCGCACCAAGAATGGTGACATGGGCGGCGCCGCCAACATCCAGGAGGCGCCGGCGCGGGCAGCGGCCGCCACTCGCAAAACCAGGTAGCCTTTGCATGGAGCCTCAAGAACGTCGCCGAACAGGGCGGTTCCCTGGTTCGCGATTAGAGGAACCGGGACCAGCCAAAGGCGTGCGATGCTTTCCGTGAAAGGACCTCGCCGACTAGCCGGGCAGTGATCGGTGCGAGCGTGAGCCCGAGGTGACCGTGGCCGAAAGCATTAGTGCACGAAGCTCTTGCGCCGCGACCACATTGATTGAAAGAGCCTGCCGGTGTGAGGGCTCTTTTTTGTCGGACCTTCTCTGAGGCGCGTAGCCGTTCCAATTGGGGCCGACCTGAGGCTTAGCCGATAAAGCCGCCGAGCTAGACAAGCGTTCAGCCATAGCCAGCGTTTGACTTTTCCCACGCGAATGATCCGAGGCCGCAGGCGCGCTACGCTCTCCGTCGCTTAGAAAGCGCTCGTAGCAGGTCAGCTTCGTCGGTGATGCCATCATCAAAAGCTTGGAGGATTTCCCTAGCCAAACATTCCCGCTGTTCGCGATCCTTCTTGGCCAGTCGTCGCTCGTCGCACAACCGGTTAAACACCCGCTGGAGCATGTCCAGATCAGCGGGCCCGTAGACGCCACCGCAACGCGACAATGACATGACCGCCGCCCTCGGCGAGGCATCTGCCATTATCTCACAAAACGGTCCCGTTGTGGAACGGATTCAGGCCTCAGCGATTAACCAAATGAGCGGTCGGTTCCTTCAGGAATGTAGCCGTCTCAGTGGCAACCTAAAAAGCCCGTCGCTTACGCTATTAGCTGCGGCGGGCTGTTCATTAGCTACTACTAAAAAGGCGGATGCCTACCACTGAACGGTGGCGCATAATGCAGCTCTGCCCCGCCGTGGTTAGCACGGGGTAAGAGCCCGGCCTGTGCGCCAAGGTCTCCTCGACTCCTCGGCAGGCCGGGCACTCCATGTCTAGGCTACATCGTGCCGCGGCGCCGACATGCCGTTATTTTTACGGGGCCAAATCATGACATGTTGAGCCAGGGCCGATCGCAACGCAGTTTGCTGATTCTATGGCAACCCGCCAAGCCGCCCCCACGGTGCTGCATCGCCTCGCTCACAAGGCGAAAACGCTGTCGACCTCCTCATGTATCTCTTTGGGCGCGATGCCCTGACGCCCGGCAGAGGCAAGGAGTTCAACGACAAGATCGGCAATGGCCCCTGGGTCGTCGGTGCTCACGTTTGGCAGATGGTCTGCCATTCATCGGTCCAGAAATTCCAAAGCGCGCGCGCTCATGCGGTGGAAAAGCCGGCCGCGATCTTAGGTTCCTTGTTCGGCAGCATCACATGCAAGCGCCCGCTCGTGAGGACGAACGGGGCTCCGGGGTCTCGCGCAACCCATCGGCGCGCCTCGGGATGAATCGCGCCGCGGAACCAAACCTGCCGACGTGCGGAAGGTTCCCGATGCGACCGAAGTCGGAGCAACTGACGCTTTGGTCCCAACGCTGAAACTAAATCCTCGCCATTGCATTGGATGGAGCCGGCGAGGAAATGCGTCACCTTCCCTCGTCGGCAGCCGCTAGATCGATGCCCGCCATCCCGTTGCCTGGGGTGACGGGCATCGTCTTTTGACCCGCGCTCTTCGGGTCGCCGCTTCGTCCAGGAACTAAGCTTCCTGGATCTCTGTTCAGATACGGGATGAATAGAGCAGAGGTTGCACATGAAGGTTTATCGCGTGGAAGAGATGGATGGGGACATCGTTGTGAGTAGTCGTACCGTCAGTGCAAATACTCCATGGGTGGCAGCCGAAACGGCCACGGGCAGGGAGGTCACGAACGTACCCGGTGACGAACAGCGCTGGATCCGGGTCACGCATGAGGCAGACGGGGTTGTTAACAGGTACGCGTTCAAATGACCTGGCGAGCCGCTCCGATTGCAGTTTACCCATCAGTTGAAGCTGAGCCGACCCGGCCTGCGAGCGGGGAAGTCGGGGAGCGACTAGAGCGGGGCAGGCCGGGCCTCTTACCCCGTGTTGCGAGCCAGGGCAGGTCGGCATTTATGCGCCGCCTTTGCAGCGGCCGACATTAACATTTCCTAAGTCAACGCATCGCTCCACAGGAGCCTCAGGCCGCCAAGCCGCCTTCTCGGTTCTGCATCGCATCGAGGATCACTTCGAAGACTGTGCCAACCTCCTCGCTGATCTCGTCGGGGCTAATGCCTTCTCGCTCAGCAGCTTTCAGGGCCTCTTCGACGAGGTAAACGATGGCCATTGAATCGTCCGTGATCGCATTCGGCAGGTGATCCGCCATCCACCGGTCTAAGAAATTGATCCCGCGCGTGGTCATGGCGAGAGAAGCCGGAAGGCGGCTTTAGGTTCCTTCTTCGCTGATGCTCTGCAAGGCACCCTGCCGTAGCTTTGGCTGTTCCTAAGATGGCGGACCCAGGCTGTTATGCTGCCCGGTTTCACCCATTCAACCGTCGGGTCGATGATGGGCGCGGGGGCATCGGCGGGAGGCGCCACTCTGGTGTTCTGCACGAGCTGATGCAGGCGATCGCGGAGCTGCTTCCGAAGCGTGATGGGCGGTCCGCATACTTGCCGTCTAGGGCAACGATACCGCTGCGGGCTTGCAGGCAGGCACACGGACTCAGCAATAATGGAGACAAGCTCAACCCCCCGGAACGAAACCAAAGAAGCAATCGCGCGTTGGACGCGATTAAGCCACTTCGTCTTGGGTTTGGGGCGCGTGAGAGTGGTGAAGCCAACGTCGCGTAAGGCAATCCCTGGGTCGAGCGCTCCTCAAGCGAAGTCGCATATGCGTGACCAAACCAATTCATCGCTGCCCACTTTTCGGCCCGTCCAGCTCGCAACGCTCGTAGATACCGTCCCTGCCGGCGACCGCTGGATCCACGAAATGAAATACGATGGCTACCGCATTCTCGTTGGTGTCGGCAGTGGGGAAGCGCGTGCCTACACGCGCTCTGGTCTGGACTGGTCGCAGCGTTTTCCTTCCGTTCTTTCGGAAGCCCGCAAGCTCAAGGTCCGCTCCGCTCTGATCGACGGCGAGGCCGTCGTTGTCGATGCGAACGGAAGATCAAACTTCCAGGCACTTCAGAACGCATTAAAGGGTGCGCCAGCCACTATCGATTTTTATGCCTTCGATCTCCTTGAGCTCGATGGCGAAGATCTCACGAGGCGCCCGCTCCTTGAACGCAAGGAGAAGCTCCAGGCAATTTTGCCCGCGAAGAACGCGATCCTTCGCTATTCCGATCATATCCTCGGTCGCGGAGAAGAGCTGCTCGAACGCTTTTGCGCAGCCGGTCTCGAGGGAGTTGTTTCGAAGCTCGCCGATTCGCACTATGTGGCAGCCCGCAGCGGAAGCTGGCTCAAGATCAAGTGCATCAAGCGGCAGGAATTCGTAATTGTCGGCTGGACGCCGTCCGACAAGGTCCGCGCCTTCCGGTCATTGATTCTGGGGGTGCATGACGGCGGCAAGCTACGTTATGCCGGGAAAGTCGGCACCGGCTTCGATACAGCTGAACTCTTCCGTCTCATGAAGATCATGGCACCGCTCGAGCAGAAGGCCGCGACCGTCGAGGCGCCGCGAGCCGAAGTTCGCGGAGCACATTGGCTTTACCCCAAGCTGGTCGCGGAGATTGCCTTCACCGAGATGACCAAGGAAGGAACGCTGAGACATCCGAGCTACCTCGGTCTACGCGAAGACAAGAAGCCGGAGGCGGTCGTTCTGGAGACGGAACGTCGGACGGCCAATCTGACCACGTCGCGGGCGCACACCATCGCCATCAGCAACCGTGACCGCGTGATCTATCCGGAGTCCAATATCACAAAGGGCCAGCTCGCCGACCACTACGCGGCCGTCGCGGAGATCATGCTTCCCTGGGTCGGCAATCGGCCGATCAGTCTGGTTCGGTGCCCCCAGGGCCGGGCCAAGAAGTGCTTTTTCCAGAAGCATGATGCCGGGAGCTTTGGCGACAAAGTCCACCAAGTGGGTATCACGGAAAAAGACGGCCACGAGGAGCCATATCTTTATGTCGACGATGCCAATGGGCTGATGACCTGCGTCCAGATGGGAACGATCGAGCTGCATGGGTGGGGATCTCGGATCGAGGATGTCGAAAAGCCCGACCGCCTCGTGTTCGACCTCGACCCCGATGAGGGTCTCGATTTCGAAGCGGTCCGCGCGGCTGCTTTCCAGTTTCGTGATATTCTGAAATCGTTGGGACTTACGACCTTCCCGATGCTGACGGGAGGCAAAGGGGTGCATGTGATCGCGCCCCTGACCCCTCAGGCCGAGTGGCCGCAAGTGAAAGACTTCGCGTCTCGCCTCGCTCAAGCGGTCGCGCAGAGCGATCCCGCCCACTTTACGGCCGCGCTGTCAAAGGCGCGCCGGAAGGGTCGCATCTTTGTGGACTATTTGCGCAACCAGCGCGGGGCGACCGCGATCATGCCTTACAGCGCAAGGTCCCGACCGGGCGCTCCGGTCGCGGCGCCGATCACCTGGGCGGAGATGAAGACGATTGATGCGCCCTCGCATTTTCACGTCGGCGACGCTCCTGAATTGAAGAAACGCGCAGCCTACAAAGCTCTGGCGGGATGGGGTCGCGCCGACCAATCGTTGCCGAATCTGTAACGCCCCGGTCCGGGAAAACGGCAGCAAGCATGGAGTTCTTCGCTGCCCCTGCCTGATTGGAACCTGGGGAGATTGGCCCCGTTTGCCTCGACAATGTCAAAAGCCGATTCAAGGACCGTCGCCAGTCTCCTAAGGGAATACGCA